>NZ_BQKV01000098.1 GCF_022180365.1 Faecalibacterium gallinarum
CGCCCCCCCGCTTCTGGGAAGGTTACTTGCGGATGATCATGGAATCGTTGAAACCAAACAGATAAGTGCAGATAGCGGTGCCGAAGTAAGCAATGGCACAGGCAATCAGGAAACCGACAAAACCGACCCCGGCATACGCGGGCAGGGTGAGAAGACTGGTGCCCACCAGGGCGGGGACACGGGTGCCCGCAGCAGCTACGATGCCGCCGGCGATGCCGGTAAAGACCATCGCAATGTAGAAGGGCTTTTTGTACTTCAAGTTGATGCCGTAGATGGCGGGCTCTGTTACGCCGGCCAGAATAGCGGTCAAAGCACAGGAGCCAGCCTCGCCTTTGAGCTCAGAGTCCTTGGTTTTGAGGAAGACGCCGAGAGCTGCGCCGGCCTGGGCCATGTTGTTGGGGCCGGTAATGACAAACAGCGTGTCGAAACCGGTGGTTGCGATGTTGTTCAGAACGATGGGAATAAAGCCCCAGTGCAGGCCGAAGATGACGAAGCAGGGCCAGAAGAAGGCAACCAGAGCGCCGGCAATGACAGGGTTAATGTTCATGATAAAGGTGTAGCCGGAAGCCATCAGGGTGCCCGCATAGCTGGTAATGGGGCCGATCACAAGGTAGGCTGCGGGGACGCAGATCATAATCTCCAGCATACCCAGGAAAATGTTCTGCACAACGTCGGGGATTACTTTTCTCAGGCCCTTCTCAACCAGAGAAGTAAACCAGATGGCTGCAATGGCAGGGATGACCGAAGAGGCGTAGCTCATCAAAACCACCGGGATACCCAGGAATTTCAGCTCGGTGCCTGCGTTATAGACGGCCACCATGTCGGGGTAGATCAAAGCGCCCGTAACAGCCAGGGCGACATAAGGGTTGCACCCAAACTTCTTGGCGGCGCTGAAACCCAGAGCCAGCGGCAGGAAGTAGAAGATCGCGTCCGCGCCGGCATAGAGGATCTGGTAGGTGCCGCTGGCGGTGTCCAGCAGGTTGAAGTTGGTCAGCAGGATCAACACAACCTTCAGCATACCGGCACCGGTGAAGCCGGCCATCAGGGGTGTGAACAAACCCGAGATCAGGCTGATAAACTTGCCGACAAAATTGCTCTTGCCGGTTTCCTGGGCGGCCACTTCGCCGCCGCCTACCAGGCCGGTCACCTCCAGAACGGCGTCATATACCTGGACAACTTTGGTCCCGATGACAACCTGGATCTGGCCGCCCACATCCAGGACCTGAATCACCCCTTTGAGCTGTTCCAGTACCGATTTGTTCAGCTTGGCGGGGTCTTTCAGGGTGAAGCGCAGTCGGGTGACACAATGGGTCAGGGTGGCGATATTTTCCTTGCCGCCCACATTCTCGACAATGTCTCTTGCCAGAGAAGTGTAATCTTTTGCCATAAGTTCCATCCTTTCACACAGTTTCGGTGAATTTGTTCGGGCCGTTTCGGAATCCAACGGGCCTTTTCTTGCTCCCATTATATCGGACTTTGACGAAAATGAACGAATTATGAACTTGTGCACAAAACTTTTGGCAAAAATGCCGATTGGATGCGGCTGCTGGTTGGTGCAAACAGCAAGGAGAAAGCAGAATGCCTGCTGAATTTAGTAAATTCTTTATGAAATTTAAATCCGGCGCTTTTTATTTGGTGTTCGCGGCGCCCGAATCAGGACGCTCTGCCGGACCAAAACCTCCGGCGCAATGGAGATATGGACCCTTTCCGGCGGTGCAGTGCAGATCAGTGTGTGCAGCCGCTCCACGGCCAGAGCGCCCATCCGCTGCTTTTGCACCCGCATGGTGGTCAGGGGAGGGTTGAGCACTTCGCTGATGGAAGAATCATCGAACCCGATGATGGAGATATTCTCCGGGATGCGGTAGCCATATTTTAACAGAGTGGCGCAGCATCCGGCGGCAATCCGGTCGTTGTCGGCGAAAAACGCGGTGGGTAGAAGCTGCTCGCTGTCCAGATACTTGGCCATATCGGCGGCGGCCCCCTCACTGGAAGGGCTCACCGGAATGATCCGCCTGGCCGAGTCCACAGCGGCATCTTCCGGCAAGGAGCGGCAGGCCGACAGGTACCCGCTGTACCGCTCCCGGAAATTCCGGATTTCCACGCTGCTGTGCAGATAACCGATTCGGGTGTGCCCGCACTCGATTAGATAATGTACCGCCCGCCAGGCCCCCAGCATATTGTCGATGGAAATAGCGTCGTAATTCAGGGCGGGGAAGGAGTTGTCCAGAATCACCAGTGGCAGATTCAGCTCCGAAAAAGGGGTTACATCCTCGGTGTGCATTTCGGTGGCCAGCAGGATCACCCCAGCGCAGTTCTGGCTGGCAAGGCTTTGAATCTGCTCCCGGATGGGCTGGTTGCCGTAGAAATAACTGATGGATAAATGATACCCCAGCTCCGCCGCAGCGCCCGCTACGCCCTGGGTCAGCTGCTCGAAAAAGGGCAGATCCGCCATGACTTTTCCGTGCCGTTTATAAATCACCAGCTGGAGGTTTTTCCCGTTGGAGGCCGGTGTGCTGGTGTGCGGCTCCAGACCCATTTCTTCTGCCAGTGCCAGCACCTGGCGGCGGACTTTTTCACTGACGCCGGGTTTTCCGTGGAGAACCAGCGATACCGTCGCCTGGGAAACACCGGCTTTTTCCGCCAGCTGTTTTGCGGTAACACGCATCTCAACCGCTCCTTTCCTTTTCTGTCTTTTATTGTATCCGTCCCAAAAGCGCTGTCAATTTGCGTAGTGTAAAAATTTTACTAAATAATTTAGTGAAAAAAGAGATGTGGGCCCCGTACTTTGTGAATTCTGTCAAAAGTCCCGGCACAAGGACTCTGCAATCTGCAGAAAATCCGGGATACATGAGGAGCACGCCCTCTCTTTTTGGGGATGGTGCTACACTGGATGCAGAAAAAATCCAGGTCAGCCAACACAGGAAAAGGAGGATCACAACCCTATGGCACAGATCAAACTGGGCTTTGCCCCTACCCGCCGCAGTATTTTTTCGGCGCCGGACGCCATCAAGTACCGCGGCCTGACCGCCGCCCGGCTGCGGGAGCTGGGAATTGATTTTGTGGACATTGACGACATCAACGCCGAGGGCCTGCTCTACGACGAGAACGACCGGCTGAAGATCGTCGAAAAATTCAAGGCCGCCAAAATCGACGGACTGTTTTTGCCCCACTGCAACTTTGGCACCGAGTACGAGTGCGCCCGCCTGGCCAAAGACCTGAGGGTGCCGGTGCTGCTGTGGGGCCCCCTGGACGAGCGCCCCGAGCCCAACGGGGTCCGCCTGCGGGATACCCAGTGCGGCCTGTTCGCCACCGGCAAGGTGCTGCGGCGCTTCCAGGTGCCCTTCACCTACCTGACCAACTGCCGCCTGGAAGACCCAGCCTTTGAGCGGGGCCTGCGGGATTTCCTGGCGGTCTGCAACGTGGTGAAAACCTTCAAGAACATCCGGATTTTGCAGATCGGTCCCCGGCCCTATGATTTCTGGTCCACCATGTGCAACGAGGGCGAACTGCTGGAGCGGTTCAACGTCCAGCTGGCCCCGGTGCCTCTGCCGGAGCTGACCGCCGAGGTAAAAAAGGCCATTGCGGAGGGGGCCGAGGTTCAGGCCACCATGGCCTACTGCCGGGAAAAGATGGAGGTCAAGGTCACCGATGCCCAGCTGGAAAACATCGCCGGGCTGGCGGTGGCAATGGAGCGCCTGATCCGGAAGTACCACTGCAACGCCGCCGCCATCCAGTGCTGGAACGCTCTCCAGAGTGAGCTGGGGATCATGCCCTGTGCGGCCAATGCCCTGCTGAACGATAAGGGAATTCCGGTGGTCTGCGAGACCGACATCCACGGCGCCATCACCGCGCTGCTGGTGGAGGCGGCCGCCAACGACGACACCCGCAGCTTCTTTGCCGACTGGACCATTCGACACCCGGATATCCCCAACGGCGAGCTGCTCCAGCACTGCGGCCCCTGGCCCCTGTCGGTGGCGGGCTGCAAGCCCTGCATCACCTATCCGCTGGCCTTCGACTTCCCTGGTGCCCTGACCGCCGAGGCCAAGCACGGCGGGCTGACCCTGGCCCGGTTCGACGGCGACAACGGTGAATACAGCCTGCTGCTGGGCAACGCCAAGGGAGTGGATGGCCCCAAGGGAATGGGCACCTACCTCTGGGTGGAGGTGGAAAACATCAAGCGGCTGGAAGCCAAGATCGTGGAGGGCCCCTACATCCACCACTGCGTCGGCATCCATAAAGACGTGGTGCCGGTGCTGTACGAGGCCTGCAAATACATGGGAATCAAGCCGGACCTGTACGACCCCATCGAGGAACAGGTCAAGGCCTATCTGCGGGGGGAATAACAATGGAACTGCATGAACTGGAATTGAAAAGCTGGGATCTGCGCCGTGACATCGTGGAGATCATCATGGCCGGCGGGGGCGGCCACATCGGCGGGGATATGAGCGTATTGAACACCCTGCTGGTGCTCTATAAAAACCACCTGAACATCACCCTCTATACGACCGCCGACCCGAACCGGGACCGCTTCGTCCTGAGCAAGGGCCACGCGGTGGAGGCCCTCTACGCTGTGCTGGCGGACTGCGGCTTTTTGGACCTGGTGGACATCAAGGAGCGGTTCTCCAAATTCGGCTCCCCCTACATCGGCCACCCCAACAACAAGCTCCCCGGCATCGAGATGAACTCGGGCTCTCTGGGTCACGGCCTGCCGGTCTGCGTGGGGATGGCTCTGGCCGCCAAGCGGGACGGCCGCAGTTACCGGGTGTATACGGTGATGGGGGACGGTGAGCTGGCCGAGGGCAGCGTCTGGGAGGCTGCCATGGCCGCCTCCAACTATCAGCTGGATAACCTCTGTGCCGTGGTGGACCGCAACCGGCTCCAGATCTCCGGCAGCACCGAGGAGGTCATGAAACAGGACAGCCAGGAGCAGCGCTGGGCGGCCTTTGGCTGGAACGTCATCAGCGTGGACGGCGACAGCATCGAGGCGCTGGACGCCGCTTTCACCGCTGCCAAACACCATCCCGCCCAGCCCACCGTCATCCTGGCCAACACCACCAAGGGCTACGGCAGCCCCCTGATGGAAAACAAGGCCAGCTGGCACCATCATCTGCCCAACCAGGAAGAATACCGGCAGATCATCGCGGATTTTGCCGCGCGAAAGGAGGCCCTTCTCAATGGCTAACAAGATTCCCAACCGGCAGGCCATCTGCGACACCCTGCTGAAAGCGGCTGCTACCGACAAGGACATTGTGGTGCTGTGCAGCGACAGCCGGGGCAGCGCCAGCCTGACCAAATTTGCCGACACCTACCCGGAACAGTTCGTGGAGATGGGCATCGCCGAGCAGGACCTGGTCAGCGTAGCGGCGGGCCTGGCCAGCTGCGGTAAGAAAGCCTTTGCCGCATCCCCGGCCTGCTTCCTCACCACCCGCAGCTATGAGCAGGCCAAGATCGACTGCGCCTATTCCAACACCAATGTGACCCTCATCGGTATTTCCGGCGGCGTCAGCTACGGCGCCCTGGGCATGAGCCACCACTCGGCCCAGGACATCGCGGCCATGAGCGCCATCCCCAATATGCGGGTCTACCTGCCCAGCGACCGCTTCCAGACCGCCAAGCTGGTGGAGGCGCTGCTCCGGGATACCAAACCCGCCTATCTGCGGGTGGGCCGCAACCCGGTGGAGGATGTCTACACCGAGGATGCCTGCCCCTTTGAGATGGACAAAGCCACCGTCCTGGCCGAGGGGAGCGACGTGGCCATCATCGCCTGCGGCGAGATGGTCCGCCCGGCCCTGGCCGCCGCCGCCCTGCTGAACGCCCAGGGCATTTCGGCCGGGGTGCTGGATATGTACTGCGTCAAGCCCCTGGACCGGGAGGCTGTCCTCAAGGCGGCTCGTGGGGCAAAAGTGGTCCTGACGGTGGAAGAGCACGCACCCTTTGGGGGACTGGGCAGCATGGTGGCCCAGGTGGTGGGAGAAGAATGCCCCCGGAAGGTGAAAAATCTTTCCCTGCCGGATGCCCCGGTGATTACCGGCACCTCGAAGGAAGTCTTTGCCTACTACGGCCTGGACGCCGCCGGGATCGCCAAGTCCGCCGCCCAACTGCTGGCAAATTGCTAAAAGTATCAAAACGAGTATGGAACGGTATATTTTATCCATTGACCAGTCCACCCAGGGCACCAAAGCCATGCTGTTTGACGCAGCGGGGCAGCTGGCCGCCCGGGCCGACCGCCCTCACCGGCAGTACATCAACGAAAAAGGCTGGGTCAGCCACGACCTGGAGGAGATTCGGGCCAACACCCTGGCGGTGGCCCGGGACCTCTTGCAGAAAGCGGAGGTCCGCCCCCAGCAGATCGCGGCGGTGGGATTGAGCAACCAGCGGGAGACGGTGGCGGCCTGGAACCGGGAGACCGGCGCGCCGGTTTGTCCGGCCATCGTCTGGCAGTGCGCCCGCGCCAAGGAAATCTGCGAGGGGCTGGCAGAGCAGGGCCCCATGGTGCAGGAGAAAACCGGCATCCCTCTTTCGCCCTATTTTTCCGCCCCCAAGATGGCCTGGATTTTGCGGAATGTCCCCGGGGCGGCGGATCTTGCGGCGGAGGGCAAGCTCTGCCTGGGCACCATCGACAGTTTTCTGGTGTACCAGCTCACCGAGGAAAAAGCCTTTAAGACCGATTATTCCAACGCCAGCCGGACCCAGCTGTTCAACATCCACACCCTGAAATGGGACGAGGAACTCTGCGCCCTGTATGGGGTGCCCCGGGCCTGCCTGGCAGAGGTCTGCATGAGCGACAGCCTCTTTGGTCATACCACCCTGGGCGGGCTGCTGGAAACGCCGGTGCCCCTCTGCGGGGTGCTGGGGGACAGCCACGCCGCCCTGCTGGGGCAGAACTGCCGGGCCCCCGGCCAGACCAAAGCCACCTACGGCACCGGTTCCTCAGTGATGATGCAGACCGGGCAGAGGCTAGTCAAAAGCCGCTGTGGCCTGGTGACCAGCCTGGCCTGGGGGCTGGGGGGCCAGGTGGAATATGTGCTGGAGGGCAACCTGAATTATACCGGCGCGGTTATCACCTGGCTGAAAAAGGATGCCGCCCTGCTGGCTTCGGACAGCGAGAGCGAGGGTCTGGCCCGGCTGGCGAACCCGGCGGACCGAACCTATTTTGTCCCGGCCTTTACCGGGCTGGGGGCACCCTATTGGGACAGCGAGGCCACCGGTCTTTTGACCGGCGTGACCCGGACCACCGGCCGGACCGAGATTGTAAAAGCCTGTGTGGACTGCATCGGGTACCAGATCACCGACCTGATTCTGCGGATGGCGGAGGATGCCGGACTGGCTCCGGCAGAGCTGCGGGCGGACGGCGGCCCCACCGCCAACAGCTACCTGATGCAGTTCCAGAGCGATATGGCCCAGGTAGAGGTCAGCGTACCCGAGATCCAGGAGCTGTCCGGTTTTGGGGCGGCCTGCGCGGCAGGTTTTTCCTGCGGGTTTTATGACCCGGCGGTGGTCCACAGCCAGATGCACCGCCACAGCTACACCCCCCGGATGGAAAAGACCGAGCGGGACGAGCGGTACGCCGGCTGGCAGAGAGCAGTCCGGCAGGCCCTGACCCATGTGTGAGAGAACATGTGCGCATGTGTGAGAGAACATGTGCGAGAGAATGAGAAAAGGAGAGAGAACCATGAACCAAATGGAGTGCAAGCAGATCGACGCCTATTGGCGGGCGGCGAACTATCTGGCGGCGGGCCAGCTGTATCTGTTGGATAACCCGCTGCTCCGCCGTCCCCTGACCCGGGACGACGTGAAGAAAAAGATCGTGGGCCACTGGGGCACGGTGCCCGGTCAGAACTTTGTCTATGTTCACCTGAACCGGATCATTAAAGAGTTCGACCAGGATCTGATCCTGATTTCCGGCCCGGGCCACGGCGGAAACTTTTTTGTGGCGAATGCCTATCTGGACGGCACTTACAGCGAGGTGTACCCCAACATCAGCCGGGACGAGGAGGGCATGAAGAAACTGTTCAAACAGTTCTCCTTCCCCGGCGGAATCTCCAGCCATGTGGCCCCTGAGACCCCGGGCTCCATCAACGAGGGCGGCGAGCTGGGCTATTCCATTGCCCACGCCTTTGGCGCAGTGTTTGACAACCCGGACCTGATCGCCGCGGTTACCGTGGGCGACGGCGAGGCCGAGACCGGCCCCCTGGCCACCAGCTGGCAGTCTAATAAGTTCCTGAACCCGGTGGGAGACGGCGCGGTCCTGCCCATTCTCCACCTGAACGGCTACAAAATCAGCAACCCCACCGTCTTTGGCCGGATGACCCACGAGGAGATCGAGCATTTCTTCCTGGGCTGCTCCTGGAGGCCCTATTTCGTCGAGGGCGATGACCCCATGACCATGCACCAGAAGATGGCCGACACCCTGGACACCGTGATCCGGGAGATCCACGAGATCCAGCGCCGGGCCCGGGCCGGGGAGAAGATGGGCCACATCCAGTGGCCGATGATCGTGCTGCGCACCCCCAAGGGCTGGACCGGCCCCAAGGTAGTGGACGGCAAACCCATCGAGGGGACCTTCCGGGCTCACCAGGTGCCCATTGATATCACGGTGGGCACCCCGAACCAGGAGGAACACCTGCGCCAGATCGAGGCCTGGCTCAAGAGCTACCACCCGGAGGAGCTGTTTGACGAAAATGGCACCCTGATCCCCGAGCTCCAGGCTCTGGCGCCCACCGGCGACCGGCGGATCGCGGCCAACCCCCACGCCAACGGCGGCCAGCTGCTGCGGGATCTGCGTACCCCGGATTTCAAACAGTATGCAGTGGAGATCCCTGCTCCCGGCGCCGTGGAAAAGCAGGATATGATCGAACTGGGCGGCTACATCCGGGATGTGCTCCGGCTGAACGCCGACGCCAAAAACTTCCGTGTGTTCGGCCCGGACGAGACCATGTCCAACCGCCTGTACAAGTGCTTCGAGGCAACCCAGCGGGATTGGAACTCCACCATTGTGGAAGGGGATGAATTCCTGTCCAGCGACGGCCGGATTATGGACTCCATGCTGTCCGAACATCTGTGCGAGGGCTGGCTGGAGGGCTATCTGCTGACCGGCCGCCACGGCTTCTTTGCCAGCTATGAGAGCTTCATCCGGGTGGTGGATTCCATGGTGGCCCAGCACGCCAAGTGGCTCAAAGTTTGTAACCAGCTGCCCTGGCGTCAGAGCATCGCTTCGCTGAACCTGATCCTCTCCTCCAACGTCTGGCAGCAGGATCACAATGGCTATACCCACCAGGATCCCGGCTTTTTGGATCACATCGCCAACAAAAAAGCCGACGTGGTCCGGCTCTATCTGCCGCCGGATACCAACTGTCTGCTGAGCTGCTTTGACCACTGCATCCGCAGCCGGGACTATGTCAACGTGCTGGTGACCTCCAAACACCCCCGGCCCCAGTGGCTGACCATGGAGCAGGCAGTCAAGCACTGCACCCAGGGCGTAGGCATCTGGGAGTGGGCTTCCAACGACGCGGGCCAGGAGCCGGATGTGGTGATGGCCTGCTGCGGCGACACCCCCACTCTGGAGACGCTGGCGGCGGTGACCATCCTGCGGCAGGCTCTGCCCGAGCTGAAGATTCGGGTGGTGAACGTGGTGGATCTGATGAAACTTCAGACCAGCGCCAAACACCCCCATGGCCTGACCGATGCAGATTACGACGCCCTGTTCACCCGGGATAAGCCCATCATCTTCGCCTTCCACGGCTATCCGGCTCTGGTGCGTGAGCTGACCTTCGAGCGGTTCAACCGGAATCTGTCGGTCCACGGCTATCAGGAGGAGGGCACCATCACCACCCCCTTTGATATGCGGGTCCAGAACGAGATCGACCGGTTCCACCTGGTCAAGGATGCAGTTCAGCATCTGCCCCAGCTGGGCAACCGGGGCGCTTATCTGATCCAGCAGATGAACGACAAATTGGTGGAGCACAAGAACTACATCCACGAAGTAGGTCAGGATCTGCCCGAGATCCTCAACTGGAAGTGGCAGGTTTAAAAAATAGTTGGATTACCCTCCCTAAAATAGAATAAACACAAAAACCCCCGGAGAGATTATCCTCTCCGGGGGTTTTCTGCACCAGGGTGCTTTTTAAAGTTTTTTGGAACAAAATTGCCTCAAAAATCGGGGTCCAGATTTGCACCATTGGAGGCGATCACCTTTTTGTACCAGTAGAAACTATCTTTCCGGCTCCGGGCCAGGGTGCCACGACCCAGGTCGTCCTGGTCTACATAGATGAAGCCGTAGCGCTTGCTCATCTGGTTGGTGGAGGCCGAGATCAGATCGATGGGGGCCCAGCTGGTGTAGCCCCACATCTCCACCCCCTCATCGATGGCCCGGCCCATCTCCTGGATGTGCTGCCGGAAATATTCGATCCGGTAAGGGTCGTGGATGGAGCCGTCCGGCTCTACGGTATCTTTGGCGCCGATGCCGTTTTCTACTACCATCAGGGGCAGACGATAGCGGTCGTACAGTTCGATCAGACTGTAACGCAGGCCCTTGGGGTCGATCTGCCAGCCCCAGTCGCTGGAGGGCAGATAGGGGTTTTTGACCCCCAGAACGGTGTTGCCGGGGGTGCGCTCGGCGTTGGGATCCACCGATTCGGTCATGGTCATGTAATAGCTGAAGGAGACAAAATCCACACAGCCGGCTTTAAGAATGGCGGCGTCCTCGGGCTGCATTTTCAGGGTGATCCCTTTGCGCTGGAACATCTTCTGAATCAGGCGGGGGTATTCGCCCCAGACATGGACGTCGGCGTAGAAGAGGTTCTCCAGGTTTTTGGCCTGGGCTGCCAGCTCGTCGTCCGGGGCACAGGTGCGGGCGTAGGTGGTGAGCTTGGTCAGCATGCAGCCAACCTTGCTGCCGGGGATGATCTCGTGGCAGTCCTTGACCACCAGGGCGCTGGCCACCAGCTGATGATGCAGCGCCTGGTAGCAGGTTTGCAGCATCTGATCTTCTGGTATCCGGCTTGGGATAATACCCGCCGTAGTAAAGGGATGGCGGATGATGCTGTCCACCTCGTTAAAGGTCAGCCAGTATTTGACGTCATTTTTGTACCGCTCAAAGCAGATGTGACAGAACCGGGTGAAGCACTCGATTACCCGGCGGTCCAACCAGCCATTGTACTTGACGGCCAGAGCCAGGGGCATCTCGTAGTGGCTCAGGGTCACCAGCGGCTCGATGCCAAGGCGATGCATCTCGGCAAAAAGCTCGCTGTAAAATTGCAGCCCTTTTTCGTTGGGTTCCAGCTCCTCGCCGGTCGGGAAGATCCGGCTCCAGGCGATGGAGACCCGCAGCATGGTGAATCCCATCTCAGCGAAGAGGGCCAGATCCTCCTTGTACCGGTGGTAGAAG
Source organism: Faecalibacterium gallinarum (assembly GCF_022180365.1). Taxonomy (GTDB): domain Bacteria; phylum Bacillota; class Clostridia; order Oscillospirales; family Ruminococcaceae; genus Faecalibacterium; species Faecalibacterium gallinarum. The sequence goes on from NZ_BQKV01000098.1 coordinate 11,387, forward strand.
TCGATGCCCCGGCGCTTGGGGTACATCTGGTCGTCGGGGTCTGTCATGGCGGCCTGGATGGCCTCGTCACTGATGGCTACATGGGCCTGATAATTCTTTACGTCCAGATTGGGCTTATAGGTGGCAACGTCCGCTACACTGGGGCCTTTGCCGTCCATGTTCCAGGCGCCCTCAGCCTGGTTGGCGGCCAGTGCGCCGCCCCAAAAGAATCCTTGGGGAAAACTCATACAAACAGCCTCCGATTTTCCTGTCTTGCTCCGGGCGCAGTGGGGACAGCCCGGCGTTCGGTTTTAGTCTATCTTGCCCTGGGGGCCGGGTCAAGCGGGAATCTTGTTGACCTGCCTATTAAAATGCGTTCCCGCCGGTTTTCTTCCCGGGAAGGAATCGTTGGATGGCGTCCTGGATGCAGAGCTCCCAGTAGCGCCATTCATGGGAATAACCCTCTGTCTCGAAAAACTCTGCCCGCAGCCCCAGGCTCTGGGCGTAGCTGCGGAATTTACAGAAATTTTTGTACATCAGTGGGTCACAGGTGCCGCAGGAGAAATAGAGCCGGGGCAGATCCTCCCGCCCGGCCATTTGGGCGGTCAGATCCCAGGTGTTTTGGGGGGAGGCCAGGTACCCTTCCAGCCCACCGGCATTGGTTAGGCGGTTCTGGTTCCGGCTGGCCCAGAAGGGGTCCTCCAGCTGGGTGCGGATGTCCTGGGGCACGCAGGACATACTATACACCGCCGCAAACTTTTCAGGGTGGCGGTAGGCATACTGGATGGCCCCCCGCCCGCCCATGGATAAACCCGCGATGAAGTTATCCTCCCGCTTTGGGCTGGCGGGCAGCCAGCCGTACACCAGGGGCATCAGTTCCTCGGTCAGATAGTCGGCCGCCTGGTAACCCAGCCCGAAACCGGGCCAGTTGGCATAGTCGGTGTTCAGGGCGGAAGGCATGACCACAATCAATTCCTTTTCGCAGGCATAAAGCTCCACGTTGCTCTTCCGCAGCCAGTCGGTGTAATCGCCGTAGGTGCCGTGGAGCAGCCAGAGCACCGGGTATTTTTTGCCGCTGGCGTAAAATTCAGCGGGAGACTGGCCCCGGGGTAAATCCGGCAGCAGGATATTTACATCGGTGTTGCCTCCGAGGGCCTTGCTGGGAAAATTCAGGTGGACAAGAGCCATAAGCCGCAGCCTCCTTTTTCGTTTTAGTGCTGGGGTGCAGCTGCTGCCAGGTGGAAGGCCAGCGCGCCGATCAGGTTGGCGTCGTTGCCGAACTGGCAGCGCACAATTTCCGGCTTGCCGAAAGCGGTGAAGGAGATGGCCGCATACTGGCGATCCACCGCCCGGGCAATTTCCTGGACGATCTCGGGCCGGGCGCTGATGCCGCCCCCGATGGCGATTCTCTGAGAGTCCAGCACCGACTGGATGGTGTAGATGCCCGCCGCCGCGTACCGGCCGAACTCCTCCAAAGCCGCCTTGGCCTCCGGTTCCCCGGCGTCGTAGGACCGGAAGAAGCCGAACCCGTCCAGCGGGGTATCCGGGGCCAGGTGCTTGTGGACCCGGTAGATCCGCAGCAGACCCTTGGCGGACATATAATGGGCCCAGACCGGAGTCAGATCCTCGCGGCTGTCGGCAATCCCCTTGGGCAGCAGCTGGTAATCCACCGCCAGGAAAGAGAACTCCCCGGCACCCAGAGTATGGCCCATGTAGACCTGGTGGTTCAGGATTAGGCCGCCCCCGGTCCCGGTGCCCAGCACAATAACCACGCCGTTTTCTACATCTCTCATACTGCCCTGCCAGAGCTCGGCATTGGCGGCACATTTGCCGTCGTTGGCGATGGTCACCGGCACGCCCAAACGCTGTTGGAGCAAGGGAGCGATGGGGGTGTGATGAAGGAAGGAGAAGGTGCCGCCGGTGTGGGCGACGCCGGTTCGGGTTTCGATCCGGCCCGGCATGGAGATGGCCACCCCTTGGTAGGGGACGGTGAACTGCCGGGCAACCCGCTCCAGAAGATCCAGCAATTCTTCGGCGTTGGAGCAGGTGGAGGGGGTTTTGCCCTGCTGGGTGAGATTACCTGTCTCGTCTGCCAGTGCGTATTTGACCAGGGTGCCGCCCAGGTCGATGACTACATAGTGCTGCATAAAATTACCTCCAAACAGCGGAATGGTGTTTGAACAAAGCTTTAGTCAAGCTCCAAATCCTCAAAACCAGTGGCGGTGGAAAATCGCTGGGTGCGCACCTCCAGCATCCGGGTAATCAGAGGGGCCGACAGGCCCAGCCGCCCGGCGGTGCGCACCAGCTCGCTCAGGTGAGCGGCGGTCAACCCGGGCTGCTCCGCCAAAAAGTCGAATAATCGGGAATAGGCTTCCTCCCCCGGGGTGTCCGGCATGAACTGGGGCGCTCGGCCGAAATACTGCACCAGAAGGGCCAAGTACCACTGCCGTGCCCCCTCGTCAAGGCCGCTGGGGCAGGCCAGACGGGCCAGCGCCATCCGGGCCGAAAAATCCAAACGGAAAGCGTTTTGAGCCATTTGGTCGAAAAACTCCGGCCCGTTTTGAAAAAAGGCAGAAGGAATTCGAAGCAGCTGGCCAAACCGGGCGTCACTGGAAAGAATCTTGTCTCGGGCGGGGGGCAGGCCCAGGGCGTACAGCACCCGCCCGCCAGGGTCCAGTTTTTCCAGCCAGAGCAGTGCAGCGGTATGGTCGAAGGCAGTGGCAGCTGCATTGACCGTGCGGCTCCACTCAAGATCCGGGCCATCGATAACCCGCAGCCGCACCAGTCCGGCGCTGTTGAAGGTGTGGGCCCCAAGCGCCTGGACGCCAGCCGGCAGGGTTAGCTCCCGCAGGGCGTGGCACCCCGCAAAAACGCCCACGTCCGGCATGACCTGGTCGGTGAGGGCGGGGGTCCATCCGATGGTCCGCAGCTGGTCGGGCAGGCGAATTTCTTCCAGGGCAGTGCATTCTCCAAAGCACCCTGCTGGCAACTCCGAAATATCCGGGGGCAGGGAAATACGTTTCAGGCGAGTACACCGCCAGAAGGCATAGGGGCCGATCAGGGTAACGCTGTCCGGCAGGGTGATCTCTTCCGGCCCACCTTCGTCCCGGGGTTCGGTGGTGGTGTGCCGACCCATCCGCATACAGAACACGCTGAAACTCACCGGGGAAGAGTACATCTCCCCGAATTTTCCTTCCGGGATATGCAGAGGGGCAAAGGCGGTGGCGGCGATGGCGGTCAGAGGCTGACCGGCCACGAATCGGGGCAGGCGGGCGGGCCGGGCCAGCCGGGGCCACCGCAGCAGCACCATCCCGCCCTGGCCGTCCGGCGCAAAATCTGCGGTGGGGGGTAGAGCTTCGGGCACCGGCTCCGGTTCAGAGCCGTTCAGCCGGGCAAAATCGACGCTGACGTCCGGGGCATCCCCGCCCCAGTCCTCGTCCTCTTCTTCGGCATAGGCAAGCAGATCGGTCAGCGCTGCCCCCGGCTGGGCAGCCGTCGGAGCAGGGGAGGAAGTCGGGGCAAGGCGGTACTCCTCCCCCAGGGTGCCCTCGTTGGTGATGCAAAAGCGCAGAACAGTCGTCTCTTCTGTTTTCATGGCGTTATACCAGCCCCGTCAGATCGATTTCGTGCAGGAGCTGTTGCTCCTGCTGGTGCAGCATCAGTTCCCGGCTGGCGTCGAAATAATCCCGGCTGAGGAACTGACCCAGAAAAGCCGCCGCTTCCGGCGAAACCGTCAGATCGTTGACAGCCAGGCTCAGCTCGGTGCCCGGCCCAAAGGCCGACTTGAGAAAATCCAGCAGATGTCCTAGTTTAGATTGGGTCTGTTCTACCTCCTGCTGGAGAGCGGCCACCGCCTTGCGGTAAACTTCCCGCAGGGCCGCATAGGGTGTTTCTCCTGCGAGGGCGGTGCGCCACCCGGCGGACAAGCTCAAGAGCTCCATCCAGGCGGCCTGCTGCCGGGCGGGGGCCTCTTTGGCGGCAGACCGCCAGTGGTCTTCCAGACCTGCCAGAGCAGTCAGGGGTTCGCCGGGGGCTTCCAGGGCAGCTCGCCGGGCTTTCAGGTCGGCGGCGGCCAGGGCCAGGGCGTCGTGGCGGAGGGTGCAGTGGTGCATCCCGTCAAAGACGGCCTCCAGCAGCAGGCTCACCAGGGTCAGACGCTCATCCAGCTGTGCTGCTCTGGCCTGGGCTAAGGTTTCCTCGGTCCAGGTCCCGGCCAGCAGCGCCTCGATCTGGTAGGTCTGGCGGTATTTTTGATACAGCTCGTAGTAGATGGCAAAGTCCCGGGCGATGGATTTGCTTTGAAGGTACTGGGCGGTCAGATCCTCGTTGACGGGCAGGCCCAGTTCTTCGTGGGCCTGGAGCATCTCAGAGAGATCTTCCCAGGCCCGGGGGCTAACCACATTTAGTCCATCCACCGTGGTCTCCGCCTTGTAGAAATCTTCCTGCCGAATGTCCAGGTAGCTCAGCACACACCGGCTGACCCCGTGCTCGATGGCATAGGGTTTCCAGGCCGGGTAGCTGGGCTCCACTTCCAATACCTTAAGCCGGTCGCGGGTGGCGGCGTCGAACTCCCGAACGCTCTTATTGAAGCGGGGCGGGTTGCCTGCGGTGACGATCACCCAGCCTTCCGGGATCGGATGGCCCCCAAAGACCTTGTACTGTAAAAACAGCAGCATGGCCGGGGCCAGTGTCTCGGAGACGCAGTTGATCTCGTCCAGAAAGAGAATCCCCTCGGTGCGGCCGGTCCGGCGCATGCAGTCGTATACGCTGGCGATGATCTCGCTCATGGTGTACTCGCTGACTGAGTAGTGTCGGCCGCCGTATTCTTTTTCCACAATGATGGGCAGGCCTAGGGCGCTCTGGCGGGTGTGGTGGGTCATGGAATAACTCACCAGCCCCAGACCCATCTCATCCGCGATCTGCTGCATGATGGCCGTCTTGCCCAGGCCCGGGGCCCCCAGCAGAAAGATGGGCCGCTGGTGGACCAGGGGCATCCGGTAGCGGCCCAGGGGGTCCTTTTGCAGATAGATCTGTACGGTGTTTTTGATCTGCTGCTTGGCAGCTGCAATGTCCATGATCAGGGTTCCTCCTTGAGCAGACGGATGTTGTCGGTGGTCAGCACCGCCCGGATGGCCCAGGGCGGCACCTCCGGGCTGAGGCAGTCATCTCGGTTGAAGATAAAAGCGGTCTTGTAAGCGGGGACTTTTTCGGGATAGGCCCCCGCCCCGTCGGTGAAATAGAGCAGCCCGTTCAGCCGGGTCAGGCGGCGGGTTTCCAGCAGCTGATCCACATATTCAAACACTGGGCGGAAATCGGTCCCCCCAAAGCCCCGCAGCTTCAGTTGGGGGATTAGCTCATGCAGCTGGTCCAGATCCGTCAGCCGCTGGACGCTCTGGATTTCAGCGTCGCACTGGACCAGATATATTTCCACTCGGCTGGTAAAACTGCCGCTCTGGCGCAGCACGTCGCAGGTACGCTGCAAAAAGCTCTGGACGATCTCGCCCTGGACGCTGCCCGAGGTGTCGATGGCGATGACAAACTCCCGGATCCGTTTGTCGTCCCGGTATTCCAGGGGCTCGATCAGGGGGACGTTGCCGTATTTTTTCAGGCCGTAGGTGTAATAAATTAAATCGAAGGCGTCGTCGGAAAGCTGCATCACCTCGTTTTGTTCCCCGAACCGGCGGAGAAACTCGCTGTAATCGCACTCCTCAAAGGTGATGGGAGCCAGCCCGTCCATCAGGGCGCCGGCCCGCCGCCCATACCGTCGGCTGAAAAGTTTCAGATCGGCTTCCGCCTTCCGGGCCAGCTGCTTCCACTGCTGGCGCAGAGTTTGCCGCCGCCGGAGCAGAAGATTTTCCGCAGTCTGGTCGTTCTGGGGGCGGATGGTTTCGGTCTCCCGCAGGGGGTCTTCCGATTCTTCGCCGGGGGTTGGGGCGCCGGGAAAGCGGGGGCCCGGCTCCTCGGAGGCGGAGCGCGTATACCAGAGGGCGTGGCTGTCTCGGGCGAAGAGGGTGGTCAGAGCCGCGCATTCCTCCTGGCCGGGGCGGTGTTCTGTCAGATAGTGATAGATTTCCTGGGAGGTCATGTGGGGACAGTGCTCCGCCAGACGGAGCCGCCAGTCCTGCCGGGCGGGAGAGACCTCCGGGGTGAAAGAGGGCGGGGCCAGCTGACGGATGATCTCTTCCACCGCGATGTCGCAGGCCAGGTTCCAGAGGGGGCGGTCCAGCTCCTGTTTCTGGAAAGGGTGGCCCAACAGACAGTGGAGGGTCAGATGGAGCAGGGCCCGGGCAGGCAGGTCCTGCTGCTGTTTGAAGAGCTCCAGCAGTCGGACCGGACAATAATACAGGGTGCCGCCGTCGGTGGCCAGGGGGGCGGGCAGCTCCTCTGCCGGGGCGGGGATCAGCTGTTCCAGTGACCCGGAGAGAAACCGCAGGTCGGCCATCAGCCGGCTGCGGGCCAGTGTCAGCACCTGGATAGCCAGAGATGAAAGGGTTTGCAAAAGGGCACCTCCTCCGGGGAATCATCCAATTCCCAAAAGCCGGTACGCTCAATAAAGACGCACCGGCCCTTGGGAATCGGGGCAGACCTGCTGGGGAGAACAAGTCTGCCTCGAAGCCGGGGAACAGGGGATTAGAAGACAGCTTTCTCATGCAGAGCGGCGAATTCTTCCTCGCTCATGCCGAGCATTCCTTCGTAAATGGCTTTGTTGTCCTGGCCCAGCTGGGGGGCCGGAGTGCGGACGCTGGGTTTGGTGTCCATCAGTTTGATGGCGCAGCCGTTGACGGTGATCCGCCCCAGGGTGGGGTGATCCATCTCCACGAACATCTCCCGCTCCTTGACGTGGGGGTCCTCCAGAATCTGCTTGATGTTCAGGATGGGTCCCGCCGGGATGCCCTTGGAGAGCACCAGCTGGGTGGCCTCCTCCATGGTGTAATCTTTCAGGGTGTCCTCAATAACTTCCTGGATGGCATCCTGGTTTTCCAGTCGGCCGGTCATATCCACAAAACGGGGGTCGGTGATCATGTCGGGTCGGTGGAGTACCTCGGTGCAGAGCTTTTCATACAGCTTTTGGTTGCCGGCTGCAATGATGATGACCCCATCCTTGACCTTGAAAGCATCGTAGGGTGAAACCGCTGCGTAGCGGTTGCCCATCCGGGGCGGGATCTGGCCGCTCTCCAAATATTTCAGGGCGGTGTTTTCGGTGGCGGCAATCATGCTGTCCATCAGACTGACGTCCACCCGCTGGCCCTTGCCGGTGATGGTGCGGGCATTGACGGCCGCCAGGATGCCGATGGTGACATGTAGTCCCCCCAGCATATCCCCCAGGGCGCTGCCGGCCCGGGTGGGCTCGCCGCCCCGGGGGCCGGTGATGGCCATCATTCCGCCCATGGCCTGGGCCAGGATGTCATAGCCCGGGCGCAGATGGTAGGGGCCGTAGCAGCCGAAACCCGACACCGCCGCGTAGATCAGCCGGGGGTTGATCTCTTTCAGTACGTCGTAGCCCAGCCCCAGCTTATCCATGACGCCAGGGCGGTAGTTTTCCACTACGATGTCCGCCTTTTTGACCAGCTCTTTAAAGATGGCCTTGCCCTCGGGGGCTTTCAGGTTCAGAGTGACGCCCTTTTTGTTGCGGTTGATGTTGGCGAAATAGAGGCTCTCCCGCTGGCCGTTCAAATTTTTCTCCCGGAAGGGCGGGTAGGTGCGGGTGTCGTCGCCGCCGGTGGGGACCTCGATTTTGATGACGTTTGCCCCCATATCCGCCAGCATCATGGTACAGAAGGGCCCTGCCAGAACCCGGGTCAGGTCCAGGACCGTCAGGTTTTCCAGCGCCATGTGGTCACTCATTAGACTTCACCATCCTCCACATGAATCTTCATCCGCATGACGGCGCTGCCCATGCTCTTGCCCAGGCTATCCAGCCGCAGGCTCATGGTGGCGCCGCCGCCCAGGGCGTGCTTCATCACAAAATTGAAGCCCCCCAGGCTGGGCACTTCATAGCGGGTGATCTCGCCCTTGACCATGTCGCCGAAATAGGCTTTCAGCTTTTCGGGGGTGACCTCCCGCTGGATGATCTTGTAGTATTCCGGCTTGCGTGCGTAGACGCAGACATTGCTGGTGTCGCCCTTGTCGCCGCTGCGGCCGTGGGCGATGTCGTTCAGATAGATCTCAGGCATCTTATTTCACCTCCAGAATATGGCTCTCGATCTTCAGGGCGTCCCGGGGCACGGTGGTGGGCCACAGGGCCATGACCTCCTGCACATGGGCGCGGCCGCCGAAGAAGGAGGCGCCCGGAGGGCCGTTCAGCTGCAGGGGGCTGATCTCGGGGATGATCTTGGCGCACTCGTTTTTGTCCTCGCTGAAAACGGCGATCCGCAGCACGCACTCGTTCAGGTTCTTCAGCGCCTCTTCGCTCATGTCCGCCACGCCCAGGTGCAGGCTGTTCAGGCCAATGTAGCTGATGTGGATGTCGTCGGCCTTCATGCCCCGGCGCTGCATCTTTTTCATGATGACCTCCGCGCAATACTGGGCTTTTTCGTAGGCGTCGGGCCAGGCAAAGCTCAGCATGGAGACGGTTTTCCAGCCCTTGTGGTAGCCCACGCAGAGTTTGAGAGTATCGGGACGGGGCTTGCCCTTGATGCCTCCCACCCGCACCCGGTTTTCACCGATCTGGGTCAGAGTGGCGTGGCTCACGTCTACGTCCACGTCGGGAGTCCAGTAGTTGGCGGGGTCGTGGACCTCGTAGAGGAACTGTTCCTTGACGCTCTGTTCACAGATGATGCCGCCGCAGTCCGGCGCTTTGGTGATGTCCATGGTGTCCTCGGTTAGCTCTGCGATGGGGAAGCCCAACTCGTCCATCCGGGGCACGTTCCGCCAGTCGTACATGTAATTGCCGCCGGCGCCCTGGCCGCCGCACTCCAGCAGGTGGCCCGCCATAATGCCCCGGGCCAGATTGTCCCAGTCGTCGGCCGCCCAGCCGAACTCATATTTGAGGGGCGCCAGGAAGAGGGCACTGTCCGCGGCACGGCCGGTAATAACCACATCGGCCCCCTCGGCAAGGCACCCCTCGATGCCCTCGTGGCCGATGTAGGCGTTGCAGTTGTAGATCTTGTCCACAATGCTGTTGAAGTCGCCGTCATAGTCGAAGTTGGGGAAGGTCCAGCCCTCTTTCAGCAGCTGGGGAATCTTCTCCTTGATGCTGTCGCCGGTGACGTAACCGATCTTGTAGCCGCTCATCCCTGCGCCTTCGGCCCAGTTCTTGATGGCGTCCACACAGCCGGTGATGTTCATGCCGCCTGCGTTGGTGCAGATGCGGATCTTCTTCTGCCAGGCCTCTTTGCCCGCCTCCTTGAGGATGCGGGTGACAAAATCCGGTGCAAAACCCTTAGAGGGGTCCTTGAGCTGCTGCTTTGCCATGATGGAGAGCGTCAGCTCTGCGAGGTAGTCGCAGCCCATGTACTGGATGTCTGCGTTTCGGATCATGTGGATGGCCGCATCCGGGCTGTCGCCCCAGAAGCCCTGGCCGCCGCCGATTGCTACTTTTTTCATTACAGTCCATGCCTCCCTGGATGATGTGGCGGAAAATCCAACGTTAGTTTAACGTTAGACTGCGTCGTTAAACTAAAAATACACGCTCTTTTCTGGTTTGTCAAGAGGGAGAAGGGCAAAAATGGCTAAAACGTTAAACTTTTTCTGTCAAAATGCCATAATCCAGCGGCTGAAGCGGGCTTGTGCGGTTGCGCCCAGCGGCTAAATTCGGTATAATAAAAGAAAAACTTGCCGGTCTGCCCTCAGGGGCAGATCGGCCAAAAAACGCCGGAAACGAGCTATGACGCAGGCCGGCGGGAAAGAGACGGTACAGTATGGTCACCATCAAGCAGATCGCCGCAGAGGTGGGCATCTCGGCAACCACGGTCAGTATTGTGCTGGGAGGAAAAGCAGAGGAGCGTAAGATCAGCGCCGCCACCCAGAAAAAGATCTTTGAGACAGCCAACCGGCTGGGCTACCAGCCTAACATTGCGGCCCGCAGTCTAAGGGCCGGCTTTGGGGCGGACGAGATTCGGGTTGCGATGCTCTGGGCGGAGGATTTCCGGGCCAGCATGATGGTGCGCTTCTGGGATGGTCTGCGGGCTGAGCTGGCCCAGTTGGACCGCAAGATCCGGCTGGTGATCTATCCTTATACCAACGATCACCTGGATGAGGTGCATGCCCTGACCAGTGCCAGCGACTGCCACGCGGCCATTATCTGCAATGCTTCGGATGCAGATCTGGAGTTTCTGCGCCGAACCCAGCTGGCCATTCCGGTGGTGTTGTACAACCGCACCTGCCCGGGTTATTGCAGCGTGAACGTGGACGATGCCCTGATGGGGGCTCTGGCAGCCCGGGCCCTGAGTGACCAGGGCTGCCGCCGCGGAGTGGTACTTACCGGCGCCCCAGTCTTTGCCGGGATGGAGGTCCGCGTCCAGAGCTTTTTGCTGGAGGGGGCCCGCCACGGCCTGGAAGCCCGGGTGGCACCCTATTGTGACAGCAGCGCCCGGGGCGGATATGAAGGAGCCCGGGCGCTCTGGTCGGCAGAATCGGGGGAATACCCGGATGCGCTGTTCTGTGGTTCCTCTCTCATTGCGCATGGTGCACTGCGGGCTCTGCGGGAGCTGGGGCTGCCCCAGCTGCCTCGGGTGGTGGCCATCGGCAACGGCGCTCCCGAGCTGGACGAGCTGTCGGTGCCCAGCCTGAGCGTGGTCTACCTGCCCATGGAAGAGATGGCACGGGAGTGCCTGCGGCTGTTGATGGACTGGATGTCAGACCGGCTGTCCAGCCCTGCCAGCCGTCTGTTGGAAGCGCGTTATATCCCGCGGGAGAGCTGCGGGCCCATTGCAGACCAAGAGCAGAAAACAATTGGCTAAAACGTTAAACTGATTTTTGTAGAAAAATACAGTTGACAGTGTTACGTTAAACGTGGTAGTATAATGTCACGCAAGTGGCTGTAACCGAAGAGGGCATTCCGCTTGCGGGCTGCTTCCCATGTTGATGCCGGCCTTTTTGTGATACAGCAGACCGGGAGGCGAAAAGATGCTGAAGGCTTTCCACAAAATCAACAACAACGCCGTCATCTGTCGGGACGAAACTGGCCGGGAGCTGGTGGCGATGGGCAAAGGGCTGGGGTACGAGCGGCTGCCGCGGGTGCTCTCGCTGGACGATGTGGAGCGGACCTTTTACGGCATCGATCCCAAGTACTACCAGGTGCTTCAGGATCTGCCCACCGATATGCTGGATTTCAGCGCCCGGGTGCTGGACATCGCCCGCAACGAGCTGCCCTATGAGCTCCGGGCGCATGTGGTACTGACCCTGGCGGACCATCTGGCCTTTGCGCGGGAGCGGGTGCTGAAAAATATCCGCGTCCATATGCCGCTGGCCTACGACGTCGAGCAGCTTTACCCGACGGAGTATAAGATCGGGCAGTACATTGTCCGCCGTTTCCAGAAGGAGTTTCACATCGGGCTGCCGCCGGAAGAAGCAGTGGCCGTGGCCATGAACCTGCTGAACGGGCGGGCCGCTGACCAGCCCGAACCCGATGAGGCAGAGGAAGCAAAACTGCGGGAGGAAATGCTGGAGGATATCACCGCCATTGTGGAGAATCACTTCCGGTGTATTGTAAACCGAAGCGGTTTCAACTACTCCCGCTATGCCACCCACCTGCAATATCTCTTTGTCCGGATCCGCACCGGGCAGGCCATCCAGAGCGAAAATCTGGCCATGTACCACACCCTCCGGGAGGAATATCCGGATGTGGCCGCTTGTGTGGCGAAAATCGCGGATCATATCCAGCAGGAGTGGGGCTGCACCCTCACCGAGGAAGAACAGCTCTACCTGATCCTGCATGTAAACCGTATCTGCATCAAAGAAGGACTGTAACCCGTCAGAAGGGGCATTTCCTCCACTGTGCAGGGCGTCTTGTACGCCTGCGCTGTGGGGGTTTTCTTTTTAGGAATTGCAGCGGTGCGCGCCCGCTGTTTTTCATACGAGTTCCCGCTTATTCGAGACCCCTGGCATCTTTTTCAGAAAAGGAGAGAAAACATCATGGCAGTTCGCAACGAACAGATTGCAAAAGACGTGCTGGCCGCTGTGGGCGGCAAGAGCAACGTGACCTCCGTGACCCACTGCATGACCCGCCTGCGCTTTGTCCTCAAGGATATGGGTCTGCCCAAACAGGACGAGATCAAGAAAATTTCGGGTGTCATCGGCGTAGTAGTGGCCGGCGGCCAGTTCCAGGTGATTGTCGGCCAAAATGTGCCCAAGGTCTATGAAGCCCTGTGCAAGGAGGGCGGATTCCAGGAGCAGGAGGCCATCAACGAAAATCTGGACGCTCCCAAGGAAAAGCTGACCCCCAAAAAGATCGGCAGCAATATTCTGAATTACCTGGCCGGCTCCATGACCCCGTTGATCCCCATCCTGATGGCAGCCGGTATGTTCAAGACCGTTACCACCATCTGCGGCTCTACCATGCTGAACATCCTCCCCGCAGAGAGCAACCTCTATATCCTGCTGGACTTTTTGTATGATGCGGGCTTCTACTTCCTGCCCATCTACATCGGCTATACTGCCGCCAAAAAGATCGGCGCCACCCCGGTGCTGGGCGCCTATATGGGCGGTATCCTGATCGCCCCCGACCTGCTGGCCCTGGTGTCGGCAGGCGAACCTTTCAGCATCCTGGGCATCCCCATGAAACTGGTCAGCTACACCCAGTCGGTGCTGCCGATTATCCTGTCGGTGGCGGCCCTGTACTATGTGGAGCGCCTGTTTAAAAAGATTGTCCCCGACGCGGCGGCCATCGTCTTTGTGCCCACCTTTACCATTTTTGTCATGTCGCCCATCGCCCTCTGCCTGCTGGCGCCCCTGGGTTCCATCCTCAGCAACTACCTGGCCATTATCCTGAACGGTGTGGCAACCTACGGCGGCTTCCTGGGCAAGGCCATCATTGCTTCGGTCTGGGAGTTCCTGGTCATGACCGGTATGCACACCCCGCTGGTTCTGCCCGCTATGACTACTCTGATGGAAACCGGCGTCGATCAGCTGATCTTTGTCTGCGGCAAATGCGCAGTCTACGCCACCATCGGCATGTCCATCGGCGCCTTCTTCCGGCTGCACAATGACGAGCGCTCGGCCAACGTGGGTTACCTGATCTCGGCTGTTCTGGGCGGCGTCACCGAGCCCATCCTCTACGGAATCGGCCTGCGCTACCGCCGGCCCTTCCTGGGCATGATCGCCGGCGGCCTGGCGGGCGGCGCCTATGCGGGCCTGATGCATGTGGCCGTTTACTCCATGTCTCCCTCCAACATCCTGAGCTTCACCGGTTTTGTGGGCGGGAGCACTGCCAACCTGGTCAATGGCATCATCGCTCTGATCATTTCCACCGCTGTCTCGGCGGTCGTGACCTATTTTGTGGGCGTGGAGTCCAAGCCCAAGGCCAAAGCCTGATGGAAGGAGATTGGACCCGATGAAACAACTGCTTCTCCGCGCCGACGACCTGGGGTACAGTGAGGGCGTCAACTGCGGCATCGCAAAATCGGTTCGGGACGGCCTGATCGGAAGCGTGGGCGTCATGCCCAGCATGCCCGCCGCCGCCCACGGCCTGGCCCTGCTGGAGGGCTGCCCGGTCTGCCTGGGCCAGCATACCGATATCTGCATGGGCCGTCCCGTCAGCGACCCGGCCCTGATCCCCAGCATGGTAGACGAAACAGGCTGCTTTAAAAGCAGCCGGGTGTATCGCGCTGCCCATGCCAAGGGCGAGGATTTCGTCCAGCTGGAAGAGGCCATCCTCGAGAGCGAGGCCCAGTACCAGAAGTTCCTGGACCTGGTGGGGGAAAAGCCCCATTACTTCGGGGGCCATGCCGTAGCCAGCGAGACCTTTTTCCAGGCGATGGAGATTGTGGCGGATCGCCACGGGCTGAAATACTGTCCGCCCTCCTTCGCCGTCCGGGGCCACCGGGTGGGGCAGGTACCTGTCCATATCTGCACCATGCACAGTATGGACCCTGACTATGACCCGCTGGCCAGCTTGAAAGAGGAGCTGCGTCTTGCGCCGGAGGATCGGCCCGCCATCTTTATCTGCCACCCCGGATACCTCGACGACTTCATCCTGCGGAACTCCAGCCTGACCATCAACCGCACCCGAGAGGTAGAAATGCTGTGCAGCGAGGCCCTGCGCAGTTGGCTGGCGGAGGAAGAAATTCAGCTCATCACCTACGACGATATCTGACGCGAACCAAAAACCGGCAGGGCCCCAAGGCTCTGCCGGTTTTTCTGCATAGTGGAGGTCAGTCTGCTTTTTCACGGATGCAGAACATGGTGAATGTGCCGTGGAACAGCAGCCCGCCCTCTGGCTCCCGAATCTCTACCTGGATCAGGCAGACCCGGCGGCCCCGGTTCAGGACAGTGCCCCGGGCAGTGAGACGCCCGGAATCCACGTTGCGGATGAACTGCACCGAGGCGTCCTGGGTCACGTACATCCGTCCGTCCAGCCGTGCAACCCGCCCGGCACAGCAGTCCGCCATGGTGAACAGGGCGCCGCCATGCACCAGGCCATAGGGGTTTTTGGATTCCTGTACCACATCCAGATACATCTCGGCCCAGTCTTCACCCGCCTCCCCGGGGCGGATCTGGTTGTGAAGCATGAAGAAATTCTCGCAGATAAAACGTCCTCTGCCTGGCGCTGCGGACTTGTCCATAAAAAGTTCATTCTCCTTTTGTAAAACGTTGTACTTTCTGATATTATACAGGAGAGGAGCCCTTTGCTGCAACTCTTTGCAGAAAGATTCGGAAAGGAAAGTCGTCTGCCTATGAAAGACTTTAAACCCAACCCCCGGCTGCACTCCCTCAAACGGCAGCTTTTGATAATCTTTGCCGGTGTTGCGATCCCGGCGCTGCTGGCGGCCCTGTTCCTACTTTACTCCGCCTCTGAGGAAGGGTACAGCCGTCTGGCCCAGGCCATGCAAAGCAACCTCGAGTTGTTCACCCTGACATTGAGCGAGCAGATGGAGTCTGCTGAGAGCTACATGCTCAACCTGTCTCTGAACGATCCGGCCTTCCGCCGGTTGGCCGATCGGAGCAATCAGACCCAAGCGTATCTGGATCTCTATCAGGTGAAACAGGCCCTGCCGGCAGTTCTGCTCTACAACGACGCTTTGGCGGGTATGATCCTTTGCAGCCTGCCCAACAACTTGTATGTAGGGGAATATGGGGCGCTCTACGGTTCGGCCGAGCAGCAGCTGTGCCAGAAATTGGCTCTGGAAAGCCATTTCATGCAGCTGACCCTTCTGCAAACCCTGAACACCACCGACTGGTACCAGGAAACCATTGGCGGCCGGGTGTATCTGCTGCGCAGCGTAGCATACCATAACGTCCATATCTCCACCGCCATTGATCTTTGTCAGGTGTTTGAAGATACCATTCAGAACTATGGAATGGATGGAACCATTCTGGTATATGGCAGCCAGGAGGAGCTCCTGGTGGGGGACCCGGCCTGTAACTGGCGGGATCAGATCCGCTGGAGTAACCCAAGGTCAGGGCGGCTCCAGGTGCAGGGAACATCCATGATGGCGGCCCGGGCCTGGCTGCAGGAGCTGGAGATTATCTCCCTGCAGCCTTATGATCCCAAGGGACTGCTGGCCGGAAAACTGGAGGTTTTCACCATACTGGCCACGGTGTTGGTGCTGCTGAGCATCCCATTCCTGTTGTTTTATATGAACGGCGTGGTGTTCCGGCCCATGAATATTCTGGTGGATACCATGAAGCGGATCGGTGAAGGGGACCTGAAGGCCCGGCCCAGCGGCACCTACCGAAACGCTGAGTTTGTCCAAGTGAACGAAACCTTCAACCAGATGATCGACCAGATAACCCGACTGAAAATCGACTCCTATGAGCGTCAGCTGGAAGCGGAGCGGAGCGAAATGGCTGCCCTGAAATTCCAGATACGACCCCATTTTATCCTGAACTGCCTGAAAAACGTCTACGCCCTGGCCGAGACAGGTTCGGTGGAGGACATTCAGGAGCTGGTGCTGCTGCTGGGGCGGTATCTGCGGTATATTCTGTCCTATAAGCAAGACACCATTTCCCTTCAGGAAGAAGTGGAGCAGTGCCGCAACTACGCCCAACTGTCCAGTATTGGCCAGCCGGAGCCGGTGGGCTTTTTCCAGGATATTGACCCGGCGCTGCTGGAAATGCGGCTGCCATCGGTTTCCCTGCTGACCCTGATGGAAAACTGCATCAAACACGGCCGCACCGCCGATCGGGCACTGAAAATCGAGATTACCGGACGGCTGCTCCATACCGAAACCGGTCCGGTGGCGGACCTGTGCGTGGCGGACAACGGGGCGGGTTTCTCGGCGGAAAACCTGCGCCAGCTCAACCAGGAACCCGCCCAGGGGCCTGGCGGCCACCATGTGGGGCTTTACAATGTGATCCGCCGGCTTCGGCTGCAATATGGCGATCAGGTGGCTTTTGCAGCCACCAACGGAAGAGAGGGCGGCGCCCGGTTTGAGGTGTTTTTGCCAATGAAACGAGAGAAAAGTGAAATAGGGGCGCCGGCTAGCCCTGACGAGGCAGCCGGAAACAGGGAGGAACGAGAATGAAACTTTTGATCGTGGACGACCAGGCCAGCGTGGTGCGGGGCCTGGTAAAAGGGATTGATTGGCAGGGAATGGGCTTTGATATAGTGGACACTGCTCTGAATGCCCTGGATGCTCGGGTCAGTTTACAGCGTCAAAGAGCGGATGTCATGCTCTGTGATATCGAAATGCCGGTGGAAAACGGGCTGGACCTCCTTAAATGGATGCGGGAACAGGGGATGGAAACCCGCTGTATCTTCCTCACGGCCCACGCCAAATTCCACTATGCCCAGGAAGCCATCCACTACGGGGGATTCGACTATATTGTTCAGCCGGCACCCTATACCCAGATTGCCCATGCGGTCCAAAAGGCCGTGAACGATGTCCAGTCTTCCCAGATGGCCCAGGAGCTGCAGCGCTGGGGTGAAATTTTCGACAAGCGCCAGAGCGGCATCGCAGCCAACTTGTTGCGGGATCATCTGGGCGGAACCGTCCGGCCCGAGGATCTGGAGTCCTTCGAGGAGCTGGGGCTCGTGCCTCTGCGTACCCAGGACGCCTGGCTGATCCTGATCCAGCCCCTGCGCTGGGAGGAGGAGTGTAAACCGCTGGAGTGGAACCTGCTTTCGTATGCCGTGGGCAACATCTGCGGGGATGTTTTTCCATCGGAAGAGGTACTCTCTCTAGTTTGCGCCATGCCGGAGACCCATTGTCTGGCATTGGCGCTCCAAAGCCGTACCCAGGAGGAGCTGGACCAAGAGGCCCTGGCCAGTCGGTTGGCTTATCTCCAAAGTGCCTGCAAACATTATCTCCACTTTACCTCGGCGCTCTACCCGGGCGGGCCGCAGCCTTTCCGGCGGGCGGCCGGGCTGTGGCAGATCTTGACGGCCCGGTGCGGCGCCAATGTAACCCTCCAAAGCGGCATTTTTGGGGCCGAGCCCCAGCAGGAGGCAGGGGGGGAACCGACCTTCCATAACACCCAGATTGCCAGCTGGCAGCGTCTGCTCCAGGAGGGCTATGCCTCTGCCGCTGAACAGGAGGCCCTTCAGTTGCTGGATAGCCTGGACGCGGCTGGTCAGCTGAACCGAGCCACTTTGCAGTGCTTTTACCAGGATTATATGCAGATGCTTTTTAATGCGCTGAAACAGGACCGGGAACGTCTCCACGCCATGTTCCAGGAGCCGGAGGCTCTGGAACTTTATCGCAGCGGGATGAAGAACGTCCACACCATGCGGGCGCTTATCCGCCATGTGACTGCCGCCCTGAACAGCGCCAGCGCCGAGGAGGAACACAGCGTGGTGGAGCAGGTCTGCCGTTATATTGCCCAGCATCTGGAAAGTGAACTCCGCCGGGAGGAGTTGGCCCAGGTGGCTCATCTCAGCCCGGATTATCTGACCAGAATTTTCAAGCGGGAGACAGGACAGACCCTTAAAGAGTATGTGGTCCGGCAGAAGTTGCAGGAAGCGCAGTCCTTGCTGCGCACCACAAGCCTTCCCATCAGCCTGATCGCAGCCAAGGTGGGGTACAGCAATTTCTCCCATTTTTCCAATTCATACCGCAAGGCTTATGGCCGCAGCCCGCAGGAGGAGCGCCAGAACGATTTATGAAACTTTCCAGAAGAAGTTTTTTGGGCCTGGGGCTTGCCCTGGCGATCAGCGGCTGTGCCTCCGGAACGGCAGCCCCCTCATATTCGGGGCCCGCAGTCTCTTCAGGCAGCGAGCCTCTCACTTTAATGATGCCCGGGCCCTCAGGGTCGTCGGCCTGTGCCCGGATCTCCCAACGGCTCAGTGCCCTGACCCGCCCTCAGCTGGGGTTTGAGATCCAGTTGGAACAACAGCCCTTTGCTCGGTACGAGTCTGCCCTGTGGCAGCGGCTGATGCAGAAACAGGCGCCGGACCTGTTTTTCCTCTCGGCGGCCCAGACTTTGGCGGCCCATGTGTACGAAAACAACGTCTACCCGCTGGACACCCTGCTGGAGCGGTACCCCACTCTTTATGGGGCGTTTAGCCCCACTCAATGGGACAGCAAGCGGAAATACCGGCGGATCTATGCTGTGCCCAGCGGAACCACCGACTGCTATTGCGGCGGATTTCTGGCCCGGCAGGATCTTCTGGATGCTCTGGGGATTCAGACCGAGAAAGTTCGTACCTTAAGCCAGCTCCACTCTTTGCTTTTGCGGGTGAAAGAGGAGCTGCCGGATGTGCTGCCGGTGGTACCGGACTATGGCCGGATGAACCTCTCCCTGGGGGAGGACCCTTTGGACGATCAGCTGGGGGTCTTGCTCCGCGGGGAGGGTACGAGGGTGCAGAACCTCTACGCCAGCGCTGGATATGCCGGGCTTTGTCAGGAGATGTACCGCTGGCGTCAGGAGGGGCTGATCCTCCAGAATGCCTGCCTGCGGTCAGAGCCGGCGGTGGATCTGATGCGGGTATGCCGGGGGTTTGGTTTTTTCTGCCGTCTCAACGCCGATACTCTGGACTGCTATTCTAGGGCTTATGGCGAGTCTCTCGCGGCCATTCCCCTCAATGAGATGATCCAGAATAGCAGCGGCCTGCCGGATGGATGGGGACTGCCGGTGCAGCCCAGCAAAAAAGAGGAGGCTCTGGCCTTTCTGGAGCTGCTCTGTACTGACCCGGAAGCAGCCCACTTGTTTTTGTACGGAGAAGAAGAGGATCAGGATACTGCTTGGGCAGACCGCTGGTGCAATGCGAACTGCTGTCTGGGGGTCAGGGCGGCTGAGTCTGCTCCGCTTCCGGAGTCAGGGAAAGCGAGGGTTTCTCCGGCTTATGGATTCTCGGTGAATGCATCGGAATGTATGGCAGAGATGGATAGCTGTTCTGCTGTAGTGCGCTGCTATAACCATGCACTGCTCGGCGGTTGTCTGGACCCAAATGAAGCCCTGCCTCTTTTCTTGAACGAACTGAACGAGGCCGGAATTGAAAAGGTGATTGCCGCCAAGCAACAGCGTTTGGACAACTGGCTGAATGCGCGGTGAAGGGGTGCGGCGCCCATTCGGGGCGCCGCATTTTTTGCATCCAGGGGCAGCAGGACGGATTTTTAAAACCGCAGAACGGAAAAATACAAGTGTGGGATACAGCCCTGCAAAAAAGTACGAAAAATGAAAAATCCCCGCTGTTTTTTGGTGGTAAGGAATCAAGATAAACGTTAAACTTAAACCAGAATCCCGGCAGACAAAACCGGACGGAATGGATGTTACCCCCCTAGAGAACAAGAAAGAAGAAGGAGAGACATGTTATGAAGAAAATTTCTCGGCGCAATTTCCTCAAAGCAGCTGGTCTGGCTATGGCGGCTGTTGGCCTGACTGCATGCGGCAGTTCTTCCTCCAGCTCGACAGCGGCCTCTGCAGGCGGTGCCGCCAGCGCCGCACCCACCTCCGGCCCCAAGATGGGCGGCACCCTTCGCTTTGCCTATGGCAGTCCCATTGCCACCCCGGGCTATACTCCTCGCGCCAGCGGCAATGCGGCGGTGTTCTATCTGAACCTGGCCTACGACAACCTGTTCACCTATGATGTGGACGGTAACCGGGTGCCCCGCCTGGCGACCGAGTGGGTCTTCGACGAGGCCGAGCCCAGCATCACCTGGACCCTGCGGGAGGGTGTCCAGTTCGCCGACGGCGAGCCCTTCAACGCCGAGGCGGTCAAAGCCAACATCGAGGAGTATCAGGCCAACAACCGCACCGAGGTGGCCAACATCGCCAGCTGCGAGGTGATCGACGATACCCACATCAAGATGGTTCTGGCTCAGGTCAACTCCTCCACCCTGGAGTCCGTCGGCTTCTTTGTCTACTATATGAGCCCCAAGGCCATCGCCAACCCCTCCTCTCTGGACGCGGGCACCTGCGGCACCGGCCCCTTCCAGCTGAGCGAGTTTGAGAACAACGCTTACGCCATCTACACCCGGAACGATAATTATTGGGAAGAGGGCAAGCCTTATCTGGACAGCGTCGAGATCACCGTCATCTCTGAGCCCACCACCATGAGCACCGCTTTCCAGGCGGGCGAGTACGACATCATCTCGGTGGGTGATATGAGCCCCATGATTAAGCAGGAGCTGACTGGCGCCGGCATCTATATCGAGGAGCGCAACACCAACGGCGTGGGCATTGAGACGGTGGGCCTGATCCCCAACAGTGCCATCGACAGCCCCTGGGCCGACGCCCGGGTCCGCCGCGCCATGTGCTACGCCATCGACATGGACGCCATCAACGCTGCATTTATGATGGGCACTGCCCAGCTCACCGACCAGTGGGCTGTCCCCGGCGCGGTGACTTACAACGATGAGCTGACCCACTTCACCTACAACCCCGAGCGGGCCAAAGAGCTTCTGGCGGAAGCCGGCTATGCCGATGGTTTCGACACCAAGATCAACGCGATCAGCTCTCTGTCCGACATGATGACCGCCATCGGCAATATGCTCACCGAGGTGGGCATCCGCTGCCAGATCAACCAGGTGGATGCCGCGACCCAGAACCAGCTGATGCTGGAGGGCACCTGGGAGGGCCTGATGCCTCACTACGCCACCGTTTCTCCGGATCTGGGCCTGTATATGGGCCGCCACCTGGACGCCAACGGCGCTTACTACGCCCCCGGCATCCAGCACCCGGAAAAAGAGATGGAGCTGCTGGAGGCCATTCGTGGCTGCGTCGATGAAACCGAGAAGCATGAGCTGGAAAAAGAGCTCCAGGCTGCGATCTACGACGCCGAGACTGGTTCCTGCCTGTTTGGCCGCCCGCTGTTCATCAACAGTGCCTCCAGCTTTAAGTACGATTACGTCATCGACGATTTCTCCCGGATGTCCTTCAGCGCCTCCTGGGATCTGTCCGGTTGCTGGCTGAACCTGTAATCTCTCCTATTTCTCCTTCATCCATAGAATCCCACGGTTGGGCTCACGGGGAGACTCTGGCTTTGCCGGGGTCTCCCCGTGAAGTTCCAGCCCAATCTGTCCAAAGAATGGAGTGAAATTATGCCAAACCTCTTGAAAATGATCGGCAAGCGGATCGTTCAGTCCTGTATCACCATCTTACTGGTCACCCTGTTTGTCTTTTTCCTGATCCAGCTGGTCCCCGGCAACCCGGTGGCGAACTACTTGGGCGCCTCGGCAACCCCGGAGCAGATCGAATACTACACCCATCTGTATGGTTACGATCGCCCGGTGATCGTCCAGTATCTGTCCTGGATCGGCGGGCTGTTCCGGGGCACCATGGGGCAGTCCATCAGCTATCAATCTGAAATTGCCGATATCCTGCTGCCCCGGTTGATGGTCACCCTGTCCATGGTAGTGCCCGCTTTTATCATCGGCACGGTCACCGGCGTGCTGCTGGGCATTGTCTCGGCGCTGAATCGTGGCAAATGGCTGGATAGTGTCATCTCCTTCTTCGCCAATATCGGCGTTTCGATGCCTATGTTCTGGCTGGGCATGATGGGGATGCTGGTTCTGGGCCTGCGTCTCCACTGGCTGCCCACCTCCGGCTATGTCCCCATGGAGCGCGATTTCGGTCAGTGGCTGAGCCATATGATCATGCCCATTCTGGTTATGAGCCTGGGTGTCAACGCCGGGTTCCTCCGTCTGACCCGCTCTTCCATGCTGGAGGTTATCCGCCAGGACTACGTCACCACCGCCCGGGCCAAAGGTGTGCCCAAGAATGCCATTATCATGAAACACCAGCTGCGCAACTCTTTGATCCCCATCGTCACCGTCATGGGCAGCCGTCTGGGTACCATGGTGGGCAGCACGGTTCTGATTGAGAACCTGTTTGTTATCCCCGGCCTTGGCAGCGTAATGATGAACGGCATCAGCAGCCGTGATTTTATGCTGGTGGCAAATGGCGTTCTAGTCATCTCGATCTTTGTCGCCCTGTGCAACCTGATGGTGGATATCCTGTACGGCATCATCGACCCGCGGACGCGCTAAGGAGGAAAACGGATGGAAAACACGAAGAAAAAGGGCCTGTTGGACCGGCTCAAATCCTCGCGCGTGCTGCGCGTTATGTTCGGCCGCAAGATCATCGTCGTCTGTGCGGTGCTGATTCTGGTGATGGTCCTGGTGGCGATCTTTGCCCCGGTCATCGCGCCCTATGACCCCAACAAGGACGATTTGTACAATGTGCTCAAGGGCTGCTCTGCAGAGCACTGGCTTGGCACCGACTCCAATGGCCGCGATGTGCTGAGCCGGATCATCTACGGCGCCCGGGTCTCCTTCACCGTTGGCCTGGTGGCGGTGCTGATCTCCAGCGTCATCGGCATGGCTCTGGGTCTTATCTCGGGCGTGGCCGGCGGCGTGGTGGACTCGGTCATCATGCGGATTATGGACGCTATGATGGCGGTGCCTATGCTGATTCTGGCACTGTTCCTGGGGGCTATCCTGGGGCAGGGACTGTTTAACGTCTGTCTAGCCATCGGCATCTCCATGGTGCCGCAATATGCCCGCATCACCCGGGGCCAGGTGCTGAGCGTCCGCAACGCCGACTATGTGACAGCCGGCACCCTCTGCGGCGCATCCCGGGTGCGGAACACCCTTGTACATGTATTCCCCAACTGTCTGTCCGCCAACATCGTCACCATGACCGCCAGCCTGGGCGGTGCCATCCTGGCCGAGGCCAATCTGAGCTTCCTGGGCATGGGAATCAGCCCCCCGACTGCCAGCTGGGGCGCCATGGTCAGCGGCGGCTATAAATATCTGTCCAACCAGCCGGTCATCGCCATCGCGCCCGGCATCGCCATTATGATCGTGGTGCTTTGCTTCAATATGTGCGGCGACGCGCTGCGGGACGCACTGGACCCGAAGCTGCGCGGAACCCTGGGCAACGGCAGCAAAAAGCGCCGCAAGGCAACGAAAGGGGTTTGAAGGCCATGAGCGAGAAGGAAAAACTGCTGAAGATCCAGGATCTCAGCGTAGAATATGACACCGAAATCTCCACTGTCTATGCGGTCAATGGCCTGGATATGGAGCTGGGCTACGGAGAGACTCTGGGCCTTGTGGGTGAGACCGGCGCAGGCAAAACATCCACGGCCCTGAGCATCATCCAGCTTCTCCCCGAGGGGATCGGCTTTGTCACCAGCGGCAGCATCCAGCTGGACGGGGTGGATATGCTCAACACCCCGGAGGAAACCATCCGCAAAATGCGGGGCAGCACCGTGTCCATGATTTTCCAGGATCCCATGTCGGCCCTGAATCCGGTGATGACGGTGGGCGCCCAGATCATGGAGGTGCTGAAAATTCACCACCCCGAGCAGAGCCGCGCCCAGCTGGAAGCCCGGGTGGACGAGATGATGGAGCTGGTAGGCATCCCCGCCAAGCGGAAAACCGAGTACCCCCACCAGTTCTCCGGCGGCATGAAGCAGCGAATTGTCATTGCCGTTGCGCTGGCCTGCGAGCCCAAACTGATCCTGGCGGACGAGCCCACCACCGCGCTGGATGTGACCATCCAGGCCCAGATGTTGGGCCTCATCAACGACCTGCAAAAACGGCTGAACACGGCCATGATCCTGATTACCCACGATCTGGGCGTCGTGGCCCAGACCTGTGAAAAGGTGATGGTCATGTATGCGGGCGAGGCCATTGAGTATGGCACCGCTGAGGATATCTTTGAGACGGACCAGCGCCACCCCTACACCCAGGGGCTGTTCAACGCCATCCCCAAGCTGAACGAGGAGTGTGACCGGCTGGAGGCGATTGAGGGCATGATGGCAGACCCCACCCAGAAGCCCAAGGGCTGCCGCTTTGCCGATCGGTGTAAATACGCCACCGCCGAGTGCCGCGCCCAGCAGCCCATGCGTCAGGTGGGCCCCACCCACTACATCCGCTGCCGGCTGTTTGACCCGATGCAGTCCGCACGCTGACAGGAGGAGCCGCAAATGGAAGATAAAATCTTGATCGAAGCCAAAAACCTGAAAAAATACTTCAAAGTAGGGGCCAATGCCCAGCTTCACGCGGTGGATGGCGTCAGCTTTACCATCAAAAAAGGCCAGACCCTGGGCGTTGTGGGTGAGAGCGGCTGTGGAAAATCCACCCTGGGCCGGGTGCTGCTGCGGCTGTACGATGTGACCGACGGTCAGATCTTGTACGATGGGGTGGACATTACCAAAATGGACTCCAAAGAGATCCGCCCCATCCGCGCCCGGATGCAGATGATTTTTCAGGATCCTTCCGGCTCCCTGGACCCCCGCAAGAGCGTTAAGGAGCTGATCGGTGAACCCCTGAAGATCTATAAGGTCTGCAAAAACCAGGAGGAGTACGACCGGCGGATTGCTGAGATTATGAAAACGGTCGGCTTGAGCGAGCGATATACCGAGAGCTTCAGCCACGAGCTGGACGGCGGCCGCCGCCAGCGCATCGGCATCGGCCGGGCTCTGGCCATGGATCCGGAGTTCATCGTCTGCGATGAGCCCGTCTCGGCCCTGGATGTTTCCATTCAGGCTCAGATCCTCAACCTGCTGATGGACCTGCAAAAAGAAAAGGGCTTGACCTATATCTTCATCACCCACGACCTGAGCGTCGTCAAACACATCAGCCACGAGATCATGGTGATGTACCTGGGCCAGTGTGTCGAATACGCCAAGACAAAGGACCTGTTCGCCAACCCCCTCCACCCCTATACCCAGGGCCTATTGGACGCGGTGCCCATTCCCAGCCTGAAAGCCAAAAAACTCTCCACCCAGATTATGCGGGGCGAGCTGACCAGCCCCGTCGACCCGGCCCCGGGCTGCCGGTTTGCGGCCCGCTGCCCCTATGCCACCGATGCCTGCCGGGGCAAGGATATCCCCCTCAAGGAAGTAGAGCCCGGCCATTTTGTCAGCTGCACCCGGTTTTGAGAGAGTCTTTGGAGAGGGAGAGAATTTATGACGGAACAAGAGAAAGCCGTTGCACTGGCCCAAAAGCAGGCCGAAATGGAGCGGACCATTCGGGAGGCTGTCCAGGGCCTGCGGGCCCAGTTCGACGCCTGCCCTTTTGAGGGTGAGCCCTGCACCCCGGTGGAGGAAGAAGAATACCTCACCATGCCGGACGGGGTCCGGCTGTACATGCAGATTTATAAACCGGCGGAGAAGAGTTCTTTTCCCGTATTGGTCCAGCGCAGTTGTTACCCCCAGCAGGCGGCCCTCTACCAGGTCTACGGGGAGGAGCTGGCCCGCCGCGGCTACGGATATCTGGTCCAGACCTGCCGGGGCACCGGCAAGAGCGAGGGTCAGTGGGAGCCCAATGTCAACGAGCGGGCGGATGGCCTGTTTACCCTGAACTGGCTGAACGACCAGCCCTGGGCCGAGAGCATCGGCTATTTTGGCGCCAGCTACCTGGCTCTGACAGGCTGGGCCATCGCCGATGCGGTGCCCGAAAAGGTGAAGGGGATGCTGCTGACCGTTTACGGCACCGACCGCTTCACCTCCGCCTACGAAAAAGGGCTGTTCCGGCACGATGTTCTGACCGGCTGGGCCATGCAGAACGCCGGCCACCCCGTCACGGCGGATTACCTTGAGAGCTGCCGCTACCGTCCCCACGCCGGGGTGGACGAAGCCCTCTGGGGCGGGCGGCTGGACTGGTACCAGGACTGGATTCACGCCACTCGCCGCAGCGACCCCTACTGGCAGCAGGGCTGGTGGAAGCAGCTGATGGATATCCCCGCCAAAGTCAAGGTGCCGGTCTATATCGTGGACGCCTGGTACGACCACCATTTTGGCAGCGCCATGAACACCTGGCTCTCCTTGAACGAGGAAACCAAGCAGCACAGCTGGCTGGATGTGGGTTGCTGGAACCATATGTCCCATCCCTGCCTGGCCTGGGGAGAACAAAAGCACCTGGAAAATGGCGACGTCAAGCGGATTCTGGAGTGGTTCGATCTGCTGCTCAAACAAAAACAGCAGCCCCGGCTCCGGGTCCGGGCCTATACCCTGCGGGAGGACTGCTGGAAAGAGCTGGCCGCCTGGCCTGCACCGGTTTTCGCCGTTCAAAACCTCTACCTCCAGGCGGACGGAAGCCTGGCTGAGATGCCCCAGGGAGGCGGGGAAGTCTCCTTTGACTACGACCCGGCGGACCCCTGCCCCACCTGCGGGGCAGAGAGCGTCCTGACCACCATCGATCAGGCGGGCTCACTGCTCCAGCCGGAGCCGGGTTGGCGGCCCGATGTGCGTACTTTCCTCTCGGCGCCGCTGGAACAGCCCCTGCCCATCTGCGGCAAAATCAAGGTCCGGCTGCGGGTATCCACTGATGGCGAGGATACCGCCTTCACCGCCAAGCTCTGTGAGGTTTTCCCGGACGGCAGCGCCTATAACATCCGGGGCAGCATCACCACCATCGCCGCCGACCTGCCCGAGGGTGCCAGTTACACCCCTGGAACCCCGGTGGATGTCACGGTGGAAATGTGGGATATCGCCTGGACCGTTCAGCCCGGCAGCCGCCTGCGGCTGGATGTCTCCTCCTCTGACTTCCCCCAGTACGCAGCCCACAGCAATTATGCCGGGGTCTGGGCGGACCAGGCGGAAACCCGGGTGGCCCATCAGACCATCTTTACTGGTTGTCCGGGCAGCTGCATCGAACTGCCCCTGAATCTGTAATCAAAACCCAAAAAGAGAGCTGGAGCCAGCGGGATTTAGCTGGCTCCAGCTCTCTTTTAGTTAAACCCGCCCAGGGCTGCGATCTCCTCATCCAGGGCCTGTTTCAGCTGCCCCAGATGGACTCCATCGATCAACCGGTGGTTTACCTCCACTGACAGGTGAACCCACAGCCGCCCGCCTTCCTCGTAGTATTTGCCCCAGGCCAGCCGGGGAACCGAGTCGTCCCTGTCAAAATTGTGCTCGTTGGTCAGGGCCGTGAAGTCGAACCAGGGGGTGCAGGAAAAATAAATCAGCTCGTCGGTCTCCGCTGCCTGATCCAAAAGGGTGGTCTGGCGGGCGGATTTTTCTCCGGCGTGGGAGCAGAAAGCCCGGGGGTCGGCCTCCCAGGGCAGGGTGATGATCTGGAATACTTCCTCCCCGGGGCGCATGCTGGTAAAACTGGGGTCCGCCCCGTCCAGCAGAACCAGATCCTCCCCACGGATGCGGAGCCGAAAGGCCGGCAGGCGGTTCAGGGCTTTGGTGCAGGCCCAGATCAGAAGGTGATAGAAGGAGAGCCCCTGTGCCCGGGCAAAGGCCCGGACGTTGGTGACGTCCAGGGGCAGGGTTACGGAATAGAAGGGGTAATCGATTCGGGAGAAAAATTCGTAGATCTCTTTCCGGGGCCAGGTTTCTTTGTCGAGGATTTGCATGGGGCGGCCTCCTTTGGGTGGATTGTTGCCCCCAGTATACCATAGCCCGGGTGGGAAATACAGCCATCCAGACCGCTTGTGTATGGACGGGGAAAAAGAACGGTGCTACAATAGGGTTAGAACCAAATTTCAGGTTCTGTGTTGTAAGGAGGTATCGGATATGAAAAAGACGGATGTTCGCTATGCGGCTGCCTGGTATGGCGGCGAGGTGCTGTTGATTCTGGCCCTTTTGGTATTCGGGGTCTGGAACGCCAAAAACGGCCTGATGTCAGGTCTGAGCGCCCTGGGGATTGTGGCCGTCGGCGTGGCGACCCCGATTTTGATGAACAAACAGCTGGACAAAAAGGCTGCCGAGCTGGCCAAGAATTTCCCTCACAAGCTTCGGTTCACCACCCACAACGGCATCTTCTATTTTGATCCCGCCCAGAGCCGTGCTGCGGTAGTCTGGAAACTCAACCCCTTCGAGCTGCAAACCATTGACCTGGCCCAGGTGACGGGGGTCCGCACCTGCGACGGCCGGCAGTTCCGGGGCACTTCCCGGGTGTGGGCAGAGTTTGTGCTGGACGGCAAAAAGATCAAGGTTACGACCCTGCAGGTTTCCCGCGGCCAGCTGGGAATGAAAGATCCCCGGGTTCTGGAGGCAATCTCCAAGGCCGATCAGATCTGCGAGATGATCCGGGCGGGCCAGCGGGTGCGCTGACCCGGCGAAAGGGGAGGGCCTATGCTGGAACTTTTGGATTACCTGCTGGGCGGCCTGCTGCAAAAAGAGCTGGTCAAGCCGCCCCACTGCAAAGCCTGCCATGCCCGTACCACCCTCACCGGCAAACCCCGGTTGTTTTTGCTGCCCCTCTGGCAGGACCAGGCAGAAGATCTCTCAGCGGAGTTTTATCTCCGGGGCTGCCGGCCCATCTCCGGGCTGGAGCAAATCCCCACCGGGCAGCAGGCCTGCCGGGTCTGGGCGGCGGAGTGCCCCCGCTGCGGTGAGCGTTGGATGGTGGCCCAGAACTTTCTCCTGGTGCGGGGGGAGGAGGTGCCCGAGGGGCGGCTGATCTGCCCCTACCGGGAGCTTTCGCCCCTTTTGGCCCGAATGGAATAACCCCGGCGGAAAAATTCCCCTTGCTTTTTGGCGGGGAACATGGTATAGTATCCCTCACAGAGAAAAGGGAGTAGTTGCAATTCGTCCTGTCAACATCCCGATCTGCTCTTTTGGGCAGTCTGGCGGGGCGTGCCACTTACATTAGAGGTAACAAGACTTTTCGGCTGCGATTTCATATGTGCTGTTACATATGCGATCGGGCCGGGGAGTCTTTTTTGTTGCAAATTTCCCGGCTTTGTACGCTATTTCGTCCAAAAGAAAGGGAGGCAGACCCCGTATGGAACAGAATTTCTTCCGCCTTACACCCCAGCAGGCCCTTCAGGAGCTGCACGCAGCTTCAGGCGGGCTGACCAGCGCCGAGGCCGCCCAGCGGCTGGCCAAGGTGGGGCCCAACCAGCTGGCCGAGGGCCAGAAAAAGAGTGCCCTGGCAGTTTTTGCCGGGCAGTTCAAGGATCTTTTGGTGGTCATCCTGATTGCGGCCGCCCTGATCTCCATGTTCTCGGGCAATCTTGAGAGCACCTTGGTGATCTTTGCGGTTCTGATCCTGAACGCGGTGCTGGGCACCGTCCAGTATTTCAAAGCCGAAAAATCCCTTGAGAGCCTCAAGGCCATGAGCGCCCCCACCGCCAAGGTGCTGCGGGACGGCCAGCGGCAGGAAATCCCCAGCAGCCAGGTGGTGCCGGGGGACATCATCGAGCTGGAAGCCGGCGATTTGATCGTGGCCGACGGCCGGCTTTTGAACAGCTGGTCCCTCAAGGTCAACGAGAGTTCCCTCACCGGCGAGAGTGAGGCGGTGGAAAAGATCAGCTCCGCCATCTCCGGGGAAAAAGTTGCCCTGGGCGACCAGAAAAACATGGTCTTTTCCGGCTCGCTGGTCACCTATGGCCGGGCCGTTATGGTGGTCACCGCCACCGGCATGGAGACTCAGCTGGGCCGGATCGCCAGCCTGATGAACCAGACCCAGCAGCGCAAGACCCCTCTGCAAAAGAACCTGGATGACTTCTCGGGCAAGCTGGCTTTCCTGATTTTGGTCATCTGCGCCGGTGTGTTCCTGCTGTCGGTCTACCGCAGCGGCATGACCATCCTGGATTCCCTGATGTTCGCCGTGGCTCTGGCGGTGGCAGCTATCCCGGAGGCTCTCAGCTCCATTGTCACCATCGTTCTGGCCATGGGCACCCAGAAAATGGCCCGGCAGAACGCGATTATCAAAGAGCTCAAAGCCGTCGAGAGCCTGGGCTCGGTGCAGGTGATTTGCTCGGACAAAACCGGAACCCTGACCCAGAACCGGATGACGGTCCAGAACATCTGGGCCGACGGCATCCTGACCCGGGGCACCGACCTGGAGCTGGCCAACGACGCCCAGCGGGCCCTGCTGAAGATTGCCCTGCTGGACAGCGACGCCACCCTGGGCCACACCGCCGGCGCCGCCGCTGTGGGTGACCCCACCGAGGTGGCTCTGGTTCAGCTGGGCGCCTGGTTTGGGGTGGAGGAGCAGGCCTACCGTGCCCAGCACCCTCGGCTGTCCGAACTGGCCTTTGACTCCGACCGCAAGCTGATGAGCACTCTCCACGACACCGACGAGGGCCCCACCCTCTACACCAAGGGCGCCATGGACGTGCTTTTGGCCCGGTCCACCCGGCTGCTCACCTCCCAGGGGCCGGTGCCCCTGACCCCGGAACTCCGGGCCCAGATCGAGCAGGTCAACCGGCAGCAGTCCGAGAGCGGCCTGCGTGTGCTGGCCTTTGCTCTGCGGCCTCTGCCCAGCGCCCGGCTGCTGACCCTGGAAGAGGAGACTGACTACACCTTCGTGGGCCTGATCTCCATGATCGACCCGCCCCGGCCCGAGAGCGTCCAGGCCGTGGCGGACGCCAAGCGGGCGGGCATCCGCACCGTGATGATCACCGGCGACCACAAGACCACCGCTACCGCCATCGCCAAGCAGATCGGCATCTTTGGCGAGGGGGACCAGGCTCTGGACGGCGTGGAGCTGGAAGGGATGAGCGATGCTGCCCTGGATGAGGTTCTGCCCAAAACGGCGGTTTACGCCCGGGTTTCCCCCGAGCACAAGATCCGCATTGTCTCGGCCTGGCAGCGCCGGGGCTGTGTGGTGGCCATGACTGGCGATGGCGTCAACGACGCCCCGGCCCTGAAAAAAGCCGATGTGGGCGTGGCCATGGGCATCACCGGCACCGAGGTCAGCAAGGACGCCGCCGCCATGATTCTGGCGGACGACAACTTTGCCACCATCGTGAAAGCCGTCCTCAACGGCCGCAGTGTCTACGCCAACATCCGTAGCGCGGTGCAGTTTCTCCTCTCGGGCAATATGGCCGCCATTCTGGCGGTGATTTATGCCTCTCTGGCGGGGCTGAGCGTGCCTTTCCAGCCGGTGCACCTGCTCTTCATCAACCTGCTGACCGACAGTCTGCCCGCCATCGCCCTGGGCATGGAGCCCGCCCGCCCCGGCCTGATGGACCAGAAACCCCGGGACCCCAATGCATCTATGATGGACCGCCCCATGATTACCCGGGTATTCGGGCAGGGCCTGATGATCGGCGTGGCCTCCATGATCGCCTTCTATATCGGCCTGGCCGAAGGCGGTGCAGCCCTGGCCAGCACCATGGCTTTCGCAACTCTGACTCTGGCGCGGCTCTTCCACGGCTTCAACTGCCGGGGCCCCGAGTCCATTGTCCGGCTGGGTCTGGGGTCGAATCCCTATTCCCTGATGGCTTTCGGCATCGGCATCCTGCTGTTGGCGCTGGTTCTCTTCGTCCCCGCGCTGGAAGGGCTGTTCCTGGTGGCGCCCCTCTCTTCGGCTAACCTTATGTGGGTGCTGGGGCTGGCTTTTGCTCCAACCCTCTGCATCCAGATCTCCCGGCTGATCCGGGGCAAATAACCCGGTAAAAACAAACAGACCCGGCCCTTCTGCGCTAGCCGCACAGGGGGCCGGGTTTTTCTGTCTGATTTTATAGAATGGTCAGGGTGCCACCCTCATACCGGGCCCGGAGCAGTCCGCCGTTGGGGAGGTGATAGGAATAAAAGTCCCGCCGGGGCAGGGCATAGGCTTCACAGATGGCCATAATCACCCCGCCGTGGACCACCAGCGCCGCCCGGCAGCCCTCGGGCAGAGTCTGCATCTGTGCCTCGAAGGCAGCACAGCACCGGGCCTTGAAGTCCGAAACTGCTTCGCCCCCGGGGATGGGCCCCTGACAGCCGGTGTCCACCCAGGCCCGGTAGGCCGGGCAGTCGGCCAGCTCGTCGGCGTTCTTTCCCTCAAAGATCCCGAAATCCGTCTCGGCGAACCCCGGTTCCAGACTCATTTCCTGCCCGGGAAAAGCGAGGACAGCGGTTTGCCGGGCCCGGAGCAGAGGGCTGACAATCAGCCGGTCGGCCTGCAAGTGCAGCGCCCCCAGGGCCTCGGCCTGGTCTAGCCCCGCCGGGCAGAGGGGTTCGTCGGTCCGGCCAATGTATCTTCGCTGGAGATTTCCGGCGGTGGCCCCGTGGCGGATGAAAAGAAGCTCGATCATACAAACAGCCCTCCCGCCCAGGCCCCCGCCATACAGGCCAGCTCACAGATCTGGAGGAAAAAGCCGGAGGTGTCCCCGGTTACCCCGCCGAACTGGGCCAGAGCCATCCGGCGATAAAATACCATCGCCCCCAGCCCGGCCAGTACTGCACCCACCCCCGGCAGAGGTGCGAGCAAAAGGGCGGCAGCCCCGCTCAGAGCGGCCACTACGGCCAAAACGGCGGCGGTGGCCCGCTTTTCGGCGCTCTGGGTATAGGCCGAGAGCATCCCGTTTTTCCGGGCGTTCGGCAGCCGGACGGCGCAGATCCCCGACAGCGCCCGGGAGAAGCAGTAGAGGGGACAGAGGGCGGCGATGGCCCCCGGTCGCCCCGCCAGCTCATAAAAGAGCCCCAGGCTCAGCAGCAGATACACCCCGCAGTAGATCACCGCAAAAGCCCCGCAGTGGGAGTCCTTGAGGATTTCCAGCTTTCGCTCCCGGGGCTGGTGGGAGGAGAGGGCGTCCACCGTGTCAATGTAGCCATCCATGTGGATGCCCCCGGTGATGAGCAGGGGCAGGCAGACCGCCCCCGCCGCAAAGAAAAAGTCGCTGGCCCCCACCACAGAACAGAGGGCGTACCACCCGAACAGCCCCCCGCCGCAGAACAGCCCCACCGCCGGGAAGAAGCAGAGGGCGTATTTCATGTTCCTCTCGTTCCACTCGAACTGAGGGGCGGGGAGGGCGCTGTACGTAGAGAGAGCTACAAAAAAGGATTCAATCCAGAGCATGGGGGCCTCCTTTCTGCCACAGGGGCTGGTGATCCTGCATCCGGGCTGCCCCGCTGGCCCGGGCAAAGAGTGCGTCGTTCAGCCCGTTTAGGGCGTCGATGTATCCGGCGGTCTCCCCATCGTACCCCTCAGAGGAAAGCCCCCCGATGGTCACCGCAATCAGCAGTTTGCAGCGGCTTTGCAGCCGGGTCAGGTCCTCCAGAACCTCGGTCGCGTTGCCGCCCCGGCCAAACAGGGCGTTGGCCAAAAGGTTCGAGACATCTTCCAGCAGTACCACACTGTCCGGAGAGACGGGGGCATCTCCCACCCCATGGGGCAGTTCCAGGGTCACAAACCCCAGCCCGGCCCGCTGGCGGCGGTGTTTTTCGATCCGGGCGTAGTTTTCCGGGACGGCGGGTTCCATGGTGGCGATGTAATAGCGGGGGCCGGTGGTCTGAGCCGCCAGTTGTTCGGCAAAACGGCTTTTGCCGCTGTCGTTTGGGCCCGAAATCAAGATCAGCTGACCCATACATTTTCCTCCTTTTTTCAGGGCGTAAAGGCGTCGCCCTGGCGGATCTGGTCCAGATAGCCGTCGTCAATTCCCGCCTGGTCGAAGGTGGCCATCTGGTTCTGGATGGCGCAGGCTGCGTCCAGAATCTGGAAAGCCAGGGGGCAGCCGCTGCCCTCCCCCAGCCGCATCCCCAGCTGCAAGAAGGGGTGCAGACCCAGGGCGTCCATGGCCAGCTGGTAGCCGATCTCATAGGAGGCGTGGCTGGGGACGAGGTAGTCCCTGACCCGGGGGCAGAGCCGCACCGCACAGAGGGCCGCCACCGCCGAGATAAACCCGTCGATGACCACCGGGCGGCGGGTTGCTGCCCCGCCCAGAAACGCCCCGCACATGGCGGCCAGATCAAAGCCGCCCACCTTTGCGAAGACGTCCACCGGGTCGGCGGGGTCGGGCTGGTTTAACTCGATGGCCCGGCGGATGACGGCTTTCTTTTTCGAGAAACTCTCGTCGGTGATGCCGCCGCCCCGGCCGGTGACGGCCTCTACCTCGGCCCCCAGCAGGACGGCCAGCACCGCCGAGGAGGTAGTGGTGTTGCCGATCCCCATTTCACCCACCCCCAAAGCATCGGCGGGGGTCTGGCGGGCGAGCTCCGCCCCGGTGAGGATGGCCTGCACCGCCTCGGCCCGGGTCATGGCAGGCCCCTGGGCGATGTTGTGGGTACCGTAGGCGATTTTACGGTTGAGGACGGCGGGATCCCGGATCTCCGCGTTGACCCCCACATCACAGACGGTGATCCCGCAGCCGAAGTGCTTGGCCAGCACCGCCGCGCCGGTTTTGGCCCGGGTTAGGTTCAAGGTCTGCTGCAAGGTCACCGACTGGGGCGCGCTGGACACCCCTTCGGCCACCACCCCGTTGTCCGCCGCAAAAACCAGCAGCTGCTTTTTGCCTAGGGTGGGGTGGACCTGGCCGGTGATCCCGGCCATCTGGACCGCCAGATCTTCGAGGCTCCCCAGGCTGCCCGGGGGTTTGGCGAGCCGGGCCTGGTGAGCCCGGGCGGCCTCCATGGCGGGGCGGTCTGCCTCCGGGATGGCAGCCAGCAGATTTTTCAATTCCTGTTCCATTCTATAGCCCCCTCAATACTCGACCCCCAGCCGGGCGGTGATGCCCTGGTCGTAGGGGTGGCGGATCTTTTTCATCTCGGTGATATAGTCGGCCCGGGCCAAAAGCCGCTCGGAGGGGTTCCGACCGGTGAGAACAACTTCCAGCCCAGCGGGCTTTTCGGCCAGGAAAGCCGCCAGCGTTTCCTCGTCAATCACCCCGCAGTTGCAGGCGGAAATGGCCTCGTCCAGCACCAAAAGGTCCGCCCCTTCGGCGGCCCGGGTCAGGGCTGCGTCCAAAAGGTTGGAGAAATCCCGCCGGGCCGCGGCCCGCCCCGCCTCGTCCATGAACTTGTAAAACCCGTGCTGCACCCGGCAGAGAACCAGCTCCACCCCGGGCAGAGTTTCCAGCATTTTGATCTCGGAGGAAGAGCCGTCTTTGAAAAACTGGGTGAAGATCACCCTTTTTCCGGCCCCGGCGGCCCGGACGGCCAGCCCCACGGCGGCGGTGGTTTTGCCCTTGCCGTCGCCGCAATAAATGTGAATCAAACCTTCCATAGTCAAACCTCCCGGTTCAGGATGCGGTACACGAGATTCATGTCCAGCCCGGCCCGCACCGCGTCGGCCAGCCGGTCGTACTGCTGTTCTTTGTAGGCGGCGGGGTCGAACCGGCCCAGCGCCTCGGGGGCGAGCCCCTTCCGGCGGGCCAGGGCCTCCACGATGATGTCCGCCACCCCCGGCCCGTCAAACAGGCCGTGGATGTAGCTGCCGTAGACTGCTCCGGCGCCTTTTGCCAGGGGCGGGGCAGGGGATTCGCTCCGGCCCATGTGGATCTCGTACCCCGTATAGGGTTGCCCGCTGAGGGGGGAGAGTATCCCTTCCACCGGGCCAAAGACGCCGCTGGTTTGCGTTTGGATCTTCTCGGGGGAGAAGACCGTGTCCATCTCTAAAAGCCCCAGCCCGGCGATCTCGGTGACCCCGGCGGCCTCGGCCCCCTCGGGGTCGGCGATCCGCCGCCCCAGCATCTGGTAGCCGCCGCAGACCCCAAAGACCACCGCCCCGGCGTCCGCCGCCTTGAGGATGGCTCCTTCCAGCCCGGATTGCCGCAGCCACTGCAAGTCGGCAATGGTGCTCTTGGTCCCGGGCAGGAAGATCAGGTCGGGCTGGTGGAGCTCCTCCACCCGGCCCACATACCGCAGAGAAACATTCTCGTACCGCTCAAAGGGGGAAAAATCGGTGAAGTTGGAGATCCGGGGCAGCCGGATCACAGCGATGTCGATGGCCCGGCGGCCCTCCGCCCGATTGAACCG
Organism: Faecalibacterium gallinarum; assembly: GCF_022180365.1. GTDB lineage: Bacteria > Bacillota > Clostridia > Oscillospirales > Ruminococcaceae > Faecalibacterium > Faecalibacterium gallinarum. The sequence continues at coordinate 47,496 of NZ_BQKV01000098.1, forward strand.
CTCGGTCAGGCTGTCCTCGTCATCCAAGTCCAGATCGAGGTAGGGGACCACCCCCGCCACAGGCACCCCGCAGAGTTCTTCCAGGGTTTTAATGCCCGGTTCTAAGATCGCCCGATCTCCCCGGAACTTGTTGACGATGGTGCCCTTCACCCGGGCCCGTTCTTCTGATTCCAGCAGGGCCACCGTGCCGTAGAGCTGGGCGAACACCCCGCCTCGATCGATGTCTCCCACCAGCAGCACCGGGGCATCCACCAGCTGGGCCAGGCCCATGTTGACGATGTCGTTCTGCTTTAAGTTGATTTCCGCCGGGCTGCCCGCCCCCTCGATGACGATGACGTCATACTCCGCCGAGAGGCTGTTGTAGGCTTCCAGAATGGCGGGGATATACTCTTTTTTGCGGCGGTAGTAGTCCATGGCCCGCAGGTTGCCCTGGACCCGGCCGTTGACAATCACCTGGCTGCCCACGTCGGTGGTGGGTTTCAGGAGGATGGGGTTCATCCGCACGTCGGGCAGGATGCCCGCCGCCTCGGCCTGGACCACCTGGGCCCGGCCCATCTCGCCCCCGTCCCGGGTGATAAAAGAATTAAGGGCCATGTTCTGGCTCTTGAAGGGGGCCACCCGCAGCCCATCCTGCCGGAAGATCCGGCAGAGCCCGGCGGCCAGCAGGCTCTTGCCCGCGCTGGACATGGTGCCCTGAATCATGATGTTTTTGGCCATTTTATCCCTCCTGTGGGTTCAGCGCGGCCAATGCGGCCATCAGCTGCTGGTTTTGGGAGTGGAGCCGTACCGCGGTGCGGTACCACCCGGGGCCGAGGCCCGGGTAGTTGGCGCAGTCCCGCAGGGCGATGCCCTGGGGTTTCAGCGCCTCGCAGAGGCCCGGCGCTCCCTGGAAGAACAGATAATTGGCGCTGGCCGGGCAGACCCAGAAGCCCAGAGCTTCCAGCTGGGTTTTCATCCAGGGGCGTTCGGCGGCGATGAGGGCCCGGGTTTTTGAGAGGAACGCTTGTTCTTTCAATGCCGCGATGCCCGCCGCCTGGGCCAGGGTGGAGACGTTCCAGGGCTGGGTGGTCTCGGCCAGCCGGGCCAGAAGGGCCGGGTCGGAGCAGAGGCCGTACCCCAGCCGCACCCCTGCCATCCCGTAACTTTTGGTGAATGCCTTGAGTAAAAAGAGCTCGGGGTGATCTGCCAGCCGGTGTTTCAGGCTCCGGCCGCCCTCGGATAAATCCAGAAAACACTCGTCTAAGAAGAGGCGAATCCCCGTCCGATGGCAGAAATCCAGAATCTCTTCCAAAAGGACGGAGGGAATCAGCTGGCCGGTGGGGTTATTGGGGTTGCAGAGGAAAACCGTCTGGGGCCGGGTTTCCTCCAGCCAGCGGAGAAATCGCCCGTCGGGGAGAAAAGCCTCCTCTTTTTTCAGGGTATAGCGCTGGACGGCGCCCCCCACCCGTTTTAAACCCAGGGAATATTCCGAGAAGGTGGGGGCCAGCTCGGCGGCAGATTGGGGCCGAACCGCCTCACAGTAGGAATAGATCAGGTCCGCCGCCCCGTTGCCGCAGAGGATATATTCCCGGGGCACCCCCTCAAATTCCGCGATGGCCTCCACCAGGGCCCGGCAATAGGGGTCCGGGTAGTGGTGCACTTGGCCCAGGGCCTGGCGCATGGCTTCCAGCACCCTCGGCGGGGTGCCGAAGGGGTTTGTGTTGGCCGAAAAATCCAGCGCGATGGGCTGGCTCTGGTCATAAATGTCCCCGCCGTGGGGGTTCCGGGTTTGGTAGAGCATGGGTAAATCTCTCCTTTTTCAGAGCAGAAGCAGGGCTTTGATTCCGGCGCAGAGTACCAGCGCCAGAAACGCCGTACCATAAAGCAGGCGGCAGGCCCGGGGGATGTCGGCGTGATCGATCTCCCGCAGCGGGTCGCCGATAAAGGGCTTTTTGTGGAGCACTCCGTGATACCAGGCATCCCCAGCCAGCCGCAGCCCCAGTAGCCCGGCGCAGGCGGCCTCGGTTTGGGCTGAGTTGGGGCTGGCGTGGTTCAGCCGGTCCCGGCGGAAGATCCGCCAGCCGTTTTTGATGTCCATCCCCAGCAGCGCCCCCGCCCCCAGCATCAAAAGGGCCGAGAGCCGGGCGGGGAGAAAATTCGCCAGATCGTCTATCTTGGCGGGCACAAAGCCGATGTATTGGTAGGGCGGGTCGGTGTAGCCCAGCATGGAATCCATGGTGTTGATGGCTTTATAGAAAAAGCCCAGGGGTGCGCCTCCCACCGCCAGATAGAGCAGGGGGGCCACCACCCCATCACTGGTGTTCTCGGCCACCGTCTCCACGGCGGCCCGGGTCACACCGGCCTCGTCCAGCCGGGCGGTCTCCCGCCCGACGATCATGGAGACGGCCCGGCGGGAGGCATCAAGATCGCCGGTTTCCAGGGCGGCATAGACCTTCATGCTCTCGTCCCGCAGAGATTTGGTGGCTAGAATCTGCCAGCACATGATACTCTCCACCCCCAGCCGCAGCCAGGGGCTAAGAGTGTGGCAGGCCCAGAGCAGCCCGGCGGGGACCAGGGCCGAAACCCCAGCCACGACGACCCAGAGCGCCGCCCCGGCGGCCCGTTCGCCCCCCGGTGTGGCGGGGAACACCCGCCGGAAAAACCGCTCCGAGGCGGAGATCAGCCGGCCGATGGCCACCACCGGGTGGGGCAGGCTATGGGGGTCGCCCACCACAAGATCAATGCAAAAGCCGATCAGGAGGGCAAACAAAGACCATTTCATAGAAGTTCCTCTTTCTGACAGGGGACAGAGAGCCCCAGCCCGAATTTCTGATTCAGATAAGCCGCCGTCTCCTGAAAGCTCAGCCCCTCCGGCTGGGGCGGCCGGCCGATCACCACCAGTTTGGCTCCGGCCTTTTGGGCGGCAGCGGCTTTGGCGGCAAAGCCTCCGGGGGCTCCGCCGTCCTTGGTGACCAGATACCGAGCCCCCACGGTGTGGAGGGTGGCCAGGTTCATCTCCTCCGAGAAAGGCCCCTGCATGGCGATTCGGTGGGCTGGGGCAAGGCCAACTTCCTCACAGGCCGCCAGACTGGCAGCCAGGGGCAACACACGGGCGTATACCCGCTGGCCGAAGCCGGGCATCCGACTAAAACAGGCTAAATCCTTGCTGCCGGTGGTCAGGAGGATGTTACCTTTGGTTCCGGCCAGAAATTCCGCCGCCGCGGCAGCATCCGGCAGACAAACCGCCTCCGGGGGCAAGGCAGAGGCCCCCCGCACCAGCCGCAGGTATTCCACCCCGGCAGTGCGGCAGGCCCGGGCCAGCTGTTCGGTGACAAGGGATGCATAGGGGTGGGTGGCGTCGATCACAAGGTCAAAGGATGCCCGGGTGAAGAGCTCCTCCATCCCGGCCTCGTCCAGCCGCCCGGCCCGGACGGTTCTCCTTTCGGCGGGGCCCAGCAGGGCTTCGCCGTATTCGGTGGCCACACAGGCTGTTACCCGCACCGGCTGGCTCTCTAAAAGCTCGGCCAGGGCCCGGCCCTCGGCGGTGCCCGCAAAAATGCAGAGGGAGGGTGTTTTCATGACTTCCCCTCCTCAGCGGGTGATCTGGTAGAGCAGGGCGTTGCAGATGGCGGCGGCCACGTTGCTGCCGCCCTTCCGCCCCCGGGCCACGATATAGGGCGCCCCGGCGGTGAGGATCTGCTCCTTGCTCTCCACCACGTTTACAAAGCCCACCGGCACCCCGATAATGAGGGCGGGGGAGACCCGCCCCTCGTCCAGCAGGGTGCGCAGGGTCAGCAGGGCGGTGGGGGCGTTGCCGATGGCGAAGATACAGGGCTTTTCCAGCCCGGCGGCCCGCTCCATAGACACCGCCGCCCGGGTGATGCCCCGGTCTTTCGCTTCCCGGGCTACATCGGGGTCGGAAATAAAGCAGTGAACCTGGCCGCCCAGCCGGGTTAAAGCGGTTTTGTTGATGCCGGCTTTGGCCATCTGGGTGTCGGTGACGATGTCGCATCCGGCCCGCAGGGCGTCCAGCCCTTTCTGGACGGCATGTTCCGAGAAAGCCAGGCTGTCGGCGTACTCAAAATCGGCGGTGGTGTGGATCACCCGTTTGATGACCAATTCGTTTTCCGGGTCCAGGCGGCGCTGGCCCAACAGCTCGGTGATGATCTCGAAGCTGCGCTGTTCGATGTCCATGGGCTGGATGTGTTCAATCATGGCGGTGTTTTTCCTCCAGACAGGTTTCGTAAAAGCGGACCCCGAAGGCGGGGTTGGCGTAAAAGTGAAAGTGGGGGTATCCCGCGTAGAGCCGGGGGGTGGAGAATACACAGCTCCATTCCCGGCCGTTCTCCTTCCGGGCGGTGAAGCCCTCCCCCGGGGCGTCGGTGTCCCAGCGGTGGAACTCGTGGGCGGGGATGCTCTCCCCGGCCCGGCAGAGGAGGTTATCCTCCCGGGCGGTGAGCTGCAAATAGCCGAACCGGGTCAGCCGCCCGGCGTCGAAGCACCGCCCCGGCAGAGCCCCCGCCATAGGGGCATCTCCAATGGCCTGGCTCAGGTACATGAACCCGCCGCACTCGGCGATGCAGGGGAGCTCCGCCGCCAGAGCCTTTCGGATGCTGGCCCGCATGGAGGCATTTTCGCTCAGGGGGCCGGTGTAAAGTTCGGGATAGCCTCCGCCCAGGTAGAGCCCCTGGAGATCCGGGGGCAGAGCCGGGTCAGCCAGCGGGCTGAAGGGCACCAGCTCGGCCCCCATCTCGGCCAGGGCTTCCAGGCTGTCTTCGTAGTAAAAACAGAAAGCTTTGTCCCGGGCTACCCCAATCCGCACCGACTCCGAAAAATGGGGCAGCCGGACCTCCTCGCAGCAGACCGGAGGGGCACTCTGGGCCAGGGCCTCGAGGCCGTCCAGGTCCAGCGTTTTTTCCGCTTGGCCGGCCAGCTGGGCCAGCTTTTGGTGCAGGCCCTCCACCTCGGCGGCGGTCACAAGGCCCAGGTGGCGGCTCTCTAAGGTACAGCCCGGCAGGGGCGGCAGGTAGCCCAGGGGCTTCACCCGCCCACCGAACCGCCTTTGGATTTCCTCGGCCAACAAGGCGTAGGTGGGGGCGGCGCACTGGTTCAGAATGACGCCGCAGATGCCGCTTTCGGGCAGAAAATCTAGAAATCCGGCCAGCACCGCCAGCACCGAGAGACTGGCCCCCCGGGCTCCGATCACCAGCACCACCGGCGTGCCCGTCCACTGGGCTACCTCGCAGCTGCTGGCCCGGGGCGTGCCGCCCAGGCCATCGTAGTAGCCCATGACCCCTTCCAAAACCGAGATATCCCGGTCGGCACCATTTTTGGCCAGGAGATATCGCAGGGTGTTGGGGGAGAAGAAATAGGAGTCCAGGTTGGCACTCTTGGCCCCAATGATCCGGCTGTGGAACATGGGGTCGATGTAATCGGGGCCGCACTTGAAGGCCCCGGCTTTCCGGCCCCGGTTCACAAGAGCTTGCAGGACAGCGCAGGTGACGGTGGTTTTTCCGCAGCCGCTGTTCGTCCCGGCCAGCATTACCCGGGGGATTGCTTTTTCCATCCAGATGCCTCCTTTGGTTTATTCGCCCACCCTTCGGACGGGAATCTGTTTTTCCTGGGCCAGGGCCAGGAGTTTTTGGTTCATCCGGTTCAGGGGTCCGATGGGGGCCCCGGCGTCCAGCACCAGCTCGCAGCCTTCCAGCAGCCGGGCGGCGGCCTCAAACTGTTCGCCGGTCATGGGGGTGTAGGCCGGGGCGGTGACTACATAGTCGGTCAGTTGTTTTGCGATGGGGGTGTCGATGTCGTTCTCGAACAAAATCCCGGTGGCGAAGGGCAGCCCCTGTTTTTGGAGCAGCCGATAGCAGGGAATCCCCGCCCCGGCCCCCGCCACCACAAAGACCTTGGGCTTGCCCTTGGGGCCCCCCAGCTCCACGCTGCCGAAGAGGGGGTTATAGGAGCCCCCTTCGAGGCCATAGAGCTGTTCAATGGTGTGCTGGGCCAGAATTTGCTCCGGCGGCCCAAAGGCGGCGATGCCGTCTCCCTGGACGCAGAGCAGAAGATCGGAGCTCTTCACCGCCAGATCGATCTCGTGGAGGGACATCACCACCGTCAGCTGTTTCTGGTGGGCCATCTCTCGCAATAGTTCCAAAAGATCGATCTTATGCCGGATATCCAGGTAGGCAGTGGGTTCGTCCAATACCAGTACCTCCGGCTCTTGGCAGAGAGCCCGGGCCAGGAGCACCCGCTGGCGCTGGCCGTCCGACAGGGTGGAAAAATCCTGCCCCGCCAGATTCTCGGCGTGGACCAGAGCCAGAGCCCCGTCCACGGCGGCCTCGTCCTCGGGGGTCAGGCGGCCCAATAGGCCAGTGTAGGGGTAGCGGCCCATGGCCACCACCTCGGCGCAGGTCATCAGCTCGGGTCGGACCCGGTCGGTGAGCACCACCGCCAGCCGCTGGGCCAGCTCCCGGGGCTGCCAGGCGGTCAGGGAACGGCCGTCCAGGGTCACCACGCCGGACAGGGCCGACAGCTGCCGGGTGATGGTTTTTAAAATGGTGGATTTGCCCGCCCCGTTAGGGCCAATCAGGGTCAGGACCTTGCCTTTTTCCAGCTGGAGGCAGATGTCCCGGATCAGGGGGCGTCCATTGTAACCCACCGATAAATCATCGGTTTTGAAGTAAATATCCATTCTCAGCCCTCCTGTGTGCGGCGGCGCTGGACCATCATATAAATCACCACCGGCGCGCCGAAGGCCGAGGTCACCGTCCCGATGGAGAGCTCGGTGGGGGTAAACACCGTCCGGGCCAGCAGATCACAAAAGACGCAGAACACCGCCCCACAGAGGAAAGACGCCGGGATCACAAAGGCCGGTTTTGCGGATTTCAGCAGGCTGCGGGTGATGTGGGGCACCGCGATCCCTACGAAAGAAATGGGCCCCGCCAGGGCAGTCACGCAGGCGGAAAGCAGGCTGGACAGCAGAATCAGCGCCACCCGGAAAGGTTTGATCCGCACCCCCATGCTCTGGGCGTAGCCCTCCCCCAAAGCATAGGCCCCGATGGGTTTGGAGAGAAGTCCGGCGGCGGCCACCCCCGGCAGACAGAGCAGAAGGGCGGTCCGGACGTAGGCCCAGTTGGCCCCCGAGAAGCTGCCCATGGACCAGTTGGTCAGGTTGACCACGTCGTACTCGCTGGCAAAGGTGATGCTGAAATCGGTCACTGCGCCGCAAAGATACCCCACCATAATTCCGATCACCAGCAGCATGGACATGCTGCGCACCGTCTGGGAGAAAAGCAGCACAAACAGGGTGATGACGAGAGACCCCGCAAAGGCCGCCAGGATCAGCACCCAGGGGCTCAGGGTGCCCAGATAGGGGGTGAGGAAAATCAGGGTGATGCCCACCACCATCTTGGCCCCGGAGGAGATGCCCAGCACAAAGGGCCCGGCGATGGGGTTGCGGAAAAACACCTGCAATAGATAGCCGGAGACCGACAGGGCCCCGCCCAATACGGCGGCCAGCAGCAGCCGAGGCAGGCGAATGCTGAACAGAATCTGGCTCTCGGTGGTGGCTTTGACGACGGCTTCCAACGCTCCGGCGTAGCCGCCCCGGGTCACCAGGTTGGCCGCGCTGTACCGGATGGCGTCCCACAACAGACGAAACACCTGGCCCGGCGCAATGGACACCGAGCCGATGTTGACGTTCAGCACTAGGCCCACCAGCAGTAGCCCGGCCAAAAAAAACATCACCAGGGCAAAGCGGCCGGGATCGCTCAGCCGGGGGGCAGGACGGTTTGGCTTCATGGCAGAAACCCCTTTCGTGTTGGAATCAGCAGAACAGCGCAAAACTGCCGCTCTTTCGAGCGGCAGCGGTAAGGCGGCTTACGGCAGCCGGTACAGATAGGGCAGATCCCCTGTCTCGTCTGCTTCGCCGGTGAAAATTTCGTGGAAGGACTGGATCATCTGGCCCAGCTCGGTGGTCACCTGGTAGAGGTTGCGCTTGGTGCACCAGACGTTGCCCTCCTGCACGGCCTTGAACTCGGCCAGCAGCTGGTTCTGCTCGATGAGGTCGGCAGTGGTGGCGAGATCGCCGCCGACGGAGGTGTTATAGATCAGATAATCGGCGTCCTTGGCTGCGGCGAAGAAGGCCTCCATCTCCATGGGCTCAGTGGAACTCTCGGGGTCGCCGTCGTCCAGGTCACTGAACAGATAGTCGCCGCCGGCCAGCTCCAGCATCTTGCTGATGTAGTCGCTGCCCTTGCGGACCACCACGCTGCCCGAAGAGGGGCTGATGTAGAAGAAGGCGACGGTCTTGCCGGTGGCCTCGGCGCTGGCGACCTCGTTCAGGAAATCCACCTGCTGCTGGAAGAGCTCGGCGGCCTTTTCCTCCTCGTTAAAGAGGGCGGCGTAGAACCGGATCCACTCGGAGCGGCCCAGAGGGTGCTTTTCCAGGCTGGACTGGTCGGTCAGAACGGCGATGCCCAGCTCTTCCAGCTTGCTCTTGACCTCCGAGGCCTCGTCGATCATACGGGACTCCACGGCCAGGGGGCAGCCGGCGTTCACCAGCATTTCGTAGTCCGGCTCGTTGTAGGCGCCCACATAAACCATCTGGCCATCGGCCATGGCCTGCTTGGCCGAGTCGATGTACCAGCTGGTCTCCTTAGTGCTGGACAGGCGGATCTTGTCCGCGTGGCCCAGGGAGTCAAAGAGGCTCATGGCCGAAGAAGCGGCCAGGTAAAGATTATCCAGCGGCTGATAGAGAGGGACGATGTCCGGGTCGATCCCCTCGGGCAGGCTGGCCCCTTCCGGCACCACCAGGAACCGGTCGCCGTTGGAGAGGCTCAGCAGCTTGTAGCCCCCCTCGAAATAATCCACCGAGAACTGGGTGGCATACTGCAGCTCCATGCTGCTCTCCACCGCCCAGCCGTTCCCCAGCAGATCTTCTGCGGGGGCCGAGGCTGCGGTGGAAGAAGCCGTCGCCTGGCTCTGGGCCGCAGACGAGGCCGCCGGCTGGGCGCAGCCGCTCAGGATGCCGAGGGACAGCGCCAGCGAAAGACAAAGTGCAACGCAACGTTTCATTGAGATTCCTCCATAGGTTGATGGTTGTGTTGGGCCTTTTCCGGCCAAAGCCAGGGCCCGGCCCGCCGCTGCGTTGAATTTTTGGTACAAAAGAAAAAGCCGCGGCCTCTGTTTCCAGACAGCCTCAGCCCGATTTCTGCACAAAAACAGCCCATTGCCCCAAAACACGGGGGCGATAAGCTCTTTCATTCAAGCAGGTCTCCTGACTCGCGCCTCCCCAGCCGGTGCACTGCCTTCTCAGGGGCGCTGCCCCCAATGACTGGCTTTCGCCGCGTGCACGGCCTCCGCGCATACAGTGGCGGTACCGTTCCGGATTCTGACCGGATTCACTATTCTCCGCCGGCCCGAACCGGAACCGGCGGCACTCAAATGCCCATATCATTCTGATGATACTACGCCGGGCCCCCTTTTGTCAATCCCTGCCAAAAAGGAAAGAGGGCGCTCCCCGCCTGGGGAGCGCCCTCTCTTGCTGTATTCCCGCTGATTGGGGAAGGGCGGCGCCGGTTACGGCATCGCCAGCTGGAAGGTATAAGTCTCTTCGCCGTAGTGCTCGTTGCCCACCCACAGGGCGGTGCAGTCGGTCAGGTTGTAGACCACGCTGTGAACGGTAGTACCCTGGGTGTGGTCGCCGTCCACCACCCAGCCCCGGCGGCCCACCTGGGCCAGCAGGTCCATGGCGGCCTGGTCGTCCTCCACCAGGCCCCCGGTGGCGTTCAGGGAGGCGTTCAGGTGATCGTAGCGGTCGGCGCCGCCCCGGTCCTCGCCCTCGGCGTAGTAGCCGGGGGTCAGGATGTAGTTGGTGACGCACTGGTAAGCGTCGGTACCGGTGTCGGCCAGGTTGGCCGCGTCGGTGTTGCGGATGACGTTCAGCACTCGGGCCGAGCCGTCGTTGTCGGTGGCGTCGGTTTCGCCCACCCACTCCAGAACGGCGCTGTCGCCGTTGGCATCGGCGATCATGTAGTGGTAAGAGGTTCCGGCGGAGTCATGCAGGTCGTACTGCTCCACCAGGGCGATGGCCTCGTCCACGGTGGAAGCATAGTCCAGAATCATCCGCAGCATGGTGGTGGAGGTCAGGTCGGGCTTCTCGGTCTGCTGGTCGGTGGCCACCGTCTTTTCACCGCCCTGGTAGGACATATAGATGCCGCAGCTCAGGCCCGCATCGTTGACGCCGTCCAGAGGGATGAAGGGGGCCGCCAGGCAGAGCAGCTTGTCCGACAGGCTGGTGAGGCCGGTGTCGGGATCGATGCCGATGAATTGCAGGTCAATGGTGGAGACCGAAGCGTGGCGGCCGTCACCAGGGTTGGTGTAGACGATGCAGGTGTTGGTTTTGTCAAAGTCGTAGTTCCGGGCGAACAGCCGGTCGCCCTCCGCCGTCTCGGCGGTGAAGGAAGAGCAGGCGATCTCCTTGCTGTTGATGGTCATGGGGATCAGCCCCTTGGTAATGCTCTGGGTCACGAAGGAAATCAGCTCAGCGTCCGAAGAAGCGCCCCCCGAGGCCAGAAACTCGTCGAAATCGTAGCCGCCCACAATCTGCATCTCGTAGACATAGCCGTCGTTGTGGTCGTCGTTGCTGACGGCGATCTGACGGATGGAAGCGAGGGAACGGATCTCATCCCCCCAGAGGCAGAAAATGCCGGCGGCGGCCAGCACCACCAGGGCGATCAGCACGCCCAGGGCGGTCAAAAGCCGTTTGCGGGTTTTTGTTTGGGTCATAAAACCGGGTTCTCCTTTTGTTCCTGTATTTGGGTCTGTGCACGGCAGCCCAAAACAGGCGGGTCACCCGGCACAGAACATTGTTGAAAAATCAACTTTCCGCATTATAACACGGACTTGTTGATAAATCAACAATCATCCTCTGCCGGTTCCCGGTTTTGTTCCAGATATTCTTCCAGGTTCCCCAGAATTACCTCCATAGCCTCGTAAAAAGCGGTGCGCTGGGCGTCGGTGAGTCCCTGGCCCCCGGTGGAGAGGGCGTACTCGGCCCGATTGTTGATCTTCTGGACCAGGGCCTGCCCCTGGCTGGTCAGGTAGTAGGGGGCCCGGTAGCTGCGTTTTCCGTCGGAGGCCGGGCAGCAAACCAGATCTTTTTCGGCCAGCTGAGCCAGGGTTCGGCTGATGGCGGCCTTGTCCTCCCGGCACAGATCGGTCAGCTGGGTGGCGGTCAGCCCCTCAGGGTGGCGGCCCAGATAGTACAGGCACATGGCGTGGTTGGCCCGCAGGCCCAGCCGGCGCATCTCCAGGTCTTTAATCTTTTGCAGGCAGCGGTTCAGCTGCACAATGGAGCCGGAAAAAGTCTCGAAGCGGTTTTCCATGGCGGATTCCTCCCAAAAGTAGGGTTCTCTTCTTTGGTTTCTATTATATAAAGGAACGTCCCCCGGCACAAGAGAAAGCCCTTGACAAATAAAAGATAAAATGATATGATTTTGATATCAAATAGAACGCTCCAGCCTTAAAGGAGGTATCTTGTATGAGCGAATCTGTTCCTTCTGTCAACAAAGAAAAGAATATGAGTGAAAAACTTCTCCAAACCAAAAAGAACGGCCTGGCGGCCCTCTGCCTGATCCTGTTGGTCTGGCTGCTGGGCGGTGTGCTGGTATTCCTGAGCTTCCAGCTTTTCGGCACCCGGCCCACCCCCCACAGCGACCTTGAACCCAATTGGCCCCTCTTTATTCTGGGTCTGGTGATTTTGGTTCTGGGCTGGATTCCCCTCTGCGGCCTGAAGGTCCTGAAACCCCAGGAGGCCCTGGTCCTGACCCTCTTCGGCGATTACATCGGCACCCTGAAAGGGGAGGGCTTCTACTGGGTCAACCCCTTCTGCGCCGCAGTGAACCCGGCGGCGGGCACCCGGCTGAGCCAGAGCGGCGACGTCAGCAATAACAACGCGGTGGCCGCCCTGATCAACAACAAGGCCCAGAACGCCCAGGCAGCCCAGGAGGCAGCCAGCCGGAAAATCTCTCTTAAGATCATGACCCTGAACAACGCCCGGCAGAAGATCAACGACTGCCTGGGCAACCCGGTGGAGATCGGCATCGCGGTGATCTGGCGGGTGACCGACACCGCCAAGGCGGTCTTTAACGTGGATAACTATAAGGAGTATCTCTCCCTCCAGTGCGACAGCGCCCTGCGGAACGTGGTGCGAATCTACCCCTACGACGTAGCCCCCAACGTGGATACCACCGGTGACGGCCAGGCCGACGACGGCAGCCTGCGGGGGTCCAGCGAGGTGGTGGCCGAGCGGATTCGCCAGGAGATCCAGGCGAGCGTCCAGGACGCCGGTCTGGAAATTCTGGAGGCCCGGATTACTTACCTGGCCTATGCTCCCGAGATCGCCGCGGTGATGCTTCAGCGTCAGCAGGCGTCGGCCATCATCGACGCCCGCAAGATGATTGTGGATGGTGCCGTGGGCATGGTGGAGATGGCTCTGGAACGTCTGAACGAGAATAAAGTGGTGGAGCTGGACGACGAGCGCAAGGCGGCGATGGTCTCGAACCTGTTGGTGGTGCTCTGCGGCAACCACGACGCCCAGCCGGTGGTGAACTCCGGCAGCCTGTACTGATGGCTGAACCCAAAAAGCAGATTCCCCTCCGCCTCTCCGCGAAACTGTACGACGCCCTGGCCGCCTGGGCGGAGGACGATTTCCGGTCGGTGAACGGGCAGATTGAGTATCTGCTCACCGAGTGTGTGCGCCAGCGCAAGAAAAACGGCAAGTATGTCTCGGACGAGATCGACGTGCCCCCTGAGCTGGACATCAAGTGAAATGATAAAAAGCTCCCCTTTGGCCCGAAAGCCGAAGGGGAGCTTTTTATGGTTATAAAAGAGATCAGTGTCGGCGAATCTTTCGGCCGCCGCTCCGGTGGTGGAAGGCGTATTGCAGCCGCCAGATGCCGTAGATGCCAAGGCAAAGCAGGCTCAGCAGGATGACCACCCGCAGATAGAGGCTGCCCAGAAAATCCTGGAACTTGGCCGCCGCATACAGAAGGCCGTTCCGGCTCACATCCTGTCCGGCAATCAGGTTCACGCTGCCGATGGTTTCGCCCGCCAGCTTGAGTTCCACCGTGCCCACGATGTCCCCCTTCTGGATGGGGGCGCAGACGTATTCCGGCAGGTGGAAAAACTTTTGGGTCACGGTGCTGTCGCTGGACGAGGGCAGAATGGTCATCATGTTGTCGTCCGGGTAGAGCATCAGGGTGTCAGTATCCGAGGAGTATTTCACCGGGATCTCGGCCAGGGCCAGGTCGGTGTCCAGAGCCGCCTGAATCGAGAAGTTGTCGTAGACCCAGTCGATTAACTTGGTGGTTTCGCAAAGGGCCGGGCGCCGGTTGGAGTAGCCGTAGTCGTCGCAGCTGTCCGGGCTGCCCATGACGCAGAAGATATAGGTTTCGCCGTCGCTGGAAGCCCAGGAGACATAACTCTGGGTGCCGGTGTCGTTTTTATAGGCCATCACATCGCACATGCCGCCCCGCATCTCGGAGCGGTAGAACTTGCCTCCGGCGGACTTGTTCAGAGCGACGTTCTGATTGGTCAGAATAAAGGATTTGGAGTGCTTCTCCTTGGCGGGCATCTCAAAGCTGGCGGACCCTGCAATCTGGACAAAAGCGTCGAATCCCATCAGATACCGCAGGATCAGGTACATATCCACCGCATTGGTGGTGTTGCCCGGATCCAGGCCGCAGGCGTCGGTCCAAGTGCTGGCGGTGGTGCCGATCTGCTGGGAGAGGCTGTTCATCTGGCTGACCCAGCCGGAAAGATCGTTCCCCGACAGCTGATAGGCCATGCCCATGGCAGCATCGTTGGCGTTCCGCAGCAGCATGGCGTAAAGGGCCTCCCGCAGGGTGAAGGTCTCGCCCGAGCGCATGTCGGCGTTGTCGGTGCCGTAGACGTAGTCCGAGATGGCAAAAGGCATCTGGAAGGTGTAGCTGTCCAGCTGGTCGCCGTAGTTGGTGAGCACCAGGGCGGCGCACATCAGCTTGGTCAGGCCGCCGGCGTAGACCTGTTCGGTGCTGTTTTTTTCGTAGACAATAATATTGGTGTCGGTGTTGACGATGTAGGCGCTGGAGGCCTGGACCTGATAGTAGGTGCTGGGGTCGTAGCCAATGGCCCCGGCGGGCAGCGCCAGGCATCCAACGAGAACCGCGAGGGAGAGAACCAGTGCAAGAAACCTTTTCATGTGGACATTTCCTTCAAAACGATATAAAATAAAGCTGATATTCGGCGGTTTGGTCCCCAAACCGGGGCGCAGAACACAGACTGCCATCATTGATTCTATTATAATAACAGGTTTGCCGGAAGGTGACAAGGCCTTTGCCGGGTTTCACAAACCGGCGGGGAGAGAGCGCGATGGTTTATATTACAGGGGATACCCACGGGGATCTGGAGCGGTTCAAGCACGGCCGGCTGCGCTGGCTGAGCAAAAAAGATACGGTGATCGTCCTGGGGGATTTCGGCTTTGTCTGGGACGGCAGCAAGAAAGAGGCCGCTCACCTCAAGTGGCTCCAGAAGCGCCGCTATACCATCCTGTTTTTGGATGGAACCCACGAGAATTACGATCTGCTGGCCGCATACCCCACCGAGGAAAAGTTCGGCGGGCTGGTGCAGCCCCTGGGGGGCAATCTCTACCACGTCTGCCGGGGCAGCGTGCTGGAACTGGAGGGAAAACGGTATCTCTGCTTCGGTGGGGGAGAGAGCCCCGACAAAGAGGAGCGGGAGCCCGGGGTCAACTGGTGGCCCCAGGAGATGCCCTCCGAGGCCGAGTGCGCCCGCTGCGAGGCCAACGCCGCCGCCAACGGCTATCAGGTAGATTATGTGCTGACCCACGACGCACCAACCAAATTTTTGGATTTTACCGCCCTGAAACAGGGCCAGACCAACCGCCTGCACGAATTTCTCGACCGGCTGCTGCTCAAACTCACCTACGACCGGTGGTTTTTCGGCTGCTACCATAAGGACACCCGCCTTTCCACCAAGGCGGAGTGTGTGTTCTGCGGGCTGATCCCCACCAGCGAGTCCCACGCCCGGCGGTAAACCGAACCCCTTATCTTTAATCACAAAACAGCAGCGCCGCCCCCCTCTTCCAAAAGAAGAGGAGACGGCGCTGCCATTTGAGAGAGAAAAGAGAGAGAGGAAAGCAAATCAGTCGTTCCGGGCCCAGCCGAGACTGCGCTGGACGGCCTTATGCCAGTCATGCAGCAGCTTTTCCCGCTGGGCGGAATCCATCCGGGGCTCGTATACGATGTCGCACTCCCACAGTTGGCCGAGTTCTTCCAGACTGTGCCAGACCCCTACGGCCAGGCCCGCCAGATAGGCAGCGCCCAGGGCGGTGGTCTCCCGGATGGCGGGGCGGCGCACCTTGCAGCCGATGACATCGGCCTGGAACTGCATCAAAAAGCTGTCCCGGCTGGCGCCGCCATCGGCTTTGAGGGAGGTGAGGGTGAGTCCCGTGTCGTTCTCCATGGCTCGGACAAGATCCGCCACCTGATAGGCGATGGATTCCTGCGCGGCCCGGATGATATGTTCCCGCCGGGTGCCGCGGGTGATGCCCACGATGCAGCCCCGGGCGTACATGTCCCAGTTGGGGGCGCCCAAACCGGTAAAGGCGGGCACCAGGTAGACGCCGCCGTTGTCTTTGACCTTTTGGGCGTAGTATTCGGCATCCCGGCTCTCATTGAAGAAACGCATCTCGTCCCGCAGCCACTGGATCACGGCGCCGCCCACAAAGACGGAGCCTTCCAGCGCATACTGGACCTTGCCGTTCAGCCCGATGGCAATGGTGGTGACCAGGCCGTTCTGGCTGACACAGGGTTTATCGCCGGTGTTCATCAGCAAGAAGCAGCCGGTGCCGTAGGTGTTTTTGGCCTCGCCGGGGGCAAAACAGGTCTGGCCGAAGAGAGCGGCCTGCTGGTCGCCTGCGATGCCTGCGATGGGAACCTGAACCCCCAGAATCTCGGTATGGCCGTAAATTTCGCTGGAAGAACGGACCTCCGGCAGCATCGCCCGGGGAATGTTCAGGGCTTTGAGCAGGGTGTCGTCCCAGTCCAGCTTGTGGATGTCATAAAGCATGGTGCGGGAGGCGTTGGTGGCATCGGTGATGTGCACCGCGCCGCCGGTCAGCTTCCAGAGTAGCCAGGTATCCACCGTGCCGAAGAGCAGCTCGCCCCGCTCGGCCCGGGCCTGGGCCCCCTCCACGTGGTCCAGAATCCAGCGGATCTTGGTGGCGGAGAAGTAGGCGTCGGGCAGAAGGCCGGTGGTGGCTTTGATGTAATCGCTCAGCCCCTGGGCCACCAGCTGGTCCACCAGATCGGCGGTCCGGCGGCACTGCCAGACGATGGCGTTGTAGATGGGGGTACCGGTGGCCTTGTCCCAGACGATGGTGGTCTCCCGCTGGTTGGTGATGCCAATGGCGGCCAGATCCTCGGCCCGGATGCCGCTCTGGGCGACCACCTCCATCATCACTGCATACTGGGAGGACCAGATCTCCATGGGGTTGTGCTCCACCCAGCCCTCTTTGGGGTAGATCTGGGTAAATTCCTTCTGGCTGACGGCGACGATGTTCTGATTCTCGTCGAACAGGATGGCCCGGGAGCTGGTGGTACCCTGGTCCAGCGAAAGAATGTATTTCGGCATGGTCTCTGCTACCTCCTGTCGAGGGTGATAATTGATGCGTCGGGGTGGGGGACGGACCGCTGCCCCTCAGTATGACAAAAACGCACGACACCCCTGCACAATGGAATGCCCTGCGTTTTTAGATTTCTCATGCAAACCCAACGGATCCTTGGTTGTGTGGCCCTAAGATAACATATCTCGGATGATTGCGCAATACTTATCCCGAAAAACAATAAAAATTATAAAAGTTTTACAAAAAAGTGCAACCGGCCCTGTTGGCTCTGCCGTCAAAAAGAGCCGGGCCCTCTGCCTGTTTACCGCAGAAGACCCGGCCAAATTTTTTATTTAAGACTGGGGAGCGCCTGCTCAGTTCCGCTCGCTGAACAGCTTGATCTCTTCTTTGCCCGCGAAAGCTGCGCCCACAAAGCCGGCAGCCTCCAGCTGGCCCAGCTGTTTGCCCAGCTTTTTGCCCTGGGCCAGGACGGTGACATTGTACTGCTCCCGCAGGGCCTCCGCCTGATGGAGGACGGCAGCGAAGTCGTCCCCCTTCTGGTAGAGCAGGGCCAGCTTGGCCTTTGCGCCGGGGATCTGGTAACCCTGCTCCAGCAGGATGCCGCAGACCCGCTCAAAGCCGATGGAGAAACCCACCGCCGGCACCTGCTGGCCGATGAATTTGCCCACCATGTTGTCGTAGCGGCCGCCGCCGGCCACAGCTCCTGCGAACTGGGGGCAGGTGACCTCAAACACCATGCCGGTGTAGTAGCCCTGGCCCCGGACCAGGCTGGGGCAGTAGGCCACGGCATACCGCCCAGCGGCCAGGGCGCTGGCGGTGGAAAGAACGTATTTCAGATCGTCGGCGATGGCCGGGTCGGCGCAGCGGGCGGCCACGGCGTCCAGGGTGACATCCCCGGCAGCGATGAAGTCGGACAGGGCGTTGATGGCCTCAGCGGGCAGCTGTTTCTCGGTCAGCTCGGCCCGGACCCCCTCGGCGCCGATCTTGTCCATCTTATCAAAGGTAATGCAGACCGAGTCCAGAGTCTCGGGGGCAAAACCCATGCTCTCCAGCATCCCCCGGAGGATGCGCCGGTCGTTGATGTTGACAGTGAATCCGGTGAACCCGATGTTGAGCAGGGCCCGGGTGGTCACGTCGATCAGCTCCACCTCTGCATTGGGGGAAGAGTCGCCCAGAATGTCAATGTCGCACTGGACAAACTCCCGCAGGCGGCCCTTCTGGGGGCGCTCCGCCCGGAACACCCGGTCGGTCTGGATGACCTTGAAGGGGTTGGGCAGTTCGTTGCGGTTGGCGGCGTAGTAGCGGGAGAGGGGCAGGGTCAGGTCATAGCGCAGACCCATGTCGGACAGCTCCTTGGGATCGCCGGAGGCCAGAGCCGCGGTGAGCTTTTCGCCCCGCTTCATAACCTTGAAAATCAGGTTCAGGTTGTCGC
The DNA here is from genome assembly GCF_022180365.1 of Faecalibacterium gallinarum. Classification (GTDB taxonomy): domain Bacteria; phylum Bacillota; class Clostridia; order Oscillospirales; family Ruminococcaceae; genus Faecalibacterium; species Faecalibacterium gallinarum. The sequence goes on from NZ_BQKV01000098.1 coordinate 65,594, forward strand.
CGCCCTCAGATTTGTCCAGGTTTTCCATATCCTCCAGCATGGGGGTGGAGATCCGTTCAAAACCGGCGGCACGGTAGGTTTCCAGAATTTTGCCCTGAATATAATCGCGCAGGCTCTGCTCAGCAGGCAGAAGATCCCGCATTCCTTTTAAAGCTTGGATTTTCATAACATTCTCGCTCCTCTTTGTTCAGACGATACTCTCTTTTCATTATAAAGGTTCAGCCCGGATTGTCAACCGAAAAGGGGATACACTATAAGCTGGATAGCCTGTGTCCCTTCTCGGGGGGCGGAAAGGAGATTATATGGAACAGAAAATGGGCCGGTTTACCGCAGAGCACCCCTGGGCGGTGCTGGCGGCCGGGGCGGTGATTCAAATTCTCACCGGGATTCCTGCCGCCTGGGGGGCTTTTCAGCAGCCGGTAATGGAGGAATACGGCTTCAGTGAGGCTCAGGCGGGCTATGCTTTCGCGCTGCTGATCGCCGCCTTTGGGGTGGGGTGCCTTTTGGGGGGCTTTTTGCAGGACCGCCGGGGCCCCCGGTGCGCCGCCCTCTGGGGAACGGCCCTGCTCTGCGGGGGCTTCTTTGGGGCGGGAGCCCTGCCGCCGGGGCTGAGCTGGGCCTTTTTTCTGGTTTTCAGTATCCCGGCGGGGCTGGGCAGCGCCTTTTTGTATCCCGCCATCCAGTCCTGCGCCCAGAAGTGGTACCAGGGCCGCAAGGGGCTGGCCACCGGTGTCATCGGCGGGGCAGTGGGGCTGTCGGGGGCCTTTCTGACCTTCTTTGTCCGGGCGGCGGTGGCGGGGTTCGGCCCGGTGGAGGGGATTCGCGGGGCCTTCTGGGCATTGGGCGGGCTGACCCTGCCGGTCTGCCTGGCAGGCAGCGCTTTGCTGTCGGATCCGCCCGCCGAAAAGCCCCGCCCCGATCAGCAGGGCAAAAAGCAGAAAACCCCACCTCTGGATTATCCCCCCGGCCGGATGCTCTGTACCCGCCAGTATTGGCTCTGCGCGGCAGCGGTCTGCCTTTCCACCCCGGCGGTGCTGCTGTTCAGCCCGATTATCCTCCGGCTGGGGCAGGAGAGGGGCTTGAGCGAAGGGGCGGCGGTCTGGGCCATTGTGCTGGGCAGCGGCGGCAGCGCCGCCGGGCGGCTGCTGATGCCTCTGCTCAGCGATAAAATCGGCCGGCGAAAGACCGATCTTTTCCTGTTCGGGGGGCTGTTCGGACTATCGGTGGCCTTTGCTTTTGCACAAAGCTGGGGCGTGATTGCTGTCTATGCGGGGCTGACCTTCTGCTACTCGGCCCTGGCGGCGGTGCTGCCCGCCCTCTCCACCGATCTGTTCGGCCTGCCCCACGCGGGGGTCAACTATGGTTTTCTTGCCCTGGGACAGACGGCGGGGAGCCTGGCTTTTCCCTTTTTAGCCAATGGTTTGGGGCTGGAGATGGGCCGCCACTGGCTGGCAGCAGGGGCGGCGGCCGCCGGGTTCGGAGCCATCTGGCTGCTCCGGCCCACCCGGGCCCCGCGCTCGCCCCGGGCCAACTGAGGCGGAAAACCCCGGGATGGCAAAAACGACAAAAAATTCACAAAACCTGCACCAAAAAGCGTACAAGCAGCCGAACTGTGCCCAAGAACCCCTTTGACGGAGGATTTTTGCGTGAAAGAACTTGCAAAATGGAACCGATTTCTCTATAATAAAACCAAGCGTGGTTTATACCGGTTCTGGTGCGGCAGCGTGGCCGGACGGCCGGTGAATTTTACAAAAGGAGAGTATGATTATGACCTATTCGCAGCAAGTACAGAACATGTGCCCGATCACCAAAGGTCCTAAGCATGGTCCCGCCCCCATCCCCGAAGAGGGTGCATGGGTCAAGGCTTATGAGATCAAGGACATCAGCGGCTACACCCATGGTGTGGGCTGGTGTGCACCTCAGCAGGGCACCTGCAAGCTGTCTCTGAATATCAAGAACGGCGTCATTGAGGAGGCTCTGGTCGAGACCATCGGCTGCTCCGGCATGACCCACTCCGCTGCTATGGCAGGCGAGATCCTGCCCGGCAAGACCATCCTGGAGGCTCTGAACACCGACCTGGTCTGCGACGCCATCAACGTGGCTATGCGCGAGCTGTTCCTGCAGATCGTCTACGGCCGCAGCCAGACCGCTTTCTCTGAGGACGGCCTGCCCATCGGCGCCGGCCTGGACGACCTGGGCAAGGGCCTGCGTTCCATGACCGGCACCATCTTCTCCACCCGTGAGAAGGGCGTCCGTTACCTGGAGCTGACCGAGGGCTACATCAACAAGCTGGCTGTGGACGAGAACAACGAGGTCATCGGCTACCAGTTCGTCAAGCTGGGCAAGATGATGGAGGACATCCGTCACGGCGTCGAGCCCAACGAGGCTTACAAGAAGAACATCGGCACCTACGGCCGCTTCAGCGAGGACCAGGGCGCCGTCAAGTACATCGACCCGCGTGAGGAATAAGAGAGGAGGAGCAACTAATGGCAACTTTTGAATCTATGGATCGTCGCATGCCCAAAATTGAGGCGTGCCTGAAGGCCAACGGCCTCGAGTCTCTGGACGCCTGCAACGAGATGCTCCTCGCCAAGGGCATCGACTGCGACAAGATCGTCCGCGGCGTGCAGCCCATCTGCTTCGACAACGCCGTCTGGGCTTACACCCTGGGCACCGCCATCGCCGTCAAGCGCGGCCTGACCGATGCCGCCGCCTGCGCTTCCGCCATCGGCGAGGGCCTGGAGGCTTTCACCATCCCCGGCTCTGTTGCTGAGCAGCGCAACGTCGGTCTGGGCCACGGCAACCTGGGCGCTCGTCTGCTGAGCGAGGACACCACCTGCTTCGCCTTCCTGGCTGGCCACGAGTCCTTCGCTGCTGCTGAGGGTGCTATCGGCATCGCCCGCACCGCCAACAAGGTACGCAAGACCCCCCTGCGCGTCATCCTGAACGGCCTGGGCAAGGACGCCGCTTACATCATCTCTCGGATCAACGGCTTTACTTACGTTCAGACCGAGTACGACATCCCCACTCAGACCCTGACCGTCGTCAAGGAGATCCCCTTCTCCAAGGGCGAGCGCGCTGCTGTCCGCTGCTACGGCGCCAACGACGTCATGGAGGGTGTTGCCATCATGAAGAAGGAGGACGTCCAGTGCTCCATCACCGGCAACTCCACCAACCCCGTCCGCTTCCAGCACCTGGTTGCCGGCACCTATAAGAAGTGGGCCAACGAGAATGGCAAGCCCTACTTCTCCGTCGCTTCCGGCGGCGGCACCGGCCGTACCCTGCACCCGGACAACGTCGCAGCCGGCCCCGCCAGCTACGGCCTGACCGACTCTCTGGGCCGCGTCCACGGCGATGCTCAGTTCGCTGGTTCTTCCTCCGTGCCCGCGCACGTTGAGATGATGGGCCTGATCGGCATGGGCAACAACCCGATGGTTGGCGCCACTGTCGCTTGCGCCGTCGCTGCTGCACAGGCCAACGCCTAATCCCCTGTTTTCCTTTGTTCGACAGGGGGGAGCCGTATTCCTTAAAAAAAGGGACCCGACTCCCCCTTTTTTGTTGAGTATGTCCGCATCACACACAACCAAGAAGAAAGGAATATCCACTATGAAAAAGCGCATTGCTGCTCTTGTGCTGGCAGCGGCCATGGTCTTCAGCCTGGCTGCCTGCGGCGGCAAGAGTGAGTCCACCGCTGCCAGCAGCTCGTCTTCTGCTGGCGTGTCGGGCGAATTCACCGGCACTGCCAATGGTATGGGTGAAGTGACTGTGACTGTCACCCTGACCGATGGCGTCATCACCGACTGTGTGGTGGAAGGCCCCGATGAGACCGAGGGCATCGGCTCTGTGGTCGTGGCCAACGCTCCCGAAGAGGTCGTCTCTGCCAACAAGGGCTCCATCGACGTTGTCTCGGGTGCTACCATCACCTCCAACGCTGTCAACGAGGCTCTGGCTGCTGCTCTGACCGCCGCCGGCCTGGATGCTGCTGACTTTGTCGGCAACGCTTCCGAGGAGACCGCTGAGGATACCACCGTTGAGGCTGACATCGTTGTGGTCGGCGCAGGCGGCGCCGGCATGACCGCTGCCATCTCCGCTGCGAAGGAAGGCAAGAGCGTCGTGATCGTTGAGAGCCAGTCCATGGTGGGAGGCAACTCTGTCCGCGCTACCGGCGGCCTGAACGCAACCCACACCCCCGCTCAGGACGAGAACGAGTTCAACGAGGCTGCCGGTGTCGAGAAGACCCTGGCTACCGCTGCTGAGAGCTACGCCGACGACGAGACCATCACCGCTCTGGCTGCTACCGTGGCTGAGCAGTGGGCCGAGTACCAGGCCAACCCCGTTGGCTACTTCGACTCCGTCGAGCTGATGGAGCTGGATACCATGATCGGCGGCAAGGGCGTCAACAACCCCGAGCTGGTCGAGGTTCTCTGCTCCAACTCCGCTGACGCCATCGAGTGGCTGGCTTCCATCGGCATCGATATGCCCAGCGTTTCCAGCTTCGGCGGCGCTTCCGTCAAGCGGATCCATCGCCCCCTGAACGACGAGGGCAAGGTTGTCTCCGTCGGCAGCTACATGATCCCCCTGCTGGAGAAGAACTGCGAGGAGGCTGGCGTTGAGATCCTGTTCAACACCACCGCCAACGAGATCTTGACTGACGACAACGGCGCTGCTGTGGGCGTCGTTGCCACCGGCAAGAGCGGCGAGACCGTCACCGTCAACGCCAAGGCTGTTGTTCTGGCTACCGGCGGCTTCGGCGCCAACCTGGAGAAGGTCGTCGAGTACAAGCCCGATCTGGCCGGCTTCATGACCACCAACGCTGCTGGCGCTCAGGGCCAGGGCATCGACATGGCAGTTGCCATCGGCGCTGGCACTGTGGATATGGATCAGATCCAGATTCACCCCACCGTTGAGGCCAACACCGCTGCCCTGATCACCGAGGGTCTGCGCGGCGACGGCGCTATCCTGGTCAACGCCGAAGGCAACCGCTTCACCGACGAAGTGGGTACCCGTGATGTTGTCTCCGCTGCTGAGATCGCTCAGACCGGCAGCTACAGCTGGCTGATCATCGACCAGGCCATGGTGGATGCTTCCAGCGTCATCCAGGGCTACATCAAGAATGGCTACACCGTGACCGGCGAGACCTATGAGGCTCTGGCTGAGGCCATGGGCGTGGATGCTACCGCTTTCGCCGCTACCATGGAGAAGTGGAACGCCTGCGTTGAGGCTGGCAAGGACGAGGAGTTCGGCCGTACCAGCTTCGCTAACCCCCTGAACACCGCTCCTTACTACGCCATCAAGGTCACCGCTGGTGTCCACCACACCATGGGCGGTCTGACCATCAACGCCAACACTGAGGTCCTGGCAGAGGACGGCTCCGTGATCCCGGGCCTGTACGCTGCTGGTGAGGTTACCGGCGGCGTCCACGGTGCAAACCGTCTGGGCGGCAACGCTGTGGCTGACTTCACCGTCTTCGGCCGCATCGCCGGCCAGCAGGCCAGCGCTTACGTTGGATGAGTAAGGCTGCAAAACCCGTATCAGAGGGTGCGGCCCGGCGGCCCCGCCGCTTTTGGATCAACGTCCTGTTTGTGGCTTTGATCCTGCTGGCGGCGTTGGGGCTCTGGCTGGTCCGCAGCCACAAACCCGGTTTGTACGCCCATGTGGATTTCGGCATGGGGGTCACCGAGGATCTTCCTCTGTCGGAAGATGGGGACTACCTCTACGAGGTGGGCGCGTATGTGGTTCATCTTCAGGTGAAGGACGGCGCCATCGCCTTTATGGACAGTCAATGTCCGGACGGCGTGTGTGAAGACTTTGGCTGGCTGAATGAGGAAGGCCAGTGGGCCTGCTGCATGCCCGCAGGGGTTTTTGTAACCATCGAAACAGAATCAGCGTAACCGCATGGGGCGGCGCTACGGATGGATGTCATCCGGGGCGCCGCCCTTTTTATTGGGAAAATTTCCGAAAATTTATTTCCAAAGAGGGCTCAAATTGGGAAGTTTTGTGTGAAGCAAACTTTGGTTGCTTGTAAAGTGGTAGACATGTGCTATACTGGAAGTGTTTACCGGCCCCGGATGCAAAGCAGAACCATGGCGGGGCCAAACAGCAAGATCAGGAGGAAAATTTTGCTATGATCTGGAAAAACAAAAAGGATGTTTCTGCCGGGCAAAACTCCCAGAAGAATGCGGACGCCCGAATCAACCCTGCGCTGAAAAAACAGCTGAAATGGGGTGTGCCCGCGCTCTGTGTGGTGGTCCTGGCGGGGCTGCTCTGGATCAAGGGCTCGCAGCCCAAGACGGTGGCTGCTTCGACTTCTTACGTGCAGGAAACGGTGGAACGGCGGTCCATTTCGGAGTCGTTCAGCGGATACGGCACTCTGCAGCCGGCGAATACATATACCGTCAAATCCCTGGTGGCAGGCGAGGCTCTCTCGGCTGAATTTGAGGAGGGCGACATTGTAGAAAAGGGCGCTGTTCTCTACCAGGTGGACAACACCACCGCCACCACCAACATCGAGAAGGCACAGATTGCCCTGGAACAGGCACAGCGCAGTTACGACAAGATTGCGGATACCCAGTATGTCCGGGCTGATGTGGGCGGCGTGGTTTACTCCCTGAAAGTGGCGGTGGGCGACGAAGTCACCCAGGGCCAGGAGATTGCGGTCATTCAGGACAGCTCTCAGATGGTCCTGAAGCTGCCTTTCCCCGCAGCGGATGCCGCAAATTTCAGCGTAGGCCAAACGGCCATCGTCACCCTGGACGGCACCTTTGAAACTCTGGAGGGCCGGGTGACGGCCATCTCCGGCAGCGATGTGCTGGGCACCGGCAACGTGCTGGTCCGCACAGTGACCATTGCGGCCACCAATGCCGGCACTCTGAACAATACCCAGGTGGCAACCGCCAGCATCAACGGCGTCAACTCCACCGAGAGCGGCACGTTTGCCTACCAGGCGGAGAAAACCCTGACTGCCCTGGCCGCCGGCACCGTGGCCGAGATCTATGTTCAGGAGGGCAGCCCCATCGCGGAAGACCAGGCTCTGCTCTCTCTCATGGGCGAGGATCTGGACGAGTCGATCCAGAATGCGGCGGAAACTCTGCGCAGCGCAGAGCTCTCTATGGAAAACGCCCAGGAGCAGCTGAACAACTACACCATTACCTCTCCCATCAGCGGTACCATCATTGAAAAGAAGTATAAGCAGGGCGATATCATCGAGACAGCCCAGGCGCTGTGCACCATTTATGATATGAGCTACCTGCAGATGATTATTAATGTAGACGAGCTGGATATCAGCGCCATTGAGGTGGGCCAGAGCGTTACCATTACAGCAGATGCGGTCAGCAACGTGTCTTATACCGGCACGGTCACCCGTGTTTCCATGGCGGGTGCTACCAACAACGGAACCACATCTTACCCTGTTACCATCCAGATTGACGACACCGATGGCCTGCGCCCCGGCATGAACGTCAACGCCGAGATTATTGTGGCTGAGACCGAGAATGCGATCTCTGTTCCCAATGGAGCCGTCGAGCGGGGCGGTTATGTTCTGGTAACTAAGAATTCTCCCAGCGCGGTTAACGCTGTGGAAGACCGCAAAGCTCCGGATGGCTATGTCTATGTGGCGGTAACCACAGGGGTCAGCGATGACAACTATGTGGAAATTCTCAGCGGCCTGCAGGAAGGCGATGTGGTCGGCGTTGAGACCACCCAGAGCTCCTACGGCCCGGCCCTGGGTCAGATCCGTGTGTTTGCGGGGGGCCGTGCAAGATGAGTGCATTGATTGAATTTGACCAGGTCTGCAAATTTTATCAGATGGGCGACACGGTGGTGCGTGCTGCCGATCATATCTCCATGAAGATCGAAAGAGGGGAGTTTGTGGCCATTGTGGGCCAGTCTGGCTCGGGCAAATCCACTTGCATGAACATCATCGGCTGCCTGGATGTTCCCACCAGCGGTACCTACCGGCTCAACGGTCAGGACGTGGGCAAGATGGGCCGCAACCAGCTGGCCTCCATCCGGAATGAGATGCTGGGGTTTATTTTCCAGCAGTATAATTTGATGCCCCGGCTTAATCTGATGGAAAACGTTGAGGTCCCGCTGATTTACGCCCGGGTGCCCCGAAGCCAGCGCCATGCCCGCGCCAAAGCGGTGCTGGAGCAGGTGGGGCTGGGCGACAAGCTCCGGAATAAACCCAACCAGCTTTCGGGCGGCCAGCAGCAGCGTGTCTCCATTGCCCGGGCACTGGTCCGGAATCCGCCGGTGATTTTGGCCGACGAGCCCACCGGCGCGCTGGACTCTCATACCGGCCGCGAGGTCCTGGGTATGCTCCAGGACCTGCATCGTCAGGGCCACACCGTCATCCTCATCACCCACGACAACTCCATCGCACTCCAGGCCCAGCGGATCATCCGCCTGGAGGACGGCCGGATCGTTTACGATGGCGACGCCCACGCCCCGGAGGCGACCATGATCCGTCCGGTGATACAGGGAGGTGATGAGGCATGCTCATAACCGAAACCTTCTGGCTTGCCATTAAAAATATCTGGAGCAACAAGCTGCGCACCATCTTGACCATGCTGGGCATCATCATCGGCGTTACAGCCGTTATCGTGATCGTCGGTCTGGGCACCGGTATGACCAACTCGGTTCGGGAAAGCTTCGCCTCCATGGGCATCAATACCATGACCGTCTCGGTCTGGGGCAGGGGAACCTCCCGCAATGCCACGGTGGATGATCTGTATCGGATTGTTGAGGATAATCCCGCTTATTTGGAATCGGTTTCGCCGGAGATTTACCTCGAAGGTACGGTGAAGGTTGACACCGAGAGTTACCACTACACCACCGTGAAAGGGGTCAGCGAGGATTATATTGAGATGCGGAACTACCGTATAGCGGAGGGCCGGGATCTTCAGTATATGGACTCCCAAGAGAACAAAAATGTCTGTGTCATCGGTGCATATCTCGCCCGAAAAGCCTATGGCGGCGACGCGGTGGGCCAAACCATCAAGGTTGGGGCCAATAAATTCCGCATTGTTGGCGTATTGGAGGCCAAGGTGGAACAGCAGGATATGCAGGAGGGCAGCGAGGACGACTGCGTGTATGTGCCGTATTCCACGGCCATGCGGCTCTCAGCCATGAGCGTGCCCAACACCTACCTGGTAACCATGACCGACGAAAACTACGCCACCCAGGCCAAAGAGGCGGTGGAACAGGGGCTGTTTAAAATCTATAACGATGAAAACGCCTACTATGTTTACAGCATGGGCGAAATGCTGGAGGTCATGAATGAGACCATCGGCATGGTCATCGCAGTTTTGACCCTGATTGCCAGCATCTCCCTGCTGGTGGGCGGCATCGGCATTATGAACATCATGCTGGTGTCGGTCACCGAGCGCACCCGGGAGATCGGCATCCGCAAAGCGCTGGGCGCCCGGGAGGGCGCAATCCTGCTCCAGTTCGTCATGGAGGCCGCCACCACGTCCGCTTTGGGTGGTGTGATGGGCATTATACTGGGCTATGGTCTGTCGGCTGCGGCCAACCAGGTCCTGCCCATGATTATGGAAACGAATGCGACGGTCACCCCAACCTTTGAGTCGGTGATTGTGGCGTTTGGTATCTCGGTGGGCATCGGCATCTTCTTCGGCTTCTTGCCTGCCCGTCGCGCCGCACGGCTCAACCCCATTGAGGCGCTGCGCTACGATTGATCCGCGTGGCTTCGGCCGGAAACATTCGACCCTTTGGGGCGGGGGATTCCGGCAGTTGATTCCCATACGCACCACGAAACATTTTGAAGGAGAAGAATATGAAAAAACGTCTTCTTGCACTCCTGCTCGCCGTGTGTCTGCTGGTTCCGGCTTTTTCGCTGCCGGCAGCGGCGGCCAGCGCCAATATCAATATGGAGATCCAGACCGCGCGGATGCTGGGGATTCTGTCCACAGAGATGAGCCAGAATCTGGACGCTCCGGTCACGCGGGCAGAGTTTGCTCAGATGATGGTTGCAGCCTCGGTATACAGAGATTCTCTGGGTGAGCAGAGCGCAGTGGGCACCCTGTTCCCCGATGTCACCAGCGAGACCCCTAGCGCCGAGTATATCCGGATCGCTGTTCAGCAGGGCTGGATCAGCGGATACACCGATGGCACCTTCCGCCCCAATGACCCGGTAACGCTGGAGGTTGCCTGTACCTCGGCCCTCAAAATGCTGGGTTATAAGACCTCTGAGCTGAGCGGCCCGTTCCCCACGGCTCAGCTGAGCAAGGCCACGGAACTGGGCCTGCGGGACCAGATCACCAGCGGTCAGGGCGCCCAGCTCACCCGCGCCGAGTGTGCAGTGCTGATGTACAATACCCTGACGGCCACCACCAGCGGCGGCCAGACTTACGGCAGCAGCCTGGGCCTGACCATCACCGAGGGCGAGGTGGACGCTTCGGGTGCGCTGCGCCAGAATTTGGATGGTCCTTATATTGCGGCAGCGGGGGAGGTTTTGCCCTTTGCGCCCGCGACCATCTACCGCAACGGCCAGATTTCCACCTCCTCTGAGCTGAACCAGTACGACGTGTACTATTACAGTGAGAGCCTCAATGCCGTTTGGATCTACACCAACCGGGCAGCGGGCCGGATCACTGCGGTTTCCCCCAGTGCCAGCGCTCCCACGGCGGTCACCATCGCCGGCCTGTCCTATAAGATCGGCAGTTCTTCGGTGGCTTACCGCATTTCGGCTTTGTCCGGCGGCGGCGTGGGCCAGGTGGTCACCCTCCTGCTGGGCATGGACGACGAGGTCGTCGGGATTGTGACCGAGGAGGAAGTTGACCAAACCTACTACGGGGTAGTAGAATCCACCAACCGTACCCTGACTGTACAGGATGGGGCGGACGTTCTTCAAGTAGTGAAAGTTCTCTGCACGGACGGCACCGTCCGTGCTTTTCAAGTAGATAAGAACTTAAATTATCCCGAGGGCTGGCTGCTCTCCATCCACGCCTCCGAAGAAGGGGAGAAGGTGCAGCCTCTCAACGGCAGATCGGTCGGCGGCCTGTTTGACAGCAACGCCATGACCCTGGGGGAATATAAGCTGGCCAACGACGTAAAGATTCTGGATACCGGAACAGAGGGCGGCGGGGTGGTAATCCGCCCGGACCGGCTGAACGGCGTGAATCTGAGCACCGGGGATGTGCGCTACTATGAGTTAAACGAGAAGGGCGAGATTTCTCACCTAATCCTGGACGACGTGACCGGCGACATCTGGACCTATGGGTGTCTGGTGGGCATCAGCAACCGCAGCGATTCCACCGGGCTGGGCAGCATCCAGCCGGATGCCGTGCTGATGAAGATCGTTTCGGGTCTGGCCACCGGCAGCCTGTTGGATGATATCTGGAAAGGCCTCACCGGCAACACCGGCAAACTCATCAGCCTGATTCTGGGCACCATTGCGGACAATACCGATGGTCTGGTTGGTTCCATTATCGGCAGCGTTGCAAGCGGTGCACAGTATACTTACATGGTGGACGGCATGCCCACCACGGCCAGCGCCGATATTAAATATCCGGTTCTGGCGGGCGGGATTGCCGTGCGGACCGAATCCAACGGCAACGTCCGCGCGATGGCACAGCTTCAGCCCATCCTGATCGATGGTCTGGGCGCAGCCTATGCCACCTCGGGCGACAAGCGCTATGAGCTGTCGGATAATATGCAGGTCTATCTGTGGCATATGGGCGTGTACTATAAGACCACCCTGGCCTCCATCAACGCAGAGGATTATTATCTGACCGGCTGGTACGACAATTTTGGCTGCACAGCCGGCGGTCAGGTGCGGATCCTGATGGCGCTGAAGAAAAACTGATGGCTGGGGACCCGGCAGAACGCTACTATGCACCCGGGCGGATACGCCTGCGGCAGCTGCGCCAGTTGGTATATCCCCGTCGTTGTCCTTTTTGCAGAAGGGTACTGGGATTTGTGCCGGTCTGTCCGGACTGTGCCGAAGCGCTGAAAAAACTGGAGCGAAAACCCAGCCGCAGACTCAATTCCGGGGAGCATTACTTTGGATCGCTGGAAGGAGCAGCCGCGCCCTTTGTTTATGGGGATGAAGTGCGGTCCGCTATCCTCCGCGCGAAATATCTGGGCGAAAGCTGGACGGCAGTCCAGCTGGGATGCTGGGTCGCCCGGCTCCTGTTTGGGGCCGAAATTGACTTGAAGGCCGGAGTTGCCGTGCCACAGCAGCAGAAGGCCCTGGGGCTTGAGTACGATCAGGTGGTCCCGGTGCCTTCCTCCCGGCGTGGGCGAGGGTATAATGTGCCGGCTCTAATGGCTTTGCCGGTGGCACAGGCGCTGGGGCTTCCACTGGAACCGGAGGCATTGGTCCGGATTCATAAAAACAGCCCGCAGGCAAGTCTCTCGATGGAGGAGCGATTGGTGAATATAGCCGGCGCTTTCCGGGCTCAGGAGCCTCAACAGGTGGAGGGTAAGCGGATTCTATTGGTGGACGATGTAATAACCACTGGTGCCACCGCTTCTGCTTGTGCCCAGGCATTGCTGGACGCCGGGGCCCAGAGCGTATTCGCAATAGCGCTTGCTGCCGCCGAGGTGAACAAGCAAAATAAATAAATCAGAATCAATTAAAAAACGCTTGACAAAACAGATGCCATCCGGTATAATAAAAAAGCTGTGAGCGATAACCGCTCTGAGCATATCCGGGTGTAGCGCAGTTTTGGTAGCGCGCTTGAATGGGGTTCAAGAGGCCGTGAGTTCGATTCTCGCCACTCGGACCAAAAAGTAAGCTGATTTATCAGCAGTAAAACCGCGTAGTTAAGTCGATTTTGACCGCTACGCGGTTTTTCTTTTGCTTTTTTAGATATCTTGCCTCTGAAAGAGTGTCAACAAAAAATGTCAACAGACTCGAAAAAAGCCACAGCGATTCCAGCTGCGGCTTTATGATTTTATGATGAAACTTATTCATCTTTCAATCCGGCTAAATAATCCAGTGAAACGTGATAATATTTTGCCAAGATAATTGCGTAAGACAGGGGAAGTTCTCGTATTCCTTTTTCGTACCTTCTGTACACTTCACGAGGGCAATGCAAAATGTCAGCCACTTGCTGCTGTGTAAGGTCATTGTCGGTTCGCAGATCCTCAAGCCTCGGTAAGAACATATTACCACCTTCTTGTTGACAATGTTACCAAGTGGTGGCATAATTATTGTGAGAATACTACCAAACGGTAGCATTATAATGGGCTTTGAGATGGAATCCTGTTGATTTAGAGGTGGAATCATGAAAAAGGCGGTCTACGGAATATTTGTTATTTCCATGGTGATGATGCTATCCGGGTGTAGGTGTGCGTTTGGACACCATTGGGTAGAAGCTACTTGCACAGCTCCCAAAACCTGCTCGACTTGCGGTATGACCGAGGGGACAACGCTGTCACCTGATGGAAAACATCACTGGGTAGATGCAACTTGTACAGAACCGAAAACTTGTACGATTTGCGGAGAAACAGAAGGTGAAGCTCTGGGGCATGATTACGATAATAAGGGAGTTTGCCAGAGGTGTAATGCCCATAAAGAATATGGGAACTCTTACGGGTATTTCTCGGAATCGGAATTGTACTCGATGGCCAAAGATGCTATTCAGAATGCCGTATATCCGGCTTATGTGTCGGATTTTGACTCGTTCGATATCTATATCGAAAAAGTGACGGATTCCAGAATGGGAGTAGGCGACGATAGCTTTACTGTAGCAAGTTCCGCTGAGTTCTCAAGCGGCGGTTATGTTGAGACAAGGCGATTTGTAGTCATTGTCGAACCTCATAGTTCCACCAAGTATGTTTTTAAAGATTATTATGTAGAATAAGCCAACACATACTATAACAATAAAAGGGTTGTTGCAAATGCGTTAAAATCACGCTGCAACAGCCCTTTTGTATTACAAAGAGATGGAAGTAATCAGCTCGAAAAGTTTTTTCGCACTATCACAGTATAACTTTGCAAGTCTGACCCATTGCTCTGGCGTTTGAATGCTGGCTTTGAGTTCTGCCATAAATTGGGAATCATTGACAAATGCAAGATTTGATTCCAGTTTCGTAAAAAGTGTTTCGAAATCACTGTGCGGCATCTTTAGCATTCTCCTGTTCAATTCTCTTAAGTTCTTGTTCCTGGTCGTTGGTGTAGGGGCTTTGCTCAATAAAAGATTGCTTGGAAAGCGCACCTGCCTCATACTGTTTGCACAGATCGGCCACAATACTGCTGTTATCGGTAGGCCGGTTGAGGTTGAATACAGCATCCAGACTATCAAAACCTGTATCAGTGAAAGCGTGTACAGGCAAAAGCTGGCGCATATACTCCCACCGTTTATAAAAGCCTTCTTTCATCTGCAAAACGGTTCGTTTGGCTTTGCTGTCAAGTTGGTTAAAAAGGAGCTTAAGAGATGTTTCAGAAACGTTGGAAACATTGCCGTTAAAGACCACACTCGGTACTTCTGCAACGGTATAAAACTGGTTGCTCAGTTGCTCCAACAGGAGTTTGACAGTGTTATAGTCGATATTGGCAGAGGCAAAGCCAAAACTGCCTCCGTCCTCTAGGTTGATACAGGCCCCAACAAGATCACGGTCAATCTTTCCATCAATACGCTGACCGGCGGCAACTGCAAGAGGGTTAAGCGAGAGAGTTGTAACCGCGTCAGATGCCTTGGAAAGCAGACTCTCAAGCTCGTTCACGATGGGGATTAAGCCCAATACAATGCCCTGTCCATAAAGGCTATAATCCGCCTCTACACCGCTGGTATAGTGGATCGGCAGGCCGGACAGATTTCTATATCGGGCTAATTGCTGCATTGTTCCGCTCTCGGTGCTGTATTCTGTGACAGTGTCCGGCTCGTACAAGTTGTAGTAAGAGATGCCGCTGATTGCATCGCTCCAATGTTCCAGAAATGCCCTGTATACACCTTTATCATCGTAGACAGGGTAGCTGTCCAGAGGATCAAAGACCTTGCTGTAAACGCGATTTTGGGCCTTATAGACGTACTCAAAAGCATTGCCGTATTTAACCAGGTTGTCTGCAATCTTATAGTCAATCAGGGAATAATTTGCGCGGTTATAGCATCCTTGCAGGGTCTTAACGGCTGCACTCTCGCCGGTCAGAGTTACAGGGTTGCCGCAAATATAGCTGGTGTGAAAGTCTACAACCGCCGGGACAGATTGCAGAACGATCTTTGCAGTCTCGAAAATATCGTCCTTGAAGGTGAAGTCTTTTCTCTGCAAAACCTTGTGCTGACCGGCCAGAAAATCACGAACCCGCAGATTGGTGGCCTGAATGTACATTGCTTCGCTGGTCTGAGGGATTGCCAAAATCTCTTGAATATCCAAAGTAGAGCCTCCTGTTAAAGATACCAAAGCCCGCTTTTAATGCCTTGTAGGGCCATTCCAAAGGCAAAAACCGCATCGTCTCCGGTAGTGCCTGCGTGTTCCATTCGTCCGCCCTTGTCCACAAAGAGCTGCATTTCAGACAGTAACGTTTTGCTGTTGATACAAACCTCGCCTTTTTCAAACGCTTCTCTAAAGTTGCTGATTAAGATAGGGCGGCTCTTTTGGGTTGTTTCCCAGCCAGGACGGCGGCGAAGCTGGCCGCTTGCATCGTACTGCTTGCTTTTATACAGATTGGGATAGGTGTACTCATTGCGCATTTTATCCAATACTGTGTGCCCTGCGCTGGCCTTTTCAATCACACACAAAGCACCGTTGTAATACTGTGCCAGTTTGAGAAGAACTTCGGCCAACCGATAAGGGGCAATCGTATTGCTGTAAAGCTCGGCACACTGGTAGCCGTCTCCATTGATTATTTCAATACAGGAGTGGTCGGAATCACCGCCTAAACCTTCGGCTACGTCTACGCCGATATAGTAGCGAACGCCAGGAACAGGTAAAGCCCAAAACTTTAAGCCAGCCATTATAAACTGCTTCGGCGGCGCTACAATCTTCGGCAGGGCGGTTGAACGCTCTTTAATCAGAGTTGTATTAAACACATTCTGCCCGGTGGTGAGAAACGCTTCAAGTGGAGTGCTCGGGAACTCCTGCTTGAACTCGTCCGGGCTGCTGTTAGCGATTTTGAGCCGCCTCCAAACAAGCTGTTGAATGGTGGCCCCGCGCTCAAAGAGAGCCTTTTCCTCGTTGTCCAGCTCGTCAACAGTGGGCAACTTGTGGTTCATCGCCTTCCAACGTTTGCAAAACTGTTCCTGTTCTTCCTGAAACATGATTTTGTCATCAACCCAGCCGTAAAAATGTGGGGTATACAGGTTTTCACCCTGCTCGGCTTTCGTCCAAAGATCAGAAAAGCCGTTAAAACCGTTTGCGGTGGACTCAATAACGATGATTCCATCCGGTCTTAAAGCCTGTTCCAGGGCCAGCAAGTTCTTTTTTGCCCGTTCATCCTGAAAGAACGCATACTCGGACAGGTGAGCATACCGCAATGTAAGGCCTCGCGCTACGTCTTTGGAGCCGCAAGTACAGACAATAATCCGGCTGCCGTTTGAAAATTTTAACTCTCCCCGGTTGTTGGTCAGCTCTGGCAGGCGCACACAATCCGGCATTTCCTGCCAAAGGGCCTTTAGCTTTTCAAAGATGCCTCTGGCGCTTTCCATCGAATAAGACATCAACAGGCAGGTGATATTGCGCTCAGTGTGGCAGTAGTAAAGGGAAAGGGCACAAGCTACGGAAGTGATGCCCAACTGCCGGGATTTAAGTACCAGATTATATTTTTGCAGGCTATTGACCAGATCGAGCTGCTGGGGGTTGAACTCAAACGGCACAAGCTGACCGGTCTTGTTGGTGATTTTGAGGAAGTATCGCGACCACAGCACCGGGTTGGAGATGATAGCCCGCAGCTTTGCTCCTGCCTTTTGTGTTTTGGTCATTTGCTGATTTCCTCCCCGATTACATCATCCGGCACGGCATCCAGAAGGTTATAAAGCTGGTTTCCAGTGTTTTTAAAGAGCGTTTCATTGAGCTGCAACAGGGCTTTCAGACTATTGGGATCATTCTCAGCCTTAACAACATACTTTTCATGCAGGTCAAGAAGCTGCTGCTGGTTTTTACGCTCCAAAAGAAGCCGCACAAGGTCTTGCACATCTGCATCAAGCAACCACATTTTACAGGAATCCTCAGTAAAATGTTCCGGCAATGCGGCTGCGGCTTTGAAGCTATCAAAACTCTTGTTTTCCGGGGTACAAGTCATGCACTCCGGGGCATATCGCCAAAAAATATAGTTGGCTTTGTATTCCGGCATACTGTCTAAAATACGCTTTACAATCTCCGGTTTGCTTGCCCCTCTGGGGGTCAGCTTAAGGCTGTTTCTGGCGTTTTGTTTCACTTTTTCAGCTATCTTAACCACCTCCCTGGATTAAAATAAAACCGCCCACAGGGCCTTTCTGGGGCTGTGTGGACGGCTCATGTTATCGTTTACCCCGTGCGTCTTTCTGGGCCAATGTGTAAAGGGCATTCAAAATTCGGGCTTGCAGTTCAGGCTTTAGCGGTTTTGTTCCGTTTTCCAACTGTTGCAGATAGGGGTGCGACATATCCGCTGCATTTGCTACCTGCCGCAAGCTGTATCCGTACCGCTCCCTGATAGCTCGCAGTTCAAGTCTGTTCATCAGGTAATGGTCTTGGCCAGCAGAACGATCTTGCTGTCGTCCAGAACCTTGTGAGCGGCGTATACATCGGCCACAACGTCAGTATAGAAGGTGGTGGCGTGATACTCCTCGCTGAACTCCGGCTCTGCCTTGCGGGCCTTTGCAAGAGCGCCTTTCTTGACAATCAGGGTCTTGCATTCGGGAGTGCTGCCGGTGCGGTTGGCATTATCGGTCAGCATAACAGGCACACCACGGTAGAAGCCCACACACTGGCCCTTGACAATGCCGTTGCCGGGGGTGGTATAGGTCAGCCCGGTTGCACTAAAGCCTTCCATACCCAGAATGAACGGAAACAGTTTAGAGTTAATATAGATGCCTGCAAACTCGTCTGCATTCTGGCGGTCGCCAAACAGGGCAAATGCTGCTTCAAGCTCGGCCGGGTTAATAACATCGGCCTCTGCACAAGCTGCCTTGAGGGTAGCCCCTGCAATCGCAGTAGCCATCAGATCAGCGTCAAGTTTAAGCGCGATTGCATCTGCCAGGTCGGTGATTGCCATGTTTTGCAGGATCGGCCCGCCGGACTGCCGCAGGCTGTCCTTGTGGTATTTAACAGCCGCCGCAAAATGCTTAATATCGGCGGTTGCGCTCGTGCCGTCAATCTCGGTGGCGGTAACACCGCCTTTTGCTGCAACTTCATCGGCAACAGCTACACGGGAATAAACGGGAAAGGTGATCTTGCTGCCCTTCCACTCAATTTCAGGAACATCGGCGCTGATATCCAGTGCGGCGTTGGAGAGAACAAGTCGCTTGTCGATCTCTTTCATCAGGTAAGGGGCGGCAACTTCGGGAACGAAAATAGCCATCTATAAAATTCCTCCTGTTTGGTCATCTGGTGAACTGCTTGAACAGTTCAGGGTTGGTTTGGTAGAGTTTGACCTGCTGGGCGTAGTTCATTTTTGCAAAATCGTCTTTGGTAATGCCTGCGCCCTGTTTGTGATTTTGCGGCACATAGCCGCCAGACTTGAAAAGTTCGGACAGCTTGACAAAGTCGGCCTTGTCGCTGAAATACTCGGCATATTCAACCGGGATACCTGCGGCCTTGCAATTCAGTTCCCGCTCCCGCTTGTCAAGGGCGGCGGTGCGCTCTGCAATGGCTTTTTCGGCTGCGCTAGGCTCTGCGGGCAATTTTGCTTGCAGTTCTTTGATTTTGCGGCTGTACTCTGTCCGCACCTTATCGGTTTCAGACTGTACAAACTTGGAAATAAAGCCCTGCACTTCGTCCGGGGTATAGCTGTCTTTCTGCTCAATTTCAAAAGTCATTATTTTGGTGCTCCTTTGCTTGTAGTGGTTCCGCGCCCTTGCAGTAAGTTCGTGGTTTCCACGCCAAAAAGAAATATGTGTATAGCCTTTCGGCTAGTGGTTTGCGGAACACGGCAGGAGAGTCCCTACCGTGCCCTGAAAGAAAGGAAAGGTTGAAAAATGGCATTGCTGGCTACGAAGGCCTGCCTGTATATAATCGTGCTGTTGCACGGTTATAGCATATTATTCGGGCTTAATCTGCAATCGCAAGATACCGTGGATGCTGCCCTCGTTATCGGTAAAAACATCTGTGCTATCAATGCTTTCGATCTGGTAATCGCAGGCGGTAAACTTGCCCTCATTGTCAAACGTATTGCATTGTAAAACAGCGTTTGGTGTAATCTCAACCCCTGGCATAATCACTACCATATTGCCGCCGATCACATTACCGATGGCTGTTTTGTTTAATCCCGTTAGTTGGGTCGCCAAGTATGCGGGTGAGGTAAAATAGTTAACGGTGATTGTCGGATAGTCGCCCCACTCATCAGGAACCGGGGACTTCATTTCCCTGGTAAGCGAAATGGTTTGGTTACATCTAACTGCGTTATATCGCAAATATACGCCGTTTTCACGGTGATCTCGCTGCACCAGAAGATAATTGTCTGCCCCAGTGGTTAAGATGTTGCCGGGCCTCAAATTGTCCTCTGTAGCGCTGTAAACATCCACCCAGTCGGCGCTGTCTTGACCATTTCGCTGCCGTCTAAACAGGACTGTTTTGCTTGTGCCGCCAATCTGAACCTCTACGCCCTCACGGTCAAGGGCACGTTTGAAGTTATCCTGCAAACAGTGGAACATCAGCACCGCCCCCGAAATAAATAGGAAACAGGGCCGCTTGCGGCCTCATTCTCTGCCTCAATCTGGGAAATTTCACTTTTAAGGCGGGTGATACGGGTGTTGATCGCAGTGATTGCCTCGCCTGTGGTCGCAAACTCCGTCTGTACGCTCCGGTACAAGTCCACATCGTTTGCCAAAATCTGAAAGATAGAGAGAACAGTGTTAAGCAGCTTTAGACGATCTTCACGCGAGTAGCTTTCGATATCAATTAGACCATTTTCCTCAAGCAGACGCTTATAATCATCCTCTGGCAGGTACATTTTGTGGTTGAGTTCAACCATCAGTCGGTCGTAGTTAGTCATATTGTATAGCTGCATTCCTAACCTCTTAAAAATCTCTGGGTAAAAAAATCGGGGTTCAAGGGTGGATTTGCCGAAAAAAGGGGTATCAAATCTGTTTTATGCTCTCGGCCTTTTATGCTGATTGTGCTGCTTTACCCCTCGCTCAATTACCAGCAGATCCAGAACGACGTGGCCTTGAAACTTGTATCCACCGGCCATAAATATAAGTGGCTGACCTGCTTGGTAACTATATGGCATAGCCTCTAGGGCTGCATCAGCCACGGCATCCTCTCCCACCGTTTGTACTGCCTGGATGATAGATTGCTTGTCATAGCTGTAATATCTGATTTTCATTTTGTGCTTTACAATAAAGGATTGAATCTCTCTGATGCCTTTACTTTATTATATCATATAAGTTTAAAAATGTAAATATTAAATAAAATACAAGATATTTTAAAATAATATAAAGCGCAATAAGAAAATGGATGTTGACAAAACTGTTGACACTTTTAACCCAAGTCTCCCGTTAAAGATTCCCAAAACTGGCGCTATACCTAGCATCTGTGATTGGATGCTGTCATCTGGCCTCTTGAATATGAGTTAAAAGCCCTATAAAATTGCACTCTCTTACAAGCTGTCAAGCAGGAATAGAGCTATACCCACTTGTGTGCATGACGCCAGATTCCCATTTTGGGAACCCAGGGTAATCAGAATGAGCCATGACACTATCTGTACTGCTAAAAATCATAGCTGGTAGGGAAAGGATATGGAGCGGGCATTTGAGGCTCTGAAAAATCGCGTTGACCTTAATGATAAGAAAAATGCCAAAATGACAGTTTTAAACGCCCGAGTGGCATGACCATTATCAACGAATCCGGCCTGTATATTTTGACTGAACTCACTAACCCCAACTTTGGGGGGGAGTGAATTTCGTTCCCCTTGTTGTTAGCGAGTCCATTTTTGGACTGGCTGAATACCGTCGTGTTTTGTGACCCAACCCTATTTTGGGGCGGTTGATATAATTCCCCAAAAGTGGGGAAAGCAACAGGCCCAGTTTTTGGCTGAGTGACGGACTGATCTGTCCATAACCAACAGGCTCAATTTTGCGTGGCTTGATATAGCGAGCTCAAATTTGAGCTCAGTGGATTTGACGGCGCAATTTTGCGCTGTGAGAATTTTCTCATTTTTGAGAACGTACCTGTACCGGCGGTTTACCGGGTCAGGGGGGGTGCTTGAAATTTCCGGCACACCCTTTTCGTTCAAAAAATGAGCAGAAGAAAAAGGTGCGTCAAATTTGACGCACCCCTTCATAAAAAGAAAAGGAGAACCAAATTTCGTTCCCCATTTCGATCAAAAAGGGGCGGGAAATTTGACACTCCATATAAAAAGGGCATCCAGTAGGTGGACAGCTTTGGCTGCCGTACCTAGTTCAGGACTAAATATGATCCCAAAACCTACTATGAGGGAAGAAAAAATAGGGATATCATAATCAAACCATACTGAATCAGTATACAGTCGATCAAAAGAATAACCCGGCCCCATCAGTACAGGATTTTTCCTGGATCGGGAACCGGGTTTTATTGACTAGCTATGGCTTGTCAGTCGGTTACGGTTTGTAACCATTTTGTAATCTTTTAACTTACCTCGCGCCAGCGGTGATACTGGAAATCAGCTTGCAGAGCTACTTCACCGGTGCGGCCCCGCCGGGCCTTGAGAATCAAACCATCAATCGAACCGCTGCTTTCTGGGTGGGCTGCGGGGGCCAGCATCAGCACAAAGCTGCTATCGTGCTCTATTGCGCTACTCCCATACAGATCGGCAAGAGTTGGTTTTCCGATTTGATCGGTGCGTCTGTTAGCTTGGGCCAGCGCAACAATACAGCAGTTGCATCGTTTGGCAATGCTTTTCAGAGAGTGGCAAATCTCCTCGATTTCATAATTGCGTAGAGTATTACGCTGCATGGGCCGTACCAAGTCAAGGTTATCGACGAATACGACCTTGGGTTTGGTCTGCATAATCGCTCGTTCAATGTTTGCTGCTGTCTGTGCTGGTTCTTCCCGGATATGCAGGGGCAGTTGTGCCAGCTTTGCGGCAGTCTTGTCTACTTTGGCCTTATCTTGAGCAGTCAAGGTCTTATCGCGCAAGGCTCGACCATTTATCATTCCAGCAGATGCAAATAGACGCTCATTTATTTCGATTTCTGACAGCTCCATAGAGATATATAATACAGTGTCTCCACCCTCGGCAATATGTCTGGCTATCCAAAGGGCAAAGTCGGTTTTGCCGCCGCCAGGACGTGCCGCAATGGTGTTAAGATCGCCGGGCATTAACCCTCCGGTATAGGTGTCAAGAGCATCTATACCAGTGTGTATACTATTATTTGGAGTAGCTAGATACTCAATATAACGAGCTGTATAGTCCTTTGCGCTACTGGTATTAGCTGCTCCTGCCGTTGCACTGTCTAGGGCGGCTTGTGTTACACTAATAGCCTCTGCCAAGGTTGTCTGATTGGTTTGCAGTCTAACTGCCGTCTCGGCCAGACTCTGCCCAAGTTGCAGACTCTTGAAATTTTGGTAAATAACGTCAGCCCAATCCTGTATACGCTCGGCAGATAGGCTATATAACTGGCAGTCTCGCCACTGGTACAACTGATTGCGTTCGGGCTGGCTAAGCAAGTCAACAATGCCGGTTACCGTCAGCTCCCGCCCCTCTTGCTCAATCTGGGAGCATACTGCATACACCCGGCGCAACATATCTACGGGTTCTATTGTCGGGAGCATCTGCTCAGTCAGAGAGCTGCGTACTATCGGCCATGCTGTTTCTGGCATTGCAACCAACGCAATCGTCAACATCTCAGCGCTCGCCAGTAATGGCGAAAAATTGGGATCATACCCATTACCATAATGGTTCTGCATCTACGCTAAACCCTCCTTCGCTCCCGGTTTTTTCAAGAGAAGAATCCTCTTTATAATTTTTATAATGTTTATTTTGTTGTGAGTCGTGTGTTGACTGACTGTGAGAACCTTTGTTAGATGGACAAAGAAGATCGTAATTTTTAATCGTGAATACGCTATATTCTGACGTTATCACCTGTGTTAGATCGCCTGTTGATTTTAAGTGTTTAATCGCAGTGCGCACATTTTGAACGGTTAAGCCGGTTTGCTGTGCAATATTGGAATAGCTTGTAACAAGCTGTCCGCGCTGGATCGTAATATCACGCCACTGACGAGGTTCCCAGTTGGCAGAAAGCAGTAGGGTAAGCCATACAAGCTGCGTGTTGGGGGTGTCATGCCAGGGGCCATTAAGCACTTCTCGACTCATGGGGCAAAATCCTGTCTTAGTCATCTGGCCCCACCCCCTCTAAGTCAAGCTGGCCCGGTATCTGAGCTAGTAGGGCTTTAGCGCTGCGGGATGCGAGATAGATATTTTTTGCCCGGCTGTCCATCGTCCGGCAGAAGTGCAAGACTTCCTCGATATTCCCCGGCAGGAAATAGCCCTTTCCACTCGATAGAATAACCGCACCGTCCTGGCGCTCTTTGGCAATCTGGAGCGTAACCTCTCGCAGGGTCAGTCCAGTGATTGTAGCCAGATCGCGGGCCGTTTTGGCGTTGGCCTCTCCGCTTTGGAGCAAATCAATAATCTTATCGGTCGTTTTTACCATGTGCCGCTACCTCGTTGGTATTGAGGGACGGCACAACGGCACTGTCAGGCCCGTAGTTAGTCGCGTAAAGGATGCGGTCAAGCTGCCACAACTCGATTACTGCACAACCCTTGGAAGGGTCGTAGTGAGCTGCTGCGGCTGCCGCCTCGCTGATGTGGTTAAGTTCATTCAAAGTCATTTTTAACCCTCCTTACTATTGATGTTTCCGGGCAGATCGTTAAGCTGGTTAATAAGCTGCTCAACATTGACCAGGCACCGATTTCCTGAATAGATGCAAGGCAGTTTGCCCTGCTTGGCCATTCGGCGCAATGCGTATTCGCTCAAGCAGATATCGGGGTGTTGAGCTGCTTGATGGATGCTGCAAAGTTTTTTCATGGATTTTTTCCTTTCCTCTTATTGCTTGGCGTGTTTAATTGTGATATAATGAGTTTAACACAGGTACGGCTGAGTGTCAAGGATGTATATATTCGCATTTTTATTTAAAAATAACTTGACAAAACGCGATTTTTGTAATGGAAATTCACGCAATTTGTATAGTTTGTATTGGATATAAACAAGTGCAAAGCGGCTTTGTTGTGCACTGTTTATACAACAAAAACAACAAAAACAATCGAAAGTGCACAAAAATATAGTCTGTAATTCTGCGAATTGCACAATAAGGAGCGGCAAGATGGATGAGTTAAATAATATTGCTACCACGATCTCAACAGCTCGGCGGGCGAAAGGATTGACACAGGGACAATTAGCAGCGCAGTTGGGGATAAACCGAACGACCCTTGCACTGTGGGAGCTTGGGCGCACGGTGCCAAGTTTCAATAATATGCAAAAGTTGGTTGACTTTCTTGAACTCCCGCATGAGTTACTAGAAGCTCTGGACAAAGGACGGCATACTCGGCGACTGGATACCACTGTTGGAAAGCTCCAAAGCCAGGTAGACGCGATTACACAGCAAGGTGGTGGTTCGGGCCTTACTATATTACTGGATGATACGGCCAGTGTGGCAAGGCTCTGTAAGGCGCTAGAGGCTCTGGACAAGTTGCCGGTCGGCTCACCGCAGTATTTAGAGCAGTTGCAGGCTGCATTTAATGCAAGTGTTAAAGTCTTTAAGAGTGCCACTAAAGGGGGTGATGTGGAGGAATAGGGCAAGCAGACACCTTATAATAATAATAAAAAAGAAGGAGAGGTAAAATGGCGAGTATCAAAGTCAATAAAGACAAGAACGGCGTTATAATCAGCTGCCGCTGGCGGGCCTGCCTGGGGAGAGACGGCACGGGTAAGCAAATCTGGGCGACTAAGACAGTAAAAGATGTGCCAGACGAGCGCACTGAGGCAAAAATAAAAAAGGCCTGGCAGTTGCAGGCCGATAGCTGGGAGAAGGGACTAATAGCAGGAACAGAGAGTCGAGATAATAGTAGTTTTAAGGCATTTGTCGAGGGTGATTTCTGGGAACTTCATGTTCTGGGAGGCAATCTTAAACCGTCCTCGGTCGCGTTCTATACCAACATGAAACCACGCTGTATTGAATACTTTGGCAACAAAAAGTTGTCCGCTATACGTCAAACAGACTGCGAGAGGTTCCTTATCTGGCTCCGGGATCAGAAACAAAAAAACGGCCAGCCCCTTTCAGCTAGCACTCAAAAGCACATTTTCAATTTCTTGCGAACAATTTTCGCATTCGCCGAAGAAAAGGGCTACATAGCCAAAAGCCCGATGCACGGCGTAAAACCGCCCAAACAGCCGCATAAAGAGGTTGACTATCTAGCCCCAGCGGATGCGCAACGATTTATCACGGCCCTCCAAGAAGCTCCTACACGATGGAGAGCAATCATGCAAATTATGATTTATTTGGGCCTCAGGCGTGGTGAAGTGTGCGGCCTTCAATGGCAGGACGTGGATTTTGTGGCCAATACAATAAATGTACGCCGCAATGTGACATATACTGCTGCTGCGGGAGTGATAGTTGGAGAACCCAAGACAACAAACAGTTTCCGCATTCTGCCCGCTCCGATAACACTCATGCAAACACTTAGAGCATGGAAACAAGAGCAAGCAGGTCAGTTTTGTAAGGCGGCTGGTGCAACTGTGGTGATTACCCAAACCGCGTTTGTTTTCAATGCCGACACAGACCCGTACAGTCCGCAATTTCCAACACATCTCACAAAGAAGGTTAAAGCGTTCTGCAAGGCGCACAATTTGCCTGATATGTCCCCGCATGATCTGCGTCATACTTGTGGCTCTCTAATGTTGGATTCCGGTGTCAATCTTAAAGCCGTACAGGAGTTTCTTGGGCACGAGGACCCTGAAACCACGCTCAAATTTTACGCTGGTGTAGATGCCGAGAGCCTGCGCAAAGCTGGGAACAGTTTGGCTAAGACCCTTGCAATAGGCGGTTGATTGTCAACAAATCTGTCAACAAAGTTGCGTTAAGAGCCGAAGCGATACAAGAAGATAATCAAACTAAGGCTCAAAAAATGGCCTATTTAGGCCATTTTACATAAAGATAAGGGATAATGCAATGAGATGTGTTTTTGAATGGGGTTCAAGAGGCCGTGAGTTCGATTCTCGCCACTCGGACCAAAAGATAGAAATCCGAACTTTGTCTTCCGAATAGGAGATAGGTTCGGATTTCTTTTTTTCGGTGTACGAAACAAAAGCCCTCTTATCGCTGGGGGCGGGCGTGTCATGTTGGAGTTTTCCGCGGGACAATCAGGGTATAGTGGGGCGGTTCCTCACCGAAAAAGTGCCAGCGCAGCCCGTCATCCACCAGTACCGCCGCCATGGCCACCGGAACCCACAGCAGGGCGAAAGGCAGGCAGACCTGGCCCAGCAGATTGCAGGGAAGGGCGGTATAATCCCAGATATCCCACCCCAGCCAGAGGTTCACGATACATCCGGTGAGAAACTCCAGGGGAGTGATGATACAGGCGGATCCGATCGCCCCTTGCCAGAGCAGCGGCGTCTGACGGGCGGAGGTCTCGTTCAAAAGACCTATCAGTGCAAAGCAGATCCCGCCCAGGATCCCCATGGTCCAGTGGCTGTACCCCCGCCAGATCCACTCCAGAAGGATATAGAGACAGCCGCCGCAAAGTGCAAGAAGGGTACCCTTGAGAATATGTTTCATCTGTACCTGCCTTTTTCGGAGAGTAAATGCGATAAAATAATTGTGTCTTTTTCGGGAAATGTGGTTTTCATTGGGATAGTGGACTGATATCATCCATACGGCGCCGAAAGAGAATCTATGCGCTCCTGGACACAAAAAGCCCCCGGCCATAGAAATGGCCGGGGGCTTTTGATGCAGGTTCACCGTTTGATGTCGTAGTTCATGTTCATCAGATTGCGGATGCTGGCGGCGTCATCGGTGATGTTGGCGTCGCCGTGGATGGTGTGCTTGATGACGCTGCTGGCTACGGCAAAGTTGATCATATCCATGGCCTTGTAGTCGTGGAGCATGGCGTAGATCAAACCGCTGGCGAAAGCGTCGCCGCCGCCCACCCGGTCCAGGATGGTGAAGGTGAACAGCTTGCTCTCGAAGGTGTGGCCCTGGTACCACATGAAGGCTTTCAGGCTGTTCTCGCTGCCGCTGTGGGCGTACCGCACATGGCGGGCGATGCACTTGAGGTTGGGGTACCGCTCGATGAAATGCTGGAAGATTTCGTCCTGCTGCTCATAGCTGGGCTGGAGGGGGACGCCGTCCTTCCAGTCGCCCTTGGAGTGGTCGGATTCGTCTTTCCACAGGTGATAGGGCTCGATGCCCAGCAGCACATCCACATAGGGCAGGCACTGGGTGCAGAAATCCCGGGCTTCCTCCCAGGTCCAGAGGCTGCTGCGGAAGTTGCCGTCAAAGCTGACGGTCAGACCCTTTTTCTTGGCCACCTGGAGCAGGTCCATAATCAGGGTGCGGCAGTTGGGGGCCAGGGCCGGGGTAATGCCGCTCAGGTGAAGCCAGTCGTACCCATCCAGCAGGGCGTCCAGGTCCACCCGGGAGAAATCATACTCGGTGATGGCGCTGTGCTTGCGGTCGTATGTAACCTTGGAGGCCCGGATGCCGTAGCCGGTTTCCAGGTAGTAGGTGCCCAGCCGGTGGCTGGGGGTTTCGGCCTGGGTGGAGAGAATCATGGGGGTGCAGTGGACGTCGTTGGAGCGGAGCATCCGGACAGCGCTCTTGCCCAGGCTGTTATTGGGCACCACGCTGAAGAAGGTGCTGTCCACCCCCAGATTGGCCAGAGCCAGGGCGATGTTGGCCTCGCTGCCGCCGTAGCTGGCCTCAAAGCTGGAAGCCATCCGGATCTTTTCGTAGTTCGGCGGGGTCAGCCGGAGCATAATCTCGCCGCAGGTGATAAACTTGTGGTCCTTGGTGCCGTTGCCCAAGAGAGGGTTATAATGTTCCATCGTGGTCCTCCTTTTCGGGTGTCACCGGATGCAATTCAACCGTGTGATAAAGCTCTTGTATCCATTATAACGGAATTCCGGATGATTGCAAGCAGAATTGACAATTATCGTTTGGATGACCTGTATTTTTCGTGAAATATGACGGGTTTCTCGAGAGCGTTAAATTCCGGTCAGGTCAAAGGCGGGGGTGTATTCCTCCTTAGCACTGCTCTTCTGCTGCATATAACCAGCCGTCAGGCCCTTGTCCATGGCGTAGTTGACCACCCGGCGGTACTCGTAGGTGGTGATCCGCCGGCCGATGCCGTGTTCCGCTGCTTTGTAGAAGGGGGTGTACTGGCTCATCAGGCTGGGCAAAAAGCACCCCGGGTCGGCGTCATTCCAGGCGGCCATTTGATCCAGCACCGCGAAGCTGTCGTCGACATGGCCGGGCAGGGCCAGATGCCGCAGGATGACGCCCTTTTGCAGGATCCCCTCTTCATCAAAAACCGGGCGGCCCGCCTGGGCCAGCATGGCCTCGATGGCGGCCTTGGCCACAGAAAAATAATCTGGGGCCGCCGAGAGTTCCGCCGAAAGGGCGGGGGAGAAGTATTTCAAATCGGCCAGCCAGATGTCGATGTACCCCTGCCAGGCGGCCACGCTCTCCACCGTCTCGTAGCCGCCGGTGTTGCAGACAATGGGGAGTTTCAGACCCTGAGCCCGTGCAAGATCGAGAGCCGCCGTGATCCAGGGCCGCCACTGCCCCGGGGTCACGAGGTTGATGTTGTGGGCGCCCTGACGCTGCAAATCCAGGAAAATTTCCGCCAGGCGAGGAACGGTGATCTCCCGCCCCAGCCCTTCAGCGCTGATGGGGTAGTTCTGGCAGTAGCAGCACCGCAGGGTGCAGCCCGAGAAAAAGACGGTGCCGCTGCCCCGGGTGCCGCTGATGCAGGGCTCCTCCCAGAAATGGAGGGCGGCCCGGGCGGCTTTCAGGGTGCCGCCCGCCCCACAATAACCGGCCTGCCCGGCGGCGCGGTTGGCGCCGCAGCGGCGAGGGCAGAGTTCACAATGGGCAGGGGGAGTG
This sequence comes from Faecalibacterium gallinarum, assembly GCF_022180365.1. Taxonomy (GTDB): domain Bacteria; phylum Bacillota; class Clostridia; order Oscillospirales; family Ruminococcaceae; genus Faecalibacterium; species Faecalibacterium gallinarum. The sequence continues at coordinate 94,775 of NZ_BQKV01000098.1, forward strand.
AAAGAAAGGGTTTCTGACATATTGCATAAAGTCCTTTGTAAAAAATTGATGGGAAAGTGAATAAGAAAATTATACCATTTTTTGCCCGGGACGTGTTATACTATTTTCAAAATAACTTGGATGCAAAATGCCCCGGTCTGTATCCCAGAGGAGGAGAGCCAATGCGCACCGAAACCGACGAGATTCGGGACAATCTCAAATACCTCAGCCTGCTTGCCCGGGATTATCCCTCCCAGGCGGCAGCGGCCAGCGAGATCATCAGCACCCAGGCACTGATGAAACTGCCCAAGGGCACCGAACATTTTATGAGCGACCTCCACGGGGAACACGAGGCTTTTGTCCACATCCTCAACTCCGCCTCGGGGGTCATCCGGGAAAAGGTGGATATCGTGCTGGGCGACACCCTGCCCGAGGAGGCTCGGGCCGAGTTGGCTACCCTGATCTACTATCCCGCCGAAAAGCTCCCCCAGCTCAAAGCCCGCTGGGCGGACGAGGATGGGCTGGACCAGTGGTACACCGAGACGCTTTTTCAGCTGATTGAGATCTGCCGGCTGGTTTCCTCCAAGCACACCCGCTCCCACGTCCGGCGGTGCCTGCCCGCCAGCTGCGGTTACATTATGGACGAGCTGCTCCACGCCCATTTCGAGGACCACGATAAGGAACTCTACTACGGTCAGATCGTGGGCAGCATCATCGAGAACGGCCGGGGGGATGCCTTCATCATCCGGCTGTGTGAGCTGATCAAACGGCTGGCGGTGGATAAACTCCATATCGTGGGCGATCTGTTTGACCGCGGGCCCCACCCCGATATCATCCTGGACCGGCTGATGCGTCACCACAGTGTGGATATTCAGTGGGGCAACCATGACGTGGTCTGGATGGGGGCGGCGGCCGGCAGCGCCATCTGTGCCTGTACGGTACTTAAGACCACCCTGGCCTACCATAACCACGGGATGCTGGAGGACTGCTATGGCATCAACCTGCGGCATTTGCAGCGGATGGCGGAGTACTACTACGGCCAGGACGACCTGTCCATCTGGATGCCCCACACCGACGCCGCCCGGGGCCCCTATACCGAGGGGATGCTCCACCGCTGTGCCGTGATGCACAAGGCCATCTCAATTTTGATGTTCAAGGTGGAGTGCCGGGTCATCGACCGGAACCCCGACTTCAAGATGGCCGGGCGGGACTATCTGCGCCGGATCAACTGGGAAAAGGGGACGGTCAACATCGCAGGGAAAGACTACCCCCTGCGGGATACTTCTTTCCCTACCGTAGACCCCGCCGACCCCACCGCCCTGAACGAGGACGAAGAGATGGTGCTGGAACGGCTGGTGCGCTCCTTCCGGGAGAGCGAAAAGCTCCAGCAGCACGTGGGATTCCTTTACGCTAAGGGCAGTGTCTACCACATCGAAAACGGCAACCTGCTCTACCATGGAGTGGTGCCCATGACCGAAAAGGGCACCTTCGCGGTGGAGCGGTTCGAGGGGCGGAACTACTCGGGCCGGGCCCTGATGGATTACTGCGACGCCCGGGCCCGGCGGGGTTATTACGCCCCCGAGGGCAGCGCCGAGCGCCGGAACGGACAGGATTTTCTGTGGTATCTCTGGTGTGGCAAGATGTCCCCTCTCTTTGGCCGCAGCGCCATGACCACCTTCGAGCGGCTCTATGTGGCCGACAAATCCACCCACACCGAAACCAAGGACCCCTATTATAAGTGGTACAACGACGAGGCGGTCTGCCGCCGGATTCTGGCCGAGTTCGGTCTGCCGGGCAGCTGCCATATTGTGAACGGCCATGTCCCGGTCCAGGAGAAAAACGGCGAGAGCCCCATCAAGGGCGGGGGACGGCTGTTGGTGATCGACGGCGGTTTCTGTCGGGCCTACCACGAAAAAACCGGCATCGCCGGGTATACCCTGGTGTATTCCAGCCGGAGCATGTCTCTGCGGACCCATCAGCCCTTTGTCAGCGCCGAAAAAGCCATCTCGGAAAACCTGGATATTATTTCCCGGAAAAACATCGTGGAGACGGAAAACCGGCGGATTCTCGTGGAAGATATCGACGAGGGCGAGGCTCTGCGGGAGCGGGTTCACGACCTCAAACAGCTGGTGACCGCCTATCAGCTGGGCTGGATCAAGGAGTCCCGCAGCGAGGACCGCATCTGGTAAAGGTGTAGATCCTGCGTCGAGTCTGTTAAAAAAATAAGAAAAATGCCGCATGTCGCGAAAAAATCTGGGCAAAACAGAAAATAAGGAGGACGGTGAAACCCAGCCTTTGCTTTTTCAGGGAAGTTGTGTATAATAAGGTGAGCCGTTGAGAGAGGGCGGAGCTTGTGCTGCCCGCTTTTGCGGCGTGGGACGTTATCTGGAATTTGCGGACCCATGAAGGAGAGCATTGTTTTGGAAAAATTTGTGATTACGGGCGGTAAGCCCTTGTACGGCGAAGTTTCGATTTCGGGTGCAAAAAATGCGGCGGTGGCCATCCTGCCGGCCACCATCCTGGCAGCGGATGTCTGCGTGATCGAAAACCTGCCGAATATCAGCGATGTATCCGTCAGCCTCAATATTCTCAGCGCGCTGGGCGCCAAGGTGCGGATGCTGAGCAAAAACACCTATGAGATTGATACCACCCATCTGGTGGGCACCAATGTGCCGGACGACCTGTCCCGCCAGATGCGGGCCAGCTACTACTTCCTGGGGGCGCTTTTGTCCCGGTTCGGCCGGGCGCAGGTGGCCATGCCCGGCGGCTGCAACCTGGGCCCCCGTCCCATCGACCAGCACCTGAAGGCATTCAGCGCCCTGGGCGCCCAGGACAGTGTGGACTACGGTATGATTACCGTCCGGGCCACCGAGCTCAACGGCGCACGGATCTTCTTTGATAAGGTCAGCGTGGGTTCCACCATGAACGCCATGCTGTCCGCCGTCATGGCCAAGGGCCAGACGGTTCTGGAGAACTGCGCCAAGGAGCCCCACGTGGTGGATCTGGCCAACTTCCTGAACATGTGCGGCGCGGACGTCCGCGGTGCCGGCACCGACGTCATCAAGGTGCAGGGCGTGGAGTCCATGCACGGCTGCAATTACAGCATCATCCCCGACCAGATCGAGGCCGGCAGCTATATGGTGGCCGCAGCGGCCACCGGCGGCGATGTCCTGGTCAAGAACGTCACCCCCAAGCACCTGGAGCCCATCACGGCCAAACTGCGCCGCGCCGGGGCTGAGGTGGAGGAGTTCGACGACGCCGTCCGGGTTCGTCGTACCGGGCCCATCCAGCCCCTCAAGATCAACACCATGCCCCATCCGGGTTTCCCCACCGATATGCAGCCCCTGATGGGCGTGCTGCTCAGCGTGGCCCAGGGCACCAGCACCATCACCGAGGGCATCTGGGATAACCGTTTCCGCTATGTGGACGAGCTGCGCAAGATGGGCGCCAACGTCCAGGTGGACGGCCAGGTGGCCGTTTTTGAAGGGGTGGAGAAGCTCCAGCCCGCCCCCCTCCACGCCAGCGACCTGCGGGCCGGCGCCGCTATGGTAGTGGCCGCCCTGATGGCCGAGGGCACCAGCGAGATCGAGGAGATCAGCCACATCGAGCGCGGCTACGAGGATATCGTGGAGAAGCTGCGCGGCCTGGGAGCCGATATCCGTAAAGTGGAGCGTGTGCCTGTGACGATGGAACAGGCGCTGTAATCCATCTTTTAAATGAACCCAAAGGAGCCGCATCGAACCGGGTGCGGCTCTTTTCCTGTCGAGAAAGGAGAGGCCCGGGGCCCATGGCAGAATTTATCTCACTTTATTCCGGATCGTCCGGCAACTGCAGCGTGGTGCGCTGCGGCCAGCGTTATCTTCTGGTGGATATGGGCAAGGGGGTTCGCACCACCTCTGCTGCCCTCAAGGCTCTGGATCTGTCCGTCAGCGACTGCGACGGCGTCCTGATCACCCACGAGCACAGCGACCACGTCAAGGGTCTGACCACCTTTTTAAAGAAATATCCGCTGCCGGTCTATGGATCGGCGGATACCGTGGATATGCTGGAATCGAACGGCGTTGTCCCGGCTTCCTGCCCGCTCTATTCCCTGGGCGGCCGGGAAGAGGACATCGGCGCTTTCGGAGTCCAGGCGTTCCCCACCAGTCACGACGTGCCCTGCGTGGGTTACCGCATTCACACCCCGGACGGCAAGACCATGAGCATCGCCACCGACCTGGGCACCTTGACCCCCGCTGTACATGAAGCCCTGTCCGGCTGCGACCTGGTGGCGCTGGAGAGCAACTACGACCTGCACATGCTTCGCACCGGGCCCTACCCCTATTATCTGCGGGCCCGGATCGAGAGCGTCCGGGGGCATCTTTCCAACGACGAGTGCTCGGCAAAGCTGCTGGAACTGATCCAGGAGGGATGCAAGCGGTTCGCCCTTTGCCATCTTTCCCAGGATAATAACACCCCCGCGCTGGCCCTTCAGACGGTGTTCACCACCCTGGGGGCGGCGGATGTGGTGCCGGACAAGGACTGCATCGTCCAGGCCCAGCGCCGCAATGAGATCAGCCCGCCCCTGGAATTTTGAGCCGGGCGCGCCGCTTTTTGCGTCAAAGTGTTGACAAGGCGCTTGAAAATGTTATAATCTATACTGTGTGCTGGGCTATGCGGTCCGGCGCAATCAGTCGAATCATGACAGCAGCTAAGAAAGGGTCAGGGTCTGCAACCAGCCGCCCAGAGAGGGAGCCCCCGCAAGGGGCTGAAAGGCTCCCCGGTATGCGTAGGTCCCAAGCCACCCTCGAGCTTCCGGCGAGATAAGCCGGACGTAGCGCGGCGTTATCGCGGCAAAGCGGCAGAGAAGGTGCGCTTTCTCTGCAAGTTGGGTGGTACCACGGAGCTTATCACAGCCTTCGTCCCTCGATTGGGGCGGGGGCTGTTTTGCGTTTGAGCGGGGCTGTCAGAAAAATACCGCCGTGTTGTGAACAGCACGGCAGGGGAATTGAGGAGAGAATAACATCTATGCAATGGACCGGTTTGAATGAACTGCGCGAAAAGTACCTTACCTTCTTTGAGGGCAAGGGCCATCTGCGCCTGGACAGCTTCCCGCTCGTCCCGAAGAACGACCCCAGCCTGCTGCTGATCAACAGCGGCATGGCCCCCATGAAGAAATGGTTCCTGGGCCAGGAGGAGCCGCCCCGTCATCGGGTGACCACCTGCCAGAAGTGCATCCGCACCCCCGACATCGAGCGGGTGGGCATCACCGCCCGCCACGGCACCTTCTTCGAGATGCTGGGCAACTTCTCCTTCCAGGATTACTTTAAAGAGGAGGCCATTCCCTGGGCTTGGGAGTTTTTGACCAGTGAGGACTGGATGGCCATTCCCAAGGACCGGCTGTTTGTCTCGGTCTACCAGGAGGACGACGAGGCCTACGACATCTGGACCAAGAAGGTGGGCGTGCCCGAGAGCCACATGGTCCGTCTGGGCAAAGAGGACAACTTCTGGGAGCACGGCTCCGGCCCGTGCGGCCCCTGCTCTGAGATCTACTTCGACCGCGGCCCCGAGTACGGCTGCGGCAAGCCGACCTGCGGCGTGGGCTGCGACTGCGACCGCTATATGGAGATCTGGAACAACGTCTTCAGCCAGTTCGATTCGGACGGCAAGGGCCACTATGAGCGGCTGCCCCGCCCCAACATCGACACCGGCATGGGCCTGGAGCGTCTGGCCTGCGTGATGCAGGGTGTGGGCAACCTGTTCGAGGTGGACACCGTCCAGAGCGTTCTGCATCATGTGGAGGCCATCTCCGGCAAGACCTACAAGCAGGATGAGAAGGTGGACATCTCCATCCGCGTCATCACCGACCACATCCGCAGCTGCACCTTCATGGTGTCGGACGGTATTCTGCCCTCCAACGAGGGCCGCGGCTACGTGCTGCGCCGTCTGCTCCGCCGCGCCGCCCGCCACGGCCGGATGCTGGGCATCCAGCGCCCCTTCCTGGTGGATCTGGTGGAGACCGTCATCCAGTCCAGCGAGTCGGCTTACCCCGAGCTGCGGGAGCATGACGCTTATATCAAGAAGGTCATCGGCACCGAGGAGGCCAACTTCGCCCGCACCATCGACGCCGGCATGAACATCCTCACCAACCTGATCGACAGCCTGGAGAAGGCTCACCAGAACCTGCTCAGCGGCCTGGATGCCTTCAAGCTGAACGATACCTTCGGCTTCCCCCTGGACCTGACCCGCGAGATCGCGGCCGAGCAGGGCCTGCAGGTGGACGAGGAGGGCTTCCACGCCGAGATGGCAAAGCAGAAGGAGCGGGCCCGCGCCGAGCGCCTCAAGAAGAATATTTCCGGCTGGAGCGCCGACCTGTTCGGCGAGCTGACCGCTGCTCCCACCGTCTTTACCGGCTATGAGTCCCTGACCGAGGAGGGCACCGTGGTGGCCCTGTCCGACGAGGAGACCCTGACCGACGCCATCTCCACCGACGACCAGGCCAAAGAGGGCGTGCTGGTGGTGCTGGACAAGACCCCCTTCTACGCCGAGATGGGCGGCCAGGCGGCCGACCACGGCGTTCTGACCGGCGAGTCCTGCACCCTGCGGGTCCTGGATGTCAAGAAGACCCCCAAGGGCTACTTCGTCCACACCTGTGTGCTGGAGAGCGGCTATGTCCGGGTGGGCGATGTTCTGACCGCCCAGGTGGATTCTGAGTACCGGATGGCCATTGCCCGCAACCACACCGCTACCCACCTGATGCAGGCGGCTCTGCGGGAGGTTCTGGGCGACCACGTCCACCAGGCTGGTTCTTATCAGGACGCCCAGGTCACCCACTTCGATTTTACCCACTTCAGCGCCGTGACTCCCGAGGAGCTGGCTCAGGTGGAGAAGATCGTCAACGACAAGATCTTTGAGGCCATGGATGTCCAGGTCCGCACCATGCCCATCGCCGAGGCCAAGAAGCTGGGCGCCATGGCCCTGTTTGGTGAGAAGTACGGCGAGATCGTCCGGGTTGTGGATGTGGAAGGCTGGTCCACCGAGTTCTGCGGCGGCACCCATGTCAAGAACACCGCCCAGATCGGCGGCTTCAAGATCATCAGCGAGTCCTCTGTGGCAGCGGGCATCCGCCGCATCGAGGCCGTCACCGGCAAGAACCTGCTGGCCCGCGCCAATGGCATCGAGATGACCCTCCGCCAGACCGCCGGCACCCTCAAGGCCAACAATGTGGCCGATGTGGTGGCCCGCGCCGAGGCCGTCATGGCCGAGAACAAGGCCATGAGCCGCGAGCTGGAGAACCTGAAAGTCCAGATCGCCAGCGCCAAGGTGCAGCAGCTGTTCGACTCCGCCGAGGAGATCAACGGCGTCAAGATCGTTTCTGCCTTCTTCTCCGGCACCAGCGGCGACACCCTGCGGGGTATGTGCGACGCCATCCGTGAGCGGGCGGTCAACCCTGTGACGGCTGTCCTGGTGGGCAGCGCCGACGGCAAGATCACCATGGCCGTCACCGTTAACAAGCTGGCCCAGGAGAAGGGCCTCAAGGCGGGCGCCCTGGTCAAGGAGCTGTCTGCCATCGCCGGCGGCAAGGGCGGCGGCAAGCCGGACTTCGCTATGGCCGGCCTCAAGGATCCCAACAAGATCGACGAGGCTCTGAACGCTGTGGGCGGCGTGGTAGCCCAGCAGATGGCCTGAGTTCGGCCGATTTTCCCGTAAATGCAGTGCGGCGCCCCGGCGGGGGACGCTGGGGCCGCCGGGCTGTTTTGGATTTGGTTTAATTTCGGACGAAAGGAGCGAATCCCATGAACGATTGTCTGTTCTGCAAGATTGCAGCAGGGGAGATCCCCTCCAACAAGCTGTATGAAGACGATCAGCTGCTGGCGTTCTACGACATCGATCCCCAGGCGCCGGTCCACTTCCTGGTCATCCCCAAGAAGCACATTGAGTCGGCGGCTGCCCTGACCGAGGCCGACGGCGCGCTGCTGGGCCACATCTTCGCAGTGATCGCCCGCCTGTGCGGCGAGCTGGGCTGTGAGGGCGGCTACCGGGTGGTGTCCAATGTGGGCGAGGACGGCGGCCAGAGTGTGAAACACCTGCACTTCCATGTGCTGGCCAAGCGCAGCCTGGCCTGGCCTCCGGGCTGATCGCCCTGCCCCGACAGAAATCACAAACCGAGTGACAGAAGGAGAGGCTATCAATGGCTGAAACCTATACCCTGAACGTTGCGGGCCTGACCCGTGAGCTGACCATCTGCAAGGTGAACGACCACCTGGATATTGCGGCCTTTATCATGCTGGGCGATGCCGAGCTGACGGTGGCCGCCGCCGAAGCACTGCTGAAAAAGTGCCCCGAGTTCGACGTGCTGCTGACCGCTGAGGCCAAGGGCATCCCCCTGGCCCACGAGATGAGCCGCCAGAGCGGCAAGCCCTATGTCTGCGCCCGCAAGAACGTCAAGCTGTATATGCACGACCCGGTGATTGTGGAGGATCAGTCCATTACCACCGAGGGCAAGCAGCGGCTTGTCATCGACCGCAAGGAGCTGGACTCCATGAAGGGCAAACGGGTTCTGGTGGTGGACGACGTGATCTCCACCGGCGGTTCCCTCAAGGCGCTGGACAACCTGGCCGAGCATACTCAGTGTGAGATCGTGGGCCAGGCGGCAGTCCTGGCTGAGGGCGATGCCGCCAAGCGCGACGACATCATCTTCCTCGAGCCGCTGCCCCTGTTCTTCCACTGATGCGATGAGAAGGCCGCTTTGTGTGCTCTGCGCTGGGCTGCTGGGCGCACAGATTGCTGCCATATTTTTGCCGCAGACGGTGTTTTGGCCGTTTGCGGCTTTCTTTGTATGCCTGAGTCTGGCGGCGGGGGTTGCCTGCCGCCCGGCCCGGGGCGGCGCAATCGTGCTGCTGGCGGGGGCGGTGGTTGGCTTGGCCCTGCTGGCCCGTACCCAGAACGAGCTGGAAAAACTGAACCAACGCTATGCGGGGCGCCTGGTGCAGTTGTCGGCCTGTGTGGAACAAATAGACGCCTATGGGGATGGCCGGGTGAGCGCTCTGCTCCGGGTGGAACAGGCAGAAGGCGAGGCAGTGGAATTCCGCTGCCAATGCAACGATCTGCCCGCCTGCTCGGTGGGGGATCTCATCCGGGCGGAATTCTGGCTGGAAGTCCCGGCCCGGGCGGATCGGCTGGACTATTATGCCGACGGCCTGGCCTTTTCGGCGGAATATGAGAGCGGGTTTGTGGTCGCCGGGCAGGACGACAGCTTCCGCACTCGGGCTTACCGATGGCAGCAGGCCCTCAGCGGGGCGGTGCGCCGCTTCCTCGACGAGGACACCGGTGGTGTGCTGGCCGCCATGGTGGTGGGGGACCGCGGTCACCTTTCTTCGGAGCTGAACGCCTCCTACCGGGCGGCGGGGCTCTCCCATGTGTTGGTGGTCAGCGGTATGCACGCCACCATCCTCTGCGGCGGGCTGTTTGCAGGCCGCGCCAGCGCCACCCGCCCCCGCAAACTCTGGCGCAGCCGTCTGCGGTCGGTGGCGTCGGCGGGGATGGCCATTTTGCTGGTGGGGATCACCGGTTTTACGCCGTCGGTCCTCCGGGCAGGGATTTCCATCTGGATCGGTGCCCTGGGGGTCTGGCTCTTTGCCCCGGCGGATGCCCTCACCTCCCTGGCCATTGCGGGGCTCTGGATCACGCTGCCCAACAGCTACGCCGTCTGTGATGTGGGCTTTGAACTCTCCTTTGCCGCGGTGCTGGGAACCCTGGCTGGTGCGGAAGTGGTCCGCCGGAGCCGCGCCGCCCGGATGAAACGCCAGGCTCTTCGAAAAAACCGCCCGCAGCCCAGCACCCTCCGGCAGTGGCGGGGGCGTATCGCTGGGGTGGTGTGGGAATCCGCCTGTATTTCGGTCTGTGCTTCGGCGGCCACCTTCCCGGTGCTGGTGCTGCGGGGGATGAGTACCAGCCTGTATGCTCTGGTGTCCAGTGTGGCGGTGCTCTGGATGGTTCAGCCCATTCTTCTGCTGGGCATCGGCGCCGCTATCACGGGGCTTCTGCCCTTTTTGCGGCCGCTTCAGATGGTATTTTCCTTTGGGGCGGGGCTGCTGGTCTGGCTGCTCAACGGCTGGGCCCGGTGGGTGGAAACCTGGCCCGGGGCGCAGATTTATTTTGAGACCGGGTATGCGGCGTTTCTCTGTCTGGTCTTGATTGGGCTGTGTCTGCTGGCCTACCACTGGCGGGTGCGGCTTCGGCTGGCCCTGCCGGTGATCCTGCTGGTGGCGTCGGTGGGAATTTTGACAGGCAACGCCCTGGAACGGGATATCATCAAGGTGACTCTGGTGGGCAGCAGTACGGCCCCATCGGTGGTTCTGACCCAAAACGGCCAGGCGGTGGTACTCTACCGGGGCGGCACCAGCGGCCAAACCGCCGTAGAAAATCGCCTCGCCCGGGACGGAGTGGAACAGATCGCCCTGGTGGTGGACCTCCGTCTTTCCCCTGAAACGCCCTGTACCCTGGAGGCAGAACAAAGCCTCACTGTGGCCGATATGGCCGACTACAATACCGAAAAATACCGCTGCGGCGGGATCGGGGTAGAGGTGTTCCGCACCCATGCGGGCTGTGGGGTCCGGCTGATGGCGGGAGGCCGCAGCCTGGTGGCGGTCAGCGGGGACTTTGAATTGGCCCGGCCGGTCCACGGGGATGTTCTGCTGGCCTCGGCCTCGGCGCCCGACGCATTCACTTGGGACGAAGTTCTGACCCTGCGAGAGGATTGTTCCTGGATGACCGAGGCGGGGGAGGCTTGGCTGGACCAGACCTTATCCCTTCGCCCGGGGGGCGGCTGGCGGCTGAGCTAGCTCCGGGCTGGCAAAAGCCGGGCCGCTGTGGTATCATATCCATAAACGGAGAGGGGAGGCGAAAGGATGCCGGACGAAAAGAAGCTGCGCCAAGTGGCGGCCAAAGGCTGCCCGGTGTACTATTTTTATTCCACCGAGGCCTATCTGGTCCGCCAGGCGGGCCGGACGGTCTGCCGTCTGTTGGCGGAGGACGCCGAAGAGGTGACCACCCTGGACGGCGCTGCGCCGGAAATCGAGCAGATCATCATGGCGGCGGGCACCATCTCCTTTTTCGGGACAAAGCGGGTGGTGCTTCTGCCCGAATTGGACCCCGCATCGTACAGCGACAAGGATCTGGACGCCCTCTGCGATACCATCGCCAGCGCCGAAAATGCGGTGCTGGTGCTGTGCAGTACCTTCGAGCCCGAGTGGGGTAAGCTCAAACTTTCCAAACGGGCCCAGAAGCTGATCGCCCACTGCAAAAAGCTGGGCTACGTGGAGGAACTGGCCAAGCCCAAGCCCTACGAGCTCAAGGCTATGCTGATGGAGCGGGCGGCGGCCCAGGGGGCTTCCCTGGCCCAGAACGCCGCCGACGCTCTGCTGGAGCGGTGCGGTGAGGAGCTTTTTTTGCTGGAAAATGAGGTGGACAAACTCTGCGCTCTGGCGGGGTATGGCACCGTCACCGCTTCCATGGTGGCCGAGATGGGCACCGTCAGCCTGGAAGCGGATGTCTTTGAGATGATCCGGATGGTGAACGCCAAAAATGCCTCGGGGGCCTGCAAAAAGCTCCAGACCCTTCTGCGGCTGCAACAGGAGCCCATCGCCATCACTGCGGCCATGATCGGCAGCTATGTGGATCTCTACCGGGTGAAACTCGGCCAGCAGAAGGGCAAAAATTACAGCGCCGTATTCAAGGATTTCGGCTACAAAGGCAGCGATTACCGGCTCAAGCGGTCGGCCCAGACGGCGGCCCATTACAGCCTCGGCCAGCTGGAACAGTGCCTTGAGATCCTGGCGGAGCTGGATGAATCTTTAAAAAGCCAGCCGGTTTCGGCGCAGATTCTGCTGGAAACAGCCCTCTGCCGCCTGGCCCTGGCGGGGAGCGGACGATGAACGAGAGACTGCACACCGATCGTGTCCTGATCGTGGAGGGCAAATACGACGCAGCCCGGCTGGCCCGGCTGACCGACGCCATGATCCTGCTGACCGATGGGTTCGGGATTTATTCGGATAAAAAACGGCAGCAGCTGTTTAAGGCTTTGGCGAAAAAGAACGGCCTGATTCTTCTCACCGACTCGGACGTGGCGGGGTTCCGGATCCGCAACTACATCACCAACCTGGTGGGGGCGGAGCATGTGGTCCAGGCCTATGTCCCGGCCATCCAGGGCAAAGAAAAACGGAAGGCCCAGCCCGGCAAAGAGGGGCTTTTGGGGGTCGAAGGGGTGCCGGACGAGCAGATTCTCCGCTCCCTGCGGGAGGCTCTGGGCCCCGAGGCCGGGGACGCGCCTCCCCGCCCGGAGGGCCGCCAGATTACTTATACCGATCTGTACGAGTGGGGCCTGTCGGGGACGGCGGGCTCCGCCGGACGAAAGGCGAAACTGCTCTCCGCCCTGGGGCTGCCGCCCCGCTTGTCCAAAAAGGAGTTGGTGGAGGCTTTGAACCGGCTGTACACCTTCGAGCAGATCGACGCGCTCCAGGCCCGGCTTTTCGCCGAGGCGGGGGAGAACGCGGCCATGACAATATCTGACAAATAAGCCAAACCAATTGACAAGCCAAACCGGTGCATGATATCATCTTACTGCCCAGTGCGCAGCGTGGTTTTTGACGGCGTTCTGCGCACGGTTAAATGCGGTATAAGTTGGCCTGGGGGGCCGGGTTCCGGGGCAGTGGGCGTCCGCTCTGCCGGGGCCGCCGGTGTGCCCGCATAGACGGGCCGATGGGTGCCTCCATCTTTAAAATGGAGGGCCGGGCCGGTTTTTCGTGGGGCGGCCCGCCTTTTCCGGCGGGGCTGCCCCTTTATTGACCCTTTTTATTCGAGCTGAACGGTTTTCACCCGCATCGCCGGGTAGATCCGGTTCAGCTCTTTTCGTTTCCGTTCCAGGGTGGTGTGGACGTATTTTCGGAGCGTGATGCTGGCGTCGGCGTGGCCCATCAGTTCACTCAAAGTTTTCAGATCGCAGCCCTTCTGGACACAGAAGGTGGCGAAGGTGTGCCGGAGCATGTGGGGATGCACCAGGCGCACCTTTGCTTTTTTCAGCAGGGCTTTGATGCTCTTGCGGTAGCTGCGGGGCTCCACCGGTTTCTCTGCCCGGCCGGATAGAAACCACCCGCTGCCCCCCTGGGTTTTGGCAAGAGCATTCAGACTTTCCAGCAGGGGGCGGGGCAGAGGGATCTCCCGGCGGGAGGAGGGGGTTTTGGGGCTTTGCAGAATCACCTGGGTTTTGCCCCCGCCGCAGCAGATCCGCTGCACCGTCCGGCGCACCGAAAGCACCCCGGCTTTCAGGTCGATATCCCGCCATTGCAGGCCGCAGACCTCGCCGATCCGCAGCCCCAGCTGCATGCAGAGCAGCAGCCCCAGCCCCCGGGCGGTGGGCCGGGCCAGGATCGAGGCTTCCAGCCGGGTTTGTTCCTTCTGGTTCAGGGGCTGGGTGGCCCGGGGGATGGGCCGGGGCAGCCGCACGACGATTTCCACCGGCCGCATATACCGCAGGTGGGCGCCGTATTTGCAGATCCGCCGGGTCAGCACCAGACATTCCCGGGCCATGGCGGCGCCCAAAGGCCGGTGGCTCCTGTCCTCCGGGCGGAAGACGGCCAAAAGCCCCTGTTCCAAGGTATCTTCGTCCAGCTCGGAGACCCGGTACCGACCAAGGACCGGCAGCAGATACCGCTCCAATGTGTAGCGGTAGTGGGCCGCAGTGGAGGGTTTGACCCCCTGCTCCATGGAGCGCAGCCAGTGGCATGCCAGCATGGAAAAAGTGGGGTCCCGGCCGTTGAGCAGGTAGTAGCTGCTCTCGGCTTTCTTTTGGATCAGCGCCTGTTTGACCTGGGCGTAGTCCCGGCCGTAGAGATAACCCCAGTGGGTTTTCCCGTCGCTGTCCTTGCCTTTGATATAGCGGCCCTCCCACCGGCCGTCTTTGCGTTTGCGGATGTTTTCGCCGTGTCTTGCCATTGGTTATTCCTCCCGGTTTTCCGGGGGCTCTGGGCCCCCTGTAAGTTTGGACCACTTATCTGACCACTTAACCTTGCAAAGAACCAACCAACCCTCTGCCGCCGATGCCTCTTTTTGGGGGCAGCCCTGGCCGCAAAAAGCCTTTTCCGGCGCTGACCTCGCCCCAAAACCGAGGCCGATCTCCATTCAAACCCTCCGTTTTCAGAACGGGGGGCTTTTTGTTTGCCAAAAAGAGGTACTTCCATTTTAAAGATGGAGGTACTCTCAAATGAAAGGAGGGCAGCCGCTGTGCTGGATCTACATACTCATATTTTGCCCGGAATGGACGACGGCAGTCCCGACCCGGAAACTTCGGCCGCCATGCTCCGACTTGAGGCGGGGCAGGGGGTTAAGGCCATCTGCGCCAGCTCCCACTATTACCGGCGGCAGAACTCCATCGAACGATTCTGCCAGCGCAGGGCCCGAGCTCTGGAGCGGCTGGGGCCTCTGCTGAGCCCGGAATTGCCCCGGGTGATCCCGGCGGCGGAGGTGGCCTTTTTCTCCGGCATCAGCGAGTGCCCGGGGCTGGACCGGCTCTGCATCGGGGAAAGCCGGACGCTCCTGTTGGAGATGCCCTTTGCCGAGTGGAACGACTTCCAGCTGGAAGAAGTGGCCGCCCTGGTGCTGGACCGGGGGTTTGGGGTGATTCTGGCCCACCCCGAGCGGTTTTGCTCCAGTCGGTCCAACCGGGAAAAACTGGCCCAGCTGGGGCAGCTGGACATCGGCTGGCAGGTCAACGCCTCGGCGCTGCTCCACTGGCGCAGCCGGAAGCTGGCCCTGGAACTTCTGCGCCAGGCCCGGCGGCCCCTTTTGGCCAGCGACTGCCATAACCTGGGCCTGAGGCCCCCCAACCTGAACGAAGGGAGAACCGTTGTCATGCAAAAACTGGGAGAGGGTTTTCTGGCTCGGATGGACCAAAACGCCGCCGAGATGACCGCTCCCGCAGGGGAGGCTGCCTCATGAGCGGATACGAGAAAAAGCGGATCAGCCGCCGGGATTTCTGCAAGGCGGCGGGGGCGGCGGCCCTGGTTCTGGCGGCTCTGGGGGGTGGAGCTTACGGCCTCCAGGTCTGGGAGAACGCCCAGGGGGCGGAGACCAGCCCCACCGGCACGGGCAGCGACCACCGCCGGCCTGTCGCCCAGAAGGAACTTACATACAGCGGCAAAACCTACCGGCAAAAATCCAAGGTGGAGAGCTATCTTTTTCTTGGCATTGACGTGATGGGCAAAGCCGTGGGCACCGAGAGCTACATCGCCGGGGGGCAGGCCGATACCCAGATTTTGCTGGTGCTGGACCACGAGGCCCAGACCTGGCAGATGCTCCAGTTCAACCGGGACAGCATGGTGGAAGTACCGGTGCTCAGCATGATGGGTACGGTACCCTACACCATCCGCCAGCAGCTGGCCCTGGCCCACGCCTATGGCAACGGTCGGGAGCAGAGCTGCGAAAACAATGTCCTGGCGGTGTCCATGTTACTGGGCGGCCAGGACATCGACGGATATTTTGCCCTGAATATGGGCGGCATCGGGATTCTGGTGGACCTGGTGGGCGGGGTGCCCCTCACCGTTACCTCGGATTTTTCGGCCATCGACCCCACTTTGATCGAGAGCGAAACCATCACACTGAACGGCGACCAGGCGCTGGAATACGTCCGCAGCCGCCAATATGTGGACGACCAGACAAATCTCGCCCGGATGGACCGGCAGCGGCAGTTTCTCTCGGCCTTTGAGGCCCAGGTCCGCCGCCAGCAGCCGGAGTTCGCCGTAGATGCCTACGACGCGCTGTCAGAGTATGCCATTACAAACATTGCGGCGGGCCCGGCGGTCCAGCTGGCGGACAAGCTCCAGCGGTACCAAAAGCTGCCCCTCTTGACCATCGAGGGTGAAAACACGGTGGAGGACGGCTACTGGGCCTATTATCTGAACGAGGACAGCTTACAGCAGACCATTTTGCAGCTGTTCTATCAGGAAATTTAACCCAACACAGGAGGAAACATTGGTTATGGAAAACCCATCCATCCACAGCGAGATGCCCCAGGGCTGGAACACCCGGGGCCCGGAGGAGGAAGAGGAGATCGACCTGGTCGAGCTGTTCTACCTGCTCTGGGGGCATATCCGGCAGATTGTCCTCTGCCTGGTTCTGGGGGCGGTGCTGGCCTTCGGGATCACCCGGTTTTTTATTACACCGCTGTATAAAGCCACATCCAGCATCTATATTGTCTCGGCCTCCAACAACTCGGTGGTCAACCTGACCGACCTTCAGATCGGCGCCCAGCTGACCGCCGATTATCAGGAGCTGATGCTCAGCCGCCCCCTTCTGGAGGATGTGGTGGCGAACCTCGGCCTCGAAATGACCACTGAGGAGCTGGCGGATCAAATCGACATTACCAACGCTTCGGACACCCGGATTTTGAAAATCACGGTCACCAGCCCGGACCCCCAGCAGGCCGCCGATGTGGCCAACGAACTGGTGAAACTGGCGCGGGTCTACCTGCCCCAGATCATGGAGACCGAAGAGCCCAACCTGGTGGAGGAGGCCATCCTGCCCACGACCAAGGCCAGCCCCAGCTACGCCCGCAGTGTCATTCTGGGGGGCGTATTGGGTGCGGCTCTCTGCTGCGGGGTGCTGATTGTCCGCCAGCTGCTCAACGACACCTTTGTGACGCCGGATGATATCGTCAAGTATTTTGGCGTCCAGCCGCTGGCCACCGTCCCTGAAGCGGGCAGCGGCCCGGCTGCCCCCAAAGCCAAAAAGCCCGCTGGGCCAAACAGAAAGGAAACGACATGAAAGAGCTGGAAATCAAGCAGCTGGGGGAGCTGCCCTTCGGGGTGACGGAGGCCCTCAACCAACTCCGGATCAATCTGGGCTTTTGCGGCGGCGGGATCAAAATCGTCATGATGACCAGCAGCGTGCCCAACGAGGGCAAGAGTTTTCTGACCCTTCATCTGTGGAAGATGATGGCCGAGGTAGGGGTGAAAACCCTTCTGATCGACTGTGATTTCCGCAACTCGGAGATGCGCCGGAAGTACGGCATCCACAGCACTTCGGGCCAGAAACTCATCGGCGGGGCCCACTATCTGGCCGGCCAAGCCAGCCTGGAGGAGGTTATTTACAAGACAAATGTCCCCAATGGCTATATGATCCCGGTGGCCTCTACTATCGCTAACCCCACCATCCTGTTGGAGAGCGACAATTTCTCCCGGATGGTGGAGGAATGTGCCGGCCAGTTTTCCTACATTCTGCTGGACACTCCGCCTCTGGGGCGGGTGGCGGACGCGCTGACCATTGCGCGGCATTGCCACGGCAGTGTCCTGGTGGTACGCAGCGGGAGCACCCCCCGCAAGCTGGTGGAAAATTCGGCTCAGCTGCTCCGGCGCACCGAGAGCCCCCTTCTGGGGGTGGTGCTGAACCGGGCGGACGTGGGCAGCCGCTCCAATGCGTACTACCACCGTTATTATGGTAGCAGTGATTATGGCTACGGCTATGGTCATTCGCACAATAAACCAACTACCAATGGAGGTAAGTAACAGATGAACAAAAAGTTTGTAATCGGTCTGGCCAGCGTCTCGCTGGCGGCGGCCATGGCGGCGCTGGGGGGCCAGGCCCTCGCAGCCGAGTGGTACCCCAGCCGCACCCAGAACGAGGTGGGGGTGGCGCACCCCGTCATCACCACCCCGGCAGGCTCTACGGTGTCGGTCTCCTCGGCCCCTGCGGTGGACCCGGCTACCGGTTCTGCCGTCCAGGTGGAGAGCTCTCAGGATGCCATCATCCAGGTGACCCCCTTGTCCCAGACTCTGGCCGCCAATGCCGCCCTCAACGCGGCGAACCCCGGCCTGACCGCCGAGCAGATGGCAGGTGCCGCCACTTCCAGCGGCCTGTCCTATGCGGCCAACGGCCAGCTGAACAGCCTGTACAATCAGGTCAACGCCGCCCCCTCGGTGAGCCAGCTGCTGGCAGCTACCGCCCCTGCCGCAGCGGCGGCTTTTGACGCCACCGTTGGCGCCCCGGCGGACGCCTACACCCCGCTGGCCCTGTACGATATTGCGGCCTCGGCGGGTGCGGCCGGCGTGATCGCCGCCAACGGCAGTGTGGATGTGGCCATCGCTGTGCCCGGCGTGGCGGACGGCGTCCAGATGGTCGCCATCTGCTGGGATCGTGCCGGCAACTCCCGCATCGTTCCGGTCCGGGTGGTGGACGGCGTGGTCTACCTGTCGGTGACAACCTCCGGCCCTGTCATGCTCATGACCCGTACGCAGGCTTAACCCCATCCGATCGCGTTTTCTGGGGGAATAAGAGCAGCCGCTCTCTGGTAGCTGCACCGATCCATCCAGGATAAACCAGGGATACCAAAAGGCTGCTTTCCGAACGTGTAAAACGCCAAGGAGAGCAGCCTTCCTTTTTTGTACGTGGATTCGGCGGGAATAGGGAAGGAGATTCTTATGCGATCCATCAGAATGTGGGTTCGGCCCCAGCCAAAGGCCGATTTTAACGCTGCGCTGGCCGAGTCCGGGCCGGAACGGACGGCTCCGGGGGAGAGAACCACCCATATTTACTGGTTTGACCCGGCGGAGCTTCGGCAAAAGCGGCGGCTCTACCGGGTGTGCCGCCGGGTGCAGGATGTGGTTCTTGCGCTGGCGGCGCTGGTGGTGCTTTCGCCCTTTTTGGGGGCGGTGGCTCTGGCGATCTGGCTGGACAGCCCCGGGGCCAGTCCGTTGTTTGTCCAGCAGCGGGTGGGCCGGGACGGGCGGCTCTTCCGGCTCTGGAAGTTCCGCTCCATGGTCCCGGACGCCGAAGCCCGGCTGGAGAGTCTTTTGGACCAGAACGAGATGGATGGCCCAGTGTTCAAGATGAAACACGACCCCCGGATCACCCGGGTGGGGCGCTGGATCCGGAGTACCAGCATCGACGAGCTGCCCCAGCTGATCAACATCCTGAAAGGCGAGATGAGTTTTGTGGGGCCCCGCCCGGCGCTGCCCCGGGAGGTGGAACAGTACACCCGGTATGAGCGGCAGCGGCTCTATGTGACCCCGGGCCTGACCTGCTACTGGCAGGTACAGCCTGGGCGAAATGAGCTGAGCTTTGCCCGATGGATGGAGCTCGATCTCAAATACATACAGGAACAAAGCTTCTGGACCGACTGGAAGCTGATCCTGAAAACAGCGGCGGCGGTGTTCCGGCGGTACGGAGCTTAATACCCCGCCCCAAGACCCGGAGGGAGAACGGATGAACCGAAAAATTGCGATTGCGGGCACAGGTTATGTGGGCCTGTCCCTGGCGGTGCTGCTGGCCCAGCACAATTCTGTGACGGCGGTGGACCTTCTGCCCGAGAAGGTCCGGCTGATCAACCACCGGCGCTCGCCGATTCAGGACGAATACATTGAGCGGTACCTGGCCGAGAAAGATCTGGACCTGACGGCTACCCTGGACGGGGCGGCGGCCTACCGGGACGCCGAATTTGTGGTGATTGCCGCCCCCACCAATTACGACAGCAAAAAGAACTTTTTCGACACCTCAGCAGTGGAGGCGGTGGTGGGCCAGGCCCTGGCCGCGAACCCGGAGACGGTCCTGGTCATCAAATCCACGGTGCCGGTGGGGTTCACCGCCCAGCTGCGGGAAAAATACGGCTGCAAGATTTTGTTCAGCCCCGAATTTCTGCGGGAGAGCAAAGCCCTCTACGATAATCTCCATCCCAGCCGGATCATTGTGGGGACCAACCTTTCAGATGAGCCCCTTATAGCGGCGGCCCGGGAGTTTGCGGCCCTCTTGCAGGAGGGCGCCCTGGAACCGGAGGTAGAAACCCTGCTGATGGGCTACTCGGAGGCCGAGGCGGTGAAACTCTTTGCCAACACCTACCTGGCCCTCCGGGTGAGCTACTTCAACGAGCTGGACACCTATGCCGAACTAAAAGGGCTGGACACCCGCCAGATTGTGGAGGGGGTCTGCCTCGACCCCCGGATCGGCGCCCACTACAATAACCCCAGTTTTGGCTATGGCGGCTATTGCCTGCCCAAAGATACAAAACAGCTTTTGGCCAACTACGCCGACGTGCCGGAAAACCTCATCGGGGCCATTGTGGCCTCCAACCGCACCCGCAAGGATTTTATTGCCGACCGGGTGCTCCAGCTGGCGGGCTTTGAACAGACCGGCGATGGCTGGACCGGCGCCCGGGAGAAAGAAATCGTGATCGGAGTCTACCGCCTGACCATGAAAACCAACAGCGATAATTTCCGCCAGAGCAGCATCCAGGGGGTCATGAAACGGGTGAAGGCCCGGGGCGCCGCCGTGATTGTTTATGAACCCACCCTGCCCGATGGGGAGACTTTTTTCGGCAGTCCGGTGGTAAACGATCTGGCCGAGTTTAAACGACGCAGTCATGCCGTGGTGGCCAACCGCTATGACCGCTGCCTGGACGATATCCGGGAAAAAGTCTATACGCGGGATGTGTTCCTGCGGGATTGAGGAGGAGAGAAAGATGAAACTCTGTATGGTGGGGTCTTCCGGCGGCCACCTGGCCCATCTCTATTTGCTGCGGCCCCTTTGGGGCGACCGGGAACGGTTTTGGGTGACCTTTGATAAAGAGGATGCCCGCAGCCTCTTGGAGGGGGAGCGGATGTACCCCTGTTATTACCCGACCAACCGCAGCCTGAAAGCCCTTTTAAAAAATACCTGGCTGGCCTGGCGGGTGCTCCGGCGGGAAAAACCGGACCTGATTGTTTCCAGCGGGGCGGCGGTGGCAGTGCCGTTTTTTTACCTGGGCAAGCTGCTGGGGGCGAAGCTGGTCTATGTGGAGGTGTTTGATCGGATCCATAAACCGACCCTGACCGGGCGGCTGGTCTACCCGATTGCAGACCAGTTCATCGTCCAGTGGGAGGAACAGACCCAGGTTTATCCCCGGGCGAAATGCTTGGGCAGTATTTTCTGAGGATAGGAGGGCAAAACCCATGATCTTTGTGACAGTAGGCACCCATGAGCAGCCCTTTGACCGGCTGCTCCGGGCGGTGGATGAACTGCGTCGGCAGGGCGCAATTCAGGAAGAAGTATTCCTCCAGACCGGCTGCTCGGATTATCAGCCCAAGGCCTGCGGGTGGGCCAGGATGCTGCCCTACCGGCAGATGGTGGAACAGATGTCCCGGGCGCGGATCGTCGTGACCCATGGCGGCCCGGCCAGCTTTATGCTCCCTCTCCAGATGGGCAAAACCCCGGTGGTGGTGCCCCGGCAAAAGCAATACGGGGAGCACGTCAACGACCATCAGGTGGAGTTCGCCCGGGAGGTCTCCCGGCGGATGGGGCTGATTCTCCCGGTGGAAGAGGTGGACCGCCTGGGGGAGGTGCTGGCCCGGTATGATACCCTGGCCGGGGCCGCAGCGGGGGAGATACCCCGGAATAACGGACGATTTAACCGGGAACTGGACGCACTGGTGCGCGGCTTGTTCCCCCAGTGAGAGGTCTGGCCATGAGAAAAATCAAGCTGGCCTATGTGGTTACCAACTGCAAAAAGACGGGGCCCATCCAGCAGACCCTCAACCTTCTGCGCTACCTGGACCGGGGGGCATTTGAGCCGTTTCTCGTCACCCTCTGGCCTGAGGAGCCGGACAACACTCTGCTGGAAGAATACAGGGCCCTGGGGGTGCCCATTTTTTCGGCGGGGCTGAGCCGGGCGCAGTCGATCCTCCAGGGCCGAAGGGCGGTGGGGCGGATTCTCCGCCAGTTGGGACCGGACATCGTCCACGCTGTGGGGATGCCCCCTTACCGGATGACCCTGGGCTGGCGGCAGGGGATGCACCTGACCACCTTGCGAAACGACTGCCCCGCAGACTACCCCGACCAGTACGGCAGATGGATCGGCCCGGCCCTGGCCCGGCTGGATCTGAGACTGATCCGGCATCAGGCGGCCCGGGGGGAGCCCTTTGTGGTCTGCTCCGAGAGCCTGCGCCAAATCTACCGCACCCGCTGCGGGCTGGATTTTCCCTGCATCTGCAACGGGGTGGAACTGGGACTTTGGCCCGAGGCTGGGCCGGACCGCACCGCCCTCCGGGCCCGGCTGGGCCTGCCGAAAGAGAAGGTTTTGTTTGTCTATGGGGGCGGCTTTATCCAGCGGAAAAACCAGCAGGAGGCCATCGAAGGATTTTTAAAGATGGAAGGCCGGGCTGAGGCGGCGCTGGTGCTGCTGGGGGATGGCCCGGACCTGGAACCTCTGCGCCGGACCTTCGGCGAGGCCGAAGGGGTGCTGTTCCCAGGCCGGGTGACCAACGTCAGCGACTATCTCCGGGCGTCGGACATTTATCTGACCACCAGCCGTTCCGAGGGGCTGCCCAACGGCGTGCTGGAAGCTATGGCCTGCGGCTTGCCGGTCCTAGCGTCGGATATCCCTCAGCACAGAGAGGCCCTGGCCCCTGACCCCGGCTGCGGCTGGCTTTACCCTCTGGGGCGGCCGGATCAGCTGGCCGCCGCCATGGATCGGGTGCTGCGCGCCGACCAGGCGGAACGGGGCCGGAGGGCTGGCCAGGTGGCCCGGACCTGTTTCAGTGCCCAGCGGATGAGCCGGGAGTATCAGGCCCTTTACCGCAAACTTATCCCCAAAAACCCCTCGGAAAGGAGCCGGGAATGAAGTCTTTGACCCTGCCGGTCGTTTTTGCGGCCGATGAAAATTATCTCGTTCCTGCTTATGTGGCGGCCTTTTCGCTGGTGCAGAATACCCGCCCGGAAACAGAACTGGTTCTTTATTTTATGATCCCGGTGGGGCTACCGGAGGCCGGGCGGCGGCTGCTCTCTTCGCTGGGGTGCCCGGGCCGCTGCCGGGTGGAATGGATCGAAATGAGGGAGCAGTTCGAGAACGCCAAAATGCAGATTTCCTATATCACTCCCGCCACCTATTACCGGCTCTTGCTGCCCGAGCTTTTGCCCCAGTGGGGCCGGTGCCTCTACCTCGACGCCGATCTGGTGGTGGAAGAAGATTTGACCGGGCTTTACCTCTCCTTGCCGGAAGATTCCTATCTGGCGGGAGTGGTGGCGGGCAACCCGGCTCTGCCCGGTTTAAAAGGGGAGGCCCGGGCCCGCCACGCGGCTCTCCTGGGGCTGGAAAATTTGGATGGGTACATCAACGCCGGGGTGCTGGTGTGTAACCTGGAAAAGATGCGGCGGGATGATCTTGTGCCCCGGTTCCTCGAGCGGGTAGCGCAAAACTACCCCTATCAGGATCAGGATATTTTAAACGCCCTCTGTGCCGGCGGGATCGCCCATGCCCCGCGGAAATATAACGTCTGCCCCCTCAACGGCCCCGACACCCTCCCTCCGGGGTTATTATCCCGGGAGGAAGAAGCCCGAGTCCGGGCAGCTTACCGGGCCCCGGCGGTGGTTCACTATGCCCAGCCTCAGAAGCCCTGGCTGAGCCGGCGGTTCCCCATGGCGGAACACTGGTGGCGGTACTGCGACGCGGCAGATCCGGCGATCCGTCGGGAATTTCTCGCCCCCTACATTCGCCGGAACCGCTGGCGGGCGCCGGTGATCCGACTCAAGCACAGCCGCCCGGTGATGGGCAGCTGGCAGGCCCTCAAGCGGGGGCGGCAGCTGCTGCGGGGAGAAGGAGGCGGAAAATGAGACCCAAAGTTTCGGTGATTCTGCCCACCTACGGGGACCCGGCATTCCTCCCCCGGAGCATCGAGAGCGTGTTGCAACAAAGCTACCCCCACTGGGAGCTGATCGTGGTAGACGACAACGATCCAGCGACCGAGGCCCGCCGCAGTACCGGGGCGGCGATGACGATTTATCGAGAGGACGGCCGGATTTGTTATCTCCAGCACGACCGGAACCGGAACGGCGCAGCGGCCCGGAACACCGGCATCGCCCGGGCAGCGGGGGAGTACATCGCCTTTCTGGACAGTGACGACGAATACGCTCCCCAGCGGCTGGAACGCTGCCTCGCCGCTCTGGAAGGGGCGCCGGACCCCTGGGCCGGGGTATATACAGGCTGCGAGATCTGGCAGGGCGGGCGGCTGGTTCGCCGCCGTACCCACATCAAAAGCGGCAATTTTCTGGCTGAGACGTTGGCGGCGGCTTTCCCTCTGTCCTCGGGGTCAAACCTCTTTCTCCGGGCGGGGGTAGTGCGGGAACTGGGGGGCTTCGACGAGAACTTCCGGCGGCACCAGGACTATGAATTTCTGGTGCGGTATTTCCGCCGGTACAGTCTTTTGGCCCTGCCGGAAGTTCTCTTGACAAAGCACGAGCTGGGGACAAACCGCCCAAGTCTCGAGGCTTTTCAAAAGACCAAGCGCCAGTACCTCGAAAAATACCGCCTCGAGCTCGCCGCCCTGGGTCCGGCCCAGCGGGCCGCCGTGTACGCCGAGCATGCCCTGGGGCTCCAGGCCGCGGCGCTGGCGGAGGGCCGCCCCGGCGCGTTCTGCTGCTTTACCGCCCGGGCTCTGGTCCGGCGGCCCGGCTATACCCTGATTCGCACCGCCAAGCTCTTTGGGCGGAGGATTCTGGGCCGGAGCGGGCGGGTTGAAGCCTGACACAATGCCTGCCGAAAGGAGAAAACCATTGACCGTTTATGCACTGATTGTCACCTACAACCGGCGCGCGCTTCTCTGCGAGTGCCTCGAGGCGGTGCTGAGCCAGACCCGACGGCCGGACCGGGTTCTGGTGCTGGACAACGCCAGCACCGACGGCACCCCCGCACTCTTCGCCCCGGGCGGGCCCTTTTGCCAGCCCCTCATACAATATGAGCGGCTGGACCGGAACACCGGCGGGGCAGGTGGCTTCTGCGAGGGGATTCGCCGGGCCTGGCCCCATTGCGACTGGATCTGGCTGATGGACGACGACACCATCCCCGCCCCGGACGCCCTGGCGGGGCTCTGTGCCGCCGCCGAAGAAGCGGGGGAGAAAACCAGCTTTCTGGCCAGCACGGTGTTTGGCCCGGGGGGCGAGCCCATGAACCTGCCCGCCCTGGACCTGACCCCCACCGCCAACGGCTACCCGGACTGGTATTTCGGTCTCCAGCAGCAACGGGTCAAGATCCAGTCCGCCACCTTTGTCTCCCTGCTGGTCCGGGCCCAGGCGGTCCAGGCGGTGGGGTTGCCCCTGGACTGGTATTTTCTCTGGGGGGACGACACCGAATACACCCTGCGGCTGACCCGGTACTATGGCCCCGCCTATCTCACGGGCCAAAGCCGGGTGCTGCACAAACGTTTTGAAACCAAAAAGCTGTCGGTCCTCACCGAGAATAATCCGGCCCGGATCGGCTTCTACACCTATTTTTACCGCAATACCCTCCTTAACAAGGCCGCCTACGAGGGCAGGCCCGCCGCCCGGCGGTTCTGCGCCGATGCGCTGCGGGAGTGCGGGCGGGTGCTCCTGCGTCCCGGGGTGAAGTACCGGGGCCGTAAACTCCGGGCCGTCCTGGGCGGCCTATGGGCCTATGGGCTCGGCAGATACAATCGTGCCGCCTTTGACGCACGGCGCCAGCGCCTGTAAATGCGGCACGGAACGGGGAAAACCATGGAACTACGAATTCACAAACCGGGGCTCTTGACGGCGGCCCTGATGGCCGTCTATATCCTGAGCCAAAATCTGCTCTATCTGGCCCCGGAACATTCTTTTTATAACTACCTGGCCTATGGGCTGGTGCTCGGGATGGCAGGTTATGTCATCTTCTGGGCCCGGAAGCTCCGGCTGGAAAAAAGTGCTCTCACCCTTTTAATGGCGGCTCCTTTGGGCCTTTCCGTGATGGCCTCCCTGGTGGAGGTGGCCCGCTATGGGGACGCGTCCTTTCTCCATTCGCTCTATGGGCAGATGCAGTGGTGGATCTACGGCCTGGCCTTTTTTGTCTTTCAGTACGCCCTCAGGCGCCACCCTTCGGTCTATCCTGCCCTGATCGGGGGCTTTGTCTTTCTTGCGGTGGTGCAGGTGGGCATCGGCATTGCCCAGTCTCTGCTGGCAGGGCAGGTGAATTTCACTTATATCCCTACCACCAAACGGCTGGGGATGGTCCGGTATTATTTCCCGGTGGTGCTGATGGTGCTGGCCTACTTTTGGGCCCTCAATAATTTTTTCAATGGCCGGCGGCGTCTGCTCTCTCTGGGGCTGATGGCAGCGGTGCTTTTCGAGGTGACCTTCGTCCAGCAGTTCCGCTCCACCCTGGGCGGGATGCTGCTGGCGAGCTTTGCGGGCTTTCTTCTCTGGCGAAAGGTCTCAGCCAAAAAGACGGCGCTCTTTCTGGCCGCAGTGGTCTGCGCCTGGCTGCTTTACCGCAGTTCCAACTTTTTGCAGCAGAGCATCGTCTATCTCTTGAGCGGCGACCGCTCCCTGAGTGTCCGGGGCGTTCTAATTGATTTTATTCTGGAAAATTCCCGGGCCCGGTGGCTTTTGGGCTCGGGGTGGGTTTCCTCCGAGATGGCCTATGCCTATGCCTCCACACCGTACCGTACCTACCTCAACTGGGGGGCGTTCGTCTTCGCCGACGGCGGGGTATTCTCCATCCTCTATTCTTATGGAGTGCTGGGGGTGCTCTGGGTGGCGGCTCTTTGGAGCGTGATGCTGCGCAAAGGGTGGCGGATCTATCGCCAACAGAATCATTATCTGTTTCTGCTCTTCCCGCTGTACATGCTGATGACGATTTTCATTGATATTCACTGGTATATCCACGACCAGTTTTTTGTGATGGCCCTGTTCTGCGCCCTGCTGGACTATCGGGCCAAAGCCGGGCCCCCGGCGGCGGGGCGGTGAATTTTATGGCGGAAAAACCCAAATCCCTCAAGTGGAATTTCTTCATGAATGCGGTGCTGACCGCCTCCTCGCTGCTTTTCCCGCTGGTTAGCTTCCCCTATGTATCCCGGGTCCTGGGGCCGGAGGGAATGGGCAAGGTCTCCTTTGCCAGTTCGCTGGTGTCCTATTTTGCCATCTTTGCCCAGCTGGGCATCCCCACCTATGGCATCCGGGTCTGCGCCGCCCTCCGAGACCGGAAAACCGAGCTAACCCGGACGGTGCAGGAGCTGACCTTGCTCAACCTCATCATGAGCGCGGCGGCCTATGGGGCACTTTTCGCCCTGGTATGGGCGGTGCCCAAACTGCGGGCTGAACGGGAGCTGTATTTTATCATGAGCCTGACCATCCTTTTCAACGCTATCGGGATGGAGTGGCTCTATAAGGCCCTGGAACAGTACGCCTACATCGCCGCCCGGTCCATCTTCTTTAAAGTGGTGAGCCTGGGGGCGGTCTTTGCCCTGGTCCACCGTCCGGAAGATGTTCTCATATACGGCGCGGTGAGTCTGATCGCCCTGTCCGGTTCCAGCGTTTTGAACCTTCTCAACGCCCGGCGATTTGTGGGCTTGCGGCCGGTGGGGGACTATCATCTGGGGCGGCACCTGGGGCCGGTGGGTGTGTTTTTCGCCATGTCCTGCGCCACCACCCTCTACACCCAGTTGGATACCGTCATGCTGGGGTTTCTCCAGACCGACCGGGAGGTGGGTTACTACCACGCGGCGGTCAAGATCAAATCCATTTTGGTCAGTGTCGTCACCTCCCTGGGGGTGGTGCTGCTGCCCCGGGCGGCCTATTACATCCAGCAGGGCCGCCGGGATCAGTTTGAACAGATGGCCGCTAAGGCCCTCCGCTTTGTCTGGCTGGCGGCGCCGCCATTGGCCCTCTACTTTATCCTGTTTGCCCGGGAATCGATTCTCTTTCTCTCCGGCGGGGCCTACGCCGCCGCGGTGCTGCCCATGCAGATCATCCTACCGGTGCTGGTGCTGGTGGGGCTGACCAACGTGATGGGATTGCAGATGCTGGTGCCTCTGGGGCGGGAGAAGGCGGTGCTCCGCTCTGAGCTGGCGGGGGCGGCGGTAAATCTGGCGGCAAACTTTTTGCTGATTCCAGGGCTTTCCTCGGTGGGGGCGGCCCTGGGCACCCTGTTGGCGGAGACGGTGGTCTGGGCCATCCAGCGCCGGGCCCTCCGGGATCAGCTGGCTTCGGTCCGGCTGCCCCTGGCGCGGCTGGCCGGGGCGCTGGGGGCTGGGTGTCTGGCCTCGATCTGGGTCAAGGCCCTGGACTTGCCCCCGTTTTTTGCCCTGGCCCTGTCGGCGGGCCTCTTTTTCGGCAGCTATAGTCTGGTGCATCTGGCGGCCCGGGAACCTCTGGCCCTGGAGCTCTTGGCTTTGCTCCGCCGGAAAACCCGCCTGCCGGGAAAATAATTCGCTCTGAAAGGAGAAAGATCGGATGGAAAAACGCCGGGTGGAGTTGGATGTTCTCCGTGTGATTCTGGCGGCGCTGGTGGTGCTGGGCCACGGCAGCTTTTACACCCTGGAGACAACTTTCGGCGGGGTGGATTACGGCGGGCTGCTGGGGCGGGATACCGTGTTCCATGGGGTGATATCCGGGCTTTCGAGCTGGATCTATACCTTCCATATGCCGGCCTATTTCTGCCTTTCGGGGGCGGTGTTCGCCCTGGAACTGCGCCGGGGAAAATATCCTTCCCTCGGGCGGCTTGCGGCGGCCAAAGCCCGGCGGCTGCTGGCACCTCTCTGCTTTGTCTGGCTGGCCTGGAACATTCCCCTCAAGTGGGTGTCAGGTTATTACGCAGGCCAGGCCCACCCGCTGGGGGCGGCTCTTGTGCAGATCTTTTTCCCCGAGGGGGTCTATCTCTGGTTTTTGGAGGCGCTATTCCTGGTCTTTCTATTGGATCATCTCCTGGTCACCCGGATCCAGAGCCCGGCCCGGCAGTTCGGGCTGGCGGCTCTGGCCTTTCTGGCGGGGTTAGTGTTTTGGCGGTATTTCCGTCCCTGGACCCCGGCGGGCAACCCCTTTAAATATCTTGTCTGGTTCTGGCTCGGCCGTTGGATGGACCCGGTGACCCGCCGTCTGCGGAGGAGGTTCGGGCGGGGATTGCTCCACCTCGAAACCGTCCTCTTTTTCGGGGCCTGGGTGGCGGTGGAGCGGCTGCCCTGGGGCGGCTGGCTGCTGGAAGTTTCCCTCCTGCCGCTGCTGGGCACTCTCTGGGTCTGGGAGCTGGCGGCCCGGCTGGCCCGCAGCCGGGGGGTGGGGGAGAGGGCCCGGCGCTGGGCGGGGTACACCTTCGGGCTTTACCTCTGGGCCGATCCGGTGAACTATCTGGTTTTGTATGGGGCCTGGCAGCTGGGCGGCCCGGCCTTCTTCGGGTCCGAGGCAGGGGCGGCGGTCCTCTATGGACTGCGTGTGGCAGGCTCGGCCCTGGCGGCCGTGGGGATCACCGCTCTGCTGCGAAAGTACAAATTCCCCCTCCAAATCTATTGAACGGGGAGAGAAAGGAACAAACAATGCTGTACGATTATCTGGTGGTGGGCGCGGGGCTCTATGGGGCCGTTTTTGCCCAGCAGGCTATGGAGCAAGGAAAACGAGTCCTGGTGGTGGAAAAGCGCCCCCAAATCGGGGGCAACCTCTACACCCAACAGGTGGAGGGGATCACCGTCCACAAATACGGCGCCCACATTTTCCACACCAACGACCCGGAAATCTGGGACTATATCACCCGTTTCGCCCGGTTCAACCGGTTTGTCAACCGCCCGGTGGCCAATTACAAAGGGGAGCTCTATTCGCTGCCCTTTAACATGTATACTTTTTATCAGATGTGGGGGACTGTCAGTCCCCAACAGGCCCAGGCCAAGCTGGAGGTTCAGCGCCGGGAGATCACCGGCGAGCCCTGCAACCTGGAAGAGCAAGCCATTGCCCTGGTGGGGCGGGACCTCTACGAAAAGCTGGTCCAGGGCTACACCGAAAAGCAGTGGGGCCGCCCCTGCCGGGAGCTGCCGCCCTTTATCATCCGGCGGCTGCCGGTCCGGCTGACCTATGACAACGACTATTTCGATGCTCGGTACCAGGGGGTGCCGGAGGAGGGGTATACTGCCTTGATCGCCCGGATGCTGGCGGGGGCCGAGGTGCGGCTGGGGGTGGATTACCTGGCCTGTAAGCCCTGGCTGGACATCCTGGCAAAGCGGGTGATTTATACCGGCCCGCTGGATGCCTACTTTGGGTACCGGCTGGGCAGCCTTGAATACCGCTCTCTCACCTTTGAGGAGGCGGTTCTGCCCCAGACCAATTACCAGGGGAACGCGGTGGTCAACTACACCGACCGGGAGACCCCCTGGACCCGGATCATCGAGCACAAGTGGTTCCAGTTTGGCCGGGGGGCCGATGGGGCTGAGCTGGATAAAACGGTCATCAGCCGGGAATACAGCGCTGCATGGCAGCCGGGGGCCGAGCCCTATTACCCGGTGAACAACATTAAAAATGAAGCCCTTCGGGCCGAGTATCAGGAATTGGCCGCCGCAGAACCCCGAGTGCGCTTTGGGGGGCGGTTGGGGGAATATCGATATTACGATATGGATCAGGTGATTGCCGCAGCCCTTACCGCCAGCCGGGAAGAACTGGGCCGACCTCTCTGACCCAAAAGAAAATCCGTGCGCCGAACAGGACAGCACGGATTCTTTTCATGTTGTGAAACAAAGAAGTTAAAGCAATTCAGGCCAGTGCAATACAGTGTAGAGATAGTTTAATGCTTGTTCTAAAGAGGAGTAGGTTTGCTTTGTTGGGAAGTGGGCGGGATAGGAAAGGGTGCTTGTTTTGTCAAAAGATAAGCCTTGTTCTCTTCGCCAGATGTCCAACCTTTCCTCAATAAGCCAGGCATCCTGCCGTATCTTAATGTTAGACTGGCGTAAATCAAGGGCCAAATAAACCGTGTAAATATGGCGCATAGGCACAAAAACAAGTTCAACCATCGTGCGGTAGTCATGCTCAAAGAAAAATAGCAATTGAGAACCGGAACGATCCAATTCTTGGCGGGCAGCGTCTTCATCTGAGATTTGGGGTCTGCTCTGGATCGCTGCGCGCAGCGTTGGTAAAAAGAAATAGCAAGCCTCCGGTTCAAGGGATTGTTCCATTTCATGGATATATGCCTGTTGCCAATGCGGAGCGAGCAGGCCCTGCCGAGCATCTTCAATGGCAAAAAGCCAGTCCCGGATATTTTCTTCGATCATGGCAGCCTCCTTTGGCGATAAAATCTCAACTGTATATCAATATACCCTATATTTCGGGAATATGCAAGTTGTTTGTGGACTCTATACTAAAAGAAAAAGGAAAGGGGGCCGGGCATGATTTCTTACGAACCATTATGGGAGACGATGCGGCGCAAGGGGATTACCACCTACACCCTCATCAAAACCTATCATTTCAGCCGCGGCACCCTGGATTCCCTCAAGCAGGGGCGGAATATCTCCACAGTAACCCTGAACGATTTGTGTAATATCCTCTCCTGCCCGGTGGAGGATGTGCTGGTCCACATCCCAGATCCGGACCCTGCTGGCCCGGATGAATCTCACTCCTGAAACCAAACACGAAAAACCGGCCCGGTGCGCTCTCTGGAACGCACTGGGCCGGTTTCGGATTATAAAAATAGTTTTCACTCAAAGATAAAAATTTCCTCGATGGGGGCCCCCACCGCCCGGGAGAGGTCCACCGCCAGCTTGAGGGAGGGGTTATACTGGGCCTTTTCCAACCGCATGATGGTTTCCCGCCGAACCCCCACCAGGGCAGCCAGTTGCTCCTGGGTCAGCCCTTTTTGCTGGCGGAAAGTTTTCAGCCTGCATTCAAATTCCGGCATGGGTCAGCCCTCGCTTTCGCCCGTAAGTTCGTCGTGGTCGTAGCGGTAGAGCAGGTATTCACCCAGAAAAAGATCCAGCGCCAAGGTCAGGCAGACCAGCCCAAGATAAACCACCAGGGCACGCTCCATGCTGCCCAAAAACCGCCCCTGGGACAGAATCACCGTAAAAATCAGGATGAGCCGGAGGGCCAGGGCGTCCGCCCGGGCCGAGGCTTTTTGTTTGTTTTCCTGGTACCGTTCATCCATCAGGGTGTTGGACATCTTGCCCTCGTAGAAAAAGCCAAAGAACCCGAAAAAGACAAAGAACACCACCGGGAAGATGCTCCCATCCCTTGGGTAGGTCCAAAAGGCCCCGAACCCCAGAAAGCCAAACAGCCCCAAAAAGCCCAGCTTTGGGTTGAGGGCACGGGTGGTATGGGCTGCTTCGGCCCGGCGGCGGGTGTCAAACGCCGCCCGCAGACACCAACCCGCGAGACACAGGATGTAGAGAGTCAGGGCTGAGAGGGAGAGGATCATGGGCAGATCCTGGGGGCGGAAGGCATAGGACGAGAAGTCCATGGGTTCCACCAGCCGCCCGCCGTTGAAGCGGACCGAATACCAGACCGACACTGCCATGGCGAGAGCACAAACTCCGCCCAGGACTGCAAAAATTTTTGCTTGATTGCTTTTCATAGGAACACGCCTCCAAAAAAGAGATATATTTATCACTTTATGAGATAAATATATCACCATGAGACGAGCGTGTCAATGGGAAAGTGATGAATTTGTCTCTTTTCAATCTGCCCGGGGAAAAAGAAAAGCAGAAAACCACTCTCTCAGATGGGTTTTCTGCCTGTAAATCGAAACATAATTGTCCGGCAGATTACTGAGCCGCCCGAGTCCTGCGGCGATGAGCGCGGTACCATACCGCCAGCAGAACCACCGACAGCCCTGAGATCCCCGCCCCGAAGAGGAAAGCCCCCGGCAGGCTTCGCTCAGCCAGCTGGCCAAAGGCCAGATTGGTGCCCACGGCGATCCCGTCGGTGAAGATGGTCTGCACGCCCAGGGCCGTGGCGCGGTTTTTGGTCTGGATGCTCTGGTTTTGAATCTGCATCCGCAGGGGCAGCAACAGGCTGTGGGAGAGCCGCAGCAGCAGGATGGCCCCCACCGACGCCCCGGCCGAGCGGGTGAAGGCCAGCACCAGACAGGCGGCAGCAGCGCATCCACTGAACCCGAAAAGCGCCCGGGGCAGCCCCAGTTTATGAGTTGCTTCGGAAGAATACTGCCCGGCCATCCCCAGCAGAGTGGCCGCAATGTAGACCAGGCCAATCACTCCGCTGGTCATACCGCAGGCCTCGTATTGCAGCTGGTTGAGAAAGACGGTGATGGTCTGATGGGTTTCTCCCAGCAGGGCACCCGCCGCCAGAAAGAGGATCAGGCTGCGGTTTTGAAAGATTTCTTTCCATACGCTCCCGAATCCTTCGGCGGAACTCTCGCCGGAGGAGGCAGGAGCTTCCACGTCCTCAATCCCCAGCGCCAGCAAAGCTGCGGCGCCATAGCTCAGAACGGTTAAAAAGGCGGCCAGGGAATAATCCTCTTTTACCCAGACCGAAAAGACTACCGAGGCAAAGAGCAGACCGGCGGTGCCCATGCTGTCCCAGACCCCAAAGACTTTTTGAGAGTCCAGGGCCCCCGGTGTCCCGGGCCGCCCGCAGGAGAGATAGAGGATGGTGCTGTCCACCCCCGAGAGCCCGGCGATCACCACGCTCAGCATCAGCCGTTCGGCCAGAAACCAGCCGAACCCCTCCGCCTGCCAGAATACCAGTTTGGAAGCGAAATAGAGCCAGGTGCAAAACACAAAGGTCCGCTTGTAACCGATCTTGTCCGCCACCACACCCCAGGGGATCTCCAACAACAGGCTCAGACCCAGATTGATGCTTTCAATCAAGGTAATCTGCCCAATGGTCACCCCCCGCGCCTGGCGGTAGAGGGTGGCAATCGGCCCGTAAAAAACCATGCCCTGCAAAAAACAGAGCAGGTAGAGCAAACGAATATTCTTTTTAAGCATAATAAAACAAGCCTCCTGACAAAGGCGCAAAATTGCGTACAACAACCAGGCCCCACCCCAAAGGGCGACGCCGCGAAAAGTTGTTGTTTTGTCAGATCGGCTTGTTCATGGTGCAGAATCTCCTGCTTTGTAATTGGTTTTGGGGGGCACTTTCCGCCGGCCCTGTCTGGCTTTTAGTGTAGCACGAATGATCGCCCATGTAAAGAGGGTCAAAATCAGAGAACTTTCTCATCCCGAAAAACCGGTTTAGAGCCATTCTCATAGGGGTTATAGCGGCTGCGGTTGCAGCCGAATTCTTTTAATACCCGGATCTTGCCCTCCTTCGTCCATTCGATCAGAGAAACCCCGTCGAACTCGTCCTCGGAACCATCCTTCATCTGGCTGTGGAAGTACCATTCCACCACCGACTGGTTCTCCCGGTGGAAAAACTGCCGGATCTCCCAGGCCAGCACCTTGCCCCGGGCATTCCACTCCCAAAACCAGTGCTGGAGAACAGGCAAACCATGGTATTCGGGACCCCAACTCTCAATGTAATGCAGCTGGGGATCAAAGATATTTTCCATCTCCAGGTCCTTTTGGATCAGCCACATCTCAAACCAACGTCGTATTTTTTCTTCCCGCTGTTGTTCGTCCATGGAAATCGCTCCTTTCGGCGGTGCTTTTTCTCATTTTATCATAGCCACGCCCAAAACAAAACCCCCGGCTTTTTTCAAGGTTTATTTTGGGTTGCTGCCGGATCAGCTAATTTTTATTGAAGAGATTCTTCTCTTAGAGAATAATTTCATAGCCATATTCTCGCAGGGTACAAATTGAATCAATGGCTTCTTCGTAAACACCCGTCGCCTGAACCAGGCCGCTTTTTTCATAGAGCCGGCGTGCAGCCAGATTGGATTCCACTACAAACAATCGCAGACAATCCGCACCCCAAATCCGGGCGACATTCTGGGCATAGGCCAGCATTCGGCTCCCGATGCCTTGTCGGGTATAGTGGATATTGACACCGAGACGGTCCAGATAAAGAGGCTGTGTTCCTTCTGTTTTCCAGTAAAGGGCGTTTGCCCCGGCGGATTCACGGCAGAGTGCGAACGCGGCAACGATGGTTTCCTGATTTGTCAGTATAAAAAGCCGCTGGGCTTCAATATCTGCCCCAAGAAATTCACATGGGTAGATATCATCCCAGATGGTGAGGCCTTGACGGTTCATATTTTGGACAATTTCCCGGTATACAGATTGAAGCTGTTGCAGATCTGCTTTTTGGGCAAGACGAAATTCCATATATTAACCTCTTACTTTATAGAGCATCGGCACCGTTTTGGTTTTCGGCCGGGATGCTGTAAATGAAGGAATGAATTTTCTCAGCCCAGCACTCCTGCTGAAACCCCAGTTTTTCCAAAAGGCGGATGCTGGGGATGTTCTCCGGCTCCACCAGGGCGACCAGGTCCAGCATGGGGAATTCTTCTCGTGCCCGGCGGATCAGGGCCGACAGAATCTCAAAGGCATAGCCCTTCCGCTGGTAGGGCCGGGCGATGGTATACCCCAGGGTGATACAGCGGTCGGATGGATTATAAAACCAGCTCAGATCTCCCACCATCTGCCCCTCTTTTTGGCAGATGGCGTAGTGCTGCTCCGGTTCCTGTGACAAAAACCGACAGCTCCGAAACTGCTCAATCCACTGCCGGATGGCTTCCGGCGAGGTGTCCGCCCAGTGCTGGTATTGGGCGCAGAGAGGGTCGTTCCGGCAGGACCAGAGGGCGGGGGCGTCCTCCGGCGTCAGGCAGCGGAGCCTCAGCCGCGGGGTTTCGATCCAATAAACGGTGTCCATAGGCAACTCCCATTGAAATGGCCGTCAGCGGGTTCAGTCCTCTGCCCAGCCCTTGCAGACGTCGATCCACCCAGCGAAACCGGAATACCGTTCCAGCTCCGGGATGGTCAGCTCGATGGCGCTGTTGCTGCTGCCGCAGGCGGGGTAGACTGTATCAAACCGTTTGAGGGATTCGTCCAGATAGACCGTGACCCCTTCGTTCACCGCAAAGGGACAGACGCCGCCCACGGCATGGCCCACAAGCTCGGTGACCTCGTCTGCCGAGAGCATCTTTGCCTTGACCCCAAACTGGGCTTTGTACTTGTGATTGTCCACCTTGGCGTCACCCGCCGCCACGATCAGCACGGCCCGGGCCCCCACCAGAAAGGAGAGGGTTTTGGCAATCCGGCCGGGCTCACACCCCAAAGCCTGAGCGGCCAGTTCTACCGTCGCGCTGGAGACCGGGAACTCCAGCACCCGCCCCTCCATTCCATACTGTCTAAAATAATCTTTGACTTTTTCGATCGACATACTTTTTCTGCTCCATCTTTCTCAAAAACTGTCTCCACCCGCAATTAAATGTCCGGGTATTTTGGGCTCATTCTAGCACGGGCGGATGTTTTCTGTCAACAAAAAACGGCAGAACTGAAAATTTCCTATTGACAACTTTCCTTGTCAATGATATTCTGAAAATGACAAGAATCCTTGTCATAATGACAGCAAAGATTGTCATATTGGGAGGTGCTGCCATGCCGCTGTACAATCGCTTAAAGGAGCACCGCGCCCGGCTGGGGCTCAACCAGCAGGAGATGGGGCATTTGGCAGGGGTTTCCCGCCAGACCATCAGCCAGATCGAACGGGGGGATTATTCCCCCTCGGTGACCCTGGCTCTCAAGCTGGCCCGGTTGTGCGGGGTGACGGTGGAGGACATTTTCAGTTATCAGGAGGATGAAACCCATGAATGATACCGTAAAGAAGGACAACAAAAAATCGCTGCCCCGGTTTCTGTTGCTGGTTTTTGGCGCGGCGCTGGGGGGTGGAGTGCTGGGTTTTTCGGGGGCAATGTTCGCCGACGAGGGCATTTTGGAGGCCATCCGCACCGGTCTTGTGTGGGTTTTGGAACTGGTCAGCCCCTGGGGCATCCTGGCCAGCGGGCTGTTTTTGCTGGCACCGGGCTACTGGCTCTATCGCCGGGCTGCGGTTCAGTTTGCCGGCTGGGACGCCTCGGCCGATGAGGATGAGACCAGCGAGCAGATTGAGCGCCGCTTGAGCTGGGCGCTGCTGCTGGACAATTTGGCTATGCTGGTGGATCTGTTCTTCCTGGCGACGTCCTTCCTCTGCGCTCATCCTCTTTTGAATGTAGGGGTGTTTGTGGTCTCGCTGGTTCTGTTGACCCTGCTCCAGCAAAAGGTGGTGGATCTGACCCGCCGGATGAACCCGGAGAAAGAGGGCAGCGTCTACGACACCAAGTTTCGCAAGCGATGGTTGGAAAGCTGCGACGAGGCTGAGCGGGCCCAGATCGGCCAGGCGGCCTATCAGTCGTTTGTGGCCACCACCACAGCCTGCGGTGTGATCTGGGTCATCCTGGTGATGCTCAATGTTTCCATGGGAACGGGGCTTCTGCCCATTTTTGTGGTGCTGGTGATCTGGGGTGTGCTCCAGACCAGCTATCTCCTGACCGTCATCAAGCTGGGCCGGGGCACCCGGCCGGGGGACCGCCCCGAATAAGCGCCGCCCGGGCGGGTGTTGGGGTTTTGTGACTTTGTTACGGAAAAATATTTTGTTTGTGGTACAATAGAGCCATCGAAGCAAACCAACGCCAATACCAAAAGCGGAAGGAGAAAATACAATGACCAAATTCTTTATCTGCCGTCACTGCGGCAACCTTGTCGAAGCTGTCCACAACTCCGGTGTCCCCATGATGTGCTGCGGCGAAAAGATGCAGGCTCTGGAGCCCAACACCGTCGAGGCCAGCGGTGAGAAGCACCTGCCCGTCGCCAAGTACGAGAACGGCGTTCTGACCGTCAACGTGGGTTCGGTGGATCACCCCATGGTGGAGGAGCACCTGATCCAGTGGATCTACGTCGAGACCGAGAACGGCGGCCTGCGCAAGGACCTCAAGGCCGGTGACAAGCCGGCAGCAGTGTTCCACCTGGGCGAGGAGAAGCCGGTGGCGGTTTACGCCTACTGCAACCTCCACGGCCTGTGGATGACCAGCCTCTAATCCTTAAAGATTTGCGAAGAAGCGCCCGCCGCATCCAGCCGGAGGGCGCTTCTTTTGATAAAAGCGGCTGCACGCCGCCCGGCAGGAGAACACTATGGCCCATGCAGACGTCAGTTTTACTTTTTTGGATCGCGTACGGGAAATCGAGCAAAACATCGCCGACCGGCGCTGGCAGTCCGCCCTGGCGCTGGCCCTCACCCTGCCGGATATCTGCGGCGGAATCGCGTTTCCGGAAATCGTAAAAAAATACCGGGATGGCCGGGTGATGCTGGATCGTCAGAACAACCCCACCTGGGAAATCAAAGAAGCCCCGAAACAGATCACCAAAGAATGTGAAAAAGCGCTGCGCCGGATGTGAGATTCCGGCAGCCCGGCGATCAAAGGAGGGTTCTCAATGGAGTTTAAAAAACGAACTGGCCGGATTTGGCTCGAAGATCCTTCCGGGCAGGAGATTGCCTTTGTGGCGTTCCCGGCCCGGTCGGAAGGGGTAGTGACCATCACTTCCACCTATGTTTCCCCGGTTCTGCGGGGGCAGGGGGTGGCAGCGGCTCTGATGACGGCCCTGGCGAAAGAACTCCGGGCCACCGGCCAGAAAACGGTGCCCGTTTGTTCCTATGCGGTGCGCTGGTTCGGGCAGCACCCGGAACAATCCGACCTGCTGGCTGAGGAGAGATAACCCCTCGCCCGGCTTTGTATAAAATGAGAAAGCCCCATGGACGGGTGAGTCCATGGGGCTTTTACTGTTCATCGGTTTAGAAGATACCGGGGATCTGGACGGCCAGCCAGAGCCCACCCGCAAAGGAGAGAACGTTGGCGGCCAGAGCGTAGAGGATAATCCGGCCTTTTTTGAGGGGTGTGGGGCTGACCCGACCCAGAAGCCGCAGGTAGAGTGCAGCCTCCAACCCAAAGACCACTAGCTCCAGCAGCAGGTAGAAAAAGACGAAGGCCATGCTGCCCTGGCTGTAATTGATGATGTTGAGGGCCAGGTTCAGGGCCACCTGGGTCACAACATTGATCCCTGTGATGGTCAAAAGCACCTGTTTGCCCCGGAAGCCGAAGAGCAGCGCCACACCCAGCTCCAGCAGGATGGTCAGCAGGATCCGCGCCAACAGCGAGATGGTCTCCCAGGTGTAGTCGTAACTCTTCCGCAGGGGGAGGGTGGAACCGGCGGCGTCCAGGTCGATGGTGAAATAGCTGTCGAAAGCGTACCGCTCGTGGATGCCGCTGGAGACAAACTCGCCGGTCTCAGGGTAGTATAGCAGTACCTTGAAAGAGCTGGGCGGGTAGTAGGTCCAGGCGAAAGATTTTGTCTCGTTGACCTGCCAGCCCTCCTGCAAAAAGTAATAGCCGTCCGGGTCCTCGTATTCCACGAAAGCCCGCCAGATCTCCAGGTCGAGATTGTAGTTGTAGATGTGGTTTTCGTCCCCGTCCCAGGCGGAGGAGGGACCGGTGGATTTGGTTTTGGAGAGCAGGGTGGCATAACAAAGGGTGTCGTCCATATTTTCAAAGGTAATATGGACCGAGGGCTTGGGGCCTATGTCCGCGTAGGCGGCGGGGGCCAGCCCGCAGAGAAGGGCCAGGCAGAGCAAAAAGACGAGGATTCTGTGTTTCATGGCGGGGCCTCCTTTCGTAAGGTCCACAGGAACAGGGGCGTCTTACAGCACCATCAGCAGGGTGCCTGCACCGATCAGCACGCACCCCAGCACCGACTTTGCGGTGAAGGGCTCGTGCAGCAGAACAGCGGCCAAAACCAGAGTGATCACAACGCTGAGCTTGTCGACGGGCACCACCTTGGATGCCTCGCCCATCTGGAGCGCCTTGTAGTAGCACAGCCAGGACGCGCCGGTGGCAAGCCCCGACAGGATCAGAAACAACCAGCTTCGCCGGCTGATGTCGGGTAGGCCGCTCTGGGCGTGGGTAATAAACACCATTCCCCAGGACATGGCCAGCACAACGCAGGTGCGCAGGGCGGTGGCCAGGTTGGAGTTGACCCCGTCGATCCCGATTTTAGCCAAAATGGAGGTCAGCGCCGCAAACACCGACGACCCCAATGCAAAGATAAGCCACATGAAGATGATCCCTCCTCCGATCAACCGCAAGTCAGCCTTTATAGTGATCCAGTTCGTCCCACGGGTAGGCCCGGGTCCAGTGATAGGGCTGCAAAACCTTCAGGGGGACAAACTTTAAAGTGGTGTCCTCCGTTGTGACAGCTACCTGTACCTCCTCGCCCCAATAGCGCAGCCGCTCCTGGCAGATGCCGCAGGGCGAGAGGACCTGGAAGGGGGAGTTTTCGTCCTCCCGCACCAGGCACAGGCAATGGGTGACTTTTTCGTTGTATTTGTGGGCTTCCAGCATGGCGCCGGTCTCAATGCACAGCACCGCCGAGGCGTTGGCGTTATCCAGGCAGACGCTGGTGAAATAGTGCCCTTGGGCGGTATGTACCACCCCGGCGCCGCCCCAGCCGGTGGGGTAGCGGTTTTCGATCAGGGCGACGGCCTGACGGTACATTTCCTGTTCAATCTCTGGTTCGTGCATGGTGTTTCTCTCCTGTTGAAATAAAATGAAATCAATCTTCCAGCTCTTTCCGGAAGATCAGGGAGATGGTTTCGATGGCGCCGGTGCCCCGGGTGGTCAGGGGAACATAGCCATCATATTCCCAGCCGGATTCCAGCCGCTGGCGGATCAGCTCTTCGACCCCGTCGAAACAATAGCGAGTGCCCTGGCCAAGCCCATAGCCGCACAGCTCGGCTTTAATCTGAACAAAATCCACTTTTTTCATTGTATGCCTCCCGGCCGCGGGATGCGGTCTGTTGGTTGCAGTATAGCACAGCCCGGCCGCTTTTTCTATCGGGGGCAAGAAGATGAAAGCCTTTGTTTTCAGAAATTTCTTAAGAATTTCATATATTTCCGGCTGGTTTTTCTATTCCATTTTGGCAGGTTGCTGTATAATGAAAGTGTCTTTTGGCAAGTCAGCGGGACAACCGGAACAAAACATCCAATCATCTGGAAAAGGAGCCTTTGTCATGAGAAAGTACGAGCAGGAAAATTCGTCCGACATCAACCTCGAGGATTATCTGGGGGAATATGAGGATAAGCAGGCCACGGTGGAAGATCTGATTTTTGACCGCAGCCGGAAAAAGGAGTCTCTCAATGGTCTGTGGCATTATGCAGTGGACCAGTACGACACCTGCATTCGCCAGCACTGGTTCGCAGAGCGGTATACCGACCAGAACGGGTTTACCATGCCGGTGGACTATTCCTTTGACGAGTGGCCCACCATGCAGCTGCCCTGCTGCTGGAACACCCAGAGCGAGAAATTTGAGCTCTACGACGGCAGTATGGTTTTTACCCGCAAATTCCGCTACGAGGCCCAAAACAAAGAAAAAGTTCTGCTCAAGATCGGTGCTGCCAACTATATCTGCCGGGTCTTTTTGAACCAGGAGTACCTGGGGATGCACCGGGGCGGTTCCACCCCGGCCTATTTTGACGTGACCGGCCTGCTTCAGGCAGAAAACCGGATCATCATTCAGGCCGACAGCACCCGCCGCCCCGAGCAGGTGCCCACCGAGAACACCGACTGGTTCAACTACGGCGGCGTTTACCGGGATATCGAGCTGATCCGCCTGCCGGAAACCTACATCAAGCGGTTCCAGATTGCGCTGGTTTCGGACGGCGCGTTCAATAAGATCAAGGTTCGGGTCCGGCTGTCCGAGCCGGTGAACACTGCGGCCCAGCTGCGGATCGATGAGCTGGGCCTCTGTGCCGAGATCCCGGTGACCGAGGGCGCAGGCGAGGCGGTTCTGGAGGCCCACCCGGTTCTCTGGTGCCCCGAAAACCCCAAGCTCTATGCTGTCAGCCTGAGCTGTGCCGGGGACGAAGTGAGCGATGAGGTGGGGTTCCGGGAGATCCGGGTCCAGGGGCACGATATCCTGCTCAACGGCAAATCCATCTTTCTGCGGGGCATCAGCGCCCACGAGGAGAGCGTGCCCAACGGTAAGGCTTTGACCGATGAAGAGCGGCTGGAGAATATCCGGCTGGCCAAGGAGCTGGGCTGCAACTTTATGCGGGCGGCCCACTATCCCCACGATGAGCGGATGGCCCGGCTGGCAGACCGGGAGGGCATCCTGCTCTGGGAGGAGATCCCCGTCTACTGGGCGATCCGTTTTACCCGCGAAAAGACCTACGCCGATGCCCGCAACCAGCTGCTGGAGCTGATCGAGCGGGACTGGAACCGTGCCAGCGTCATCATCTGGTCGGTGGGCAACGAGAACGCCGACTCGGACGAGCGGCTGGCCTTTATGAAGAACTTGGCCGACACCGCCCATGCGGCCGACGAGAACCGCCTGGTTTCGGCGGCCTGTCTGGTGAGCTTCCGGGAGAACGCCATTGCCGACCGTCTGGCCGAGCATCTGGACGTCATCGGTCTGAACGAATACTTCGGCTGGTATACCCCCGATTTCCGTCTGCTGCCCCAGCTGTTTGAGAACAGCCATCCCACAAAGCCGGTGATTGTCACCGAGCTGGGCGCTGACGCCCTGCCCGGCCATCATGGCACCATCACCGATAAGGGCACCGAAGAGTGCCAGGTCTATGTCTACGAAAAGCAGGTGGAAACCCTCCGGGGCATCGACTATGTCCGCGGCATGACTCCCTGGATTCTCTACGATTTCCGCTGCCCCCGCCGCACCTCGGTGATTCAGGGCTACTACAACCGCAAGGGCCTTTTGAACCCCGAAAAGACCTATAAGAAACCCGCTTTCTATGTCCTTCAGCGGTACTACCAGGAACTGAAGGAAAAGTGGGAAAAGTGATTCTATAAACTGCCGGACGGTCCAATCAGCCGGGAGCTCCTGTTTTGCCGGAGCTCCCGGCTTTTTCTGCGGTAAAGCCCAAGAACTGTTTTTAGGCCGAAATTCGATAAAATGCTGACAAAGAATGGAAGATATGCTATACTATCTCTATGTTTTATGCATAATGTCGGGAACTTCTCGTGCAATACGCGGAAAAATGGACGTTCCGCGAAAAACTATGGTTGTTTGCGCCGATTTGACGCGTCAAGATTGCTTTTGGTAAGAAAAGGAGAGCAATGTTATGAAAGTGAAGAAATCCCCCCGATGGAAAGCGGCTGCCCTGGCGGTTGTTCTGTGCCTGAGCCTGCTGGTGACGGCAGGCTGCAGCGGCGGCACGGATGCAAAGAGCACCGCGGCAGACAGTACCGCAGCGGAAAGCACCCCGGCTTCCTCTGCTGCCAGTACTCCGGAGGCGGCCGCCCAAACCGTGGATTACACCAAGTACAACAGCTACATTGATCTGGTCAGCGATATCTACGATACCGAGGACCTGCTGTATGTCTACTTTGCGGTGGTGGCCAACCAGCCCGAATTCGCCCTGAACGAGGGAATGGATTACAGCATGCTGGAGGATACCTTTGCATACCTTTCCCTCAGCACTACATCGATGTCCGATGCAGTTTACTATATGGATTCCGAGCCTGCCTACCCGGAGGCCGACGCCCTGCTGGCAAAGCTGGAGGAGCCCTATAAGAACCTGGTGGACGCTCTGAACGAACTGTCCGACTACATGAGCTTTGTCCAATATCAGGACGACAACATGGCCCAGGCGCCCCAGATCCACGAGCAAATTTACAGCGCCGTGGCGGAGTATGACCTGTATGTCTGGGACTTCATCGAGCAGATCAACATTCTGGACGAGAGCACCGAGCAGGACGAGCTCAACCGCCTGAAAGAAGAAGGCCACAACATCGCCTATTACAGCCGGATGATTGCCAACACCAGTTTGGAGATCCAGGACGAGATCTGGTCCCAGTTGGAACTGGCCGAGACCCTGCCGGTGCTGGATATGACCAACCTCAATACCCTGTACACCCAGTACAAGGAAAACTATGAGGCTTTGGTGGCTGCCATGGATGACCCCGAGCAGCGGGAAAAAGTCAGCTCCTGGGCGGACGATGCGGGTTTCGCTGAGATCACTCTGCCTAGATACCAGAATGCCATCAGCGATGTGGATTCCTGGCTGACCAAACTGATGGAAGACGCCGCAAACCAGGCGGATTATACAAACTCGTTCAACGGGTTCAGCAACGCGGTTTCTGATTTTATTGACGAATACAATAATACGATTGTTGGCTGATCCCGACAGGGGGCGGTGAGGTCTCTCATCGTCCCCCGCTTTTTATTATGAGCTGTACCCAATGGGGCAGCTTTTCCGGGAAATTGAGAAAAAACGGAGGAATTTTGGTATGCTCTTTTTGATTCCGGTTTATCTGCTGATCTTAGGCTTTGCCATTGGTGCTTGCGTCTGGATCATGAAACTCTTCAACGAGGGGCGGCGGATCCGACAGAAAAACGCCGAGGAGCAGCGCCAGCGCCACGGCGGCGAGAGTGTCCTGGAGTGGGACGGCCCCTATGCAGAAGGGGAGCCGGATGCCGAGTTCGGGCGGCTGGTGGTTCAGTTCAAGCAGAAGAAGGGCTCGGGCTACGCCCGGTTCTATGAGCGGGGTTTGGTACGGGGCAAGCGTCGCCTGCCTTACTCCGAGGTGAAGGATATGTTGGTTTTGGAGGAAAATGCCCCCAAGATGGCCACGGCCCTGCGCCGGATGCAGGACCAACGGTCCACCGGACTGAATATTTACCCCAAAAAGGGGATGCAGATGGTGATCTCCAAATTCGATTACGAAATTGACATCAAACTCCTTCGGGACGTTCAGAACGGGCTGGGCTACCGCAACTGATCCGGCCTCGCAACGCGAAGAGGAGGAAAACCATGGAGCAGCAGA
The DNA here is from genome assembly GCF_022180365.1 of Faecalibacterium gallinarum. GTDB lineage: Bacteria > Bacillota > Clostridia > Oscillospirales > Ruminococcaceae > Faecalibacterium > Faecalibacterium gallinarum. The sequence goes on from NZ_BQKV01000098.1 coordinate 139,252, forward strand.
CAAAACACGAAAATTTTGTGGCTGGCGTAGTGGGTGCGGTTCTGGGCTCGTTTTTGGGCGCGGTCTGTATCATTCTGGTCAGTCAGCTGGGCTATGTGGCGGTCATCAGCGGCGTGGTAATGGGGGTCTGCACCCTCAAAGGCTATGAGCTGCTGGGCGGCACCCTGAGCCGCAAGGGGATTGTGGTATCCCTGGCTCTGGTGCTGGGGATGACCTGGCTGGTCTTCCAGATGGACTGCGCCATCGAGGTGGCCCGGGAGGCGGAGATCGACTTTTTCGAGGCTTTCCGCAGCATAGGCTATCTGTTGGAGGAGGGCTATCTCAACCCCCGTTACTACTGGGGCAATTTGATTGTCCTGTATCTGTTCACCCTGCCGGGGGCGGTGCCCCTGATCCTGGGCGCTCGAAAGTCCCCGGAGGAAGAGGCCGTCCCGCCCTATGTTTCCAGCGCGGCGGCGCCGGGCCAGCCGGGGTCGGCCTGCCAGTTTTACATCGCCGAACCCCGGTGGATGCGGCGTTACCGGCTCTCGATTTTCCTGCCCCTTTTTGTGGTGCTGGGGTTCGTCTTTTGGGCGCTGCTCTATACCTCTGCCCAGGGCAATGAGTGGGGCCCGCTGATGGGCTGTGTTGCCATGGTGGCCGGGCTGGTGGTGCTTCTGTCGGTGGGGGTCCATCTGGCCCAGCCCAGCCAGGCCGGCCGCTGGATCTATGTGCGGGGCGGCGGAGCCCTCTGGCGGGTGGATTTCCAGCTGCTGAATCTGATTCTGGAATTCCGCTTCACCAACAAAAGGGGGGCGCTCCGGGCTCTGGAATGGGGGCGGCTGAGCGAGGAAGAACAGCGGGCAGGCCGTGAGGCCATCGAGCGGGCCATCCAGCAGCTGACCGCGGGCCAGCTGCCGCCGGGCAGTGCACTGAGCCGCGCGGTTGCCTGCCTGGCGGACCCCCAGCTGGAAAAGGAGACCTCCTGGTTCTGGAAGATCTCCTACCGGGTGCGGGGCGGCGGAACCGAACCGGAACGCCGGAAAAAAGTGGTGATCGCCAAAGCCTATCCGGGCCTTGTCCCGGTCCCGGGCACTACCCCGCCCGAGAAAGCCGCCCCCGGTCGCTGGGGCTTTGGCCTGGCGGCGATCGCTTTGACGGCGGCCCTCTTTTTCATCCCTTATACGCTGCTCGCCAGCCCTGCGGCGGGCCCGGCAGTCTACCGGCCCTATGTGGGCGAGGGCTTCACCGTCCAGATTGACGAGACTTGGGAGTCCGACGGTGCAGACGGTTTTGTGAAAGGAAACGATGAATACTACCGGATCATCGCCACCCCGCTGGGCGCCTATACCCCGGAGGAAACCTACGACGATCTGTGCAGTATTTGGGCCGAGGGATGTATCCCTCTGAAAGACCCCATGTATCCGGCCCTCTGGGATCTGTCGGATGGCGTTACCGGCGACGGCGACGACTACCAGTTCTTTTTCCAGGAGTGGGAGATCGATGAGGACTTCTACGGCTGTCTTTCTGCCGTTATGTCGGTGGACAAAAACCTGCTGATCTCGATCCATGGCTATACTACCTCCCTGAAAAAGTACCATCAGGTAGCGATGGAAGTGGCAGGGGTTCTGAACAGCGTCACCTTCCAGATCGGGCAGGAGGACGCCATCAGCGGCCGGAACTTCCTCTGCGGGGACGGCTCTCAGCTGTACCTGGACCCGGACGGAAGTTTTTTGTGGGATCAGACGCCGGGCAGCGAGGCCAGCGCCTGCTATCTGGGTACCTATGAGGTGTTTTATGGGCAGGACGCGGTGGACGCGATCGCCTTCCGGGAGGAATACGGCCTGACCCGGGAAGATCTCTGGGAAACCATCTTCTATTCCATGGATGGCTACTGGCCCGACGGTGCCCCGCTGGAAGGCGGGTATACCACCCTTGCCTTCGGCTCGGAGGAGACAGGCTACCATGTCTGTCTGGATACCTTCTATACGGTCATACTCCACAACGAGAGTATGGTGCACGAGGATGGTTCCGCAGAGCCTATGGGCTATGACACGGTTTATCTCGGCTTTTATATCCCGGAGCTTGAGATGGCGGACCTCATCAACCTGAATACGGCCACCGATGCCCGGTGGTATCTCCAAGAGTGAAAAAACAGGATATATCCCTCTATAAAACACCCCCGAGAGACTATCTCTCGGGGGTGTTTTGCTGTGTCTGGGTTACAGGCTGGATTTCAGTTTTTCCAGGGCCGCCGCAAAGACGGGGTGTTCCAGCAGGGGACGGTATTTTTCATCTTCCTGAATGGCCGTCAGGCTCAGCTGCCGCATCTGGTGGGCAGTGGCCTCCCATATCTTAGGCTCCTGGGGTTTATACCAGGGGAAGAACAGGTCCGCATCCGGCTGGATCATGGGGCCGATAAGGGTGTCCACATATTCTGCGAAACATTCGGCGGCCTCGTCCATCCGCCCCATCCGCAGGTATGCTTCCATCAAAGCCCCGCTGCTCATATCCGGCTGTCCAAAGGCCTGAGCCAGCGCCCGGCTGGTCTGCCCGGCCTTGAGCAGCTGCTGGGGCTGAGGGCGCAGCCGGGGGTCCATCAGCAGGACCAGACAGGTCTGGATCTGGCTGGAGAGAAAATAGAGCTGTTTTTGCGCGGTTTCCAGGGCTTTGTCGGTCTCGCCCTTTTTCAGATAATATTGTACCCATACGCCGGTGGCACTGCCCGGGTGTTCGGGCAGCTCGCCCAGGAGGGCGGCGGCTTTTTCCAGTTGGTTTTCCAGCACCGCCAGGCTGGCCAGCTGGATGGTGGCGCTTTGCCAATAGGCGGCGCTGCCGGTGGCCCGCACATCCTCCAGCAGAGCCTGTTTGCGGGTTCGCCATCGGTTTTTGTCCTCTTGTGCTGCCGCCGGGAAGAACATCTGGAATGCGTCGCAGGCCGCCGCTGCGTTGAATTTCAGGGCGGTACAGTTGGGGTAACGCCGGAGCAGGGCATCCAGTTCTGTTTCTGCGGCCTGTGGTCCGGTGGTCTGGGCGGATTGCAGCAGGGCGTTGATCTGTGCGGCTACCTCCTGATCGGAGAGGGTTTCTTCAAACTGGAACAGCCCGTCCAGAGTGGTGCCCAGCGCCCGGGCCAGGGGGCAGAGCAGGGTGATGTCCGGGCAGGAGCTGCCGGTCTCCCACTTGCTCACAGCTGGGGCCGATACCCCCAGCTGCTCGGCCAGCTGTTCCTGGGTTAGGCCCCGGGCCCGGCGGAGGGCGGCGATGGTCGCGCCAATTTTGATGGGTGTGGATTCCATTTTCTATGCCTCCCTTGTTTGGATGCAGCGCCGCGGTTTGCTGTGATTTTATTGTAACGCCGCTGGCCGGCAGCCGCAAGGGAGGTGTAGTTAAGCGGCAGGAGGATTTTCTTAACAGGTGGTTAAGGGCATCCAAACTTCACACCTGCTGCAAACCAGAGGGCCAAAGTTCTATACTCAGCGGGCCATGTCTTAGGGCTCAACTTTCATCATGCGGTACCCAACCCCAATGTGGGTTTGGATGTATTGCGGAGAACCCGGCTCTTTTTCCAGCTTCTTGCGCAGAGTGGCCATAAATACACGCAGGGATGCAACATCGTTTTCCCAGCTTCTTCCCCAGATCTGCTGGGTGATGTAGGTGTGGGTCAGTACTTTTCCGACGTTTTTGCAGAGCAGGCAGAGAAGCTTGTACTCGCTGGGGGTCAAGTGAAGCTCCTGTCCGTCCAGAAAGGCACAGCCTGCGGCGTAGTCCACTTTTAATTTGCCATTGGTAAAAACCGAATCTGTATTGGCGGACCCGACCTGCAAGGCGGCCAACCGGCGCTGTGTCACCCGCAGTCTGGCAAGCAGCTCTTCCACAGAAAAGGGCTTGGTGAGGTAGTCGTCCGCGCCGGCATCCAGAGCTTCGATTTTATCGGTGTCTTCACTCCGGGCGCTGATTACGATAATGGGCACATTGGACCAGGAACGTACTTTGTGAATCACATCTACGCCATCCATATCCGGCAGACCCAGATCCAGCAGAATGATTTCGGGGTTATGGGAGGAAGCCTCCAGAACCGCCGATTCTCCGTTTGCCGCCGTCAAAAAGCGGTAATCGTGGGCTTTTAAGGTTGTGGTAATCAGGTTGCGGACGGGCGTATCGTCCTCAACCACCAAAATCAAAGGTTTATTCATGCAGCTCTACCTCCCCGGCTGGTACAGAAAATGTAAAGATGGAGCCATGGGGCAGATGATCGGCCACCGTGATTTCTCCACCATGCGCATTGACAATGGATTTGCAGAGTGCCAGGCCAAGCCCCATGCTGCGGCGGCTGTCTGCAATTTGATTGGATGCCGTATAAAACATGTCGAAAATGTGCGGCTTGGCCTGGTCGGGAATTCCCGGCCCGTTATCCGCGATGGAAATATAAATTGAATCCCCTTTGCGCTGCCATCCGATGTTGATTTCAGATCCTGGCGGCGTATATTTGATGGCGTTATCAACGATGTTGATGAGAACCTGAACAATGAGCTTTGCGTCGATCTGGGCCAGTAGGTATTCCTCACTGTTCTGTACATTCAGGTGGTATTCCACGCTCTTTCGATTGATGTGGCGCAGGGCCTCCGCCACCACCTCGTCAATCAGCTCTGTGGATACATGCAGATTCATCCGCCCTTCTTCCAGACGGCTGACCGACAACAGATTTTCTACCAGATTAATGAGCCACATGGCGTCATCGTATATATCGGTATACATCTGTTCCTTGGTTTTGGAGTCAAATAAATTGCCGTTGGAGAGCAGGTTGCTGGCGTTTCCCGAAATAGAAGTAAGGGGGGTGCGCAGATCGTGGGAAATGGATCGCAGCAAATTGGCGCGGAGCTGTTCGTTTTTGGCCAAAACCGCAGCCGCTTCTTTTTCCTCCAGATTTTTTTTGTTTTCGAGGGCCAGACCACATTCCCCTAATACCGAGAGAAGGATACTAGCCTCAAAGGAATCCAGGGGCTTATCCGAGGCGGCAATGCCTACGACGCCATAGATCTGGTCCCCCGTTCGAACGGACAAATAGGTGCAGCGGGAATCGGAAAAGGTCTCGGTTCCCGCCCCGGCTCTTTTGTTGTTTGCAGCGACCCATTGGGCAATCTCCCGCTCTTTTTCCGAAGTATAACGGTCTGGCGAAGAGGTATTGTCCGCCAGGAATGTTTCTGGTGCCACCGTTTTTTCATCTTTGATTCGGTATACAATAATGTCCCTCTGGAAGATTTTTAATAGTTGTTTTGCGGTTACTGAGAGAATTTCTTCCTGCGTCCGGGCTTTTTGAAGATTCTGGTTGGTTTCAAAAAGAAGTTTTGTACGCCATGCGACCTGAGCGGATCGCTTGGCGTGGGATTTCAGCTTGGACGCCAAAGAACCGGTAAGCAGGGATGCCAGGAACATCACAAGAAATGTAACCGGGTATCCGCTGTCATAGGAATGCAGGGAAAATCTGGGATCTGTAAAAAAGAAATTAAATGTCAAAACGCTGAGAATGGAGGCGAAAAAACTACAGATTGAACTCTGGGTGGATACGGAAATCAGCATGACACCCAAGATATAAAGCGTAATGATATTGGCTTCGGTAAATCCTAAATTATAAAACAAAAAGCCGATCAGGGTAGCCGAGACAAGGATCAGCACGCTTTTAAGCAGGTCCAAAACGGATAACCGGGGCATGTGCATGATTTCCCGATGTTTGGCTGAGAACAGGTTGTTCATCCCGTTATCGGGGATAATATGAATATCAAGCTCCGGTGTCAGTTCGATCAGCCGTTCAGTCAAAGCGGCCTTTCGGAGCCATGGCCGAGGGGGAAATCCACTGCGGCCCAGCACGATTTTTGTGACCCCGGATAGATGGGAGAATTCGGAAATTTGATAGGCTACGTCATCGCCGTATACCGTCTCAATGGAGGCACCCAGCTGCTGCGCCAGATGGATGTTGGCTCGAAGGCGCTCTTTATCCGGCTGCGACATCCGCTGGAAATCTTTTGTCTCCACAAACAGCGCGGTAAACTCGCATTTGAAGGCGCCGGCCATCCGTGCGGCTGTGCGGATGATCTTCTCGTTGGAGGGAGCGGAAGAAAGACACACCAGAATGTGCTCGTGCGAGCGGTAGCCTGTCCCGTGCTGTCCCGCCTGGGTGTACAGAGCGGCCCGGTCTGCGCAGCGGCGCAGGCCAATTTCCCGAAGGGCGCTTAGCTGAGAGAGGGAATAGTTGGAAAGCAGGCTGACCTTTTTCTGCTGCAACAGGCGCTGCTGGAGCCGTTCCGGCTCGATATCGATGAATTCGACCTGCGATGCCCGGTCGAAGACCCGATCGGGGATCCGCTCGGGTATGGAAGATCCCAGGATGGAGAAAACCGTATCCTGAATGCTTTCGATATGTTGTATATCCAGCGTTGTATAGACATCAATGCCCGCTTTCAGCAATTCGTCGATGTCCTGATAGCGTTTCCTGTGACGGGATTCGCCCAGATTGGTGTGAGAAAGGTCGTCAACCAGAATCAGCTGGGGCAGTCTTTGGATGCAGGCGTCCAAATCGATTTCGGATTCTGTGCGCCCATCCTGCGTGACGGTTTTGCAGCGCACTGCCTCCAAATCCTCCGCCAGTTTGCCGACAGACGGCCACCGATCGCAGGAAAGCAGGCCGATCACCACATCCAGGCCTTCTTGTTTGGCGGTTCTGGCGGCCTCCAGCATAGCGTGGGCTTTTCCGGTGCCGGGAAAATAGCTGGCAAAAATGGTGAGCTTCCCCGGTGCCTTGGCCGTAAATCGATCGGAGAATGTGGGGATATCCATGAGGCAGCCCTCCCTTCATTTAGGTGTATTATACCATACTGCCAGAATGGTTTCTCCAGAAGCTGGCAGATAAATTTCAAATGACCGGTCTTAATACCTTCTTTATAGCTTTATTATCCATATCCCGTCTAAAGAGAGCGTTAATCTGTTAAGACAAATATTAAGATGACATTAAGACGGGAGCGGTTGTGCTGCCCTCATGGAGAACCATGGTGCGACCCTGGGAATCATGGCTTTTGCAATCTTCATATGGAACACCTTGCTGAGCCGCAAATTGAGATCATACCCAACCAAACAGGAAAGCCATGAACAATGCAGCAATGATCGTGCATACACAAACAGCGGCCAAGGTGACAAGGGGTAATCCAATAAAGATCAGGAACATCCCTCAAAACGGATGATGAACGATAAATTTTTCCATGCGGGTATCCATTTGGCGTTCAAAACAAGAGACACGCTGTATCAATGTAAACATATTTGTCTCCTCCTTATGGCACTATGATAGCGCATAGAAACTAAAACCGGGGATAAGATTGCACACACCGGATTAAAAACAGATAAAAGGTCACCGGCCTGCCTGAAATGCACAGACAAGCCGGTGACCTTTTGAAGCGTTTGTGTGTAGGAATCAGCGGGGGACTTTTACTTGTTCACATCTCCCACAAGGCCCATGGCGTGGGCGATGTCCAGGTTTACACCCAGAACGTTGACGGTCTCTTCGCCGAAAATACCGAATAATTTCCCTTCGGTGTTAGCTTCCACAATCTGTTCCAGTTCCTCCTCGCTCAAACCAGAGGCGGCTGCCAGGGCAGGGACCTGGATGCGGGCAGATTCAGGGGTGATGTGGGGGTCCAGTCCGGAGCCGGAAGCCGTCATCAGATCAGCGGGAATATCCTCCCGCTTCACGTCGGGGTTCGCCTCCAGAAAGGCCTCGATGTCAGCCTCGACCCGTTCGGTCAGTGCAGGATTGGAGGGAGCATAATTGTCGGAGCCGGTACGAAGCCCGGAAAACTCGCTGCCGTCGTTGTAGTATGGGTTCCCCTGTTCATCCAGGGAGTAGGTGTTGTAGTTGCAGGCTGAAGGACGTCCTTTCATGAAATAGGGCTCGGCGAAATCCTGCCCCACCGTTGCAGACCCCACAGCCTGGCCGCCGGCATAGACCAGACTGCCGCCAGCCTGACTCGGGAAAATCACCACGGAGATCCCGCTGAGCAATACCGGAAATACAAAGCCGCAGAGCAGCAGCAAGATCAATGTTACCACCAAAGACTGGCGCAGACTGTGAAAAAATGTGCTTTTGTTCGTTGTTTCGTTCATAGCAAGGGCCCTCCTCAGATGCCCAGAGCAGCCAGGACGGGGGTGATCATCGTGTCAATGAGCTTGATCCCGATGAAGGGAGTAACAACGCCGCCCAGACCGTAGATCATCATATTCCGGGCCAGCATTTTGCCGGAAGACATGGGGCGGTATTTGACGCCCTTCATAGCCAGAGGAATCAGGCAGGGGATGATGATGGCATTGAAAATCAATGCCGATAGGATCGCGCTGTTTTGGGCGCTCAGGTGCATGATGTTCAAAACTCCCAGCTGGGGAATCGCCGCCATAAACATGGCAGGAATGATTGCAAAATACTTTGCGATATCGTTTGCGATGGAGAAGGTGGTGAGGGAGCCGAGTGTGATGAGCAGCTGCTTGCCGATCTCCACTACTTCCAGGATCTTGGTGGGGTCAGAGTCCAGATCCACCATGTTGGCGGCTTCCTTGGCAGCGGTGGTGCCGGAGTTCATGGCCAGGCCCACATTTGCCTGGGCCAGGGCGGGGGCGTCGTTGGTGCCGTCGCCGGTCATGGCAACGATCTTTCCTTCGGCCTGCTCCTTTTTGATGACGCTGATCTTGTCCTCGGGTTTGCACTCAGCGATAAAACCGTCTACGCCGGCCTCCTTTGCAATGGTGGCAGCGGTCAAAGGGTTATCGCCGGTACACATAATGGTTTTGATGCCGATGGCCCGCAGCCGTTCAAACCGTTCTGCCATGCCGGGCTTTACAGTGTCTTTCAGATAGATAACACCCAGAATTTGCTTGTTCTGGCAAACAACCAGGGGCGTGCCGCCCATAGAAGAGACCTTTTCCACGTGGGCGTGCAGATCGGAAGGAACCGTTCCGCCCTGCGCTTTCACATACTGCTCAATGGCATCCGAGGCGCCTTTGCGAATCTTGGTGCCGTCGGGCAGGTCTACGCCGCTCATGCGGGTCTGGGCGGTAAAATCAATAAAGGAGGAACCAGGGGTCTCCTCGCTGGTGTCGCCCAGACGGCGGGTCAGTTCCAGGGTGGATTTGCCCTCCGGGGTCTCATCGTGAAGGCTGGTCAGGGCCGCACAGCGGATCAGATCGCTGCGGCTTGCCCCCTCCACAGGGAAGAAATCCGCGGCCAGACGATTGCCAAAGGTAATGGTTCCGGTCTTATCCAGAATCATGGTGTCCACGTCGCCGCAGGCCTCCACAGCTTTGCCGGACATTGCGATCACATTGAACCGGGTGACCCGATCCATGCCGGCGATGCCGATGGCGGACAGCAAACCACCGATGGTGGTGGGGATCAGGCAGACCATCAGGGCAATCAGGGTGGACAGCGGCAGCTGAACCCCACAGTACATGCCGATGGGGTACAGGGTGACAATTACAATCAGAAAGATGATGGTCAGGGAGACCAAAAGGGTACTCAGGGCAATTTCATTGGGGGTCTTTTTCCGGGAGGCACCCTCCACCAGGGCGATCATCCGGTCCAGAAAACTGTTGCCGGGGTCAGAGGTGATCCGGATTTTCAGCCAGTCGGACACTACGGTGGTACCGCCGGTCACGGAACAGAAGTCGCCGCCGCTCTCACGAACAACGGGTGCGGACTCACCGGTGATTGCCGATTCATCCACCGAGGCAATGCCCTCAATGACCTCGCCGTCGCCCGGAATGACCTCACCGGCCGACACCATCACAATATCGCCCTTTTTCAGTTCGCTGGAGGACACAAGGGTCTCGTTGCCGTCCGGATCCAGCAAGTGGGCTTCGGTATCCTTTTGGGTCTTTTTCAGGCTGGCGGCCTGGGCTTTGCCCCGGCCCTCTGCCACAGACTCTGCAAAGTTCGCAAACAGCACCGTCACCAGCAGAATGATGGAAACGATCAAATTGTAAGTACGCAGGCTGGCATCGTCTTCACCAAACAGCCCCGGCATAATGGTCAGCAGCAGCGTAATAAAGAAGCCGATCTCTACCACGAACATAACCGGGTTTTTGATCATATACCGGGGATCCAGCTTTTTTACAGAACCGATGAGAGCCTGCGTGAGGATTTCACGGGTCAGCAGTTTTTTGTTTTGTTTCTTGCTCATAGTACCAAAATCCTCCTTAACCCCAAAGGGTCAGATGTTCGGAGATGGGGCCCAGCGCCAGCGCCGGGAAGAAGGTCAGCGCGGCAAAGATGTATACCACGAACACAAGGATCACGGCGAAGCTCGCGGTGCTGGTTCGCAGCGTGCCCGCAGATTCGTTTATATAGTTCTTCTTCATCAGCGAGCCTGCAATGGCCAGCTGAATCACGATGGGCAGATACCGCCCCAGGAACATGACAATGCCGGTGGTGATGTTCCAGAAAAGGGTGTTATCCGCCAGACCTTCAAAGCCCGAGCCGTTGTTGGCCGCAGAGGAGGCGTATTCATACAGCACCTGGCTCAGACCGTGGAAACCCGGATTGGTAACGCCGGCCTGCCCGGCGGCGGTGGCCACCGCCAGAGCGGAGAAGGACAGGATCAGCAGCGGGTGGATGATGATGGCCAAGGCGGTCAGCTTCATCTCCCGCCCCTCAATCTTTTTGCCCAGATATTCGGGGGTGCGCCCGACCATCAATCCGCAAATGAACACCGCCAGGATGGCATAGAGAATCATATTCATGAGGCCCACACCCTTGCCGCCAAAAACGCAGTTGAGCATCATCTGCAGCAGCGGCACCATGCCGCCCAGAGGGGTCAATGTGTCATGCATATTGTTGACCGTACCGGTGGTGAAAGAGGTGGTCACCGTGGTGAACAGAGCGGACTGGGCGACCCCGAACCGTACCTCTTTGCCTTCCATGCTGCCGGCGGCCTGACTGAGTCCGATTTCTGCCAGCGCCGGATTGCCTTGCATCTCCGCCCAGTAGCAAAGACTCAGACCCGCCAGGAACAAAATGCCCATAGCCAAAAAGATACTGCGCCCTTCCTGGCCGAACAGCCGGGCGGTGATGCCTTCCCGGTGAGCGGGGAGCAAGTTTTCCGGGGTCTTGTTCTTCTGCTGCTGGCGGCGGCCGTCACCCACCATTTTCCCAAAGGTGATTACGCAGGCGCCGGGCAGCAGCATCATGGAATACAGCTCGATCAGGTTGGACAAAACGGTGGGGTTCTCCATGGGAGTGGCGGAGTTGGCGCCAAAAAATCCGCCGCCATTGGTTCCCAGGTGCTTAATGATTTCCAGCGCCGCCACAGGCCCCATCGCCAGGACCTGGTAAGTACCCTCCAGGGTTTGCACTACCACATTTTCCGAAAAGTTCTGGGGCACACCCTGCCACACCAGCAGCAGGCCGCCTGCCAGGGAGAAGGGGAGCAGCACGCGAGTGGTAATGCGGACCAGATCGGCAAAAAAGTTGCCCACATTGTCCTTGCTTTTTCCGGCCAGGCCGCGGATGAAAGCCACACAGGCCGCATAGCCGCTGGCAGCTGAAACAAACATCATAAAGATGATGACCAGCATCTGGGAAAGATAGCTCAATCCGCTTTCGCCGGCATAGTGCTGCAGGTTGGTGTTGGTCATAAAACTGATGATGGTATTAAAGGCCAAAGCGGGATCCATGCCCTCGATCCCGTTGGGATTCAAGAGAGGAAGACTCTGGATGCGGAGAATCAGGTAACCAAGGACCATCATCACTGCGTTGGTGCCAATCAGAGCCATGGCGTACTGTTTCCAGCTCATGCCCTTGCGGGGATCTACTCCGCTCAGTTTATAAATTATCCCGTCGACCCGATCCAGTACCGGGTCGGCAAAGGTATGTTTTCCCGCGGCGATATGATAAAGATACCGCCCCACCGGAATGACAAGGATCAAATAAAGGATCAATGTCAGAGCCAGCTGTAACATATGCAACTCCTCCTATACGGTGTCCTCAATTTTAAAAACGTTCCGGGTGTGCTAAGGCGTATACCAGATATCCGCCCAGCAGCAAAACAATGATTCCGAGCAAAATCATACGGTTCAACTCCTACTCTCCATTATTCCTGAGAATCGACTTGCCGCTGGCACCAGTTTGCCAGCATCCAGACAAGGCCAAAACCGGCCAGTAAGATTCCTGCCATAAATAAATCCATCTTATGTCGGGCTCCTTTCGTTGGGAATAACAGCTGCCCTGCCGCATGGTCTGCTTTTCGATCATAAATGTCTAATAAAAAATTACAAATCGGTTAGTGCCATGCGATGCAGCACCTGTTTTGCATTCATAGCATACCGCAATCTGTAATAAGCGGGGGTTAAGGAAGCGCGCGGAGTATTAACAGGAGATTAATATTTTGCCGTTCCGGGACGATGAAGGGATCCGAGCGCTGCTTTGTTTTGCTCTTCCTGCAGCCGGATGCGTTCCTGGCTGAGGCCGCACTCATTTAAAATGGCAACCATAAGGTTTTTTTCAAAGGCATCCGGAATGGAGTACCCTGCAATGGGGATTCCCACAATTCCCATAACGCCCTGTGTTCCTCTGACGGAGAGAAAAAGCCACTTGGAATCCGGCAGGGTGTTTGTGGTTGCACCGGCGTATTTGTTGTTCTTTTGCACCCATTTGGCCACCCCCATTTCCTCGGGACCCAGTTCGGCCAAGACGCTCTGCGCATCGGACGGCTCTACCCGGAAAGCCAGATCCTTTTCCGTTCTACTTAGAGCGTAGAGAACGGGACGGGCAAAAAGCCGGTTTAATTGTTCTGCCGTCAGGCGCAGGCAATCCCATTCGGTCCGTCCCTTTTGCAGTTTTTGGCTGCTCCCCAAGAGCAGCTCTGTATAATAGCTTTTTTGTGCCGCCAAGCGGGCCTGTGCCTTTACCCGGCTGGCCAAAGAACTGGCGATCACGCTGGAGAAAAGCATAATCAGAAAGGTGACCGGATAGCTGGGGTCATTGGCGCGGAAGGTGAAACGCGGTTCCGTAAAAAGAAAGTTGAAAGCGGCAACGCTTAGAAAAGAATCCACTGCACCGTAAAAGTGGCCGTTTGTACAAACCGCCGTAATCAGAACCCCCAAAATATAAACTGTGATAATGTTGGATTCACCGAATCCGGCAGAATAAAACCCAAATCCTACGAGTGAGGAAACCAGCAAAGAGGCCAGCGCAATGCCTGTGTCTTTCCATGTGAGGTGCAATTTGGGGACACGAGGTTTTCCAAGGGGGTTTTTATAGAGCGGCTGGTGATCCGGAATAATATAGATGTCCAAGTCGGTTAGTTCGATCAGACGATCGGCCAGACTCTTTTTCCCGGTAAGGGGGTTTTGCTTATGATTCATACGGCCCATAACAATTTTTGTTACGCCGCTGACACGGGCATACTCCGCAATCTGAACAGCGGGATCGGTTCCATAGACCGTAGAGATCTGGGCGCCCAGCTGCTCCGCCAGGTGAAGATTGCCGCGCAGTCGCTTTAAATTGTCGCCGGATAATTCTTTTGTCTCCGGGGTCTGCACAAACAGCGCCGTAAATCCGCTGTGAAAAGCTTCTGCCATCCGCGCAGCGGTTCGGATTACTTTTGCGTTGGAAGGGGAAGAGGAGAGACAGATCAAAATATGTTCTCCGGCTTTGGCGCTCTTTTCCTTGCCTTCCTGCAAGGCCGTTCGGTTCAGCTGGTCTGCCGTGCGCCGCATGGCAATCTCCCGCAGAGCCGCCAGATTTTCCGGTGTGAAAAAGTTTTGGAGCGCCTGCTTTGCCTGGCGCTCCCGGTACACTTTGCCCATCTGGAGGCGTTTCACCAGCTCGTTTGGCTCAATATCCACCAGTTCCACCTGGTTGGCCCGGTCAAAAATACGATCCGGGATTCGCTCATTGACCGCAATGCCTGTGATGGAGGACACCAAATCGTTCAGCGACTCCAAGTGCTGTACATTCACTGTGGTATAAACGTTGATCCCGGCCTGGAGAAGTTCCTCCACATCCTGATACCGCTTGGTGTGCCGGCATCCCGGGGCGTTGTTGTGGGCCAGTTCGTCTACCAGAATGAGTTGGGGCTTCCGCTGGAGAGCCCGGTCCAGATCAAACTCTTTTAGTTTGATCCCGCGATAGTCGATCTCCTTGCAGGGCAAACGCTCCAATCCCTTCAAAAGTGCCAGCGTATCGGGTCGGGCGTGCTGTTCCACATAGCCGACCACAACATCAAGGCCCTCTTTTTGGGCCTGGTGGGCTGCCTCCAGCATGGCATAGGTTTTGCCTACACCCGCCGCATATCCAAAAAAGATTTTCAGCTTTCCGGCGGGAACCGAATTTTCTCCGTTTGGCCTAAAATCTGCCATGGTTTGCTGTATCTTCTCCATATCCTTTGTCTCCTGTGATATCGGTTATAGGGGGTATTGGTATCCTATCATGCGGAGTACTATAAAATAATAAGAAATTTTTCATGCGCATTAAGATCGGATTAAGATACACGCAAAAAAGCCGAATGCTCGTTTTTAAACGGCATTCGGCTTTTGGCATTTGATCTGTTCAACTCGGGTTTCTGTTTTTATACAACATCTCTTTTAATGCCAGGAGAGCTGCAAACAGTACGCCCGCTACCGGCCAGACAATCCAGGTTTTATTCCAGGACTCGGTGTAAAAACTGACGGCCAAGTAGATGGCGGTAGCTAAGCACCAGTAGAAAATCACAAAGGAGGCATTGCGGCGGTTTTCTGCCTTTTTCGCTCGGGTATATTCGCCTTCTTCCAAAAGCTTCTGATAGACCTCCTGGGCGGCCCAGACCCGGAACAAAATGTGAACACCTGCCGAGAGAATGGCCAGCATCAGGCAGATGGCGCAGACAGAATAAAATTCATTCTCCAGTAGGTAGGAGAGAAAAAGGGGGACTACCGAAACAATGCACAGCGAAACGCCCACCACAAGGCCCTGCTGATACCGTGGGGCAAAGGCTTCTTTTTTGGCCTGGACAACCCCGATAACACTGTATTCGGTGGAGATTGGCTCCAACTCCAGATACTCAAAGGGGGCCAGCCGCATACAGCTGGGAAGCAAAAGCGCGACGCCTCCGGCTACTACCACAAAAAGTACGCTGCACCCGATGGCAATGGCGGCAGTTTCTCCCAGAGGAAGAATATGGTACTCGGCGGCTCCGGACAACAACAGCAGGCAGATAGGAGAGAGGATAAACAGACTGAGGGCGAGGGCGATGTTCCGGTGGCAGCGCGGAGCGAGATCCAGATAGAGATTGGTTTCTTTCAGAGAGACGGGGCGGACTGCCGGACGGATCTCGTCGGGGTGAGTGCAGCGTTCCTCTGTTTCGGTGGGGGTGGTTTCTTTCAGGAGGTAGTCTGTGCTGACCTGGAACAACTCGCTCATTTTCACGATCTTATCCAGGTCGGGGACAGAGGACATGGATTCCCATTTGGATACCGATTGACGCGTGACATCCAGCCGGGAGGCCAGTTCCTCCTGGGACCAGCCCTGTTCTTTGCGCAGTTTGATAATCTTTTCGGCCAGGCTCATACAATCCACTCCTTTTGGCGTTGAATTCGATGGCCCTATTTTACCAAAAAAGATGGTTGCACTCCAGAGATCCGGCCAGGAAGTTTGTCAACTGCTGGTTGCGGAGCAGAATATCCTCCATCACAGGCCGGATTTTTCTAAAAAAACGGAAATAAAAAAGCCACGGCCAGTATTTTAAGCTGGCCGTGGAAAAAGACACTGGGGCAGAAGCCGGGTTGCCCTGGACGGGGGGTTTAATTTGCCAATTTGATCAAAATATCATCGACGCTCATCCCGTCGGCGATGAGTTTCTGCAATGCAGAATCAATCTCGGCTTTTCGTGCGTTCTGGGTGGCTTTTGCTTCTTCAGCGGTTTTCTTGGCTTCCAGTTTTGCGACGGCCTTTTCAACGGAGTTCAGCTCCGAACGCTTTTTCTTGAGCTGGGTTTTGAGGGAGTTGATTTCCTCCAGAAGGCTCGCAATATCACCGTTCAGCTGCTCCCGTTCAGCCGTTTTTTCAGCCAGAACAGAGGCGATCTCCGCTGCAGAATTGGTGTTGGCGCGTTTGACTTTGTTTTTGCTTCCTTTGGGTCTGGGCATAATCGTTTCCTCCGGGAATATAAAACATTTTGTATCTAAAGTATAACATTGGATACATCTTGAATCAATAGTATTTTGTCGAAAAATATTTTCAGAAATAATAAAAATTAAATTTCACATTAAACTATTTGAACGGGCCAAAAGTGAACAAAAAACTGTCGTTGATATGGACAAAAAACTCCTCTCGGAATGTTGCTTCCGGGAGGAGTTGAAGGCATTTTGATAGAAAGGGTTACAAATCGCTGTAACGGATCAGCTGGACGCGCTGGTTTTCCAGCCACTGGCGGATATCCGGGTCACAGAGCATGGCCACTTCTTTGGTGCGGTTGATGGTCAGGCTGGAGTGGTTCAGGATGTAATCATCCAGATAGCCAGGGTGGCAGACGAAGACGTTGGGCAGTTCCGGATCAGCGGTTGCCACCGCATTTTTGAGGCTTTGCCAGGGGTTGTATTCCGGGCTCATGCTATCCATGGGCAGGGCAGCGATGGGACTGCCTTTAAATGTGCCGATTCGGTCCATGGGACTCATAGCGTTTAAAGGCAGGTTATATTTTTTCGCCACAATTTCCAGAGCCTTGGTCAGATTGGTGCTCACCACTGCATGGGCTTCAAAATAGGCGGGCTCCTGTCCGGTGAGCTCTTTAAAACGGAGATACTGCGCTTCCACTTCCAGCACCATTTCTTCCAGTTTGGTGAACTCTGCTCCGGTCTTGAAAGCTTCACGATAGGCCCGGCTGCTTTTCAGGTTGCCCTGTTCGTCCAGCAGACTGGGGATTTTTTTTGGATCAGCGCAGGGCTTGCCCAAGCAGATATTCGTGTGCTGGCCCAGACAGAAATCTGCTCCTTTTAAGAGCGCCAGGCCGTGGGCGGCGGCGGGCATGTTGGGCATCAGGCCCACCGAACGGATCAGGCCCTCCCGGACTGTTTTCTCGATGCCATAGTTGACCGCTTCAGAATAGCCGAGATCGTCGGCGCGGAGAAGGAGTTTTATCATAGGGCGGTGCCTCCTTGTGTTTGATTTGCAGAGGTGTGTTTTTATAGTAGCTGGAAGATCATTTGGTTTCAAGGTCCGCCGGGGCAAAACCGATCATATAAGTGGCGATGGCAGCACCGAACAGAGAGATCAGGCAGGCGATTATACCGTTCACCATGTTGGAGGTGCCGCCTGCGACGTACCCCAGAACGCTCAGGAAGTTGGCTGCGCCCATTACATAGGTGCCCACGTGCATAATGCCCGCATACAGTCCGCCCAATGCGCCGCCGATGGACATGGCAATAAAGGGCCGTTTATACTTAAAGCCAATACCGTAGAGGGCCGGCTCGGTGACACCGCCCAGAATACCGGAAACAAAGTAACCAAAGGCGAGAGATTTTTCTTCCTTGTCTTTCAGCCGGAGAAAAGCGCCCAGAGCCATACCAATGGCCGACCAGGTGGCGCAGCCGCCTGCGGTCAGGACAAAGGTATCTACGCCGGTGCTGAGCAAACTGGTGATGGCAAAGGTAATCAGAACCACATGCATACCCGACATGACCAGGTATTCCCAGATGGCAGCTACCACAGCCACAGCGATAAAGCCGCCGAACTCACCGAAGGCGATCATGCCGTTGCCGAGATAATCGCCGCAGATAGAGCCGAGAGGGGCCAGCAGGCAGAACTCGATGGGAACCATGACAACCATGGACAAAAACGGGGTGAAGATGGTGGACAAGGTGTCGGGGATAATCTTTTTGAAGAATTTATAAATGTAACTCAATACCCAGACGGAGAGAACAGCGGGCAGGACACTCTGACCGTAATTGTTCAGGGGAACGTTGAACAGCCCGTAAATTTTAAAACTCTCCACATTCCCAACCAGGGCCACAAAGTCGGGGACCAGCAGGATGGCACCGGCGTACATGCCGAGGCCGGGGTTCAGGCCCAGCTTTACCGCGGCAGTATAGCCCAGGAAGATGGGAATAAAGTAGTAGAAGCCATCATACAGAAAATCCAGCAGGATATAGACATCGCTCTCTGCGCCGACCAGACCCAGCATATCCGGGCCCAGAATCACCATCAGGGTTTTGAACATGGCGGAGGCCATCATCACGGGGATCAGAGGGGTCATGCAGCCTGCCATATAGTTCAGGATGTTGTTGCCGATCTTTTTGGGGGTCAGCTTTTCTTTGGGTTTGTCCAGATTTTCCGGGACAGGCGCCTGGCTCTGCAGGCCGGTCAGGGCGCAGACGTGTTCGTAAACTTTGGGCACATTCTGGCCGATGATGACCTGGAACTGGCCGCCGGATTCTACGACGCCCAGAACGCCCTTGATGCTTTTGACCTGTTCCCGGTCGGGGAGGCTCAAATCTTTCAGATTAAACCGCAGCCGGGTCATGCAGTGGGTGACGCTGGTAATATTGTCTTTTCCGCCGACGGCAGCCAGAACATCCAGCGCAATTTGTTTGTTGTCAATGGCCATGATGGTTCCTCCTTTGAAATATTGGATGTATCTTTTACAGCAGGTGCTGTAATCAACGGGTGATGGAAGGAAAGAAAAAAGACCTTTCCCCATGCGATCAAACGCATGGAGGAAAGGTCATGCCCTGTCTTTCAGGTAACAATCCTTATGTTTGATTTTTGCTGCAAACACGGTTCACGTGCAGCATAATATAGAGTTTTTCTTCGTCCGAGAGGTGACAGCTCCACTCCTGCTCGAGGTGGGCGGCAATTTTTTCCACGCAGTCGGCAACTTTGGGATGGTTTTGTTTTAAATCCTGGTAGATGGGGCTGTTGCCGCTCTGGATCAGTGTCCCGGCGTGAATTCGATCAAACAGATATTGCATATGGCTGGCATACCGGGTGTAGTTGAAACCGGTGCGCTCTACAATCAACCCGAAATGTTCCTCCACAATTTCGATCAGATCCTCCAGCATGGTTTCATCCTGGAGGGTACGGTCGGTGGCTTCGGTGGTGTCCGGGGTGATCCGGCTGTTCACAAAATTCAGGGCGATGCCTACAATTTCTTGCTTGTCCAGGCCGATTTTAAATTCCTTTTGGGCGCGTTCCAGGGTATACCGGGCGATTTTGTATTCCTGCGGATACAAGGTCTGGATGTCATAGGCCAGAGGCATTTTCACCCGAAGGTGTTTCCGGGCCCGCTGGACCATAAAAGAGATGTGGTCGGCCAGGGCGAAAGCAGCGTTGGGACTCAGTTCATAGGGCAGCTCGTTGCGGGCAATATCGGTAATCCGGGCTGCAAAATCCACCATAGCCGGATCCAGCTCAGAGATCGCCGCCACATACTGGGGCGAAATGTTGTAAAAGGTGCGCTCGATTTCGGCAAGGGAAATCTCCCGCGGCAGCTGGGGGAACCCCAGCCCCCGCCCCATGGCGATCAGCTGCTTGCCGTTTCGGTCAACGCAGACGACAGTATTGTTATTGATCTTTTTTATCGCCTGCATCCAGTGCGCCTCCTTCCAGCCTTGAACGAAAAAACCCCCCATGCATCACACGATCGCTTTAAGAGATCACAGTCATGCCTTGAGGAGTAACATTCCATGAATTTAGTTGATTTTGTGTGACATCGGAAATGCCCATACGGTAACAGTCTGACATCGACACGGCTATTCTAGCAAAAATGCTTTTTCTTTGCAATTCACAGAATGCACAAGAATCTTTTTCGTCTTTTGTTGGTTTCGAGAATAGTCCCGCAGGATATTCCCCGGGGATCAAAAGGCTTTTTACCCAAACGTGACACCATCACAGAAAAACTTTGGAGAATGCGGTATAGTGGGAAAACTGTAACCTGCACAAAGGAGGATCTCATTATGACACCCAACAAAAGAACACCACGAAAAGCCGAAGTGGCCCAGGATCAATGCGTCGCCTGCGGCTGTTGCGTCAAGGTCTGCCCCCTGGGGGCAATCTCTGTTTTTCGCGGTATCCAGGCCGTGGTCAATCGGGAAAAATGTGTGGGCTGCGGCAAGTGCGCAGCCGAGTGCCCGGCCTCGGTGATTCGGATTCGGGAGGTGACGGCATGAAGAACAAACACTGGTACGACTACCTCTGGATTGTGTCCCTGAGCTATCTGATCCTGGGCTTTTTCAACATTCTGTTTGCCTGGCTGGGGCTGCTCTGTTTCTTTATCCCGCTGATCATCGCGGTGACACAGGGCAGTAAGGGCTATTGCAACCGCTACTGCGGCCGGGGTCAGCTGTTCGGGCTGTTGGGCGGCCGGTTTGGCCTTTCGCGGAAACAGGATATCCCCGCCTGGATGCGGAGCAAGTGGTTCCGCTATGGTTTCCTGATTTTCTTTTTTGTCATGTTCTTCCAGATGCTCTGGAATACCTATTTGGTCTTCGCAGGGGCGTCGGATTTAAAACAGGTGGTGACCCTTCTGTGGACCTTTAAACTTCCCTGGCAGTGGGCTTATCATGGCACCCTTTTCCACCCCGGTGTGGCCCAGTTTGCATTCGGCTTTTACAGCGTGATGCTGACTTCCACTGTGCTGGGCCTGGTGACGATGGTCCTCTTTAAACCCCGCAGCTGGTGTGTCTATTGCCCTATGGGAACCATGACCCAGTTGATCTGTAAAGTCAAAAACGGCTCGAAAGACCCAAGCTGCCCCACGGCTAACAAAGTTTGATTGAAAAACAAAGAGGGCGCCGCAGATTGCGGTGCCCTCTCTTCAGGTTGGCGGAAGAGGATTAGTAGTTGTCGCTGCTGACCTCAAAGAAGCTCTTGGAGTACTGGCAGGTGGGGCAGACCTCGGGGGCGGCAGTGCCCACCACGATGTGGCCGCAGTTGCGGCACTCCCATACCTTGACCTCGCTCTTCTCAAAGACCTGGGCAGTCTCTACGTTGTGCAGCAGAGCGCGATACCGCTCCTCGTGGCGCTTCTCGATGGCAGCCACCAGACGGAATTTGGTGGCCAGCTCGTGGAAGCCCTCTGCCTCGGCAGTCTTGGCGAACTCGTCGTACATGTCGGTCCACTCGTAGTTCTCGCCCTCGGCGGCGTGAAGCAGATTCTGGGCGGTGTCACCCAGACCGTTCAGCTCCTCGAACCACAGCCGGGCGTGGGCCTTCTCATTCTCGGCAGTCTTCAGGAACAGCTCGGCGATCTGCTCGTAGCCCTCCTTCTGAGCGACAGAGGAGAAGTAGGTGTACTTGTTGCGGGCCTGAGACTCACCGGCGAAAGCGGCCTGCAGGTTCTTCTCGGTCTGGGTGCCGGCGTACTTGTTGCCGGCCTTGGGGGCAGCTTCCTCAATCTTTTCGAAAGCCGAGGCGGGCTGCTTGCAGAGGGGGCAGGTGAAATCGGCGGGCAGGGTCTCGCCCTCGTAGATGTAACCGCAGACTTTGCATTTCCATTTGCTCATAGTAGTTGTTTCTCCTTTCAGTGACGGATGATTGTATTCTTCGGTGTGGGACGGCTCCTCCCGGATTTCCTGCGCCGGGTGGAGAATTTCGCTTTGGTCTTTGTATAGGGTATGAAGCATTTTCTCGGCCAGTTCGCTGAGGGGATGGCCGTAGAACTGTTCATAAACGGCTTTGATATCGGGATTTTCGTGGCTCTTGCGGAGGGTCATGGCTGCGTCCCGTTTATAAAGGGCAGCAATCCGGCTCTGGCGGGTTTGGTTGGGGTCTTTCGTGAGATCCTTGGGCTGTCCTCCGCCGCCGATGCAGCCGCCGGGGCAGGCCATGACTTCCACAAAGTGGTATTCGGTTCCGCGCTGCTTCATTTCCTCCAGGAAGGCTTTGGCATGGGCGGTGCCGTAGATGACAGCCACCCGAACGTTCAGGTCTCCAATGGGGACGACCGCCTCCCGGACACCCTCATAGCCCCGGACGGGCTGGAGCTGGTAGAAGGATTCCGGTGCGCTCTGGCCGGTGATGGTTTCATAGGCTGTGCGCAGCGCGGCTTCCATGACGCCGCCGGTGTTGCCGAAGATGACGCCCGCACCGGAGGAACGGCCCATCAGGGAGTCGTAGGCGGAATCTTCCAGGCTGTCCCAATCGATGCCCGCCTGCTTGGCCCACCGGGCCAGCTCCCGGGTGGTGATGACCTGGTCGGTGTCCCGCATTCCGGGCCGGTTGTGGTAATCGGCCGCGGCGTGCATTTCCTCCCGGCGGATCTCGAACTTTTTGGCGGTGCAGGGGGTCAGTGCCACGTGGACGATTTTCTCGGGGGCGAGGCCCATCTTCTTGGCGAAATAGGTCTTGACTGTGGGGCCCTGCATTCCAATGGGGCTCTTGGCGGTGGAGAGGTGAGGCAGCAGCTCGGGGTAATAAATCTCCGCGAAGTGGACCCAGGCCGGGCAGCAGCTGGTAAACTGGGGCAGGGGCCGGTCCTTTTGCGTGATGCGGCGGACCAGTTCACTAGCTTCCTCCACGATGGTCAGGTCAGCGGCGAAGTTGGTGTCCAGCACATAATCCACGCCCAGGGCCCGAAGAAGTGCTACCATTTTGCCTTCCACGAAGGCGCCGGGTTCCATCCCGAACTCCTCGCCCAGGGCAGCCCGTACGGAAGGGGAGGTGCTGACAACCACGATCTTCTCCGGGTCGGCGATGGCCTTCTGAACCGCGGGAGTTTCGTCCCGCTCCACAATGCTGTCCACTGGACAGGCGTTGGCACACTGACCGCAATAGATGCAGACGGCGTGGCCGCCGGTTTGGGCCAGGGTGTAGCTGCCGTGGACCCCCATCAACTGGGTACAGGCGTCTTTGCACATGCCGCACCGGATGCATTTGTCTTCGATGCGCAGGATGCTGGGGTTGTCCGACTCAATGGGAACACGGACAGACAGGGGCAGATGGGACAAACAAATCACTCTCCTTTTTGCTTTTGCTTGGCTCGGCATTCTTCACACAGATAAATCAATTTCAGGTCATAGGCCAATAAGGGGACCCCGACCTGCTTTTGCAGTTGTTCAGTGAGATCGGTCAGATCCAAGTCCAG
Source organism: Faecalibacterium gallinarum (assembly GCF_022180365.1). Taxonomy (GTDB): domain Bacteria; phylum Bacillota; class Clostridia; order Oscillospirales; family Ruminococcaceae; genus Faecalibacterium; species Faecalibacterium gallinarum. The sequence goes on from NZ_BQKV01000098.1 coordinate 162,321, forward strand.
CAACTTGCCGCAGCCTCGGCATACAAGGTGGTCGTGCCGCTCGATCCGATCGTAGCGGTCGGGCATCCCCTCTACCGAAACTTTGCGGATGCGGCCGTCCTCCCACAGGCGGTTCAGGTTGTTGTAAACGGTCGCCAGAACCACTTTGGGATAGGTCCGGCGCAATTCGGTGAAAATCTGTTCGGCGGTCATGTGGCAGCGGGAAGCCTCCACAATTTGCCAAATCTTCTCTTCGTACTTGGTCATAACAGCCTCGAAATTGGAATGATTCTAAAATTATTATACTCAACTTCTGTAAAAAATCAAGAGCAAATTGGGCGATTTTCAAGTTTTTTGAGAAGCGTTCCTAAAAAATAAGCCGTTCCAAACAGAGTGGAACGGCTCAAACGATGGATTAGGATTCTTTCCAGTGTTTTTGGAGGGTATACCGGGTTTTGCCCTGGGTAGAGTCACCGTATTGAATGGCTTGCCGGGGACATTCGTTGAGACAGCGCAGGCACTGATAGCAGGCTGTGCCCCAAACCGGGCGGCCCTCCCGCAAGGAGATGGTAGCGGCCGGGCAGCGGTGGGCGCACAGGCCGCAGCCATCACAGGAGGAATCTGCATGGAAAGGCTTGGTACTGCGGGCAAACCGATTGAACCCAAAGTTTACCAGACTGGACTTCAGCCCGGCAGCGCTGCCTTCTTTGACCCGGAAAACCGGTTTGCGCTGCAAAATCTCCCGGGATAAGACTTCAATCTCGGACCGGGCGGTGTTCAGTTTTTGCTGGATGACCGTTTCACTGTCCGCCTCGGCGCCGATGATATAGTTGTTGGGCAGAACCAGACTGTAACTGCTCTGGAGCGGATAGAGCCGGGCCAGTTTTCGCATGGCGTGGCCGGCTTCCGAGCCGCAGGTGCAGACTCCAAAACAGAAAGCCTCTGTTTTGGGGAGTGCTTTGACGAAGGAGACCATTGGTTCCGGCGGTCCCCAGGCGTAAATAGGAAAGACCAAACCGACCTGACCCACATCTTGCAGGCTGGGGGGCTGACGCAGGGCAACAATGTCTTGTGCGTTGTCTCCGGTAAGGGCTGCGATTTGTTCCGCAACCCAGCGGGAATTTCCTGTTCCGGAAAAATAGAAAATCATAAACCAAAGGCTCCTTTCTGGGTCGCGCTTTGCCGTGGAACCGGCAGGGCAGAAGCGATACCTTATATATAAAGTATAGCAAAGGATTCAACTGCCCGCAAGAAACAGGGATACACTGACCTCAAAACGGGAGAACCAATGGACCATGGCCGGGACCTGCGGCTTAATTATGGGGAGCGTTTTGGTATCTTCTGAGCTGTTGGGTTAACTGCGCGCTGTCCATTTTCAGAACGAACTGATCGCCGAACCACATCATCCCCAGCCCCATTTCCAGAAAAAGGATCAGCAGAATACCGCCCCAGAGCGGGACTCCCTCAAACCACTGGAACAGCGCTGTTCCCCCCAAAAAGCAGAGGTTGGCGGCCCCCAGCCAGAGCAGGGAACGGCTCCGGGCGCACTCGCTTCCCTCTGGGAAAATGGCCGATTCGATCATGGCAAATACCAGGCTGGCGGCCCAGAGGGTGAGCAGGTCATGGATGAGAACGGTTTGTTCTCCTTGCAGCAGATTGCAGACAATTTTCAAAAAAATCCCTACAAAGGTGTAGAGGGCCATCCGCAGTTTCATCTGCATGGACCAGCGGTAAATTTGTAAAAAGATTTTCATATGAATTAACCTCCCTGTAATTTTTCCCGGAGAGCGGGCGAGTAGCGGCGGGAAATGATGATTTTCTCGCCGGTTTTCAGGAGTGCTTCGATCCGGCCGCCGGGGCGGCTGCGGAGACTCTGGACGGCGTTCAGGTTAATTGCGGTGGATTTTCCGCACCGAAAAAAACCGAATCGTTCCCAGCGCAGTTCCAGGGCTGCCAGGCTGCCGGGCGCCTGGTATAAAGAATGCTCTGTGTAAACAAACAATTTGTCGTCCACCGTTTCAGCCCACAACACCTGCCCGGCAGAAAGAGCAACGGTGTTCCTTTCTTCGTCCAGGCACCAGAGTTTGTCGGAATGATTTTGCAGAAGAGAAAGGATGCGCTGCAGCTCGGCACTGTCCGCAGGTCCTTGCAGGATCACTCGGACGTCGCCGGGCCGGTGTTCAATCACTAAGTCCATTGGCGGCCACCTCCCTTTGACACTAGGATAACAGAGGAGCGATCAGCTGGCAATGGTTCGGCCTTCAAGCGGTTGTTTTGAGGGGCCAGGATGCATAAAACGCCCAACGCTGTGGGGAGTCCAAAGCGTCGGGCGCAATGTTGAAGATTATTGGTTCTCCAATTCCCGCAAGATCAGCGCGTTGGCGAGGGTGAACGCCTCGATGCGCCGCTTGGCCAGGGTGATCTGGGATTTGTACCGGGAGGGATTCTCCTTGGTTTCTAAGGTTTTGAGCGTTTCCCGCAGTTTGTGGAGGGTGGATTCGATCTGACGGGAGGCTTCGGTCAGTTCCTCTTTCGTGTAGGCCATTGTACGGTTCTCCTGTTTATCAGAATAGGGGGTCAGACCTGCCCTTTCCAGACCCGGGCCAAAATATCTTTGAGAACCAGCAGGGCGTCGGTGTCATTATACCCGTAAGTGACCCGCAGCTGGGTCAGCATCTCCCGCAGGGTGGGTGCATAGTCTTCGACCCGTACGGTCTTGTGGTATTCCGCCAGAACGGGGTACTTTTTGCTCCACACACGGTTCCAGTCGATTTTTTCCTGGGCCTGATCGCTGACGCTTTCAATCATCTGCCGGGCCTGCTGTTCGTCAAAGTTGTATTCGATCAGCTCATCCAGGGTCAGGTGGTAGAGCATGGCCAGCCCCTTGGACTGACGGATATCCGGCAGCGTCTCATCGGTCTCCCACTTGGAGATCGTCTGTCGGCTGACCCCTAATTTTCCTGCGACCTCTTCCTGCGAAAGGCCGCTCTGTTTTCTTGCGTTGTACAAGCTGCTTCCCAAACTCATGGAATTACCTCCTTGGCGTTGTTCTGGCTGCCAGTATAGCGTGTTTGCAGAGAAAAAGCCACCAATTTGCCTCGGCAATTTCGCCCGCTTTCTTAGCGAAGGGATAAATCCATGGAATACTGGGACAAATAGGGAGGAGAGATACCATGGCAAAATCGGGGAAAATAGAAACGTGCCACCGGTTTGACGAAAGGCTTTTGGCTTGTTATCGGGAACTTTTACAGACCACCAACCTGCAAAAAGCATATCAGGAGTGGTTTCGCTGGTTCCGCTTTCTGCGAAATGAACTGGAAAGGCGAATGCCGGACTATCAATTTCAGGGAACCGTTGCAGAAAACGGGATGGAGTATGCCTATTTTCAATTTGCATCGGTGGAGTTAAAGGAAAAGGGACTTAAAATCGTTGTGGCATTCCTCCATAGAGATTTTAGTCTGGAAGTATGGCTTTCAGGCGTCAACCGCAAATCCCAGGCACTCTGGGAGGAAAAATTGCGCTCAGCGGCCACGTCGTTTTCCTGCACCGCGGATCCCCTGCACACAGATTATATCCTGCGTGCCCCGATTCCGGTGAACTGGGCTGACGGAAATGCAGTTGTTGCAACCCTCGAACAGACGGTGGAGCGTCTGCTGAGCGAAATTTAAAACCGACCGGTAACCCGTGGATGAAGACGATCCTGCGATTCGGTTTTGTCAAAATGCCAGGGAACGTCCGCTAAAGGGATGAGACAAGACCTGTTTTGACGGGTTTATTGTACATAAGCTTGATTTAAATTTAGAAATACGGCGGACATGAGCGGGGGCAAAATACCGCAGGTTCCCCTTTTTTGCGCATTTTTTTGGATAAGATGAAGGTTCATTAAGGAGGATTAAATGAAAGAGTAAATTATTTACTAAATTCGGCGGGATCAGGAGATAAACTGACATTCATAAAAACGATTCAGTAAATTTATATTATTGCATGGAAAAAACAGAAAAAATTCTGATGCAAAAATAGAAACCATAAAATTTTTTGAAGGATATTCTTTTATAAGGAATAATATCCCCCAATAATACCATGCAGTATTTGGCGGGATCATACGTTTTGATTTATAATGAAAGATTAATGAATTGAAAAAATAAGTCAAAACATCGTTGCTTTCAGCCCGAAAATGCATTGAACTGGAGGATAAAAATGTCGTTTTTAGGAATGTTTCCGGCAAGATGGGCAAATTAAAAAAGAAAAATGGGACAATGTTTGCCATAATTGCAGAATAATAGACCGAAAGACAGTTTGGCCTTGCAGACCAAAGAAAAATGTGGTAATATACGCTATGTAACGTGTAAAAATATGGAAAACAATGCCCTCCTTGTCCTTTGGGAATCTGCCGCCGCGCAGGTTGGCTAATTCCTTACCGATGGAGCCGCCGCCAAGGGCCAGGGGTTTGTTTCGTTTAAGATACGGGCAATTTGGCCCGATCAAAGGATCGGAACAAAGGATACCTTGAATTTATGTGTGAAAAACAGGTTATAGATCTTCACTGTCATATTTTGCCTGGGATGGATGATGGAAGCCCGGATGTGGAAACGTCGCTGGCTTTGCTTCGCCGCCAGGCAAAACAGGAAGTAAACATTGCTTGCGCCACTTCTCACTACTACGCCTGGAAAGAAACCATTCCAGACTTTGTTGAGCGCAGAGGACAGGCTGCCGCGAAGCTGCGTCAGGCCGTGCAGCATGCCCCCGATCGAGAGACACTGCCCGGAATCTGCCTGGGTTCCGAGGTGGCCTTTTTTCCGGGAATCAGCAAATGCGATTACTTGGATCCGCTTTGTCTGGAACAGACCCGAACCTTGCTGTTGGAAATGCCTTTTTCCGACTGGAGCACCAAAGAGGTTGAAGAAGTGATCTCTCTGGTTCTGGATCGGGACTACCGAGTGGTTCTGGTTCATCCGGAGCGTTTTTGTTTCAGCGAGGGAAATCAGCGCCACCTGGAAAAACTGACGAATCTTCACCTGGCGTTTCAAGTCAACGCAGATACTTTCTGCGCCTGGAAAACCCGCAAACGTGCGCTGGAGCTTTTGTCCATGGCTCGATACCCGCTTTTGGGGAGCGACTGCCATAACCTGACAACCAGAGCGCCGCATCTGGCCTCTGCCCGGAAAGTCATTGCCCGAAAACTTGGCAAATCCATGCTGGACCAGGTTGATGCATGCGCTGCGGAGTGGTGCGGAGCAATAAGCCTTTAAACCATTAGAAAATATTTTGTACATAGAAAGGACTTGGACTTGTCAAAACGAGAGCACCTGTCCCGCCACAAACACAGAAGAATCCATAAAAAAGATGCAATTAAGGCGGGGGTAATCTTTTGCGGGGCTGTTTTGCTGCTGGTTGTTGCAGCATTCGGGATTCAGTCGTGGCAAGATTCACATTCCATTGTGGAAAATGCCGGCCAAGAGGTGGCGAATGCTACCGCTCAGGACGCGCCCCAACAGCAAATTGAATACGATGACGTCCTTTATCAAAGAAAGGACGCAGTTGAAGCCTATCTCTTTATGGGCATTGACGAATCAGGCCCAGTGCGTTCCAACAAGAGTTATGTCGGCGGCGGCCAGGCGGACTTCCAGCTTTTGTTGGTAGTGGATCATGAGTCTCAGACCTGGCAGCTGCTTCAGTTTAACCGGGACAGCATGGTGGAAGTGCCTGTTTTGGGCGTGCTGGGAACGGAGATTGGCACCGAATACCAGCAGCTGGCGTTGGCACACACCTATGGAGAAGGCCTTAAAGACAGCTGTATGAACAATGTCACCGCCGTTTCCCGGATGTTGGGCAACCAGCCCATCGATGGATATATATCGCTGAATATGGATGCCGTCATGGTCCTCAATGATCTTGTGGGCGGTGTGACGGTGACCATTGAATCGGATTTCTCTGAGGTTGATCCGACCCTTGTGATGGGTGAGACCGTCACTTTGCAAGGGGAACAGGCTCTGCATTTTGTCCGTACCCGTAAAAATGTGGACGACGAAACCAACCTTGCCCGAATGAAGCGGCAAAGACAATATCTCTCGGCGCTGATTGAAAAAATGCTGAGCCAGGATACAGAAATCATTGTGGAAGGGTATGAAGCCGTCTGGGACTATATGGTCACAGATATGGGGAGCCGGACTCTGGTGGATCTGGCAGAACAGATCAAAGGGTACGAGGAACTGGACACCCTTACAATTGACGGTGAAAACTACCTGGATTCACATGGATTCATGGCATACGACCTGGACGAGGACAGTCTACAGCAGACAATTCTGAAACTGTTTTATCGCCCGGTATCCTAAATGGGAAGGAATAACGCAATGGAAACGCAAATGAATGCAGTGCTTGCTGCGGATCAGGCAAGAAAAGTGATGATTCAGGACGGGGAAGAGGATACAATCGACCTGGTGGAGCTGTTCTACTTGTTCCTGGAGCACATATGGAAAATTCTTCTGTGTGTGGTCTTGGGCGGTTTTCTGGCGTTCCTCTATACCTTTTTCCTGGTCACACCGATGTACAAGTCTACCTCCAAGATTTACATTGTGTCTGCCTCCAATGACTCGCTGGTCAGCCTGGCAGATCTTCAGATCGGCAGCCAGTTGACGGCGGACTATCAGGCATTGATGACGGTTCGCCCCCTTCTGGAAGATGTAATCAAGAACCTTGATTTGGAGTATACGCCGGCGGAATTGGTGGAGGATGTGGTTACCATCAACAATCCTTCCGATACCCGTATTCTGGAGATCACGGCTGTCAGCGATGATCCGGAGGAAGCGGCTGCAATTGCCAATGAGCTTGCACAGCAGGCGGTAATTTATCTGCCTCGTATTATGGAGTGCGATACCCCGAATATCGCTGAAACAGCGGTTATCCCCGAGAAGGCATACACCCCGAGTTACGTCCGCAATATCTTGATTGGGGCTTTCCTGGTCGCAGCGGCTTATTGCGGTGTTCTGGTAGTCCTCTTCCTGATGGACGATAGCCTTTCCACTATGGAGGATATCGAAAAACGGTACAATGTTCAGGTCCTGGCAATGATCCCGGAGAGCGGAAAGTCCGGCGCCAAGGGTTATGGCTATGGGTACGGATATGGATACCGCAATGCGCTGCAGCGTCAGGATAGAAATTCGGAGAAGAGAAAGAAGGTGGAGCAGGGGTGAATACATTAGAGCTGAAAACGTTGCCGGAGCTGCCCTTTGATGTGACAGAGGCGCTGAACCAGCTGCGTGTTAACTTGGAGTTTTGTGGTAGTGAAGTAAAAACTATCATGATTACCAGCAGTACCCCGAACGAAGGAAAAAGCTACGTTTCCCTGAACCTTTGGCGCGCGATCGCCAACATGGGCCATCGGGTGCTCTTGATCGATGCGGATATCCGCAACTCGGAAATGCGGACCAAATATGGAATCCGCAGCAACTCGACGTTACATGGCATCACCCATTATCTTGCAGGGAAAATTGAGCTGGATGACGCAATTTACAAAACCAATGTTGCCAACGGGTATATGATTCCCATGACGGTACCCGCAGCAAATCCGCCCATCCTTCTGAGCAATGGACGTTTGGGGAAAATCATCGAAACTTGTCGGGATCAATTCGATTACATTCTGGTCGATACGCCGCCTCTTACGGTGGTGGCAGATGCAATGCAGATTGGCCCTTACTGCGATGGAACTGTTCTGGTTGTCCGGGGTGGTGTGACATCCCGCAAGCTTGTGGACCGATCCGTACAGATGGCTCAAAAAATTGGCATTCCTCTTTTGGGTGTGGTATTGAATCGAGTCGAGTATAAGGTAAACAGCGGTGGCTATTATTACAAGCGCTACTATGGTTATGACAAGGACCATGCCTAAGCTGTTTCGCTCCAACAATGGTTTAGCAGCTTGAAAGGGCTGTTAAATAATTTTAAAGAAAGGAAGAAACCCTATGAAAAACAAAATGAATGTGGTACTGTGCTTTGCGGCTACTGCTGCAATCATGGTGGCATCGGCAGTGTCTTCTTTCGCTGCCTTTGTCCCCAGTGTTTCGCAGAGCGTGCAGGCCGGTGCCGAGGTTGTCACCAGCACGGGTGAGGTTGTGAGCGTTGGTGTGGTTAGCTCCACCGCTTCCGTGGAGGAGTTTATGGCTTCTCCCAACCCCGCCGTTATGGTTGCGGCCTCCACCACTGACAACGCAGTGTATCAGACTCTCCAGAAGGCTGCCAACACCGAAGAGCTGCTGGCTACCCTGGGTGTTGATGCAGTTGTCGAGGACGCCAACAGCTACCAGGCTGCTGGCATCTACGAGATCAACTACAACACTGCTGCTGTTGCTGTGGTTGGCGAGAATGGCGCGATCAGCGTCTCCATGGAGATGCCCGGCGTTTCCGCTGGCGATTCTGTCCTGGTGGTCTGCGTTGTGAACGGCAAGTCCACTGTGGTCAAGGCCACCGTCAATGCTGAGGGCAAGATCCAGTTCACTGCCCCGAACAATGCGACCGTCATGATCATGAAGAAGGTCTAAGATCGTTTTTGACCGGCATTACAGAATCGGGCATAGGACAATCTCAAAAAGCGCCTGCCTTTGTTTTCTGAGCAAAGGCAGGCTGCTTTTTTAAAGTGAATTTACGATGAGGGACTTTCATGGAAAATTATTCTGAAGATCGAAACAGTCAAATGGGAAGTGTTGCGGCAATACCCAAAGAGCAGCTGTTTGACTTAGAGGAAATCCGAAACCCTAAGTGGGGTTATTGGCTGGGGCGTAGGACGCAGGATATTGTTTTGTCGTGTATTGCTTTGATTGTTCTGCTTCCGTTCTTTGCCCTGATTTCCATTATTATCTGGATTGATAGTCCGGGGGCAAGCCCGATTTTCTCCCAGAATCGAGTGGGACGGGATGGGAAGATTTTTAAATTCTACAAATTCCGCTCGATGATTCCCAACGCGGAAGAAAAACTGAAGGAAGTGCTGGCGCAAAATGAGATGGACGGACCGGCCTTCAAAATGAAGAATGATCCCCGGATTACCCGGGTGGGACGCTTTATTCGCAAAACGGGCATCGACGAATTGCCGCAGTTGGTGAATGTTTTAAAAGGTGAAATGAGCCTTGTTGGTCCGCGTCCCGCTCTCCCGCGTGAGGTAGAGCAGTATACCGATTATCAACGTCAGAGACTTAACGTGACGCCTGGTCTGACCTGCTACTGGCAGGTTCAGCCCAATCGAAACGAGCTGAGCTTTGATGAATGGATGGAACTGGACCTCAAGTACATAAGGGAACGCAGTTTCTGGGTGGACTGGAAAATCATTTTTAAAACAGTTGTGACCATCTTTCGAATGTATGGGCAATAAATCGGTATTGCCCCTGAATAAGCAAGTTTTAATAGGTCTGAATCATCTCGACACAAAACCTCCTATAGCGGCATAAAGCTGCTGCAGGAGGTTTTGTTTTATAAAGAGCTTGGCTAAAACACATTCGAACAATTTGGAGAGTGAAATCATTTGAACGCAAGAACCGACTATCCGGCCTATGGGATTTCGAGCCAAACTCGATTGCCGAATGCCAAAGACCAACTTCGCTCTTACCGGCAGGCTTCCGTCAGCCGTTTGGCCATCGCGGCCATAGGCGCGGCGGCCAATTTACAGACCTTCCGGTCAGCGGTAAGCAATCCGTTTACCTCTTCTTCTACATCCGAAAGCTGGGTGTAAATTGCGGCACATAACCCCTGTTCCACCAGTGGGAGCACCCGCTGTTCGTAAAGGGTGAGCACAGCTGTCTCCAGTGCCTCAGGGGTTTTACAGGCCCCGTAGCCGTAACTGCGGCCAGGGCATTGCAGGTGTCCTTTTACCGGCAAACAGATTCCGCCAAATTCTGTGAGTACCAGAGGTTTTTTCCCGACCTTCAGTTTCCAGGGGCCGAAATAGATATGGCGGCTGTCCACGTCGGTTTCACCGCAGATAAACCACCCGGAGGTAGAATCAATGAAACGACTGTGATCCAGGGCCCTCAGTTTTTTATAAACAGCGGAAGAATCAAACTGGCCCCAGCCCTCGTTAAAGATGGTCCAGTAGACAATGCAGGGGTGGTTTTTCAGAGTCGTCACCGTGGCTTCCATTCCAGCGAGAAAAGCGGCTCGGGTAACGGGATCCGGGTGTATGGTTTTGTCGCTTCTGCGGGTCCGAAAACCAAGATTGGGCAGAACTGTGTCCCGAAGAAAACTGTAGTCGCCATTGCTCACCATGTCCTGAAATACGGCCATGCCAAGACAGTCACAAGCGTAGTAGAAAAGGGGTGGTTCTACCTTAATATGCTTTCGCAGAGTGTTGAAGCCCAGGGCTTTCATTGCCCGGATGTCCTCCTCGTAAGCGGCAGGGGAGGCGGGGGTAAAGATTCCGTCGCTCCAGTAACCCTGATCCAGGACTCCATGGAAAAAGTAGGGCTTGCCATTGAGACAAAGGCGTTTATACTTGCCTATCTGTTTGATCTCCAGGGTGCGCAGAGCAAAGTAACTTTCTACCTGGTCTTCGCCTGCCTGAATGAGGATCGAGTAGAGAAACGGGCTTTCTGGGCTCCAGAGACGGGGCTGCGGCGGACGCAGAACGGCCCGGCCTTTTTCCAGAGGGACCGTAAAATTCCCCGAAGGATCGGCTACCGTCACCGTACCGAAAAGGCTCTCGTCTCCCACATCCAGTATCGCTTTTTCCAGGTCGCAGGCGAAGTCCAGCCGCTTTATGTACCGTTTCGGTACGCTTTCCAGCCAGACCGTCTGCCACAGGCCGGAAACGGGGGTGTACCACATTCCGCCGGGTTTTTCTACCTGTTTGCCGCAGGGCAGCACCCTGCCCCGCAGATCGTCCCTGGTCCGAAGGACCAGCTGGTTTTCGCCGGGCAGCACTGCAGCGGTGATGTCAAAGGTGGCTGCATCATAGCCGCCGGTGTGACCACCCAGGAACTGACCGTTTAAAAAACAGTCCACCTGCTGGTCTGCTCCGTCCACGTGTAGCAGAATCTTCCCGCGGTTAAACTTGGCCGGGAGGGAGAAACTTCGATGATAAAATAGACGGCTGCCCTCAGGAAAATGTTTCCCTATGCCGGAGAGAACGCTCTCCGGACAAAAAGGTACCAGGATGTCCTGATTGTACCGGTCAGGCAGCTCGTCGCTTGGACTTACAGCAAACTGCCAGCGGCCGTTCAGATTCAAAAAGCTGGCGCGCTGCAGCTGCGGCCGGGGATAATCTGGCCAGGGCAGGGTGGGCAGCGCCTCACCGGCGGCGGTGAACAGAGTCTCTTTCATGAAAAACTCCTTTCAGGCAGGGGAATGGTCAATGGAATGCGGATGCTCTATGAGGTCTCTGTTCAGTATACACCACGGTTGCCACTCTGGTCAAACGACGGGGCGGAATATTCATCTTTATGTCAATGTGTGGCATATGGAGAAACTTTGCAATGAAACACAGGCGGAGTTCAGCCGTCTGTCTGCCAGTGCTTTTTCAGCTGGGTGAGGGCATGGGTTTCCAGACGGGATACATAGCTTCGGCTGATTCCCACGATTCGGGCGGTCTCCAACTGTGTTAAGGGCGGCTGACCTCCCAGACCATACCGAAGCAGGATGATCTGGCGCTCGCGGGCGTCCAACTGTTCGATCAGTCCCCGCAGCCGGCAGGCGTCGTCCTGCTTTTCGTAGTCCTCCTCCATGCACAGCGGATCCTGCAAAACATCAGAAAGTGTGAGGGCGGATTCGTCTTTGGCCGTTTCCAGGGTTTCCTGCAGCGAAACGGTGGAGCCATTCTTTTTGTCTTTCCGAAAGTGCATTCGGATCTCGTTTTCAATGCACTTGCTGGCATATGTGGAGAACCGGGCCTGGCGTTTGCCGTCGAAGGTCCTCACCGCCTTGATCAGACCGATGGTTCCGATGCTGATGAGGTCGTCCTGGTCGCTGGGGAAAGTATAATATTTTTTGACGATATGTGCCACAAGCCGCAAATTGTGCCGAATGATTTTTTCCGCGGCGTCAGAGTCGCCCGACTGCATGGCCCGGAAAGCCTCGGCTTCCTCTTTGGCGTTCAGCGGCCGGGGGAAGCTGCTGGATTCCAGATGCAGGGAGAGGTAGAGAAATTTGGTTGCAAAAAATTGCAGCAGTAAAAACAGCATGGTTCTTGCCTCCTGTTTGAAATGGGGTTGTTTTACTGTATGAGAGGCTGCCGCCGAACTTTCGGCTTGATAAAGGAAATCGGGAATGGGATAAAAATAAAGCAGGCTCCGCCCGCGAAGGGGGAGCCTGCCGCACTTTTTACAAAGGAATTTTACTGTGCCTTGGAAAGGGCCTGTGCCACGGCCTCGCGGAAGCCGTCGGAGGTCATGGTTGCGCCGGAAGCGCCGTCGATCTCGGCAGAGTTGGCTGCGATGGCGTCCTGAATCAGCTTGTCCAGGGCGGGGGCGCCGATGTCGGAGGATTCGGCGTGGTTGTCAACCACGATGTCAGAGATTTTGCCGTCCTTAATGGTGACGGTGACGTTCATCTGACCGCCGCGGCCAGTGCCCTGGCCGGTGTAGCTGCCGTCTTTGTAAACGGTATCGGAGGCAACGATCTGGTTGTTGTCCACCGACAGCTCGGCCAGCTCGTCCCGGCTGGTCAGCGCCTCGCCGGAAGCAGTTACCTTGGCCATGGTTTTGCCCAGCAGGTAGCCCCAGATCACGCAGCGGCCATTGGAGTTGCCGGCCATGTTGATGGGGTAATCGATGGCGTACAGGTCGCCGGAGGTGTTGCCAGTGGCATACAGGCCCGGGATGGGCTGCTTGTTGTCGTCCAGAACCTGGAGATCCGTGTTCACCGACAGACCGCCCACCACAGCCAGCAGGGCCACACCGACCTTTGCAGCGTAGAAGGGGGCCTTGGCCACCGGGAACAGGAACTCAGAGGGCTTGTGGAAGTCGTCGTCTGCGCCTTTGGCCACCAGCTCATTGTAGCGGTCGATAGACTGCTGCATTACGTCGGCAGGCACGCCGATCAGGTCGGCCAGCTCTTCCAGAGTGTCGGCCTTGAAGGTGTTGCCCACGGCCACATCGCTCTCCACGGTGGAGGTGATGTCGTCATCGGTGAACTCCTGGCCGATGGCAGCCGACATGGTATCCCAGAACATACCGCCGCCGGTGCCGTTTTCCAGGGACATCCGGTTGTATTTACCGTAATCTGCATCGAAGATGGACCAGGCGATGTTGCCGGTCTGATGCATCACGTTCATGCTCTTGCCCTGGACCCAGGTGCCCTCGTTCATGAAACGGTAGCCCTCCTGATTGAGGAAGGGGAAGCAGCCGTGGAACATGGCGTTTGCCTGGGGGTGCAGCATCAGGGGGAAGGGCCCATCTTGCATGTGAGCGCCGACCCACAGGCCCATCTTGTGGCCGTCGCCGGTGGAGAAGCCGGCGGGACCGTGCTCGCAGCGCTGGACCCGCTTGATATTCTCGTCGCAGTAGTAGTCGGTCATCTCGGTGTCCTCGTGGATGCCGCCAGTGGCCAGGATAACGCCCTTGGTTGCACGGAAGAGCCACAGCTCGCCGTCCCGCTGGGCAAAGACGCCAGTGATTTTGCCATCCTCCACCAGCAACTCCTGGGCTTTGGTGTTAAAGAAATAAGTGGCGGGGTGCTCGTATTTTTCAGCGTTTTTACTGTCCTCGTACAGGACGTTGGTGGCAGCAAAGTAGCCGCACTTGGAGTCGAACACATGGTCGCCGGTGTTGACGAACATGTGGTAGTCGTAAGACTCGGGGATGATGGCGTTGGGGGCGTGTGCGCGGAAGGAAGCAGGCACCACGCCGAACTCGGCGCACTTGTCGATCAGCCAGTTGCCAGCCTCGGGGGAGTTGTTGAACCACAGGGAGACTAGGGCCTCGTTCACGCGGCTGCCGCAGCGCTGGATCCAGATGTTCTGGTGCTCCACCACATCGGTCAGGTGGTCCAGCTTGCCCTCGTCCACCAGGGACTGAACAAACTTGGTGTTGGCCATACCGACGCCGCCGCCCTGGCCGTGGATCACGTTTTGGGCCTCGATGACGACGACCTCGTTGCCGTTCTCCACACAGGAGCAGGCGGCAGCGCAGCCGGCGTTGCCAGCGCCCACGATGACAACTTCAGTGGTGACCAGCTGTACGGCATCCGAGACACTGTAATTGTATGGGTCGGTAAAGAAGCTGGGCTTGCCAGTTTCGGCAGCAGGGGTCTGGACGGTAGTCTGAGAGGACGCCGCAGGGGAGGAGGCAGCAACAGAGGAAGCAGCGGTGGAAGAAGTGCTTCCGCAAGCGGTCAGGCCCAGGGCTGCTGCGCCCACAGCGCCGGCGGCGGTGCCCTTCAGAAAAGCTCTGCGAGACAGTTTACGCATGGATGGGTTCTCCTTTTTCTTCTTGTTTTTCTCCCCGGGGGATTTGTTAATTTTTCGTCATTCGGCCGTTGACATAATTTTATCATTGACGAACCTGCTTGTATATTGTATTTTGAGAACAAAAAGAATGCCTTAAATTTACATTTTTGACAATACACAAGGAGATGGGCGGCCGTCGGCCGCAGAGGACAAAAGGATGCTTACCATAGAACTGTGCGCTGCACTTCAGACAAAATTCCCGATCAAAATTCCTGCGGGGCTGCCCTGCTTTGCATGCTGTGGTGCTGTCTTAGACGAACCGGAGCAGCTTCGGGAGGGCACCGTCGTTGTGGGCCAGGCAGAAAACTTCTCGCAGCAGTGCCTTTATTTTATGCCGGAAGCCGGGGAGCCCCAGGGAAAAAACGTCATTGTCTATCCGGTGCCCGAGCTCACCCTGCCAATCTACCGGGAGATTTATCGCTTGCTGGAACCGGAGCGGCGCCTTGACCGCCAGCTGGCGCAGCTGGACCGGGCCTATCTTTCCGGCGGGCTCGAACAGCTCATCCTACAGGCCCAGGAATATTTGGCGAACCCGGTGATGCTGGTGGACCAGGCATTTAACGCGCTGGCAATGGCCCCCCAACGGAAATTGGGGATTGACAGCTGGGACCGCCTCTTGCAAGGGGAAGGGGTGGAACTGGGGGATCTGAAACAGGCCCAGAAAGTTATCAACCATTTTTCCAAAAAGAATATCACCAGTCCTCAGATCATCCCGTATCAGGAAGCCGACGGCAGAAACGTGCGCCGGATGATCGCGGCGGCAGTGGGCACGGGCCAGAAAACCCCCTGCGGAGGGATGGAAATTATTGAGCTGGAGCGCCCCTTTGCGCCGCAGGACCGCCAGTTGGCGGAACGGATCTGTCAGCTGCTCTGCCATCATATCCTGCGGGCGCCGGAACCCGCCCGGGTGACCCGGATGGAAGAACAACTTTTGTACGATCTGTTGCTGTATGCCCCGCGGGAGCGGGAAAAACTGGAGCGCCGCATCCGCCAGCTTGGCAGTTTTCAGGAGGATAGGTTCTACTTTCTGGCCGTTCTCCCCCTCAGCAAAACTTCCCAGCGGATCACCAGTTCTAACTTGCGCACTCTGCTGACCGATGAGTACCCCGAGGGGTGGTGTATCCTGACCGAGGAGCAGCTGCTTTTGGTTTTGCCTGCGCTGGAACCCACGGACAGTGAGATAAAAATGGCTGAGCGCCTCTCCAAAACAGGAGAGAGAATGGGCCAGACGTTTTTTCTGAGCATGCCGGTTCACTCTCTCTTTGACCTAAAACAGGTGTGGGAGTTCGATACTCGGGCGATTCAGCTGGCGGACGCTTGGGACGACCGGCCTGGCTGCAAAAGAATCGCGGATTTTTTTGAGCAGGTCTTCTTTAAAACACTGTCCCAGGAGGCTGCCCTGAGTGGTTTTATACACCCCATGCTTTGGGAACTGAAACGGTACGACGAAGAAAATAATACAGACCTGCTGAATACCCTCTGCGTTTTCCTGAGCAAAAACTGCGACTTAAACGAGGCGTCCAGTCTACTGTACATCCATCGAAATACCCTAATTTATCGGTTGCGCAGAATCGAGAAAATCCTCCATACGGATTTAAAGGATCTGGGAATAAGACAGGTCCTTTCCCTGGGATGCAAACTGATGATGTATCAATAAGCGGACTGCGCAGACAGGGGGCTTATCCTTGGCGTTTCAGAGCGTCCGGAATCACCTCGTCCACTTATAGCTTTTTATTATACCCTCTGGCAGCGGCCCAGATAAGTCCGCCCGTTGCCCGTTTGCAGGGGTGCTGTCTTTTTTTGTTTTCCTGATACTTTCCTTAGGATTATCTGCTACCATGACATCAGAAAACAAAAAAGGAGATGTTTGCAATGGAAACTGCCTGTACTACGCTAAAACACACGGGCCTCACCGAAACCGGCCTGAAATGGATTGCCCTGGGCACCATGGTGCTGGACCACATCCACTACTTTTTCGGCTTTACCGGGGTGATTCCGGAGTGGTTCAGTATGGTGGGGCGTCTGGGTGCGCCGTTGTTCCTGTTTTGTCTGGTGGAGGGCTTTACCCATACCCATAGCCGAAAACGATATTTTGCCAAAGTATATCTGATCTCAGCAGCCATGTCGGGGCTGCTCTTCTTCATGGCCTACGGGGGCATTTTGGTTCGGCCGGACGGTTTTTACCCCACCAACGGCATGATGACCACCTTTGTTATTTTGATGGTCATCTGGCAGGGATTGGACTGGCTGGGAGAAGAAAAACTTTTCCGGGGCCTGGCGGCGGTGATTCTGCCCCTGGCGTGGCCCTTCCTGGCCTCCTGGATTGCCATTCAGTTCCCCTCGCTGACGAACCCCCTGGGCTTTATTTGCTATTCGTTCTTGCCCATGTGGGGGATCACGGGGGACAGCAGCCTGCCCGTTCTGGTAATGGGCCTGGTTCTCTATCTGTTCCGCAAACGCCGGGGGTTACAGGTAGGAGCATACTGCGTCTATTATATCCTTTATGGTGTGGTGTTTATGGGGCTGATGGCTTCCCGGCTGCCGGATTTTACCTGGTTTCAGCTGTTCACCCGATATTATGAGATCTACGGGATTCTGGCCGCTCCGCTGATGCTGTGGTATAATGGGGAGCGCGGCGGGGGACACAAACTGTTGTTCTATGCCTTTTATCCCGCCCATGTTTATATTCTTTACGGGTTATCCTGGGGGCTGTACCTGGTGCTGAACTAAAGGAGGGAGTGCGATGGCCCATCTTTTGGTGGTGGACGATGACAAAGATCTCTGCACGCTTTTAAAAACTGCCCTGGAACGGGACGGGCATCAGGTGTCCGTCCATCGCTCGGGGCAGGAAGTGGATGAGGCAGCCTGCCGCTGGGCGGACTGCATCCTGCTGGATGTGATGATGCCGGGGGAGGATGGCTTTACCCTTTGCCGCCGAATTCGCTCTCTGGCGGATTGTCCGATTCTCTTTTTGACGGCCAAAACCGAGGAATCGGATGTCCTTATGGGTCTTGGCCTGGGCGGGGACGACTATCTGACCAAGCCATTCCGGGTAGCGGAACTCCGGGCACGGGTGGCGGCCCACCTGCGCCGGGAACAGCGCACCCCCTGCCGGCGGCTTCGCCGCGGTCCGCTCGATTTCGACCTGGGGGAACAGGCGGTGTACTTTCAGGGTACATCCCTCAAACTAACCCGGAGCGAGTATCTGATCTGCGAAGCGCTGGCAATGTACCCGGGGCAGACTTTTTCCAAAGAGCAGCTCTACCAGGCGGCCTTTGGATACGAGGGAACGGCGGACGCATCGGCTGTCACCGAGCACATCAAAAACATCCGGGCCAAGCTGCGTCCCGCTGGCGAAAGCCCCATTGAGACCGTTTGGGGAGTGGGCTATAAATGGAAAAAAGACGTGAGCGCCGGCCAGGCCTGACGGCTCTGTTCTGGCGGTATCTGATCACCACCGGCGGGGTGCTCCTGCTGCTGATCATTCTTTGGTGGATGGGGCTGACTATGCTCTTGCGGCAGGGGGTTGTTCGCCCGGCCAGTACGGCGGCGGATCAGGTTTCTGGGGTGGTCCAAAAGCTGGAATCCGGCGAGATCACCCCAGCGGAGATTCCCTATTATTACCGCTGGGCCCTGTTTGACGCCGGGCAGGTGGTGGATGAAGGGAATATGAACGGCCGTTTTCTGGACTATGCAAAAGCGGCGATAGCAGGTGACTCGACACCTCAAGGGATGCTATATTCCCAGTACCACCGGATCGCTCGCCTGCCTGGGGGGCTGACCTGTGTGGTGCAGTACGATTACTCCATGCCCTACGGTTCGCCGGAACTTCAGAACCGGCTGCCGGAATTCCAGACCTGTGCCACGGTGGTTCTGGCGCTGGCCTGCCTGCTGGCGGGAGCGGTTTCCACCCGACATTTTGCGGGGCTCTTGCGGCGGGATGCCGCCCTTCTCACCGCTGCCACCCATGCCATCGCCCAGCAGAGACTGGATGCCCCCTTGACCGGCCGGGCCCGGGTCCGGGAATTGGGGGAGACTTTGGCGGCCATGGAGCAGCTGCGGGAGCAGCTGGCCCGGTCTTTGGAGCGTCAATGGGCCATGGAGCAGCAGCGCCGCCTGGAACTGGCGGCCCTGACCCACGACCTGAAAACCTCTCTGACTCTCATCAGCGGGAACGCTGAGCTGCTACAGGAGGACAATCTGCCCCCAGCCCAGCGGGAGATGGTGGAGACGATTCTGCGCAGCACCACTCGTTTGCAGGACTATGTGGCCCAGCTGCGGGCGTTGACCGCTCCGGAAGGGGGATCGGAACCGGTCAAAGAACCCGTGCCTCTGGCGGCGCTGGCCGAGGGCTGGCAGGAGATCGGGCGGAGTCTCTGCGCCCCCAAAAAGATTTCCTTTGTCTGTTCAGAACTGCCGGACTGTACCCCGATGGTCTGCCGTGCCGATCTTGACCGGGCGGTGAGCAATCTTTTGGACAATGCGGTGCGCTACACCCCCGCTGGCGGGAAGGTGCGCCTGGGAATCTCAGCGGAAGAAAAACAGCTGCATATTTTTGTCGAGGACACCGGGCCGGGCTTTTCTGCCGAGGCTCTGGCCAAAGGCCCCCAGGCCTTTTTCACCAGTGACGCCAGCCGCCCCAAGGAGGGCCACCTGGGGCTGGGTCTTTTCTATGCGGACCAGACCGCACGGAAGCACGGCGGGGAGCTTCGCCTTTCTAACACCGGGCAGGGGGCAAGGGCAGAGCTGACCATCGCTTTCTAAAACAATCGCCGGCCGGTTTGCCACAGCCGGCGGGGCTTGCTATAATAGAAACCAACGACATAAACCCGAAGAGGAGTTTCGGCCCATGCCCTATAAAATTTTTGTTGTGGAAGATGACCCGGTGATCCAGGCCCAGCTTTTGACCCTGCTGACCGGCAGCGGCTATCAGGCGGCCGCTGTCACCGATTTTTCGGCTGTGGTCCCACAAATTGAGGCTTTTGCGCCCCACCTGTTGCTTTTGGATATTGGTCTGCCGGGGGCCAGCGGGTTTGAGCTCTGCGCTCAAATCCGTTCTTTTTCGCAAATTCCCATCGTCTTTGTCACCAGCAGCAACACCGACCTGGATGAGCTGAACAGTATCCTGCTGGGGGGCGACGCCTTTCTCACTAAACCCTATAACCCGGCCATCCTGATGGCAAAAATTGCCGCTCTGCTGCGCCGGGCGTATCCTGCCGCGGGGGAGGATATCCTCTGCTGGAAAGGCGCTGTTCTCCACCCCGAAAGCGGGAAGCTGGAGTACCAGGGGCGGGCAGTGGAACTGACCAAAAACGAGCAGAAAATCCTCTGTTATCTCTTCCGGCACCCGGGCAGCATCTGTCCCCGAGCGGATCTGATCGATGCCCTCTGGGACGACCAACTCTACATTGACGATAATGCCCTCAGCGTCCATATGAGCCGGATTCGGGAAAAACTATCTTCCATCGGCCTGGAGGGCTTTATCCAGACCAAACACCGGCAGGGGTATCGGATATGAAATACTGGAAAGATCGCCTCCCGGCGGTGGCGGCAAATCTCTTGGGTCTTGTGGCGCTGACCCTCTTTTTGCTGGCCAGCGGCAGCGGGCTGGGCGTGGTTTTGTGGATTGCGGTGGTCTGGCTGATGGTTCTGGCGGCCTGGCTGACGGTCCGCTGCTGTTTGGAAAAACGACGGCTGGAAGGGCTGCTCAAACAAGCCCAGCAGCTGGAAGAACGGTATCTTCTGCCTGAAATCCTGCCCCCGCCGGTGACCGCGGAAGAAGAGGTCTACCGCCGCCTGATGCAGCTGGCGGAAAAATCTATGCTGGAAAAAATTGCCGCCGCAGAGCGGGAGAGGAAAGAATACCGGGAATACATCGAGCGTTGGGTTCACGAGATTAAAACCCCCATCACAGCGGGAAAACTGCTCTGCGAGAATCACCGCAGTGAACTGACCCGGGAACTTTTGGCCCAGCTGGAACGCATTACCCGCTACACCGAACAAACGCTCTATTATGCCCGCAGCGAGCATACGGAGAAAGATTATCTGATCCGGGAAATCCCTCTGGCCGATCTGGTCCATGGGGCCATTGCAGAAAACAAATACTTGCTGCGCCAGAACCAGGTGGCGGTGACGGTGGAGGAGATGCCCGGCCTGGTTAGCACCGACGACAAGTGGGTGCGCTTTATTCTGGACCAGCTGATCGGCAACGCGGTGAAATACCGCCGGGAGAATCCCTCTCTGCGTTTTTCCTGCGTATCAGGGCCGGGGGAGATCTCCCTTTTGGTGGAGGATAATGGCGTCGGCATCCCGGCGGCCGACCTGCCCCGGGTGTTTGAAAAGGGGTTTACCGGTGCCAATGGCCGGGCCGTCCAAAGTTCCACCGGGCTGGGGCTCTATCTCTGCAAGCGGCTCTGCGACAAGCTGGGCATCGGGCTGGCCCTCGACTCCCGAGAAGGGGAGGGCACCACCGCCCGCTTGGTTTTTACCGTCAACGACTATATCACCGGAGTGCAGGGCTGAAAGGCGCTGCACTTCTTTCGTTTTTGTAAGAACTCTGCAAGAAAAACCGATACACTCCGGGCGTGGGATCTCTTACAATAGGTCCAGAGGTGAACGAGATGAAAGAAATACTCAAACTGGAACACATCCAGAAATACTACGGCAACGGGGGCAATCTGACAAAGGCCATCCGGGATATCAGCTTCACGGTGGAGGAAGGGGAGTTTCTGGGGATCATGGGCCCTTCCGGCTCGGGTAAAACCACCCTCTTGAACTGCGTTTCCACCATTGACACCGTGAGCGCCGGTCATATCTATCTGGATGGCGAGGATGTGACCGAGATCCGTCCCCGGGCCCTTGCCCGGTTCCGCCGGGAGAAGCTGGGCTTTGTTTTTCAGGATTTTAACCTGTTGGATACCTTGACCGTCGGGGAGAACATCGCCCTGGCCCTTGCCATCAACCAGACCCCCGCCGATCGGGTGGAACCCAAGGTCCGGGCCATGGCCCAGACTCTCAATATCCAGGGAATCCTGGATAAGTACCCCTATCAGGTGTCGGGCGGGCAGCGGCAGCGGTGCGCCTGCGCCCGGGCGCTGATTCATGGGCCCCGGCTGCTATTGGCAGATGAGCCCACCGGCGCCCTGGACAGCCATTCCGCCCAGATGCTTCTTTCCGCCTTTGCGGGTATCCACGCCCAGATGGGCGCTACCATTTTGATGGTAACCCACGACGCCTTCACCGCCAGCTATGCCCAGCGGATTTTGTTTCTGCGGGACGGCGAGATCTTCACCGAGCTGCGGCGGGGCAGCGCCTCCCGCGGGGCCTTCTTTGAGCAGATTTTGCAGGTGCTGACCATGCTGGGAGGGGGCGCGCAGGATGTACGCTAAACTGATTCTTCGCAGTGCCCGGCGGTCGGTTCGGGATTATCTGGTTTATATTGTCACCCTGACCCTCTGCGTGACCCTGTTTTATGCTTTTTTATCGGTGTCCAGCCGCTATTATCAACCGGACATCGGGGTGGAATACGATTTCACCCTTCTCAGCGATGGCATGAAGCTGGCCATCTGCGGGGTGACCCTGATTTTGCTCTTCCTCATCCAGTTTGTGAACCGATACATGCTCCGCAGCCGTCAAAAGGAATTTGCCCTCGAGGCGGTTTTGGGGATGGAACAGCGGACCATCGCCTGGCTGTTTTTTGCCGAAACCCTCCTGATGGGGGGCGTGGCGGTGCTATTGGGGATTGGTCTCGGGGCGGTGTGCTCCCAGTTCATCACCGCCCTGTTGCTGACCAATTACGGCCAGAGCTACCATCCCGTCTGGACTCTCTTCCCGGATACAATGCTCTGGACGGTGGGCTTTTTCTTCCTGAGTTTTTTGGCAGTGGGAATTTTCAACACCCGGACCATCCGCCGGACCAAGATTCTTTCCATGCTGACCGCCAGCAGGGAAAACGAAGCGCCCTTTCAAACCAGCCGCTGGATGCAGGCGGGAGCCGCTCTTTATCTGTTGTTGGCCCTGGTTCGGGTGGTTCAGGGCACGCGGATGCTCTATTTTTATGGGGACATCCGGCTAGCGCTGCCGGTTCAGCTCATGTTTTGGGCCAATATTCTGGCCCCGGCGGGACTGCTGGCGTGGGCGGCAGCCTGGGCCATGCACCGCAGGAAGTGGGGCTTCCCGGTTCTGGTGCTGGGTCTGATGGTGGGGGCGGTGCTCTGCGGTCTTTCGTCGGTCTCTGTGCCGGTGATGCAGCGAAAGTATCTTCTGGTCTTTGGGGCCGGGGGAACCAACCAGGCGCTGGGATTTCTTCTGGTTGACCTGATTTTTCTGCTCTGCGGGGGAATCTGGCTTTCCAGTACTCTGCTTGTTTGGAAAAAAGACCACAGCCCCGCCTGCCGCTACCGGGGAACCAATCTTTTCTTTTTTGGGCAGATGATTTCCAAGCTCCGCACCACCAGCAAAACCATGGCCCTGGTCAGCGTGACGCTGGTACTGGCGATCTTTCTCTTTGGGGCGGCTCCTGTTCTGGTGGGCTGGGCCGAAGGGTATCTCGAGGCCCGCTCGATGTACGACATCCAGATTTTCTCCCGGTATAACGATGTCTATGACGAGGCCGACCTGCCCCGGGGCGGCTACGACCAGGTGACCCAATTCCTGGCGGAAGAAAAGATCGGGATTCAGGCGGATTGCGCCTTCAGCCTCTATCTGCCCCGGCGGGAGGAGTTCCGCAGCCGGGGGAAATACGATTTTCCAGTGGCGGCCATCGCCCTGAGCGACTACAACGCCATCCGGGCGATGCTGGGGCTGGAACCCGTGGCCCTGGCCGAGGGGGAGTTCACCACCCAGTGGAGAACCATTGCCTCCGCCGCAGATCGGGCCGCCTTTTTGGCACAGCACCCGGCGGTCTCCACCGATGCGGGGGAACTAACCCTTGCACAGCGGGCGTACTATACCGACCCCATGGGGGAGAGCTTCTACAACAGCTACACGGATGTGCTGTATGTGTTCCCGGACGAGGTCTGCCGGCAGCTTTTGCCGGTGATGGAGTGCCGTTATCTCATGACCGCCCAGCCCCTGCCCTATGAGACAGCTCGGGCTCTGGAACATCTTTTTGAGGAGTATTATCCCGAACAGACCCCCGGCGGCGTGAATTATTCTATCCGGCTGCGGACCTTGCAGGTCAACAGCGCCCGGGCCAGCAATTTTGTCCTCCAAACCACCCTGCTCTATGGTGCGGTGGTGCTGATGGTGATCTGCCTGACGGTGCTTTCGCTGCAGCAGCTTCTGGACGCCGGGCAGTACCGGGCCCGGTTTCAGGTGCTGCGCAGGCTGGGAGTGGAAGAAACAGAAATCCACCATCTGGTGGTGCGGCAGCTGGGAGTTTGGTTCGGTCTTCCGGTGGGGGCGGCGGTTCTGGTAGGGACCATTGTAACAGGCTGCTTTGTAGGGGCACTGGAAGCTGAGATCAACGCCTATGTCGGCTTTGGGGCTCTGGCCGTTCAGCTGGGGGTGATGGCCGCGATTCTGGCGGTTTTGCTGGGGTGTTACTTCGTCAGCACCTGGGCGCTGTTCCGCCGGGCCATTGAAGAATAACGTTCGGGGATTCAGGGGGAGAAAGGTGTCTCAGTCACAGTCAAAAGGGAGAAAGGTTGTGGGCGGTTCCTGACCATGGTATACTAAAGCCAGCCTGCCGGGGAAAAGCCCGGAGCTCTTAGGAGAAACTATGCAAGGAGATTGCTCTATGAAGAAAACCATTCTGGCTTTGATGTTTTCCTTTCTAATGCTGCTGACCGCCTGCGGCGCGGGCTCTTCGGAGGCTGGCTACCAGAAAATCAGTCAGGAAGAAGCCAAAGAAATGATGGACGCCGGAGAAGTTTTGATCCTGGACGTGCGGGAACAGTCGGAATACGACAGCGGCCATATCCCCGGTGCGGTATTGCTGCCGGTGGGCTCCATTGATGCGGAAACGGCCGCCAATATTATTCCGGAAACCGACACCGTGGTGCTGGTCTATTGCCGCAGCGGCAACCGGAGCAAGAAAGCAGCCGAAGCTCTGGCCGAGCTGGGGTATACCGGTATTTATGAGTTTGGTGGGATCAACACCTGGCCCTATGAAATCGAGAAATAAAGAGTTGGGGGCGCAGTCCGCTATGGTGATTCAGCAGCTCAAGGACCCTTCCGAACGGCAAAAGGTGAGCCGGAGTATTCTGGAGGATCTTCCAGAATGGTTTGGAATTCCAGAGGCGCGGGAAGAATATATCGCGGAGTGTGCCCATCAACAGATGTTCTGCGCATACGATGACGGCAACCCCATTGGTTTTCTGAGCCTGAAAGAGACAAGCAAAGATACTTTGGAGCTGTATGTTCTGGGCGTTTTAAAGTCCTTTCACCGAAAAGGCGTGGGCCGGGCTTTATTTCTCTGTGCAAAGGAAATGGCAATCCGGCAGGGATATTCTTTCCTCCAGGTAAAGACCGTTCAGATGGGAAAGTACGAGAGCTATGACAGAACAAACCGGTTTTATCTTTCGCTGGGGTTCAAGGAACTGGAAGTGTTTCCGACTTTATGGGATGAATGGAATCCCTGCCAGATCTATATAATGGGTCTAAATTAGAACGGATTGTTTCAAAGGGGGCGCCTGATAGGCGCCCCCTTTTTGGCTCCATAGTGGTATAGGTTTCGGGCATGGAAAACCATTCTGTATAGGTATTTGCGTTATGCCAGGGAAACGGTACAATAGAAAGGGAAGAAACCATCTCACAAAACCGGCCTGAGGGCCAAAGAAGATTTAGAGGAGGTCAGAGAAGATGAAATCCAAATATCAAGGCTATACCTTCCCTCTGCGGGACAGTGTCCAGCGGGAAAAGGTGCATTTCCATAACCGTTATGGAATCCCGCTGGTGGGGGATTTGTACCTGCCCCGGGATCGTGCCGGGGTTCTGGCGGCGGTAGCCGTAGCGGGGCCATTTGGCGCGGTCAAAGAGCAGTGCGCCGGCCTGTACGCCGAAGAGCTGGCCAGCCGTGGGTTTGCTGCCCTGGCTTTTGATCCGTCTTTCATTGGCGAGAGCGGCGGCGAAGTGCGGAATGTGGCTTCTCCGGACATCAACACCGAAGATTTCTCGGCGGCGGTGGATTACCTTTCGACCCGCGACTTTATCGACCCGGAGAAGATCGGAATTCTGGGGATCTGCGGCTGGGGCGGCATGGCCCTCAACGCTGCATCCATGGATACCCGCATTAAAGCGACGGTCACCTCTACCATGTACGACATGACCCGGGTGAATGCCCGGGGGTACTTTGATGCCGCAGACAATGCCGATGCCCGGTATGAGACCAAAAAGGCCCTCAACGCCCAGCGGACGGCGGATTATAAAAACGGGAGTTATGCCCGGGCCGGGGGCGTGGTGGACCCCCTGCCGGAGGACGCCCCCTTTTTTGTGAAAGATTACTATGCCTACTATAAAACCGAGCGCGGTTATGCTGAGCGGTCGCTCAACTCCAACGACGGGTGGAATGTGACTTCCGCACTGTCTTTTCTCACCATGCCGATTCTGCGTTACAGCAACGAGATCCGCAGCGCCGTGCTGATGATTCACGGAGAAAAGGCCCATTCCTGCTATTTCAGCCGGGGTGCCTTTGCCGGGATGATAAAGGATAATCCCTATGCTGAAAACAAAGAGCTGCTGATCCTGCCGGGCGCAGTTCACACCGATCTCTACGATCAGAAGGAGATTATTCCCTTTGACAAAATCCAGCAGTTTTTCCTCACCTATTTGAAGTGATTCGGGAGGGAGCGGTATGAAAAACATCCTGGCGGTCTTTCTGCTGGTTTTTTCCCTGTCTGCCTGCGGGCAGGGGCGGCTTTTGGCAGAACCCGGCGGCACTGCTTCGGTCTCAGTTACCACGGCCACTTCCGTTAAAAGTGAGGCACTGGCCGAGGAAGAAACTTTCCTCAAAATCAAGGTGGGGGAGTATGAGTTTTCGGCAGATTGGGAGGAGAATTCTTCCGCCCAGGCGTTCCAGGAACTTTTGGAGCAGGGGCCGCTGACCGTTGAAATGTCCGATTATGGCGGCTTTGAGAAAGTGGGATCGCTGGGTCTTACACTGGAACGAAACGACACCCGGATCACAGCAGAGCCGGGGGATGTGATTCTTTATCAAGGAAATCAAATTACGATTTACTACGGCACCAATACATGGGACTTTACCCGATTGGCCAAAATTCAGGATCCATCCGATTTGCAGCGAAAACTGGGACAGGGGAGGGTGGAAGTTACCTTTTCCCTTGGGGGAAAGCCGGAGTCCCTGTTATAAGTTTTTAGAGGAAAAAAGAGAGGACGCCTTTTGGGCGTCCTCTCTTTTTGGGCCGATTCAGGTTAATGCACAAGAGCTGTTGTTTTTTCGAAAAATATGATACACTAAGGATACCACGACAGCCAACCGACCAGGCTGATTAGAGGGGGAGATAAAAATGGATGCAGCCGAAAAAGGATATTATATCCGGGAGTTTGCCTGCATGACCGGTTTGCCCCAGAGTAAGATCCGCTATTATGAAAAAATCGGTTTGTTTCGGGTCAAGCGGATGAAAAACGGGTATCGCTGGTTCACGCCGGAAGATGCCTTTCGGGTCAACGCCTTCCGCTCGCTGCTGCGATACGGGTTCAGCATTGAAGCGGCGATCCGGATGCTGGACGAAAAACAGCAGACCGCCCAGTTTGAGCAGTCATTAAAAACCCAGCGGAAAGCTCTGACCAAAGAAAAACAGCTGCTGGAATACAGGCTCCAGGCCTTGGACGATGCCCTGGAACTTCTCAACCTGAAACCTGGTTTAGACTTTTCGATTCAGGATGTGCCGGACAAATTGTATGTTTACGCCTCCCGCGGGCGGGACTTCAGCGTGGCGGCGCAGGCCAGTGAAACCATTACCCTTTTTGTGGAGCTGCTCCCCATCTCAAACTACGCGCGGATTGTGGATACAGCCCAGTTTTCCAATGCGGAGCCGGAGATTAACCCCAGCTATGTCAGCGCTATTCCGGCCTCAGAGGAGTGGCGGCTGGGGGATTACGACCCGACCCACGTGCACCGGCTGAACTTGGGAAAATGCCTGGTCTATCACAGGAGCCTCACCCGGGAGGAAAGTGTCCGGAAAGAAAGTTTTGCCCCTATGCTGGAATGGCTGACGGGGCACGGCTATCGGATGCGGGGCAAAATGTTGATTTTACCCGCTTTTTTGAATCTGGATGGATGTGGGACCGATATGGAAACCGTAATCCTGCCGGTTTACTGAGAAAAAACTGGCTCTTTCAAAGGACCGAACAGTTGCCCCCTGTGGATTATTGCCAAATCCGCAGGGGGTTCTTTGTGCCCTGTCACAGACAAAGTGACAAACTGGTTACAGCCCTTGACCTTCAACTTGGTTTATGCGCTAAGATGCGTTCGTGAAATGTCAAACGATGCCGGGCGTGCAAAAAATCATCCCAGCATCGCGGTAAAATTCTCTGTAAACCAAGGAGGAATTCCCATGTCCAACCGCATTTCCCGCCGTAATTTCCTGAAAACTGCGGCTGCCGGTGCAGTCAGCGCTGCTGCGGCCGGCGTTCTGACCGGTTGCGGCGAAACCGCCAGCTCGGTTTCTGCTTCGTCCAGTGCAGCTGGTTCTACCGCGTCTTCTGCGGCCAGCTCGGCCGCCGAGGCGGTCTTCTCCTTTAAGCCGGGCACCTATACGGCTACTGCCTACGGCAACCTGTCGGATGTGACGGTAGAGTGCACTTTCACCGATACGGCCCTGACCGACGTCAAGATTGTCAGCCAGAATGAGACGGCGGCCCTGTTCAGCCAGGTGGAGCAGGAGCTGATCCCCGCCATCATCGACAACCAGGCGGGCGGTGTGGACAGCATCACCGGTGCCACCAATTCCAGCCGCGCTGTTAAGGAGGCCATTGCCGACTGCGTGGCCCAGGCGGGCGGCGACCGCCAGGCCTGGCTGGCCAAGACGGTGGAAAAATCCGCCGGAGCAGATGAAGAATACGGCGTGGATGTGGCGGTCATCGGCTGCGGCGCCGCAGGTTTCATGGCCAGCATTGTGGCGGCCCAGAAGGGCCTCAAGGTCCTGACCGTCGAAAAGGCGGGCAGCGTTGCGGGCGTCAACGGCATCAAGGTTTCCGGCCCCTTTGCGGTGGATACCAGCGTTCTCCACAACCGGGAGGGCGGCACCACCCTGACCGTGGACGAGGTTTTCAACCACGCCATGGAGTACACCCACTGGACCCCCAACCCCAGCCTGATGCGCCGCTGCCTGGAAACCTCCAAGTATGCGGTGGAGGAGCTGGTTAAGATCGGCTACAACATGCAGGAGGCAACCTTCCGCTTTGAGACTCCCTTTAAGGATGAGAAGGGCGGTTTCCACCTCATCAATAACTCCCTGGACGAGCGGATCGAACTGTGGGAGAAGGCACTGGACGACAACGGCGTCCAGGTGATCTACAACTGCGCCGCCAAGAGCCTGATCGTGGAGGACGGCAAGATCGCCGGCTTTACCGCGGAGAAGGAGGACGGCACCCAGATCACCGTTCATGCTTCGGCGGTCATCATTGCCTCGGGCGGCTTCCTGGGCAACCGGGATCTGCAGGAAAAATTCCTCCACACCCGCAAGCTGAATGCAGCTGCCGGCGGCAACAGCCTCTGCACCGGCGACGGCATCCTGATGGCCAACGACGCGGGCGCCGTCCTCTGCAAGACCTTCGGTTATTGCCCCTGTGAGTACGGCGGCACCAACAGCAAGGCCAGCCGCCCCGCCAAGCAGGATAAGTACGATCAGAACTACTGCTTTAAGTTCGGCCTCTACGGCAACCTGCTGGTGGATGCCGAGGGCAAACGGTTCATCAACGAGGGCCTGCTCTGCGACTATCCCATGAGCTATGGTTCCGAGCAGATCCTGCTGAACGCCCCCTGGTACGGCATTGTGGACCAGGCCTATGTGGACGCCATGGCCACCCAGGGCCTGTATGAGTATACTACGGCTCGGGGCGCCACCAGCGAGAACTGGTTTATCGGCAACTATTTCAAGGGCCGTATCCTGGACAAGCTCCCCGAGGATATCGAAGAGGGCCTGGCCGAGGGATGGCTGGCAAAAGCCGACACCCTGGAGGAGCTGGGCGAGGCCTTTGGTCTGACCCATCTGGCCGAGACGGTGGCCCAGTACAACGAGTACTGCGAGAAGGGCGTGGACGAGCAGTTCGGCACCAACAAATGGTACCTGAGCCCGGTCAAGCAGGGGCCCTTCTACGCGGTTCAGTGCGAACCCAGCGCCTGGAGCACCTTCGGTGGCATCCGCACCGACGACTGCTGCCGTGCCCTGACCCTGGACAACCAGCCCATCGACGGCCTGTATGTGGCCGGCACCGACAGCGGCAGCCTCTATTATAGCCCCTACTATGATATCCCCGGCTACTGCTATGGTCTGTGCATCGACAGCGGCTACATCTGCGCCGAAGAAGCAGCCAAGTACATTCAGGCGTAATCGCAAGCACTAAAGCATTCTCCAAAACAAAAGGGCGGAGCCGGCGGGCTCCGTCCTTTTCCGTGTCTTGGGCAGAACAGAAGGTAAAATACCCCCGGGAGCGGTTGAACTTCCGGGGGTATTTTGGTTTTATTTCAGCTGGAGACCGTCCTTAAAAGCGTGGCCCACGACCTCACCCAGAACGCGGTATACATTATGAATGGGGTCGAAGGTGATGGGCTGGAGTTTAGCCGGGTCGATCTTCTCGTTTTCGTCCAGAACGGACTCGTCGGCGCTGATGTTGACGATCTCACCCACCAGGCGGCAGGACTGCGGATCATAACTGACCAGACGGCATTCCACGGCCATGGGCAGCTCATCGATCAGAGGGGCGTCCACAGTCTCGGCACGGGTGGTGTGCCAGCCTGCTTTTTCCAGCTTGTTGGGCTCGGCGTTGCCCGAGACGATACCCACATAGTCGCAGGCAGCCAGCTGCGCCGCGGTGGCCATGCTGACTGTAAACGCCTTGCGTGCCAGAATGTTGGCGGTGGTTTTGTGTCCGGCGCTGATGCAGAGAGACAGCTCCTGGTCATCGCTGATCCCGCCCCAGGCGGCGTTCATGGCATTGGGCTTGCCGTCTTCATCATAAGCGGCCAGGATAAACACCGGCTGCGGATAGGTCCAGGGTTTGGCTCCGAAATTTTTGCGCATTTGAGATACCTCCTGTTTCCTGTGTTTGAGTCTATTGTACCGCATTTCTCTTTGCCGGACAAGCATCGGCTGCCCTGCCGAGGGTTACTCCTGTTTGGCCTTGCGCTGCTCTACCAGCTGCACAAACCACTCCACCATGTGGGGGTCCTGGTGGGAGAAAAAGGCACTCTGCTTTTTGTCCAGCCCCTCAATGGCGGTCATATCCTCAGAGCTGAGGGTGAAGTCAAAAATATCCAGATTTTGCTCCATCCGTTCTTTATGGGTGGATTTGGGGATGACCACTACACCCCGCTGCAAGTGCCATCGCAAGATCACCTGTGCAGAGGATTTGCCGTATTTCTGGCCGATGGCCGCCAGGGTCGGGTCGCTGAATAACCCTCCGCGGCCCTCGCCAAACGGAGCCCAGGCCTCCGGCTGGATGTGATATTTGTCCATCCACACAAGGGATTCGGTTTGCTGGTGATAGGGATGGATTTCCACCTGGTTGATCATGGGGCGGATCCGGGCAAAGCTGGCCAGATCCACCAACCGGTCGGGGTAGAAGTTGGATACGCCGATGGCCCGCAGTTTGCCTTCGTTGTAGAGGTCCTCCAGGGCGCGGTAGGCGCCATAGTAATCGCCAAAAGGCTGGTGGAGCAGCACCAGATCCAGATAATTTGTCTGTAATTTCTCCATGGATTTCAGCACCGAAGCCCGGGCGGCGTCGTAGCCGTAGTGCTCTACCCACACCTTGGTTGTCAGAAAAATCTCCTGGCGGGGCACGCCGGATTTTTGGATGGCGTTGCCCACCTGCTCCTCGTTGTAATAGCTCTGGGCGGTGTCCAGGGAGCGGTAGCCCACCTTCAGGGCGTCCTGAACACATCGTTCACACTCGTCCGGCGTCACCTGATAGACACCATAACCCACCATGGGCATTTTCACTCCGTTGGAAAGAGTAACATATTCCATCGTCTGTTCCTCCGTTTGAATGGTTTCGACCGCCTCTTGTGCAGAAGCGGGGTCTGTGGTATCCTCAGTGTAGCATCCGGTTGTTACTACCGGTCAAGAGGATGATTGTGAATTTATTGTAAACATCCAGAGGAGGAAAACTCATGCTTTTTTCGATGAAGCAAACCTGTGAAAAAACAGGGATGACATACGAGGCGCTGAAATTCTACTGCAACCAGGGCCTTGTGCCCAACGTGAAGCGGGATGCCGGCAACCGCCGTGTTTTTGACGAACGGGATATCGCCTGGATCGAGAGCCTGGGTTGTCTCAAGCGGTGCGGACTCAGTATTCAGGAAATGCGCTACTATGTGCAGCTGTGCCAGCAGGGGACGGCTTCCATCCCGGAGCGGAAGGTGATTCTGGCCCAAAAGAGGGAAGCGCTTCTGGAACAAATTGCCCAGCTGGAAGACGCGGTGGCATATGTTGATCAGAAGCAAAAATTCTACGACGACGTTTTGGCGGGAAGACAGCCCTATGTCAGCAACCTGTTGAACGGGGAGGGATGAGGCCCATCTTCAAAGAAAAGTCTGTTTTGGTCTAAACAGAAAAGGGTTTGGTCCGAGAGGCGATTCAAATGGAGAAACACCATGAAATGCTTTCAGCAATATCAGAACCACATCATCCGCATATTTTCTGAGGCGATTGAGGAGTAGATGCTGGGCTCAAAAAGACGATGCATCGCCGGTCTACTGCCGCTTAACTCCTGGTCGAGCCGGATAAACCAGTTTTCGGTTGAGAAGTTTTGACGCAGAAGGTACAATGAGAGCAGAAAAGAAACCTGGTGCAAAACCAGCAAAGGAGCGAATCACCATGAAGAAAACCCTCGGTGCGCTGATCGCACAGACCCGCAAAGAAAAAGGGATGACCCAGCTGGAACTGGCCGAGAAGCTAGGAGTTACCGATAAGGCTGTCTCAAAATGGGAGAGAGACTTGTCCTGCCCGGATATCCAGTCGCTGCCCACTTTAGCGGAGGTGCTGGGCCTTTCGCTGGAAGAACTGATGCAGGGCAAGAATGACCCCCCACACCAGGAGGAGGCGCCCATTGCCCTGGTGAATACCATCCTGCGGGCAGTGGCACTTGCTATGGGGGTGGCCGTGGTGGCCCTTTCAGTGCTGGATGTGCTGGACGGGAAAGCCGCAATTTCTCTTTTGGGGGTGGGCCTGGCCTGTCTGGCCCTGTACTCTCTGCAAAAGGGCTGAACCATTTTTGATTTCCATTATAAAAACCGGGGGAGTACAAACCTGTGTGGTTTATACTCCTCCGGTTTTGCTGCAAAAATAGAACAAGATTTCAGGGGCTTACCCGAAAGAGGAGAGCAGATTTTGAATCAGTCCGGCAAGATCCATTTGGGTGAGGCGGGAGGAGATTTCCTCCATATTGAGGAGAGCCATCCGCCCCGATGAAAGGATGGTGGGATCGGGAGATTCCCCGCCGGGGGTTTGTTCAAAGAGCAAAAGGAGGACGTTCTCGCCCTGGCGGAATTTTGCAGCGTAATACAGGTCGTTTTCAAGGCCTAAAAATTCCCATCCGCTGAGCGCTGGGTCGAGATCTTCTCCCAGAGCAGTGGGCTCCACTGTGAAAAAGTCCCGCCCGACGGAAAGCATCAGATGAACCGCAGAGCCGTCTGGGGCGAGGTATTCAGCGGTCACAAGCTCTGTCTTTTCCGGAACGATCTCGAATTCATAGATTTCTCCCGGTGTAAAGGTTGCTGTTGGTCCATCCAGGATGGCAGCGTGCGAAACAGGTTCCTCTGCGAGATGATCCAGCCGGATAGCCGCCCGATAAAATGTATATTCATCGCTTAGTGCTTCGGGCAGGGAAACAAAGGGGAACTGCTCAGCAAATTCATCCAGACTTTCAAAGGGCTGCATCCCATACAGCAGATAATCAGATTCAAAGGTTTTGCCGTTCTCCTGCGGGGGATTGAGGGTGACGCAAAGTCCCTGGTTATAAGCCAGGCCGTATTCCTGGGTGAGCTGAGCGCGGAGAAGAGCAGTTTCTTCCCAGAACGCATCCATTGCTTGTTCGAAGTCGAATCCGCTATCCTGCTGGGGATCTGGGCTGAAATCATCGTCCCCGTGTTCTGCGGCGAACCCGGCCAACTGCGCGGCCAGTTCTTCTATAAGAGGATAATCCAGCTGTTCGGCCTGATCTTTGGGTGAATGGGCGTTGCCGGGCTCAAGATAAGTGTGCACGTTTCCAAAGACCACCGGGAAACAGTTGTTATATCCATTGAACTGGATCTGGTCACTGGTATAGGTTTCGTCGCTGGCCTGGATGCCGTCAGAGAAGTTCAGCCCGCTCAGAGCTTCTTGAAGGGGTTGGCCCCGCTTTTCTGCCATCAGATAGGTAGTCTCGCCCTTCAGTCCGACACAGTCGATGTTGATGAGACTGACGGTCTCGTACTGCGCCGCAACTTCTTTGGCAAAAGCGATGGCGCCGCCCATTCCGGCCTCCTCGCTGTTGAATGTAACGAAAATCAGGTCGTTTTTCAGCTGGGGCGCTTGCTGCTGGACCAGCGCAGCAATCCGCATCATGGCCGCTGTGCCAGAGGCATTGTCCAGAGCCGAGGGGAAAAGCTGATCTCCAAAGATGCCGCTGCCGTCGAAGTGTGCACTGAATATGAGGGCGCTTTTGCCCTCGCTGCCCCGGCGGACCGCAGCGACATTTTGCAGCGTGCCCTCCGAATAGGAAGCCTTTATTTTAATGGCAAGTTGGGCCCCCTCTGCCAGCTGGTCTGAAAATGCCTGATCCAGAATCAGGAGGACTCGGTCGGTTTCCTTCCGGATGGAAATGGTGGTAACTTCGCCATCGCGGACAGCATCGCAGAATACCGCGATTGAATCGGGATTTTCGGCCAGCCAGTCCAGGCAGGTGAGCCGGTCGGGGGCAAAGTAGATGCCGGCGCCGTCCTGGCAGGACGCGGGATCTGTAAAGACGGGCAGCGTCCGGTTTAGATCCATTTCCGGCAGAGAGCAAAAATAATCTTCTCCAGCTTTCAGGGAAATAGTCTCGCCTGCGGCGGTGGTCAAAATGACTTCCGGCTCGGCCTGTTCGGGCCGATACACCGGGCCCTCATATTCCTGATAGAATGTCTCAAAATAGGGTTCAAGCCCTTGTTCTTTAAAATACTCTGCTATATATTCTGCGGCCTTCTGGTTGCCGGTGCTGCCGCTGATACGGCCTTCAAACGCAGGGGAGGCGAGAGTTGACACAAGTTCCTCAACAGATTGGTCGCTACTCGGCTGCGCAGCACCGCAGGAGGCGAGGAAAACCCAAAAAACACAAACGACAACGAGTACGCTCAAAAATCGGGAATGTTTCATACAAATGCCTCCTTATGTTTTAATGGTTTTACGTCACTTTTGCGGGCTCCACGATGATTTCGGTACGAAAAAATCGTTCCTGAAAATCAGTCTGTTCTTGAATTTCCTCTTTGGAAAAAGAAATTCCTTCCGGGGCCACTACCCATTTTTCTTCCACATCGTCAGCGCGCTGGATGATCGCGATTACCTTGCCGATGTATTCTGTCACCGGGTGGTTAACGCCCATAAGATAGGCATCTTGTTCTTCGCCGTCCGGCGCCAAGGTTCCCGGGACAAACCCATAGTTTATAGGGTAGCGCAGAGCCGGGTATTTCGGGTGGCAGCTCCCCAGGGGGCGGTCCACAATGATTTTTACAATTTGGCCGAGCATTTTTCGCCTCCCCAGTGTACTTAAAGGAAGTATAACACAGAATCAGGAACTTTGTACAGAAAAGCGTTGATAATTCGCCCAGAGAGCCGCCTCTGTGCCACTGACTCTATGAGAAATACTGCTTAGTCTCCCGCGCATCGACTGCCGAAAAGCGGGTTTTTCTGGACAAAGGATCGGATCAGAGCGTATAATTATAAAAAAGGAGGCAAATAAAATGAATGAAAAACCGAAAAAATCCCGCGGGCTGAAATATATTGCCCTGTTTGTGCTGGCTTTGGCGGCGGTGTTCTGTCTCTGGGTGGGGTATAAATGGTTCACCCGGCCACGGATCAGCCAGATTTACCTGTACGGAGAGGGCCATGGTGTGCCGGAATACATCGACGAGGAGTTTGAGCTCTGGAGCCAATACTACCACGAAGAGGGAATGCGGCATCTGTTTGTGGAATACCCCTACTATACCGCTGAGCTTCTGAACCTCTGGATGAATGAAAAGGACGATACCATCCTCTGGCAGTGGTTCGGGGAGATTGCCGGCACACAGGATGCGGTGCAGGAAAAATGGGATTTTTTCCATCGGATCAAAGCCGAGTGCCCCGAGACGGTTTTTCACGGGACGGATGTAGGCCACCAGTACCAGACTACTGGGGTACGATATCTTGCCTATCTGAAAGAACAGGGCCTGGCGGACTCGGAGCAGTACGCCCGAGCCCAGGAGGTCATGGAGCAGGGGAAATACTATTATGAGAATTCGGATAGCATCTATCGGGAGAACATGATGGTGGAGAACTTCCTCACCGAGTACGCTGCCCTGAACGGCGAGGATATTATGGGAATCTACGGCTCAGCCCATGTGGACCCGGAGGGGCTGGATTATTACACCCAGACTGTCCCCTGCATGGCCGGGCAGCTAAAAGAGACTTACGGTGAGCACCTCCACACCGAGTTTATGGAGGATTTGGTGGGAGAAAACTTCCCAACCTTGTCCCAGCTGGAACTTCCGGCAGAAGGGGAGACCCAGAGCTTTAATCTGGGCGGGAAAACCTATTCTGCGGTCTGTGTTGGCTGGCAGGACATTCGCGAACTGACCGGCGGGCAGTACCTGGCCCGGGTTTTCTGGCAGCTGGAAGAAGGGGCTTTCGCGGACTTTGAAAGCGCCCGGACCACCGGCGCGGTTCTGCCCTATGAAAACTTCCCGGTTCCGGTGGAAGAAGGCCAGGTGTTTGCGGCGGATTACATCATGTTCACTGGAGGAACTGTGCGATACTACCTCCGGGCAGATGGAACCCTCTGGGAGGGGGTGGAGACTACGGTGGGGTTCTGGCCGGTCTGAGAACCTGGCCTTTTCTGAAGAAAAGAAAACCTCGGCGGAATTTTCTCCCCGGACTACGCATTTTCTCTGCCCATTGGCGGGAATTTGTAGTATAATGGAGAAAAGCGACGGGGAGGATGTCCAACATGGCCCAAATGACCTTCAGCGATCTGGAGTACAGCAGACGAAAAAAGAAAACCCGGCGGGAGAAGTTTCTGGAAGCAATGAACCAGCTTGTCCCCTGGGAGGCCTGGGTCGCGGCCATCGAGCCCTATTACCCCCACGGCCGCCGGGGCCGCCCGCCGGTGGGAGTGGAGAAAATGCTGCGGATGTACCTTTTGCAAAACTGGTTCCAGCTGTCGGCGGCGGCGCTGGAAGAGGCCATCTATGACAGCTACGCCCTGCGCCGGTTTATGGGGGTGGATTTTATGGAGAGCGGCGTGCCGGATGCCACCACCCTTCTGAAATTCCGCCAGCTTTTGGAGAAAAAGGGGCTGCATCTGGAATTTGAGGCCGAGCTTCGGCGCCGGCTGGCCGAGAGTGGTCAGATCCTCAAGACCGGGGCGATCCTCGACCCCATGCTGATCCGAGGGGTACAGCCGTCCGCTGCTGCTCCGGCTGATTCGGAGGAAGAACTGCTGCCTCTGGAACAACTGGCGGCCCGCAGCCAAAGAAAAACCAGCGCAAAAATTACAGAATAAGGGGAAATAAAAAGCTCCGCACCGTTCCTGTTCAGTCAGGGGACGGCCGCGGAGCTTTTGTTGTTTTGGGATCAGTTTTCTGTTACCGGGATCCGCAGGATGCAATATACCTGCCGGGTGCCGTTTTTTAAGGTGTAGGCAACCACTTCTTTCAACATGACCTGCCCGGGAACCAAATTCATGCGGCGAATGTGCGCAACGAGCTGGTTGTATTGGTGAAAGTGCTGCTCTTTTGCCCGTTCCCGGTTGACGGGATAGTTGGTGTACTGGATGAAGGTTTTTTCTGTGGACATCAAAACGGCAGGGGAGGAAGTTTTCAGCCCGATAGCGGCGGCCTCTTCAGCAGGAACCGAAAATCCCCATTCCGCCTGCCATTGATCGTCACCCAAGAAGGTGAGCCGCTGGGTGGACCGGACGGTGGGCATAGCGTCGACTCAGCGGGTCAGCTGCTGGTATACACCCTTGTCCCCGGAAAATTGCTGCCCCACTGTATGGGGCAAAAACCATACGGGTTTTGAAGAGCAGATCTGCCATTCTTTTTTCAGACAAAACTTGAGGTCTGCCCTCAGGTTTTGAATGGCTGCGGTGGTGCGCTGTTTCTGCCGGATTTCCTCTAATAACCGGCTCTGATGTTCCTGCAACAGGTGGTCCAGCTCCGGAGCAGTGCTGTCTGTTAAAATTTTACGGCTCTCTTTGACAGAAAACCCGATGTTCTTCATCCGTTTGCATTCCAGAACAATGCTGGCGTCCCACATATTATAAAAACGATAGCCGTTTTCATGGGTTTCGGGTTGCAGGATGCCGGTTTCCTCGTAGTATTTCAGAAAATGGGACGAGACACCCATCCGTTTTGCAAACTCGCCGATTTGATAATCCTTTAACGTAAACTGCTTTTCCATGAGACCTCCCGTGAAATTTGGGTTACAAAACGAAACGGTCCGTACACTTGACCTGCGGGCTGCTGTCAAGTGTACAATAACAACAATGGGATGGTAAAAAAATCACAAACCATCTGCGGCTGACTGTGTAAGCCGACAAATCATTAAAAAGAAGGAGAAAAAACAATGAAAAAGATTTCCCGCAAAGGTTTTCTGCGCGTTGCTGCCATGACGGCTAGGAGCGCCACCACCGCAGCGGCCCTGGCCGCTTGCCAGAACAGCGGTGAAGCAGCAGCTTCCTCCGCAGCCTCGGGCAACGCCGGCATCTACACCCCTGGTACCTATACCGCTACCGAGACTGGCATGGGCACAGTTACCGTTACCATGACCTTCAGCGACAGCGCCATCACCGAGGTAAAGGTAGACACCTCCAAGGAGACCATTGATGTGGCTGTCAACTCTGCCGAGGAGTTCCAGGAGGCTCTGATGGCCGCCCAGAGCGCCGAGATCGACGGCGTTTCGGGCGCATCCATCACTTCCAAAGCGGTCAAGAAGGCGGCGGCCAGCTGCATCGAGCAGGCTATGGGCCTGGCTGTGGAAGAGGAAGAGACGGTTGCCGTGGACGACGGCACCCCGGCCTGGCTGGGCCACGAGCCGGAGATCGCCGACAGCGAGATCGTCGAGACCCTGGACACCGAAGTCCTGGTGGTGGGCGGCGGCACTGGCGGTCTGTTCGCTGCATGCAGCGCGGGGGAGAACGGCGCCAAGACCCTGGTCATTGACAAGCTGACTTCCGGCGGTGTGCGGGACGATCTGGGCGCCATCGACAGCCGTTACCAGAAGGAATGGGGCACCAAGATCGACAAGTTTGATTATATTACCGAGATGACCAAGACCGCCGCAGGCCGTCTGGATCAGCGGCTGGTAAAGCTCTGGGCCGAGGAGTCCGGCGAGGCCATCGACTGGTATGGCGACCGGCTGGCCGAGCGGGGCGTTGAGCTCTGGCACGAGGCGGGCGGCGATGACGAAGGCTCCCGCTACATCCACTTTGCCACCGGCCATTCTCCCAAGTGGGAGGGCAGCGACGACGGCGAGGGCAACCAGCTGAACGGCGCCAAGGTTCTGACCGACTATGCCCTGACCCTGGGGGTGGAGTTCCGCTACAATACCCCGATGGTCAAGCTGATCAAAGAAAATGGCCGGGTCACCGGCGCCATCGCCGAGAATGAGGACGGCGGCTATGTACGGATCAACGCATCCAAGGGTGTCATCGTTGCCACCGGCGGTTACTCTCTGAACTATGATATGCTGGAGGCGCTCCAGCCCGAGAACCTGGCCATTGTGGGCCTGAATGGCTCCATTCCCGGCGCCACCGGCGACGGCATCAAGGCTTGCATCTGGGCGGGCGGCAAGTTCGACGAGACCCACAGCATGATGATGTTCGACCGTGCGGCCCTCAAGCCGGACGCTGTTCCTGGCCGCGCCCAGATCGAGAGCGGTGAAACCAGCATGTTCTGGATGGGCAGCCAGCCGTTCCTGAAGGTCAACTCCAAGGGCGAGCGGTTCTTCAACGAATCGGGCACCTACGAGGGCATCCTCCACGCCGACGAGTTCAATAAGGACCACTGCCATTATACCATCTTTGACTCCGATTGGACAACCTATATCCAGTCCTTCAAGACCCATGGCTGCAGCCGGATGTTCCCGTTCCCCAACGGCGCAGAGCCCAACCGGACCTATCAGTCCATGGAGGAATCCTTCCCCGGCATGATCGAGAAGGGCGTTCTGTTCCAGTGCGACACCATCGCCGAGCTGGCCGAGAAGCTGGGTCTGCCCGCCGATGCTCTGGAGGCCACGGTGGAGCGGTACAACGAGCTGTACGACAAGGGCGTGGATGAAGATTTCGGCAAGGAGTCTTTCCGTCTGAGCGCCGTCCGCAAAGCACCCTTCTATGGCGTCAAAAATACCGGCTTTATCCTCTGCACCATGGATGGCATCCAGATCGACCAGAACATGAACGCTGTGGATACCAACAACGAGCCCATCCCCGGCCTGTATGTGGTGGGCAATGACTCGGGCGCTTACTTCTCGGCCACTTACCCCAACCTGTCCACTGGCGCTGCCTGTGGCCGTACCGTGACCTTTGGCCGCCGCGCCGGCCGGATTGCCGCAACCTGCGGGATCTGAGCCGCCGGAGAGAACTGGGAATATAAACCAATCGAGACGCAAGATAAAAAGGAGTAACGGATATGTCGGAACTGAATAGACGAAATTTCCTGAAAGGCGCTGTGGCGACAACGGCTTCGCTGGCCGCGGCCGCTGCCTTGGGCGGGTGCAGCCAGACCGCTTCCTCCGCAGCCGCTGGCAGCGCCGCAGCCAGCAGCACTGCGGCCAGCGAAGCAGCCCAGACCACAGCAGAAGGCCCCTATCTCCAGTACGATATCTGCGGAAAACTGTCCATGTCCGAATTTGAGGCTTCGGCGGCTGTGGCAGAGCCCATCGAGAAGTTCGACGCTGAGGAGAACTATGACGTGGTTGTGATCGGCGCAGGCGCCAGCGGCATGCCCGCCGCCATTGCCGCATACGAGGGCGGCGCTTCGGTCTGCGTTTTGCAGAAGGAGTCCACCGCCACCAGCCAGGGTTGGGTGTCCTTCATTCTGGACGCAGAGCGCACCAACGAGGCAGGCAAGATCGGCCTGCTGTATGACCTGAGAAAATGGTGAAACTACCGCTCCAACTCCGAGCTGAACCTGGCCTGGGCCAACAACTGCTCTGAGGCCATGGACTGGTTTGTGAAGAAGCTGACCGAGAGCGGCATGGTGGAAGGCCAGGACTTCAACATCTTCAGCGAGGGCGAGTACCATTACGAGGGCGGCGGCGAGGC
Organism: Faecalibacterium gallinarum; assembly: GCF_022180365.1. Lineage (GTDB taxonomy): Bacteria > Bacillota > Clostridia > Oscillospirales > Ruminococcaceae > Faecalibacterium > Faecalibacterium gallinarum. The sequence continues at coordinate 203,380 of NZ_BQKV01000098.1, forward strand.
CTACGGCAAGCTGTGCATGTGCACCGGCTCTTACACCGCAGCCATCAACTCCCTGGGCGAGTACTTCAAAGAAAAGTTCACCATCTATTTCAAGACCCCGGCGGTCCAGCTGATTAAGGAGAACGACAAGGTGGTGGGCGTCTACGCCAAGAAGGAAGACGGCACCATCCTCAAGGTGACCGCCAACAAGGGCGTTGTCCTGGCCACCGGCGACTACCAGAACAACGACGCCATGGTCCAGAAGTATCTGCCCGATGCTGCCATCTTCGATAAGAAGCAGTTTGGCAGAACCGGCGACGGCCACCTGATGGGCCTGATGGCGGGTGCAAAGATGCAGAACATCGGCCACACCAAAATGATCCATACCAAGAACTGGGGCGGCTGCTGCACCCTGATGAAGAGCCTACCCTTCATGGCGGTCAACAAGAACGGCGTGCGCTTCACCTCCGAGGACATCCCCTACGACCTGCGCAACAACTTCGTCAAGAACCAGCCGGGCCTCTGCTGGCTGTCCATCTTTGACGCAAACTATCAGGAGCAGTACGCGGCTATGGGTTACTCCGGCCGGGATATCAGCACCCCCGATCAGATCGCCGAGAGCGACGGTGCATTTGTGGCCGATACCCTGGAGGATCTGGCCGAGCAGATGGGCATCGACGCAGCGGCTCTGGTGGCTACCGTGGAGCGCTACAACGAGATGTGCGAGCAGGGCTTTGACCTGGAGTTCGGCAAGCCCGCCAAGTACATGGCCCCATCAAGCAGGCCCCCTTCTATGGTCTGCACTATGAGTACGCGGTGTCTGCCATTACTTCCGGCCTGGAAGTGGATAAGGACGCCCGCGTTCTGGACGAGAACGGCCAGCCCATCGAGGGATTCTATGCCGTGGGCAACTGCTCCGGACCCTTCTATGGCTCGGTGGATTATCCTCTGGATATTCCCGGCCTGTCCATTTCCCGGGCCATTACCCTGGGTTATGTGGTGGGCAAGACCCTGGCCCAGCAGTAATTCCCCGGTAAACCGCCGGTACAGTGTGTGCCGGTCGGACATCCGCCTCCTTCTATAAAACACTGCCCCCGGTATCCCTTGTGGATGCCGGGGGCAGTGTTTTTATGGGATTATTCAGAGGGCAGAGAGACGATCAGCCGCCGCAATTCCTCCAGATACTTTTCGGCAGCGCGGGAGAATACCTGGTGCTTTTTCCAGACCAGATAGATGTTGGCCTCTACCCGGGGCTCCAGCGGCCGGAAGCAAAGCCCCGTGGGGCTGGATACATTCACCAGACCCGCCAGAGAGAAGGCGCAGCCCATCCCGTCTTCTACCATCAAAGAGCCGTTGAAAATCAGGTTGTAGGTGCCGACGATGTTCAGCTCCTCGGTGTTTTTGCCGAACCAATCCAGGAAGAACGGCCGCTTGAGAGTTTGACGGGAGACAATCAAGGGCTGCCCGGCCAGATCCTCCGGGCTGACCGCATCCTTTTGGGCGAGAGGGCTATCCCGCCGCAGGAGAACCCCCCAGACATCCTGGTGGGGGAGACGCAGGGCGCTGTATTTTTTCTGATCCACAGGGTCAAATAAAAGACCGAAATCCAGCAGCCCCTTGTCCAGCCGCTCACAAACATCCACCCCGTCTCCGCTGAAAATATGAAAATGTACATCGGGATATTTTTTCCGCAGGATGCAGGCTGCCTGGGTCAAAAAGTGAGCGCCTATGGTTTCGCCGGCGCCGACGTAAACGTCTCCTGCCACCACGCTGTCCGGCTGGGCCAGCTCCACCTCTGTTTTTTGAACCAGGTCGAGAATTTCCTCCGCTCTTCTGCGGAGCAAAAGCCCTTCAGGGGTCAGGGAGATGCTGTGGCTGTTCCGTTCAAAAAGGGGATGACCCAGCTCCTCTTCCAGATCCCGAATCTGTCGCGAAAGAGTGGGCTGGGTGATATGCAGCAGCCGGGCCGCGCTGGTGATGTTGCCCTGCTGCGCAACTGTGAGAAAATAGCGCAGTACACGCAGTTCCATAAGGCGCCTCCTTGGGAATGATGGCTCGTTTCCCTTATTATAGAAGAAAACAACCATGCCTGCAAGGCATTTCATGAAATATAACCCAGGCATTTGCCATCTGGAGAAATTGGGTTTACACTAAAAACAGACTTTTTGTTATATGACAGACGAAAGGAGGGCACTATGCTCAAGATTCAAATTGGTCCGGTGGCGTTGCAGGCCTCTCTGGCTCAAACTGCGGCCGCCCGGGCGCTGGAGGCGATGCTGGCCTCTGGCCCGGTACAAGTTCTGGTGGAAAACTACGGCGGGTTTGAAAAGGTGGGGCAGCTGCCCCAGAGACTGCCCCAGACAGACGACTGGCTCACCGCCCAGCCGGGGGATATCCTGCTGTTTCAGGGGGATTCGATTGTCCTGTCCTATGGTTCCAATGCCTGGGACTATACCCGGCTGGGCCGAATCGAAGACCCTGCCGGGGCCCGTCTGGCGGAGGTTCTGCGGGGCCCGGAGCGGGAAATCACTCTTTCTCTGTGCTGAGCGAAAAAGCAAATCATTTGATACAGATTTAGAGGAGGTTTTGGAACGATGGAAAAGATAGTGCAGACCGCAGGCCGGGCTTCTCTGGGGGAATTTGCCCCGGAGTTCGCCCACTACAACGACGATGTTCTGTTTGGAGAAAACTGGAATAACCAGGACATTGACCACAAAACCCGGTGTATCATCACGGTGGTGGCCCTGATGTCCTCCGGCGTGACCGATTCCTCTCTGAAATATCATCTGGAAAACGCCAAAAAGGCCGGGGTGACCCGGGCGGAGATCTCCGCTGTGATCACCCATGTGGCCTTCTATGTGGGCTGGCCCAAGGGCTGGGCGGTGTTCAATATGGCCAAGGAAGTTTGGGCGGACGGGTCCGAAGCAGAGGACGCCAAGGCCCGCCATGCCGCCGAGATGGTTTTCCCCATCGGCGCGCCCAACGATGGATTTGCCCAGTATTTCATTGGCCAGAGTTACCTGGCGCCCGTGTCCACCAGCCAGGTGGGGGTCTTTAATGTGACCTTCGAGCCGGGCTGCCGGAACAACTGGCACATTCACCACGCCGCCCAGGGCGGCGGTCAGATGCTTCTCTGCCTGGCCGGCCGCGGTTATTACCAGGAGTGGGGCAAGCCGGCTGTGGAACTTCATCCCGGCGACTGCGTCAATATTCCGGCTGGGGTCAAGCACTGGCACGGCGCCGCGCCGGACAGCTGGTTCAGTCACCTGGCCATTGAGGTGCCCGGGGAGCAGACCTCCAATGAGTGGCTGGAGGCCGTGGACGACGCTCAGTATGGGGTTCTGAAATAATCACAGCGGAACAAAAGACCCGCCCACGCAAACCATCTGGTTTGCGTGGGCGGGTCTTATTTTTCAGTGATGTAAGGGAGATCGGAGAATCAGTTGTTTTTCACCGCGATCAACAGACGGACCTTCTGGCCGGCGGCACAGCCAAAATTGTCGTACCAGCCGATCAGGGTGTATTCCTCGGTGTTCACCTGGGAAAGGGTGGTGGGGAAATACTGCCCGCTGTACCAGAGATAGACCTGCATATCATCGGCGGTTTCATAGCGGGTGTCGCCGCTCATCACATAAGCGGGGCCCAGATGATCGATGATCGTGGGCATCAGCTGGATCATATTTTTGACGCCGCCGGAAGTGGATTTGCTGACGGCCACACCGCCCGCCACCACCGGGTATTTAACGCTGGTCTGGTAGCTGACCTGCTTGCCGTCCACATAACAGACGTAGGTTGCGCCGCTGCCGAAAAAGCTCAGAATATCGCTGATAGGCCCGGTGGTGCTGCTGGCGCCCAGGTTGAGCAGCCAGCTGGCCAGCTGGCTGGTGCTGCTGGTTATTTTGCTCCAGAGGGTGCTGGTGATGCTGCCATCGATGATGCCGTACAGGATATCGCTGGTGCTGGGCAGGAGGGTGGAGACAAGGGTGCTCACCGAGCTGCCTGCGCTGGAACCGGTGGAGCCTCCGCCGGTGGAGGTGCCAAGGGCGGACTGAATGGCGGAGTCAATCTGATCGCCCACAACGGTGGTCAGGTTTTTGACATCGTCCAGGGTGGCGTACTCCCACAGGTCGCCGGTCACATCGTCCAGGATCAGCCGGTCAATCTCGCCGTTTTCGTTCAGGGTATAATACCGGATATCCGATTCAGAGAGAGTTACCCCCGATAGGCGGCTGGGACGAATCGTCCCAGCCACACCCTCCGACGTTGTATCCAGAATTTCGATGTCGTTTGCGAAGGAATAGCTGCCCAGGGAAGTGCCGTCGGCGGAAATCGTTCCCGCGATGGATTTGGGATCCAGGGCCTGGATGTGCTCGCCCTCGGCGTCTACCGTAATCTCCACCAGCCAGCCGGCGGGGTAGTTGAGCTGTTTGTCTACATTGACGGTCCGGGTCACGCCATCGGTGCAGAGAACGGAAACAGCCTGCCGCACGTCGGCGCCGTTGCTCTCTACCAGATTGCGGGTAGAGGTTTGCACAACACCATAAAAGGCGGCGTCTGCCTGCTGGCCGGTCAGAACCTGAACCACTTCGTTGTTCATGCCCAGAAGCAGGGTGACCACCTGGCCTACACCGCCGCCGGAAAGGGAGGAGAGGGTGTACGCTGCCGAGGCGTCAGCGATGGTGTACTCGGTGCCGGCGACCGTCACCGAGGTGGGGGCGCTGGCGCTGGGAGCGACGGCAGTCACACGGCCGGCCGCCCGACGGGTGTAGATCCAGACGGTGCGGGTGCTCTCGCTGTAATAATAGACATCGTACTGGTTGAGCGCAAGCGAGGTTGTGATCTCATCGTTCCGGTAGATGGCCACCGGCTCGAAAGGCAGGGTAGTGGAGGCCCCAGCCACAAAGGGGCCTTTCAGGTTGCTGAGCAGAACCGAGGAGGTGTCCACCTTGCCGTTGTTGACGGTAAAGCCCAGAGTGGTGGCGTAGACCTGGCCGTCTTTGGTGTTGGCCGTCAGGGCGTTGTAGAGCAGCACAGCGCCATCCTCCAGGGTCAGGGCTTCGCCCTGGCTCCGGCTCAGGCCGGCACGCAGGCCTAGGGCCTCGGCCTTATTCAGCTGTGCCGCCGGGAAAGAACCGCTCAGGGTGGTGATGTCATAGCCCAACAGGCAGAGGGCCGCGGTGCAGGCCTCTTCCAGAGTGACGGTGTTGTCCGGACGGAAGCTGCCGTCGGTATAGCCGCTCATCCAGCCGTTTTGCACAGCAATCCGGATGTAGGGCGCCCAGGCCGAACTGCTGTCCACGTCAGTAAACAGGGTGCCGATGCTGCTCTGGCTGCCGGTGCTGGTACGGTAAGCGGAAAAAGCCGTCAGCAGCCGGGCCAGCTGCCCCCGGGTGAGGGGAGCCGAGAGATCTGCGGTCTGCTCGGTGGTCAAGCCGCCCAGAGAGACGGCCGTTTGGATGGCGGTGTTGTTGCCGGCAGCTGTGGCCGGCACCGCAAGGGCGGTGATGGCCAGACATACAGCCAGAAAAAATGCGAGAAACCGTTTTTTCATAGGGGTTATATCCTCTCTTTCCTTAATCATACCGCAGCGCCTCGATGGGGTTGAGCCGGGCGGCGCGCTTGGCGGGCAGATAACCGAACAGAATGCCGATGCCCACAGAGATACTGAACGCCACCAGGATGGAGCTCAGGGACGGCTGGACCGAGAGGTTCATGTCCGGGATCGCCATGGGGAGGAATACGTTCAGCACCGTGGAGATCAGATAGCCGATCCCGATGCCGAGGGTGCCGCCCAGGGCCGAGGTGGTGGCCGCTTCAACAACGAACATCAGAAGGATCACCCGCTCTTTGGCGCCCAGCGCCTTGCGGATGCCGATTTCCCGGGTGCGCTCGGTGACCGAGACCATCATAATGTTCATGATGCCGATGCCGCCCACCAGCAGGGAGATGCCGGCGATGGTGGTCAGAACGGTAATCACCATGTTGATGGTCTGGGTCATGGTTTCCAGCAGCTCGCTCATGCTGGTAATAAAGTATCCGTTGTCAGAGTTAAAGATTTTATACAGCCCCTGCTCGAAAACTTTCTTGGCCTGCGTGGCTTTGCTCTCGTCGGCGAGAACTGCAATATAGGAACTTGCCGTGTTTTGTTTTGAGAGCCGCAGGGCGGTGGTGTAGGGGACGTAAACATAGTCGTCTTCGCTGCCTTCCTGGGAACTGGGATCGGTCACCTTGGCTTTCAGAACGCCTACAATGGTAAACCGGTCGGCACCAATTTTAATGGTTTGCCCCACCGCGTTGCCGCCATAGGCCACCCGGTTGAGGTAATCGCCGATCACGCAGACTTTTTTGTTTTCCATTAGGTCTACATACAGCAGCCCCCGGCCCTCAGCCACGGTATAGTTGTCGATGGAGAGGTAATCCTCGCTCACTCCATTCACCGAGGTCCGGCTGTAGGTATCCGATCCTACCTTGACCGAGCCGGTGATGGAGACCATGGGGGAGATTGCCGAGAAGTACTCAGGGTTATTCTCTGCAATGGCCACCACGTCCTCCACTGCGGCTGTCCGCTGGCCGTGGCCCATGATGGTAATGGTGATCAGATTGGTGCCGATGGAAGAAAAACTGTCCTTCATGGCAGTGGTCATTCCGTTGCCCAAACCCACAATCACAATCACGGCCATCTCGCCGATGATGATACCCAACATGGTCAGAAAGGTGCGGAATTTATTGCTCCAGACGTTTTGCAGCGCCTGGCGGAAGGTATCATAGATCATGAGCGTACCTCCCGTCCCGGCTGGCTGAGCTGGGCCCCCGGCTGCACCACAGCATCCGGTGCATGGGCATCCCCGTCGTAGACCACCCGGCCATCTTCCAGCCGGATGATCCGCTCGGCCTGTACGGCAATGGAATTATCGTGAGTGATTAGGACAACAGTGTGCCCCTGCTGGTGCAGGTCCTGCAAAAGCCCCAGAACCTCCCGGCTGGTGTGGGAGTCCAAAGCGCCGGTGGGCTCGTCTGCCAGCAATACTGCCGGGTCGTGAACCAGTGCCCGAGCGATGGACACCCGCTGCTGCTGGCCGCCTGAGAGCTGGTTGGGCTTGTTGTAGAGTTTGCTGCCCAGCCCCACCTGTTCCAGGGCGGCTTTGGCCCGAGCGCGGCGCTCGCTGCGGGGGACGTTGGCGTATACCAGCGGAACTTCTACATTTTCCAGCAGGGTGAGCCGGGGCAGCAGGTTGTATTGCTGGAAGATAAAGCCCAGCTGGTTGTTCCGTACCTCGGCCAGCTGTTCCGATTTCATCCGGCCCACATCCTGGCCGTTCAGACGGTATCGGCCAGCGGTGGGGACATCCAGACAGCCGATGATGTTCATGCAGGTGGATTTGCCCGACCCGGACTGCCCCACGATGGCCACAAACTCGCCCTTATTGATCTTCATGGAGATGTGGTCGGCTGCCTTTACGGTGGTGTCGCCCATCTGATAATACTTGCAGACCGAGTCAAACTCAATCAGAGGTCTCATCAGAAGTCACCTCCCGGACCGCCGGGGCCGATTGCCATCGCAAAGGATTCACCGTCCCGGGTTGCTGTGGCAGCGGAAGCGCTGTAAGCGATGGTGTCGGTTTCTTCAAGACCGCTGGTAATCTCGATATAGTCATTGTCACTGACGCCGGTTTCTACCTTGACATAGACATAACCCTCCGGGGCGACCATATCGGCAACGGCGTTGGCTGCGCTGGGGGAGTCCTTTGTCACCAGAACATAGCTGCCCCGGACCAGTGCTGCGTTGGGAATGGAGAGGGCGTTCTCGGCATTGGCCACGGTGATATCTGCGGTGGCATTCATGCCGGGCATCAGCTCACCGGTGTCGTCGATCCGAACTGTGACAGGGTAGGTGGTGGTGCCGCCGGTGGTGCTGCCGGTGACCAGGACACTGGTCACAACGCCGGAGAAGGTTTTGCCCGAGACGGCGTCCACCGTAATCACGGCGTTCTGACCTTCGGATACCGAGAGGATATCCAGCTCGTCGATGTTCAGGGTCATCTCCAGATAGCTCAAGTCGTAGATGGTGCACAGGGCGTTGTCAGTACTGCTTCCGGTGGTGATCTTCTCACCGGCTTTGACGTTCTTTTTCACGATGATGCCGCTGATGGGGGCGGTAATGGTATAGTTGTCCAGCTGCTGCTGGGTCTTTTCCATAGAGAGCTGGGCGCTGCGCAGGTTGTTGGAGGCAGACTGAATCTGCTTGGTCAGCGCGCTGTCCGACAGCTGAACCAGGGCGTCATTGGCGCGGACGGAACTGCCCGGGGTGACGCAGAGGGCGGCCACAGTGCCGCCGGCAGAGGCGGTGATTTTCTGTTCCCGCTGGTAGCTGAAGTGTGCCGAGGAGAGGGAGCCTACCCCGTTGATGGTGGCGGCCGCGGCCTGGGCGGTGGTCAGACTGCCGGGGTTGGTCACCGCAATGGTGACGGTGCGGGCCATAATACTGCCGGAGCTGCTGAGCTGGTCGGCGCCCGAGATGGATTCCACCACACCCTGCACCGTCTCAAACGTGCCGCTCAGGGTGACGATGGCGTTCTGGCCCACGGCAAAGGAGGCGGCATCCACGGCCGGGAACTCCAGAGTCAGCAGCATAACGCTGTCATCCCGCAGGACGGCCAACTCCTGACCGGCCTGGACCGTATCTCCCACCCGCACCGAGAAGGAAACCAGAGTGCCTGCCGAAGGGGCGCGGACATATTGGGCGTCCACCGCCTCGTCGTAGCTGCGCTGGGCCTGCTCCAGAGAGATCTGGGCGGTCTCGAGCTCGTTGGAGGCATCGGAACTGTCGAGGACATAGAGCACTTCGCCCTGTTCAACATAATCGCCCACTTCAAAATCGGCGCTCAGGACGGTGCCCTGCACCAGAGAGGTGACGTTGTAGCTGTCTGCGGCAGTGATGGTGCCGGAGTTGCTCAGGGTGTTGGTGATGTTTCGCCGCTCGGGGCTGGTTTCAATATAATCCAGCGCCGTGGTGGCTGCGGGCTTGGCCCGGAGTTTGGGGACCAGAATTGCCGCGCCAACCGCGAGCACACAGGCTCCGGCGGCGAGGCGCTTCCAGTTCTTTTTACAAAAGGATAACAACGAGGGGCGGCTGGTGCGGGCATCTGAGGCCGCGATTTCAATCTGGACCTCCTGCTCGCTCCGCTCTTCCGGCTTTTTCTTGCGCAGCATTCTAATACAAACCTCCTGATTATTCTGGCGCGGCGGCAGGATCTGCCGCCGGATAAACGGGCCGTTTGCGCCGCAAGGCGCGCACGACCCGATGATAAAACTATACCACGGTCCCACCTTAAAACAAGTCGAACACCGAATTTTTCATCCTTATTTAATCAGCTTTTCACCAATTTCTGTATTTTCATACAAATCTATCACAAATTAAGAAGTCGTTTGGGGCTTTGGCCCGGCGGGCCGGGGCCTGCGTTGCGGGTTTTTCTTGCAGCGGGATCCATTCAAACCTCCATTCCTTGATGAGGACTCTGGCACTATACCATAGAATACGAATAAAGGTCCGTCAGTCCTGCATGCTCCAAGGCTTGTTTCTACGGTCGCGGGCCGGCTCGGTGGACGGGGGACTACTCTGACTTTACCACTTCCACTAAGGGGAAGGTCAAGAAAAATTTGCAAAATTCCATACCATCGGCAGCCGGCGGCCTGTTGAGGGGCTCTCCGAGAAACGAGTCCTCTCGGATCTCTGCTGGTCTGTTTTGAAAAGCACCGGGATAATGAGATAGAGCAGCTTTTGGTAAAAGGCCCCGGAGGGTTGACGCCGCTGGGGAAATATGATATTCTATCCATGGTTAGCGGCCGCTAATTGCGGCTGCTGTTATTTTATGAGCGATGTTAGCTATAACTAACATTCGGCCTTTACAGCCTCAATCTCAGGGTGTGCGGCCGGCGGAAAAGGGAGAACAGGATATGATGATCAATAAAAAGCTGATCGGGATGGTCGGCGAGAGCAGGCGGTATATTGCCGCCAATGTGGCGTTCCAGTGGTGCGCCCTGGGGGCAAACCTTGTTTTGATTGGCAGCATCTGCCGTTTGCTGGAGCGGCTTTACCGGGGGACTGTTCTGGCAGAAGATTTGACTCTGACAGCAGGCGTGGTGCTGGGGGCGGTGGCAGTTCGGTTCGGCTGTGCCATCGGCGCGGCCCGAATGAGTTATTTATCCAGCAGGGCCGTCAAGCGGGTTCTGCGGGAGAAAATCTACCAGAAACTCCTGCGGCTGGGTGCGGGCTATAAACAGCATGTCCAGACCAGCGAGGTTGTTCAGGTGGCGGTGGAAGGGGTGGACCAGCTGGAAACCTACTTTGGAGCGTATCTGCCCCAGTTCTTTTATGCAATGCTGGCCCCCCTGACCCTTTTTGCGGCCCTCAGTTTTGTCAACCTGCCCTCGGCGTTGCTGCTGCTGGTCTGCGTGCCGCTGATTCCGGCCGCCATTGCGGCGGTCCAAACCTGGGCGAAAAAACTGCTGAGCAAATATTGGAACCAGTATACAGCCCTGGGGGATACCTTCCTGGAAAATTTGCAGGGCCTGACCACCTTAAAGGTTTACCAGGCGGATGCCTTTAAAAACGAGGAAATGAACCGGGAATCGGAGAAATTCCGCCGGATCACCATGAAGGTGCTGACCATGCAGCTCAATTCCATTACCATCATGGACCTGATTGCCTACGGCGGCGCTGCGGCCGGGATGATTCTGGCGGTGAGCCAGTTCCGCGCGGGGCGGGTGGGGCTGGGAGGCTGCCTGGCAATTTTGCTGCTGGCGGCGGATTTCTTTCTCCCCATGCGGCTGCTGGGCAGTTTTTTCCACATTGCCATGAATGGTATGGCCGCCTCCGATAAGATTTTCCGGCTGCTGGAATTGTCTGAGCCGGATCGGGAAGGTAAACCGATGCCCGCAGATTGCACCATCCGGTGCAGCGGGCTTCACTTCGGCTATGAACCGGGGCGGGAAATCCTTCGGGGGGTGGACCTGCTCTGCCCGGCGGGCAGCTTCACGGCACTGGTAGGGGAGAGCGGCTGCGGCAAATCCACCCTGGCCTCCCTGCTCATGGGTCGGAGCCGGGGCTATACCGGCCAGATTACGGTAGGCGGTTTGTCTCTTGATAAAATCGCGGAGGCCAGCCTGCTGCAAAACTTCACTTATGTCAGCCACCAGAGCTATCTGTTCCAGGGCACCGTCCGAGAGAATCTGCGGATGGGCTGCCCCGATGCAGACGACAGCGCCCTCTGGGCGGTTTTGGAACGTGTCCGGCTGGCGGATTTCCTCCGCAGTGAACAGGGGCTGGATACCCTGCTGACCGAAAAAGCTTCCAACCTTTCGGGTGGTCAGTGCCAGCGGCTGGCGCTGGCACGGGCCCTGCTCCACGACAGCCCGGTGTATCTCTTTGATGAGGCTACCTCCAACATCGATGTGGAGAGCGAGAATGTCATCATGGCCGAGATTCGGGCCCTGGCCCGGACTAAAACGGTGCTGCTGATTTCCCACCGGCTGGCCAACGTGGCGGATGCAGACCAGATTTATGTGTTGGCGGGGGGCCGGGTGGCCGAACACGGCAGCCATCCGGAACTGCTGGCCCGGGGCGGCGCCTATGCCCGGCTCTGGAACGCCCAGCAGGCCCTGGAAAATTACCGGAAGGAGGCCGCTGTATGAAGAAAGAACAGAGAAGCGGTTTTATTGTAATGGCCCGGCTCATTGGGCTTGTCCGTCCCTTGGGAGGGTATATGACCCTGGCGGTTTTGCTGGGTCTTCTGGGCCATCTGTGCGCGGCCTTTATCACGATTTTGGGCGGCTATGCGGTGTTGTCGGTTCTGGGCTTTGCACTGCGGATGCCTTTATGGGCGCTGTTTGCCTGTGCGGCGATTTTTGCGGTTCTGCGTGGGGTTTTGCGCTATGGGGAGCAGGCCTGCAACCATTTTATCGCCTTTAAACTTCTGGCTCTGATCCGGGATAAGGTGTTCCGGGCCCTGCGGCGGCTCTGCCCCGCCAAGCTGGAAGGCCGGGGCAAAGGAGATTTGATCTCGGTCATTACCTCCGATATTGAGCTTTTGGAGGTCTTTTACGCTCACACCATCTCTCCTGCGCTGATCGCTGCACTGTTTTCGGTGATAATGTGTCTGTTCATCGGCCAGTATCATGGGCTTCTGGGGCTGCTGGCTCTGGCGGCGTATCTGACAGTGGGGGTGGCGGTGCCGGTGCTGACCTCCCGTTTCAGCGGAGCGGACGGGCTGCATCTGCGGACCAAAACCGGAGCCCTGAGCAGCTTTGTGTTGGACAGCCTGCGGGGTTTGCCCGAAACCCAGCAGTACGGCCAGGGCTCGGCCCGGCTGGCTGAAATGAACCGCCGCACCGACGAGCTGGCCGCCGATGAAGCGCGTTTGAAGCGGACCGCCGGGCGGAACAGTGCGGCCACCGGCGCGCTGCTGCTCCTCTTTGATCTGGCCATGCTGCTGGCGTCGGCGGCCCTCTATGGTCGGCAGGCTGTGGGATTTGACGGAGTGCTGATCCCCACCCTGGCCCTGATGAGTTCTTTCGGCCCGGTGGTGGCTCTGGCCAACCTGGGCAGTACCCTTCAGAACACCTTTGCTGCCGGGAACCGGGTGCTGGATATCCTGGAGGAAACTCCGGTGGTGGAGGATGTCACCGGTCAGAGCGAGACCGGGTTTGCCGGGGCTGCGGCTGAGGGGGTAGGCTTTTCCTACGGCGACGGGCCGATTTTGCAGGGAGTAAGCCTCACCGTGCCCCAAAACGAGATCGTTGGGATTGTGGGCCGGAGCGGCAGCGGAAAATCCACCCTGCTGAAACTGTTCATGCGGTTCTGGCAGACCCAGTCCGGCCGGATTACCCTGTCGGGCCGGGACGTGGACCAGATCAATACCGCCAACCTCCGGGCGCTGGAAGGTTTTGTGGCCCAGGAAACCCACCTGTTCCACGACAGCATCCGCAACAACCTGCGGATTGCCAAGCGGGACGCCACCGATGAGGAAATTGCCGCGGCCTGTAAAAAGGCTTCCATCCATGACTTTATTCTCAGCCTGCCTCAGGGATATGACACCCCGGTGGGCGAGCTGGGGGATACCCTCTCGGGAGGTGAGCGGCAGCGGCTGGGTCTGGCCCGGGCGTTTTTGCACGACGCGCCCCTGATCTTGCTGGATGAGCCCACCAGCAACCTGGACAGCCTGAATGAAGCGGTGATCCTGCGCTCCCTGCGGGAAGAGGGCCGGGGCAAAACGGTGGTGCTGGTGTCTCACCGGGAGTCTACCATGCGGGTGGCCGATCGGATCTACTCGGTGGAAAACGGGAGGGTGAGCTGATGGACCTGCAATCCAAGCGGGAGAGGGAAAAGGCGATGGTCTCCGAGATGATCGCCCTCTATTGCGAAAAGAAGCATGGGGGCAAAGGTCTCTGCCCTGCGTGTGCCGCCCTGGACGCCTATGCCCGGATGCGGAGCGACAAGTGCCCCTTTATGGAGACCAAGACCTTCTGCTCCAACTGCAAAGTCCACTGCTATCAGCCCGAAATGCGGGCCAGGATTCGGGAAGTGATGCGGTTTGCCGGCCCCCGGATGCTGTTCCGCCACCCGGGGGCGGTGCTCCGCCACATGATCGAAACCAAACGGGAAAAAAGACGACTGGAGAGGGAACCATGAAGCTGAAAAAGTTTTTTTACATCGCGGTGGGCTGCCTCAGCCTGGGCCTAGGGGCCCTGGGGGCGGTTCTGCCCCTGCTGCCGGCCTTCCCCTTTTTGCTGCTGGCGGCCTGCTGCTTTGGCAAAAGTTCCCAGCGGCTTCACCGCTGGTTTACCGGCACCCGGCTTTATAAAGAAAACCTGGAAAGCTATGTCCAGGGCAAGGGGATGACCAAAAAAGCCAAGATCCGGATTATGGTCACAGTCACAGCCCTGATGAGCGTTGGCTTTGTCCTGATGCATCAGGTGCCGGTGGGCCAGATCGTCCTGGGCGGCGTCTGGGCGTTCCACATTCTCTATTTCATTTTTGGCGTCAAAACACTGCCGGTTCGGCAGGAAGAGTGAACTTTCCGCCACAGGCGTTTATAAAGAAAAGGGCCGTTCCCTCTGCATAGAGCGCAGGGGAGAACGGCCTGTTTTTCGTCTTATGGGTGTTCGGCAGGGCGGGCGCCTGCCGCTTCTTCAAACAGAATCTTTGAACTGCTTTCGGTGATCCGGCTGATGGCGGAAATGATGGTTCGCTCATCGTAGGCGCGGCTCTCCCGCATGGCGTAGTACCCCCCAAAGATGGCATAACTCAGGTAGATGTTGAAGAAAGGATCGTCCTGGTATTGGGGGTAGGCCTGAAAGATCAGCTCCCGCAGGGCGGCGTTCAGCTGAACAATCAGATGGCCGCTTTGACTGCCCGAAAACAACGTGCCGGTGATGGATGCCTGGGAGCGGAAGGCGGCGAAAAGCTCCTCGGTGAATACCTTGGGCTGCTCCACCACATAGTTGGGATGGGGGAGATTCTCCACAATCTGGCGGATCACGTCGCTTTCCAGTTGGTTGGAGAGATCAAACACATCGGTGAAATGGGTGTAAAAGGTGGATTTGTTGATCTCCGCTTTTTCGCACAGCTCCTTAACGGTGATTTTTTCCAATGGCTTTCGGGCACGCAGCTCCAGAAAAGCATTGATGATGCTGCGCCGCGTTTTTTTAATCCGCGGATCCATGGCCAAGCCCTCCTTCGACAATTTTAGAAAAGAGTTGTTTTTCCGACGAGTGACGAAAAATGCCGGTGTACAAATAAAAGAACTGTTTTTATACTTGCATTATAGTCTGAAAACCAACTGATGTCCAGAAAAAGAGGGAAATATAGATGGATTTTTACGGGTTTTATACCGGCCAGGAGTTTGAAGCCTACAAATATTTGGGCGCGCACCCGGAGATGGACGGCCAAACAGTGTTCCGCACCTTTGCGCCGGAAGCAGAGCGGATCGCTCTGATCGGTGATTTCAACGACTGGCAGGAACAGGAGATGGAGCGGGTCTACGACGGCAACTTCTGGGAGTGCCGGGTGGAGGGCGCCCAGCCTGGGATGCGGTATAAATACCGGATCACCGGCAAAGGGGGCAAAACCCTGGACCATTGCGACCCCTATGGCTTCGGCAGCGAAAAACGCCCCGCTACCGCCTCGGTCCTCTGCCCGCTGGAAAATTACTGCTTCGGGGATGACAAGTGGATACGCAGCCGGGGTGATACCCTGGGCCGGCCCATGAACATCTACGAGGTTCATTTTGGTTCTTGGGTGCGGCGGTCCGATGAGCCGGACGACTGGTACAGCTACGCCGAAATGGCCGAACAGCTGATCCCGTATTTGAAGGAGAACGGTTACAACTATCTGGAATTGATGCCTCTGGCGGAGCACCCCTGCGATGAATCCTGGGGCTACCAGAGCACCGGGTTTTTCAGCCCTACCGCCCGGTATGGTTCGCCGGACGAACTGCGTTATTTTATCGACCAGTGCCACCAAAACCAGATCGGCGTGATTATGGATTTTGTGCCGGTCCATTTTGCGGTGGATGATTACGCCCTCTGGAACTACGACGGGACGGCTCTCTACGAATACCCCAATACGGCCGTGGGCCGCAGCGAGTGGGGCAGCTGCAACTTTATGCATTCCCGGGGGGAGGTGCGCAGCTTTTTGCAGTCGGCGGCCCTCTATTGGCTGCGGGAGTTCCACATCGACGGGCTGCGGATGGATGCCGTCAGCAACCTGATCTACTGGCAGGGCGACCCCGCCCGGGGGGAGAACAAAGGGGCTATCCAGTTTTTGCAGACCATGAACAGCGGCCTCAAGCATCTGGAACCCCATGCGATTCTGATTGCAGAGGACTCCACCACTTTCCCGGGGGTGACCAGGGCGGCCAACGAGGGGGGACTGGGGTTTGACTACAAGTGGGATTTGGGATGGATGCACGATACCCTCTCCTATTTCCAGAGCTCGCCGGAAACCCGGCCGGGGCTGGCCCACCAGCTGACCTTCTCCATGCACTACTTCCCCAACGAGCGGTATCTGCTGCCCCTCTCCCACGATGAGGTGGTCCACGGCAAGGCCACCATCCTCCAGAAGATGCACGGCGACTATGAGGAAAAGTTCCCCCAGGTTCGTGCCCTTTACCTGTATATGATGGCCCACCCGGGCAAAAAGCTGAACTTTATGGGCAACGAGATCGGCCAGTTCCGGGAGTGGGACGAGAGCCGCCAGCAGGACTGGAACCTGCTGGAATACCCCATCCACGACGCGCTCTTCCATTTTATGCGGGAGCTGAACCACCTCTATCTGCGCTGCCCGGCTCTCTGGCAGGCGGATTATCAGCCCGAGGGTTTTGCCTGGCTGGACTGTGGGCAGGAGGAGCAATGTTATTTTGCCTTTGAGCGCCGGTGCGAAAAACAGCGGCTGGTATTCCTCTTTAATTTCTCCAATCAGGCTCTGGAGGACTGCCCGGTGCAGGTGGAACACTGCCGGGCCCTCTGGCCCCTGCTCTATACCGACTGGGAGCCCTTCAACGGCAGCGAACCGGAGGACCTGGACCCGGTTCTGCTGGATGAGGAGGGGAGGGTGGAGCTCACCCTGGCCCCTTATTCGGGGCTCTGTTTCGCGGTGGAGGAAGATTAAATCATTTAAAATCGCATAAACAAACCCGCCCCCGGCTGAAAAGGCCGGGGGCTTTCTGTTGTTTTGGGATGGATTCTCACAGTGTGCCATAGGCAGTGCGGGCGGCATGGATGAACTTTCGGACTTTGTCGGAGGGGTCGCCGGAATGCCAGGCAATGCCATATTCGATATCACTTTCCGTTTCAAAGGGGATCAGGCGAATTTTATCAGAGGCCGGGCAGACGAAGTTGGGCATGACGGCGATCCCCAGCCCGCCCTCGATCATGGGGACGGTGTAAAGGGAGGAACCGCTGAAATTCAGGGTGACGTTCCGGCACTCCCGGAGCAGCTGGGCCTGGATGGCGTCCATTTCGGGCGGGCAGTGGACAGCATCCAGAAGGATCAGCACCTCGCCTTCCAGATCCCGGGAAGAGAGAGTGGGATATTCTGCCAGCCGGTGGCCCACCGGTACCACGCAGCAAAAGTGCCCGTGGAATAAGGAGGCATAAGACAGACCCACCGTGTCGGAAACACAGATCCGCGACATAAAAGCGGCGTCCAGCTGGCCGCTGGCCAGCAGCTCCCGCCGTTCCGTATGGGTTACCTCAGTGTTGCTGATAAAGACCTCGGGGCAGGCCTGCCGGTAGAGGGCATAGATTTGGGGCAGGCGGTAGATCTGGATGCTGCTTTCACAGCCGATGTGGAGGGTGGGCCCGGAGACTGCGGCCTGCTTTGCCCGCTGCCGGGCAAATTCCACCCGGTCCAGGATGTCCACCGCATCACTGTAAAAGTTGCGCCCGGCGTCGGTCAGGACGATATGCCGCTGGACCCGCTGAAACAGGGGAACGCCCAGCTCTGCTTCCAGCAGCTGAACCTGGCGGGTGACGGCGGGCTGGGAGATATACAGCT
Source organism: Faecalibacterium gallinarum (assembly GCF_022180365.1). Taxonomy (GTDB): domain Bacteria; phylum Bacillota; class Clostridia; order Oscillospirales; family Ruminococcaceae; genus Faecalibacterium; species Faecalibacterium gallinarum. The sequence continues at coordinate 220,913 of NZ_BQKV01000098.1, forward strand.
GCTCGGCGGCCCGACGGAAGTTGAGGTTTTTGGCGACGGCGGTAAAACACCGCAGCTGTTGTAACGTCACGGAAACTCCCTCCAGTTGATAACTTTTCTTGATCAATAATAGCCTATTTGTATTATATTTTCAAGGGAAAATTTGTTATATTGTTGTCAAATAGAGCGGACGGCGTTTTGGAGACGCTGCCCGGGATTTTCAAACCAGGAAGAAAAGGAGAGCAAACTATGAGCAAGATTGATCGCCGCAGCTTTTTGAAAAAGGCAGTCGCGGGCGCCCTGGGGACTGGCGCCGCGGTGGCGCTGGCCGGGTGCAGCAATGCCGGCAGCACTTCCACCGGGGCGTCCAGCACTGCGGAGGCCATTTATACGCCGGGCACCTATACTGCTTCCGCCAAGGGGTATGACAGCGAGGTGACGGTCACCGTGACCTTTGACGAGACCCGCATCACCAATGTGGTAGTGGATTCCAGCGGAGAGACCGCAAATGTCGGCGCAGCAGCGGCCGACAAACTGGCGGAGCAGGTTCTCAGCGCCCAGAGCAGCGCCATCGACGGCGTGACCGGCGCCACCAACACCAGCAAAGCCGTGAAGGCCGCAGTGGCCGACTGTATTTCTCAGGCCAGCGGCGGCGCCATCGTTGAAGGGGGCGACGTCAGCGTTCAGGAGGAAATCACGGTGGGCGGCAACACCGACTGGCTGGGCCAGGCGCCGGAGATTGCCGAGTCGGAAATTGCCCAGACCCTCCAGACTGAAATTCTTGTGGTGGGTGCAGGCAATGCGGGCCTGATGACCGCCGCCCACGCCGCCGCTCTGGGCGCAGAAGTTCTGGTGATTGAAAAGGGCATCAGCAGCATGAACGAGCGCCACTGGCTGGGCGCGGTCGGGACCAAAGCCGCCAAAGAGGCCGGGGTGGAAGTGGACAAAAACAAACTGGTGGCCGAGCTGTGCCGTTATGCCAGCCATCGCTGCGATGAGCGGCTGATCCGGCTGTGGGCGGACAACAGCGGCGAGGCCATCGACTGGTACGCCGAGCAGGTCCAGAAGTATCACCCCGACGTTAAGCTGCACATGGAATGGGATGTGGGTGAGGGCGGCCACGATACCTACTATGTCCCCGCCACCATGCACAACTTCCAGGACGACATCCCCGAGCACGATTACAGCGAGGCCACCAGTTCCTATGGCTTGTCCAGCCTGACCCAGCTGCTTACGGACAACAACGGCCAGGTGATGTATGAGACGACCCTGGTGAAACTGGAATACGACGGCGCCCGGGTCACCGGCGCCATCGCCAAGGCAGCAGACGGCAGCTATCTCCGGATCGAGGCCAGCAAGGGCGTGGCTCTGTGCTGCGGCGGTTATGCCTATAATAAACAGATGCTGGCAACTCTCAACCCCGACGCCTATATCAGCACCGTGGAGGCAGACGCATCCAGCCTGAACACCGGCGACGGAATCAAAGCCGCTATGTGGATCGGTGCCGACAAAGACCCGGACCCCACCGCCATGCTCTTTGACCGCGGCGTGATCGCCCCGGACCAGCTCTCGGACGGCAACTGGGACAAGAGCGGCTACTTCCATCTGGGCAGCCAGCCCTGGCTGAAAGTGAACCTGAACGGCGAACGGTTCTGCAACGAGAGTGTGCCCTACGATTTTATCCTGCATGCAGCCTATATGGAGCCCCACCACCTCTATAACACCATCTACGACAGCAGCTGGGCGGAGCAGATCGAGCAGTTCCAGCAGATTGGCTGTGCCCGGATCATCCCCAGCAAGAGCGGCGGCAAGCTGCAAATTTTCAGCCTGGAGGCTGAGCAGGGGCTGCTGGCAGGGATGGAGGCCGCAGGTTTTATTCAGTCGTCGGATACTCTGGAAGGGCTGGCCGAAAAGCTGAATCTGCCGGTGGATGCCTTTGTGGCCACGGTGCAGCGGTACAATGAGCTGTGCGCCAAGGGGGTGGACGAGGACTTCGGCAAGGAGAGCAGCCGAATGCTGCCCCTGCAGAACCCGCCCTACTATGGCTGCCGCCAGGGCGCAAGCCTGCTGTGCACCCTGGACGGTCTGCGGATCAATACCCGGATGCAGGTTCTGAACACGGTGGGCGAGCCCATTGAGGGCCTGTACGCTGCGGGCGATTGCAGCGGCGGCTTCTTTGCCCATAACTATCCCGAGTACATTGTGGGCGTGGCCGTGGGCCGCACCCTGACCGAAGGCTATCTGCTGGGCGGCTACCTGGCCCAGGCCTGAATTTCTGGAATAGAAAACCATAGATAAAAAGAATGTGACCCGGAGCCGGCATAAGGCGTTCGGGTCACATTTTTCTGTTGTGTTTGACGGGGCAGTGTGATAAAATAAATACAATTTATTAAAGATGTATTTATTGGGGAGGGGCCGTGATGCCGAAGGTCGCTTATTCGGAGGAAGACCGGGAAAAAATCCGGGAGAGGCTGATCCTCGCCGCTCTGGAGCGGATATCCAGCCAGGGCATCCAGCACACCACGGTGGAACAAATCTACCAGGAAGTGGGGATCTCCCGCAGCTTTTTCTATTCCTTTTTCCCCACCAAAGAGGATTTGGTGGTAGAGACCCTCTATTTTCAGCAGCCGCGGGTGCTGGCGTTGGCCCGCCGCCTGATGTCCGACCCGGCCCTCGGCTGGCGGCAGGGGATCACCCAGTTTTTAAATGCCTGCTGCTACGGGGAGAAAAGCGGTATTGCGGTTCTCTCCATTGAGGACCAGCAGAGAATTTTCCGCCGCCTTTCGCCGGAGAGTGCCCGCGCCTTTCGGGAGCGGCAGATCCGGCTGTTTGGGAGCTTGCTGGAATGCTTCGGGGTAAACCCAAATCAGCGCCGGGTGGCTTTGTTCACCAATCTGTGTCTGACGGTTTTGATTATCCGGCGGGCCATCCCTGAAACACTGCCCTTTTTTGTTCCGGAGGCCGCCGACGAGAGCGTTGCCTGTCAAATCCGGGGGATTGTAGACCTGTTGGAAGGGTTTCGGCGGGAAGATTCAGCGGCCCCGTAAACGGATAGTACGTTCCGCCCGAACAATAGGGTTCGGTACCCGCTTCGGGCGGTTTTTTAGGCCTTGAATAAATACAAAAACAGAAAATCGTTTTTATTTTGAGAGCGGATTGACCCGGCGGTCCTGTTTTTTGGTGCAGGAGCGCAGGGGAAAAATAAAGATTGATCGATAAAGGAGGAAACAACCATGGGCTTTTTCAGCAAAATTTTTAAGGGACCCGAGGTCGATCGGAAAAAAAGCGACGCCAATGCCAAAAAGATGCGGGCCCTGTTTGACCAGGCCGTGGAAAATGGGGCCGGCTATCGGCTGATTTTCGGCTACACCGAAGATGTCAGCCGTTTCAACTACGGTTTTGTCCACGGCAGCAAAACCCAAATCGGGAACCTTTTGGTGGGGTGGAAGGAGGAACCCCAGACCATTGTGGTGGTGCCCACAGTGCCCGATCTCTCTGCCTGCGGGGAGCCGGTTTACTACCGGCGGGCCGAAATTCTGAAAGCCTACCGGAACAAATACCCCACCGACGCCTTTGTGATCTATCCGGACAAGAAGGGCTATATTGCCATCAACGCCTCTGACTGGATCGACGAAGAGAGTCTATATGTCTATGTTTCCCAGGAGGAAGAGCTGGCGGCGTTTACCGACTTCTTTATGAACCGCTTTGCCACAAAATAACGCGGCGCGGCCTCCGGCAAAGGCGCTGATAGAAAAGCCCCCAGGCTGGGGCCCGGTTTTGCCAGGGCTCACGGCCGGGGGCTTTATTTTGCGGGAAATAGGTTCCCGGGGCCGGCGGCAGGGACTCAGCGCTGCTTTTGAAATGCTTTGGGGGTGCAGCCGAATTCCCGCTTGAAGGCTTTAAGGAAGTTGGAATAATCGTTAAAGCCGCATTGCATGCAGGCTTCGGTGGCAGAGAGGCCGGAGCAGATCAGGTTTCGGGCGGCAGTGACCCGCTGCTTGATGATATAGCGATAAACCGGCATACCGGTGCAGGCTTTAAACTGGTGGGCCAGGTGATACTTGCTGATAAAACACAGGTCAGCCAACCGTTCCAAGGTCAGGTCGCTGGAAAGGTTTTCGTCAATGTAGGCGAGCACCTCGTTGACTTTTTCATTTTCCAGATACTCTTTGTGGAACATGCTGGGCCGGGAAAAATAAGCCCGGTTCAGATAGATCAGAAATTCCAGCAGGTAGATGTGAGACAATGCATTGCTGCCGAAAGCCTCTTCCTTTTGGCACAGGAGGATCTTGCCGCAGATCTCTTCCAGGCAGGATAGGGTAGGGGCGTCGGGCTGGACCAGAACGCAGCCCCGTTCACCGCTGGAAAAACAGGAAGTCAGGTCGGCGATCAGGGGCGCAGCGCGGTGAAGAAACTCGGGGCCGATCTGGAGCAGGTACCCTTTGCAGGGCGGCTGACAGCCAAATGATATGGGCTGAGGCGGTCTGTAATGGCTGCTGATCAGCCAAAGCTCTCCGGGGTGCAGCCGCCTCGTGTACTTTTCCATGGTGTAGGAGGCCCGGCCGGATATCAGAAAAAATACGCTGAAAGCGTCGCCCCAATGGAAATCCAGGGATGTGGGCAATTGGTCGGAAAAATAAGTGAGATGAAAGTTATCTTTGTCAGGTTTCAACAAAATCTACCTCTTTTTCTTGGTCATAGGTCGATTACACAGCAAGATTTACTATGTTTCAAGCAGGAAAACCCGAGACTTTTTCTTGCAATTTCTATAATATAGAAGAAAAAGGCTGCTTAATTGGAGGCGGCTCCGGTCAAAATGTATGCGTGCCCGTGGGATCACAAAGGGTTTTGCTTACGGGGGCCGGAGTGGTATTCGGGGCGCTTGTGCGGACTGCATGAGGGCGAAACCTGCCTCGCAAAATGGAGCGGCTGGGCGCGGTCTTGCTGGTCGGGCCCGGAATCATGGGAAAGGAGGGTACAAAATCAACGGAGTAATCTGGGGTTGGCGGCGGCCTGTGTTGGGAGCGGGCGGCCCGGAAAACGCCAGAGAAACCTGCAAACGGGCACCCACCGGCAAGGGGGAATCTCTGCCGGTGGGGTGCCGGCGAAAAAACTGGATGAATAACGCATCCTGAAAGAAAGGGCGAAGTTTATGAAAAAGAGAATTCGCGCAGCGGCGCTGTTGCTGGCAGTGGTGCTTGTGGCGGGTCTGTTGGCGGGCTGCGGCGGTTCCAGCGAGGCGGATCACCGGCAGATCATCCGCATTGGGCACAACCAGTCCACCAACCACCCGACGCATATCGCGCTGGTGGCATTTGAGGAATTCATCGAGAGCAAACTGGGCGATAAATATAACGTTGAGGTTTTCCCCAGCGAATTGCTGGGCTCCCAGAATGAGATGGTGCAGCTGACCCAGACCGGCGCCATCAATTTCTGCGTGGCGTCGAACTCGCTGCTGGAAACCTTCAGCGCCAACTATACCCTGTTCAACCTGCCGTATCTGTTCGCGTCCAGCGAGGCATACCACGCTTCCATGGACGATGAGAACATTACCGGCCCCATTTTTGAGTCCACCAAGCAGGCGGGCTTTGAGGCGGTCACATGGCTGGATGCCGGTACCCGCAACTTCTACACCGTCAGCACCCCCATTATGAGCCCGGCCGACCTGCGGGGCCTCAAGATCCGGGTGCAGCAGTCCCCGACCAACGTGCAGATGATGAACCTGCTGGGCGGCTCTGCAACCCCCATGGGCTTCGGCGATGTGTACACCGCCCTCCAGTCCAAGATCATTGACGGCGCCGAAAACAACGAGATGGCTCTGACCGACAACGGCCACGGCGATGTGTGCAAATATTACTCCTACGACATGCACCAGATGATCCCCGACATCCTGATCGGCAATCTGGCGTTCCTGGAGGGCCTCAGCGAGGAAGAGCGCGCCATCTTTGAGGAAGGCTTTGAGCTGGTCAATCAGGTCCAGCGGGGAGAGTGGGTGACCGCCGTCGAAAAGGCGAAGGTCCGGGCCGCAGAGGAGCAGGGCGTGCAGTTCCTCTACCCCGACACGAAACCGTTCCAGGAGGCCTGCGAGCCGATGCACGAGGCGATGCTGGAGCAGTACCCGGATCTCAAGCCCATCTACGACGCGATCCAGGCGTACAACGAGCAGTATCGGACTGTATCGTAAGGAGGCGAGTGGAACATGAAAACATTGAGAAAAACTTTGACGACGCTTCTGAATGCGTTGGCGGGGCTCAGCCTTCTGGCGATGGTCGGCCTGACCTGCTGGCAGGTCTTTACCCGCTACATCCTGCAAAACCCTTCCTCCTGGTCGGAGGAGCTGGTCTCCTATCTGTTTGCCTGGGCCAGCCTGCTGGGCGCCTCCCTGATTACCGGTGAGCGCGGCCACATGAACATTCCGGTCCTGGTGGAGCGGTTCAGCCCCGCCGTGCAGAAGGCTATCGCCATCTTCGGCGAGCTGATCGCCTTTGCCTTCTCGGGGATCATTCTGGGGTTCGGCGGCCTTCAGATTACCCAGCTGGCGATGGGGCAGATGACCTCGTCCCTTGGGGTGGCCGTGGGCGTGTTCTATATTGTCATGCCCATCTGCGGTGTGCTGAATATGATCTACACCATCCTCAACATCGCGGACATCTGCAAGGGTGCCCCCGCAGAAAAGTGAAGAAGGAGGCGTAAGCTATGGCGATCCAATCTCTGCTGATTATCATTGGCGTGCTGGCAGTCCTTTTGATTGTCGGCGTGCCGATCTCCTACTCCATCGGTATTTCCTCTCTGGTGGCCATTCTCCAGACGGTGCCGCTGGATGTCTCGGTGCTGACTGCCGCGCAGCGCATCTTTGTGGGCATGAGCAAGTTCAGCCTGACCGCGATCCCGTTCTTTATTCTGGCCGGCAACCTGATGAACCAGGGCGGCATTGCAAAACGGCTGGTCAACTTCGTGATGGCGCTCCTGGGTAAAATGCCCGGCGCGCTGCTGGTGACCAACGTAGGCGCAAACGCCCTCTTCGGCGCCATCTCGGGCTCTGCCTCTGCGGCGGCGGCTGCGGTGGGCAGCATGGTAGAGCAGGGCGAGGAAGAACAGGGCTACGACAAGGCCCTCTGCGCAGCCACCAACGGCGCATCGGCGCCCTCCGGCCTGCTGATTCCTCCCTCCAATGCGCTGATTACCTATTCTCTGGCAGCGGGCGGCACCTCGGTGGCGGCGCTGTTCCTGGCGGGCTATGTGCCCGGCATCATCTGGGCGCTGGCCTGTATGGCGGTGTCGGTCATCATCGCCAAGAAAAAGGGCTACAAAGGCATCCCCGGCAAATTTGACTGGATGAACCTGCTCCGGGCAACCCTGGCGGCTCTGCCCTCCCTGTCCCTGATCGTGGTGGTCATCGGCGGCATCGTGGGCGGCGTGTTCACCGCCACCGAGGGCTCCGCCATCGCTGTGGTGTATGCGCTGATCCTGGGCATTTTCTACCGCAATATCACCCTCAAATCGTTCTGGAAAATCGTGGTGGAAAGCGCCAAGATGAGCGGCATGGTGGTCTTCCTGATCGGTGTGTCCAACATTCTGGGCTGGGTCATGGCCTTCACCCAGATCCCTCAGGCCATCTCGGCGGCGCTGCTGGGTCTGACCCAGAACCCCGTGATCATCCTGCTGATCATGAACGTCATCCTACTGATTGCTGGTACCTTTATGGACGTTACCCCGGCCATCCTGATCTTCACCCCGCTCTTCCTGCCGGTGGTCAAGACCTTTGGCATGGACCCGGTGCAGTTCGGCCTGATCCTGGTGTATAACCTGTGCATCGGCAACATCACCCCGCCGGTGGGCAACACCCTGTTTGTGGCCATTAAGGTGGGCCGCACCAGCTTGTCCAAGGTTATGCCCTATATGCTGATGTATTATGTGGCCATCCTGATCGGCCTGCTGCTGGTAACTTATGTGCCGGTGGTGAGCCTGGGCCTGCCCCAGATGGCCGGCCTGCTGTAAGAAACACGGACGGCAAATTCCTAAAGATCCAATAAAGCAAAAACCCGCGCTCTGCCTTCAAAGACAGGGCGCGGGTTTTTATCTTGACAGGGGGGTGTTATTCAAAATTCGATGGAAGGTTAGGGCTTCTGCCGGAGGCTGAGGGCCTGCCTTCCAAAGGATACAGGGCGGGGGAGAGGATTAAACCTGGCGGCCGGCATCGTTGCCGCTGTGGATGGCCTTGGCGATGTTGAAGGGGGCGGCGCAGTCGCCAATGGTGTAGACCTCGATGCCGCTCAGGCCATCCACCAGAGAGGTGTTTTTCAGCATATCCGCGCCGTTCACAATGGCGTCGCAGGCTACCTCGGTGGTCACGCCGGTTTCCATCAGGATGGTGGCCTTGCCGTTTTCGACGGTGACAATCTGAGACTGGGGATAGACGTTCATGCCCAGCGCATACAGGGCGGTGGTCATCATCCGCATGGCGTGCTGAGACTGCTGCATATCCAGCTCTTCGGCCTTGTTGGGGGTGACCATGGTGACGTTTTTCTTGTGGACCACCAGCCACAGTGCAGTGTCGAAGGCCTGGGCGTTGGAGCCGTAGACGATGACATTTTCACCCATATCGGCGGACATGAAGTCGTCCAGCTCGATAACCGGGGTCTGGCCGTCGCCGTCGATGGTCAGGGTGTCCCGCAGGCCGCCCACGGCCAGAATGACGGCGTCGGGGTTAACCTCTTTGATCTTGGCCTGATCCACTTCCACCTCAGTTTCCACCTTGACGCCGGTCAGTTCCAGCTGGCGGATCAGGTATTTTTTGAAGTCCAGCAGATTCTCGTGGGGGCCCTTGACGGCGTTGGCAAAGTCCAGCAGCCCGCCCAGGGACTTGTTCTTTTCATAGAGGGTGACGTTGTGGCCGCGGGCCGCCGCGATCCGTGCAGCTTCCATGCCGGCGGGGCCGCCGCCGATGACCATGACGTTTTTGGCGACGGGAGCTTTCTCCAGCTCATAGGTGGCGGGGCCGCCCTCCCGCATGACCCGCTGGGTCAGCGCGTTGACGCGGCAGTAACCCATAGCGGCATTGGCTTCGTTGCTGCCGATGTGGCAGTGGAGGCAGCGGGTGCAGGGGGCGATCTCGTCGATCCGGCCTTCCTTCAGCTTGTTGACGTATTCGGTATCCACCGTCAGAGGACGGGTCATGAGGAAGAAGTCTGCCTTGCCGTCCTCCAGCGCCTGCTCAAAGAGATCGGGTGCGTGGGCGGGATCCATGTAGGTGACAACGCCGCAGGGGATGCTGACGGCCTCTTTGTAGCGTGCGGACACGTTCAGCAGCATGCCGGCGCCCTGAGTGTCGCCGATCAGCTGGCCCTGCCAGTGCTTCTTGAAGTCGAACTGGTTGCCGAAACCGGTGACGCCCTCGATGCCGTTCAGGATAAAGTACAGGTCGCTGGCGAACTGTGCCACATGGTGGCCCAGAGAACCCAGCCGCAGGTGGAGAGAATCTACGCCCGCCTGCTCCAGATACTTGGCCATCTCGATGCCCTCTTCCAGGGTGTTAGCCTTGGTCTTGGGGGTGGTCACGGCGCTGTCCAGGGTTGCCATGGTGGGGTTGTTGGCGGTGTTGTCGTTGGCCTCGATGGCGTTCATCAGGATCTGGACGTTGAAGTCGCTGCCGCAGACATCCTTGATCTTCTGGACCGACTCAGTCAAAAACCGGGTGCGGTCCTCAAAGGAGTTGCAGCCGTATTCGTCGGTCCGGGTGTTATAGAACCGGGACATGAAGTGTGCGCCGATGTTGAAGCCTGCCGAGTTGATCTCGAAGGCCTTGAAGCCCAGGTCTTTCAGGGCCTTGGCGGTTTCGGCCAGGTCGTCCTCCAGGGCCTGGATCTCCGCGACGGTCATGGTATTTTCCTGGCCGCCCATGGAGTACCACTGGTAGCCCAGGCTCGCGCCGTAGGAGGCGCACTCCTCCACCATTTTCCGGAAGAAGGTTTTGGTCTCTTCGCTCAGGCTCTCACCCTTTTTGATGTTGAGCATGCTGAGGTTTTCCACATAGATCAGCTCGACGCCGCCCTTGGCAAAGTTGACATAGTACTGCATCAGCTCGTCGGTCAGACCCGCCAGATAGGTGGCGGAACCGGCCGCAGATTTGACAATGCGGTTGCCGATGGTTACCGAGCCAATGGTCAGGGGAGAGAACAGGGTTTTCAGTTCCTTGGTGTTGGTCTTGTAGTCGGTTCGCTGGGGGTTGATGTAGGCGGTGTACAGCTTGTTCTGGGTTTCCTGCGTTGCCGTTTCGGTGGCAGCACCGGCGCTGGCCTGGCTGGAAGCCGCGGTGCTTTCTGCGGCAGAGGGCGCGGAGCAGCCCGCCAGATTGGCGGACAGAAGGCCCAGCGCCGCGGCGGCGCTGCCGGTTTTCAGAAAGTTTCTTCTGGATAATTTCATGATGTTCCTCCTTGGTTTTGTCGGGAAATTGTGGAAGATGTCTGGTTGTTATTATAGAGTAAAATATTTTTTTAACAAGCATTAAAAACTTGACAGCCCGCAACCAGTGTTTGCACGGCCTGCGCCCCGGAGCCTTTGAAAGAATCTTTTTGTGGTTATGAATTCTTCTTTCATCCGGATGGACAAATGTGTATAATAAAGATAAACTGCCGGAGGGGCCTCCGGAAGGATGTAAAAACAGGACATCGAGGGATTTTATGGACATCAACAATCTGCGGATTTTTTTGACGGCCTGCGAAACGCTGAGCTTTACCGAAACGGCAAAAAGGGTGTATCTTTCCCGCCAGGCGGTCTCTCAAACCATCCGCAAACTGGAACATGAGCTGAACACAACCCTGTTCTTCAAAAATAAGAATACGTTGTCCCTGACCCCGGCGGGGCAGAAGCTGCAATCAGAGGCTGCCAAGCTGGTGATGCAGTACGACCGTTTTGAGAACAATATGGCCAGCTATCTCCAGAGCACCGAACAGCGCCTGGAAATCTGGGTGGGGGCAGGGGTAAGGGAAGAGCTGCCTCAGGATATCTTCACCAGATTTTCGGCGGCCCACCCCGAAATTCTCCTGACGGTCAAGAGCGGTACCGATGCGGATATTCTGGCCAGAGTGAAAAATGCAGATGGAAAAATCGGGCTGATCGTTACCACAGAACCCATGATCACCGAGTTTGACCATCATCTGATTCAGCGCAGCGTGCCCTATGTTCTGGTGAATCGCAGCCAACCTCTGTCCCGAAAACCTTCTGTAACGGTGGATGACCTCCGGGAGCTGCCCATTGTGGGGCACGGGGAGGGATATGAGTTCCACCGCAATTATGTGGCCCTCTGCCTGCAGCGCGGTTTCACCCCGAAATTTTCCATCATTAGCACCGATCCCCAAATCGCCATTCAGTTGGTCCGGGAGAATCGCAGCGTCAGTTTTGCCCTGGCTTCCTGCAAACAGCTGATTGACCCGAAAGAAATTGCGATGATCCCCTTTGTCTCCGAAATGCAGGACGGGTGGGGGATTTACAGCATTTCGGACAAATCCCGCCCCAGTTCCGCAGCCCAGCAGACTTTCACCGAGTACTTGCAGACAAATATTTCTGCCCCGGAGAAAATATAAAAGCGCACAAAACAAAAACCCTCTGGCTGGGCCCGGCAAATCGGGGGACAGTCAGAGGGTTTTTCATGGGGAGAAAACTTGCTTCAAGCGTAAATGGCTCAAAGGATGGCGGGCAGCGCCAGATTGAGGCAAAGGCCGGCCACGCCGCAGAGGCACATGGTCAAGATGGGATTCCACTTGAACTTATGCAGCACCACAAAGGCGACAAGGAAACTGCAGCCGCCGATCCAGTCCACCTGCTCGAGGGAGGGGGCAGCGCCGTTGAACAGCACCATGGACAGGATGGAGAGACCGGCGCCCAGGATCAGGGCCACCACCACGGGCCGCAGACAGGAGAGGATGTTCTGCAACAGGGAGATGTCCTTGTACTTGTTGTACACATAGGCCAGGAGAGAAACCAGGAACAAGGCGGGTGTGATGCAGCCCAGAGTGGCTACCAGTGCCCCCGGAATGCCCGCGATCCGGATCCCTACAAAGGTGGCCGAGTTCACAGCGATGGGGCCGGGGGTCATCTCGGCAATGGTAATCAGGTCGGTGAATTCCTGTAAGGTCAGCCAGGGGTGAAGCTCCACCACCTGGTTCTGGATCAGGGGCATGGCCGCATAGCCGCCCCCGATGCTGAACAGCCCGATCTGCAAAAAGCTGATAAAAAGCTGAAGATAAATCATTTTTTGGCCGCCTTTCTCTGCTGGAACAGGGCGCGCACGACGCCAAAGGCCGCCGCAACTAGGATGATGAGGATCACATTGACGTCAAAGAAGAAGTTGGCCACAAAGGCTGCCGCCATTAGGGCGATATAAACCGCCGACTTGGTTTTGACGACAGCGCCGCCCAGGCCGCAGACAACGTCCAGGATCACCGCAGCCACACCGGCCTGCATGCCCTTGAGCACCAGAGCCACATAGGGGTTGGTGGCAAAGGCCGCATAGAAAAAGGAGATGATCGAGAGAATGACCATGGGGGGGATAATGGTTCCCACTACGGCCACCACCATGCCGGGCAGCCCGGCGACCCGCCAGCCCACCAGGATGGCGGCGTTCACAGCAATGGCGCCGGGAGAAGACTGAGCCAGAGCGGCCATATCCAGCATTTCGGCTTCAGTGATCCAGTGCAGCTGGTCTACAAATTTCCGCTTCATAAAGGTGACGATGACAAAACCGCCGCCGAAGGTAAAGGCGCTGATGTACAGCGTGCTGAAGAATAAAGCGCGCAGCTTTTGTTTGGGGCTGAGCGCAGGGGATTGCTGATCCATGGGGGAGCCTCCTTTTTCTCACACAAAAGTTTCCTTGACTATATAATACCACTTGTTTTACTATATATAAAATGATATTTTATTATAAAGATCATGCTATTTTTGCATGGAAGGAGGGCGGCTTGTGACGCTGCGTCATCTTGAGATTTTTATACAGGTCTACCGTGCCCGGAACATCACCCATGCAGCAGAGGAACTCCACATGACCCAGCCGGCGGTGACCCGTGCGGTGCAGGAGCTGGAGCGGTATTACGATGTGCGGCTGTTTGAGCGGATGCACCGGCGGCTTTACCCGACCCCGGCGGCCCAGCAGCTGTATCCCCAGGCGCTCCATCTGCTGGATAATTTTGCCCGGATTGAGACGGATCTGCATAGCCAGGGGACCGCCGGGCCGCTGCGGGTGGGGGCTACGGTGACCCTGGGGGCGCTGGTACTGCCCGGGCTGGTGCGGCGGTTTTCCGATGCGCACCCTGGCACCGCGGTCACCGTTACGGTGGCGAACGGCGGAACCATTGCCGCCGAGCTCTGTGACAACCGGCTGGATCTGGCCCTGCTGGAAGGTCAGGTCCCCACGCCCGAATTGCAGGCGGAAGCCATTGGCGGCGATCGGCTCTGCGCCCTGTTTGCCCCCACAGACCCTCTGGCCAGTCAGCCCCAGCTCACCTTGGAACAGCTGTCGGCCTGCCCGCTCCTGGTGCGGGAAGAGGGCAGCACCGCCCGCGCCATTCTGAACACCACAATGGCCCTTTATGATCTGCCTCTCCGCCCCGCCTGGGAGAGCGTCAGCAGCGACGCGCTGCTGCTGGCGGCGGCTCAGGGGCTGGGGGTGGCCGTCCTGCCCGAAGAAGCCGCCGCGCCCCTGGTGCGGGCCGGGCGCTTGTGCCAGCGGGATATTGTGGACGCACCTCTCCGGCGGCAGTGGACGGTGGCTTGGCATCGGGAAAAATACCTGACGCCTCTTATGCAGGAGTTTTTGGCCCTCTGCCGCACCATTGGGGAGACTGCCGCCCCTCAGCCGCCGGTTAGCTCATAGTTTCGGAGGGGACTCCTCGTATTGCCGAAGGATGGAGAGAATGGGTTTGGCCAGTTTCCGGCCGGATTTATAGGCCAAATAGTGGTAAAAAATAAAGTCCTCGTTGGGGAACCGCCGGGCGTCCAGGCCTTTCATGTTCCGGGATAGGCAAAAATTCTTGCCGGCGATCAGGATTCCTTCATTTTGCCGGACCCGTTCCACTCCTTGATCAAAGTTTCCGTGGTAGATTTTGTAGTCCGGCTGAAACCCCAGATAATGCTCGATCTGTTCCATGGCCTGCTGGGGCCAGGAATCAAACTGGGAGATCAAAATGCGCTGCTGGCGCAAATCCTCCGCTGTAAGGGGATCGCGCTGCATCGCCTGGTTCTGATTGCTGAACAGGATGTACGCCGGCTCCATCGAAACCAGTTTTTTCACTAAGGGCGGGTTGGCTCTGCCGTCGATGGTGACGGCCAGATCCAGCTCTTCCTGCTCCAGCATCTGCCGGGCGGGTGCCTCCAATTTTTGGGCGTAGCGGGTCAACTCGACCCCTTTGGTGCTGCGGATGAACAGGGAAACCCCCAGTTCTTCTTCCAGCTCGTGGATCTGTTTGGACAGCGCCTGCTGGGAGAGGTGGATCGCCTTTGCAGCGTGTGAAATGTTGCGGTATTTGCAGATGGCCAGAAAATATTGGATCTGTCTGAATTCCATGGGGCACCTCGCAGTTAAAGGCGCTTGTAAAAGAAGAATCGGTGTACAAAGAAGATCGTGTTCTCTGTACACCGATTCTTTACGTTAGTTTATCATATCCCCGGGTGCTTTTCAAACCGGTTTCGCCCTGTGGGGAGCCTTTAATGGCTTACGGCATCAAGCCGGCCTGGCGCAGACAATCGTTCAGCGCCGTGGAGACTGCATTGCTGGTGACGGTTGCGCCGGACACCGAATCCACTGCGCCCTTTTCCAGGATCTGGCTGGCGAACTGTTCGCCCAGACCACGGCCGATGTCGGCGGTCTCGTTGGAAGTATCTACCAGGGCTTTGACGATCTTGCCGTCCTCCACCTGGATCGAGACGGTCACGTCGCCGATGCCGGTAGAGGTGGCGGAATAGACGTTTTCGCCGGTCAGGTTTTGCTGGGTGCTGGACTGTGCGCTGCCGATCCGCCGGGCAATGATATTGGCCCGGGCGGTAGCGTTGGCGATGGTGCTGGCGGCGTAGCAGTTGCCCACTGCGTAGACATCATCACAGGCAGTCTGTGCTTCCTCAAACAGGGCGCGGTTGTTCTGCTCCGGCATGGCATTGATCACCGTGACGTCCGAGATGGTTTTGGTGATCCTGTACTGGGTGTCGAAGGTCACGCTGTCCGAGGTGATCTCGTGAATGTTGGCGTTATGGTAGACCTTGACGCCCTGGGCATACAGCCAGGATTTGCCCATTTCTCTGGGCCAGGTGGCGCCGTTCATGTAGAACTGGGACTCGGGGCCGGGGTTCAGGATCGTGACCTTTTTCTTGTGTTTGCACAGATAGATGGCAATCTCGCAGGCCTGGAACTGGGCGCCCACCAGGACCACTTCGTCGGTCAGATCCAGGCTGCCGGTGACCTCCAGCTCTTCCAGCAGGTCGTTCATGTTCATGACAGAGCCAGCCGAGATCAGATCGCTCAGAGGGTCCGGCGTGCTGCCCACTGCAACCACGACGGTATCCGGCTTTTCGCTGGCGATAAAAGCGGCGTCTACCTTTTTGCCGGTGACCACCGTAACCTTCTGCTTGTCCAACTGATGCTCCAGATATTCCAGGTGGTCCATAATACGCTCGTGGCTGCCCTTCAGGGTCTGGAGAGCCGGCAGCCGTCCGCCCAGACGGTTCTTTTCCTCATAGAGGGTCACCTGATGGCCGCGCTCGGCGGCAATTCGTGCCGCCTCCATGCCGGCCGGGCCACCGCCGATGACCATAACGTTCCGGGGCGTTTCTGCGGGCAGGGGATCGTAACCTTCGGGCATATCCTCGGTAAAAGCCCGGGACAGAGCCGGGTTGACCCGGCAGTACATGGGGGTGCCCATGTCAATGGGGGACACAAAACAGGTCATGCAGTGGGTGCAGGGGGCCACATCCTCCCGGCGGCCCTCCTTTAATTTCTGGGGCAGGAAGAAATCTGCCATCAGGGGGCGGGTCATCAGCAGGAAATCCAGCTTGCCCTCGGCGATGGCGTTGTCCAGCAGATCGGGGGCCATCCGGGGGTCCATGCTGCCCACCGCGCCCACGGGGATGGAAACATTCTTCTTGATCTTGGCGGCTACTTCGATCAGAGCGCCGATGCCGTCGTACTGGCCCAGGACCTCGGGCATATGTTTGCCGTACTGGATGCAGCTGCCGTAGCCGGTATAGCCGTGGTCGGGAATGTGCAGAACATCCGGCATAAAGCCGCCGCAGTGGTGGCCGTAGGCTTCCGACCGGATGTGCAGGCTGCTGGCGCCGGCCTTCTCGAAGAGTTTGGCAAATTCGATGGCCTCGTCCACCGTGGTGCACTCGGCGTTTTTGCCCAGATCCACAATATCTTCCTCAATGCCGCTGTAAAGGATCTGGATGATGAAGTCACTGCCCACCCGTTTGCGGATGCCTTCGATGATCTCGCAGACGATGCGGCAGCGGTTTTCGATGCTCTCGCCGCTGTACTGGTCGGTGCGCTCCTTGTTGATGCGCCGGGACAGATAAGTGGAGAAATAATGGTTGCAGGAGCAGTTGATTTCAACGCCGTCAAACCCGGCTTTGTAATATCGCTCTGCGCCGTCGATGAACTGCTGGATCTCGGTCTGGACTTCTTCGGTGGTCTGCATCCGGCCGGAGCTGAAACTGCTCTCCAGGTTGTATTTCTCGGTGATGGTGGAGGAAGCGCCCGTGAGCATGGTCATGTCGTACATCTGGGCGATGATCGGGGTGTCCACAGCGTGCATGGCGTCGGCAACGGCCTTGTGGCCGGGAATGCCCTCGTCGGTGGAAATGTCCAGGGACACCATGTTCAGTGCGGCGCCCTCCGGTTTGCCGGGGATATTGGGCATGGCCCCGCCCTCTGTGCCGGACATAGAGGGGGCGGGGATCACCGAGGAGGATTCAAAGCAGACCATGCCCACGCCGCCTTCGCCAAAGCGGGTGTAGTAGCTCAGAGCCTCATCGTCCGGCCAGAGGGTGGAGGTCTTCTGCATCTCCGAGCCGGCCGCGCTCTTGACGATACGGTTTTTCAGGGTGACGCCGCCGATCTTCAGCGGGGAGAAAATGTGGGAATAATCGGTGGTATATTTTGTAAAGCTGGTGTCCTGCGGATTGAGAACACTGCCCACCGTCCATTCCTCACTGGTTGTTGTGACAGCGGCGCCTCCCGAGGCAGCCGTCGATTCAGAAGCAGCAGCGGAGGCGGCCTCGCTGGCGGCGCTGTTGGAACAGCCGCTCAGGATACCGACGGATGCGGCGCCGGCGATCCCGATGGCGGCCCCTTTCATAAAGTTTCTTCTGGATAGATCCATGATTTTCCCCTTCCTTAGTTTCGGGCGATTGGACAGAAAGAAGTGATGGACTTCTTTCTGCGTGTTATCACACCATGCAGCACAGGCGCCCGGATTGTGATATCTTTCACAGATAGCTTAACACATCTTTCGGGAAGAGAAAAACAGATATATCTTGCGGGACACAACTAAAAATTGTGGTAAACTCCCGATTCTGCCGGGGCGGACAGGGCCGGGATGCTAAGCGCCGCCCAACAAAAGGCCCTGCCCCGCGGTTCCGATGGAAACCACAGGGCAGGGCTTACTTTATCTATTCAGAGGTGCTGCAAGAGACTCAGACGGTCTCGCCCAGGATGGCCTTGACGGCGTAGCGGCCCTGGGTCATGGTACGGCCCACAGCCACGCCCACGAAGTATTCGGGGTAGTTGCCGCTGAAGAAGCTGCCGGAGCAGTCGCCCACGCAGTACAGGCCCTCGATGACCTTGTGGTTCTGGTCGTAGACCTGGCACTTGCGGTTGATCCGCAGACCGTCACAGGTGGTCAGCAGGCTGCCGCCCATAAAGTAACCGTAGAAGGGGGGCTCGGTGATGGGGCGCATCCGGTAGGCTTCCTTGCCGAAGTCCTCGTCCACCCCCTTGGCGCACAGCTCGTTGTACCGGTCCACGGTGGCAACAAGGGTGTCCACGGGCAGGCCCAGCTTTTCGGCCAGCTCCTCGATGGTGTCGGCCTTGAAAGCCAGGCCGGCCTCCACCTGCTGCTCCAGGGCGGGCATCAGGGCGCCGCCCTTGGCCATATCCACGGCAATCTGTGCACAGCCGTACTGGTCGTAGGCGATGACATTCTCCTCCACCTTGCAGTCCATGATGGCTGCGTAGACGCCATCGGTCTGGAGGGAGGCGGCATAGTTCAGGAAATCGTAGGGGCAGCTCTCGTTGGCGAACCGCAGGCCCTCCTTGTTGACCTTCAGGTGGGGCTGGGTGCCCAGGTTGAACTGGCCGACGGTACCGGGGAAGGCCAGGTTGCCGTTCTCATCCTCCACATAGCCTGCTTTGACGCCGGGGGCCACAATGCCGCGGTCAAAGATCATGGGAGCGCACTCGGTGTCCCGCTTGGCGCCAGCCCAGATGCCAGCCCGGATGCCCATGCCGGCGTCCGGCCCAAAGTAGCTGTTGGCGGTGACGCACTCGTTGATGATGGGGGCCAGAGCCTTGACCATCTTGGGGTTGCCGGGGTAACCGCCGGTGGCCAGAATCACGTTCTCAGCGTTGACCTGGACATAAGCGCCGGTCTCATCCGAGAAGATGGCGCCGGTGACCTTGCCGGAAGCGTCCTGCACCAGCCGCACCAGGGTCATACCGTACTGGATCTCATAGCCCTTCTCGTTGATGTACTGCTCCAGGAAAGCGTGACGGTCCTTGGCCTCGCTGCCCTCGGGCAGGTCCACGGTGTGCCACAGAGAGGGGACATAGTACTCCATGTTGTTGCCGCCCACGTGGGTCTCGGGGGCAATATGAACCGAGGGACGCATGCCCAGGCTCTCCAGATAGGAGACCATCTCGGCGCTGTTCTGGATCCACATCTTGATGACGTCCATGTCGCACTTGTAGGAGGCGTAGCGGGCCAGCTCGTTGAGCAGACGGTCCTTCTGGATGGTCACGCCGGCGGCCTTCTGGGCGTCGGTGTCCACCGCGCCGATCCAGTGGCGGGTGTCGCCCATGGTCTGGTTCTGCTCGCAGACAATAAAGTCCATCCCGGCGTCGGCGGCCGTGACAGCGGCCATCATGCCGCCGTTGCCTGCGCCGATGATCAGCAGCTCGGTGTCCTGGGTGGCGCTGATCTGGGAGGCGTCGATCTCAGGGGCTTCGCCCAGCCAGTCATCGCCGGTGTCGCCGGCGTTCTCGTTGAGGGCCACAGCCTTGCCCTGGGCCTGCTGAATGCAGTTGTTGGCGGCCTTGCGGACGGCGGGCAGGGTGATGTCGGCGGTGGCCGTGGTGGTGGCGTCCACTGACTGATCGCTGACGATCAGAGAGGCCAGCTCCTCGGCGGCCTTGGTGCCGATCTCGGGGGTCTCGCCGGCGGCATTGACGGAGCAGGCGGTGATGGAGCTCTCGTCGAAGGTCATCTCCACCGTGATGTAGCTGGAATAGCCCTTGACGGTGGCAGTGTAGGTGCCCGGGGTGTAGCTGCCGGCAGCGGCTGCGCTGCTGGAAGCGGCGGTGGAACTGGAGGCAGAGCCGCAGGCTGCCAGGCTGGTAGCGGCCAGGCCCAGGGCGCCTACAGCGGCCCCCCGCAGGAAATCACGGCGTGCAATGTAGGTTTTGCGCATGATAACGATCCTTCCTTTTCTTTCTTTGTGTGTGTTCTCTCTCGGATTGCAGGTTGTGAAAAAAGCTGCAATCTTGCTGCCCTCATTATGGCACGGTTCGGCTTGTAAGAGAAGCGCAGAATTGTTATAATGGCTATTAGGAATACCTTAAAACCAAAGGGGATAAAAGAGGATGTACAAACGGCAGCTGGAAACATTTTTGCAGGTGGCCCGGCTGGGCAGTTTTTCCAAAGCAGCGCAGGCACTCTATATCACCCCCAGCGCGGTGATCCAGCAGGTGAACCATCTGGAAGAAGATTTCGGGGCCCAGCTTCTGGTTCGAACCACCCATGGGGTAAAGCTCACTCCAGCGGGCCAGCTGGTGTATCAGGAGGGCCAGGAGATGGTCCGGCGCAGCCAGGCGCTGCGGGCCCGGCTGGCGGAGTTGTCCCACCCGTCGGTGCTGACCATCGGCACAGGGTTTCTCTCCCAGCCCCAGTTGTTTCCGGAGCTCTGGGCCGAATACTGGGACGGGAAACCCGCGGTGCCCACCCGGTTTGTCATGATGGACCTGGCCCCCCAGGAGGGGGAAGAGATTGCCATTCTGGAAACCGTAATGTTTGGCTGCAAGCCGCCTTTGGGGGCCGAGCCCCTTCCTCTGTGCGAGGTGCCTCTTTGCCTGGCGGCGCCGCCGGATCATCCTCTGGCAGGCCGCAAATGTTTGACCTGTGAGGATTTGCGGGGGGTTCAGGTGGTTACGGTTCGCCTGGAGTCCATGCACGAACAGCTCAGCCGGCTGGGCGAGGATCTGCACAGCTGGGGGGCAGAGGTGATTTTGGTGGATCAATACACCACCGCTGTTTTTAATACCTGCCGGGTGAACGGATATCTGCTGCAAATTCCCGCCTGCTGGGACGCCCTCTGCATTGGGATGAAAGCCATTCCCTGTGCGTGGGATTATAAACTGCCTTATGGCTTTTACTACCGGCAGCAGTGGCTCCCCGCCGGGGCAGAGGGCTTTTTGGAGGATCTGCGGGCCCGGGCAAAGAGCGGGAAGCTCCCGCTGGGAAACCTGTTTTCCCAGGCGAAATTTCAGGGATAATGCGGCTTGTTCCGGCAGGGCTTACAGTAAAATTACAAAACTTCTCGTTGTTTTCAAGTATGATGTTGACAACTCTGCCTGAACGCGGTACCATAAGGATAGCAAGCTATGATTGGGCAGCTTTGTACTGCGTTCTGGGAAAGGGGATCTCTTATGGAATCGAAGCATCTCCGGGCTGAGTCCAGCCTGCGGCGCGCCCGCACCGAGAGAGTTTATGTCAAGGTGATTTCTGAGTTTGACGCCACCGGGTATATGCAGCCGTTGTCCATTACCTGGGCGGATGGCCGGACCTTTCCCATTGAGAGGGTGCGGGACTTTCGCCCGGCGGGGATGGCCGGCAGCGACCTGGCCGGGGACTGCTTTACCGTGTTGATCCAGGGGCAGGAGAAGCTTTTATTCTTTGAGCACGTAGACTCCCGGTTCACCGGCCGGCTGGGGCGGTGGTTTGTGGAAAAAACGGTCACCCGGTAAAGATAAGGGGGATGGAGGATGCCAAGACAGCGCGCCTACCTTGCCATTGATCTGAAATCCTATTATGCCTCGGCCGAGTGTGCGGCGCGGGGCCTGGACCCGCTGACCACCAATTTGGTGGTGGCCGACGCCAGCCGCACCGAAAAAACCATCTGTCTGGCGGTTTCGCCCTCTTTAAAGGCCCTGGGCATCCCGGGCCGGGCCCGGCTGTTTGAGGTGATACAGAAGGTCCGCCAGGCCAATGCCGCCCGGCTCCGGGCCGCCATCCAAAACCGCACCGCGGTTCGCCGGGAGGGCAAACTCTGTCTCTCGGCTCCTTCCTACGATGCGGCAGCGCTGGATAAAGACGGTTCCCTGGAGATTGCCTATCTGGTGGCCCCGCCCCGGATGGCCTATTACGAAAAGGTGTCCCGGCAGATTTACGGGATCTATCTCAAATACATCGCGCCGGAGGATATCCTGGTGTATTCCATCGACGAGGTATTCATCGACGCTACGCCCTACCTGGACCACTACAAGATGACGGCCCACGACCTGGCCAAAACCATGATCCGGGAGGTGCTCTATACCACCGGCATCACCGCCACAGCGGGCATTGGGACCAATCTCTATCTGTCCAAACTGGCGATGGATATTACCGCCAAACACGCTGCCCCGGACAAAGACGGCGTGCGGATTGCAGAATTGGATGAAGAGTCCTACCGGTATCTGCTCTGGGATCACACACCTCTGACCGACTTTTGGCAGGTGGGGCCGGGCACGGTGCGGCGGCTGGCGAAACATGGCATCCATACCATGGGGGAGCTGGCCCGGGCCAGCATCCGGTATGAAGATATGCTGTATCAGGAATTTGGGGTCAATGCGGAAATTCTGATCGATCACGCCTGGGGGCTGGAGCCCTGCGGCATGAAAGAGATCAACGCCTACCGGCCCGAAACCAACAGCCTGTGCGAGGGGCAGGTGTTGTCCTGTCCCTACCCCTACGAAAAAGCCCGGATTGTGGTTCAGGAGATGGTGGACAGCATGGTCTATCAGCTCACCGACAAAGGGCTTGTGACCGACGGCCTGACTCTGGACATCGGCTATGACCGGGAAAACTGCGACAAAGGGGGCTACCGGGGCCCGGTCCACATTGACCATTATGGACGGACGGTCCCCAAAGGGGCCCACGGCAGCGCCCGGCTGGACACCCCCACCAATTTGGGCAGCCGGTTGAGCGGAGCGGTGATGAAACTGTTTGATCAGATCGTCAATCGAAGGCTGACGGTCCGGCGGCTCACCCTGACAGCCAACCGGGTGGTAAAGGACCAGGGAATTTTTCAAACCGATTTTTTCACCGATACCATGAAACTGGAAAAGGAGAAAAATCTGCAGGAAACCATGCTGGAACTGAAAAAGAAGTTTGGCAAGAATGCTGTTTTAAAGGGAACCAATTATCTGGATGGTGCCACCATGCGGGACCGGAACGGCCGGATTGGCGGCCACAAAGCGGAGTGAGGAGGGGAGAAAATGACCGATGCCAAGGATACCCCCGAAGGACGGGTGGTGGCGGAAAAATACGGGGACATTTTGTCCCTCGACCGGCCCGAACCCTCCCGAAAACATCCCCGGATGGCACTGGGCAACCGGGCCAAAATCTTCAGTCCCTTTGCGGCGCTGCGGGGCTTTGATGAAGAACTCTCCCGGGAGCGCAGCGAGGCAATCGCCCGGAAAGAAGACACCCCCACCGGCGAGGATTGGGAGGGCGTATGAACCCCAAAACCAAGTTTTAAGGAAAGGAATTGCCATTTGAAATATCGAGAAATTACCGAGGGAACTTTTCTCTCCCGCCCCAACCGATTTGTGGCTCGGGTGCGGATCGAGGGCAGGGAGGAGACCGTGCATGTAAAAAACACCGGCCGGTGCAAGGAGCTTTTGCTGCCCGGGGCAGCAGTGCGCCTGGAAACGGCAGACCAGCCGGCCCGCAAGACAAAATACGACCTGGTGGCGGTCCATAAACCGGGCCTTGGCTGGGTCAACCTGGACAGCCAGGCCCCCAATAAGGTGGTGGGGGAATGGCTCAAAACCCAGGGCTTCGACCGCATCCAGCCGGAGTTCCCCTATGGAAACTCTCGGATTGACTTCGCCATGGAAAAGGCGGGCCAGCCCTACCTGTTGGAGGTTAAGGGCTGTACCCTGGAAATCAATGGTGTGGGCTATTTTCCCGACGCCCCCACCCAGCGAGGGGTCAAGCATCTGCGGGAGCTGATTTGGGCCCAGCAGGCAGGTTATCAATGCGGGGTGGCCTTTGTGGTCCAGATGGAAGGGGTCACCGAGGTTCGCCCCAATCTGGCCACTCAGCCGGAATTCGGCCGGGCCTGGGCCGAGGCAAAGGCCGCCGGGGTGAAAATCTTCTTTTTGCTTTGCCGGGTGGGACGGAATTCTCTGGAAATCGTGGACCAGAGAGAGGGCTGACCCCCTGCAAAATGCCGATAAAATCATCCAAAGAAGGAAACGGAGGGCAGAGAATGGCGGACCATATCGAAATCCGCGGCGCGCGGGTGCATAATCTGAAAAACATTGACCTGGATCTCCCCTTGGGGAAACTGGTGGGGATCGCGGGGGTCTCCGGCTCGGGAAAATCCTCCCTGGCGCTGGGGATTCTGTACGCCGAGGGTTCCCGCCGGTATCTGGAGGCCCTCTCCGCCTACACCCGCCGGCGGCTGACCCAGGCGGCAGAGGCGAATGTGGACCGGGTGGAGTATATCCCGGCGGCCCTGGCTCTCCACCAGCGGCCCGCCGTCCCTGGGATCCGCAGTACCTTTGGCACCTCCACCGAGCTGCTGAACCCGCTTCGGCTGATGTTCTCCCGGCTGGGGAGTCACCGCTGCCCCAACGGGCACCTGACCCCGCCCTCCATGAACAACGCGGCGGGCAAACCCCTGGTCTGCCCGGAGTGCGGCGCGTCCTTTGAGGGGCCCAGCGCCGAGAGCTTTTCCTTTAACAGCGAGGGGGCCTGCGAAACCTGCGGCGGCACCGGGGTGGTGCGGGCCGTGGATGAAACTACCCTGGTGCCGGACGAGTCCCTGACCATCGACCAGGGGGCAGTGGCCCCCTGGAACTCTCTGATGTGGTCCCTGATGACCGATGTCTGTCGGGCCATGGGGGTCCGCACCGACGTGCCTTTCTCCCAGCTGACAGAGGCCGAGCGGGAGATCGTCTTTCACGGGCCCGCCGAAAAGAAGCATATCTTCTACCGGCCCAAGAATGGCGCCTCGGCAGGGGAGCTGGATTTTACCTATTTCAACGCCGTCTATACGGTGGAAAATGCCCTGGCCAAGGTGAAGGACGACAAGGGCATGAAACGGGTGGAGCGATTCTTGAAGCAGTCTCCCTGCCCGGACTGCGGAGGCACCCGGCTGAACGACCGGGCCCGGTCTACGCTGCTCTGCGGGAAAACCCTGGCCGAGGTTACCGCCATGACCCTGGACGAGCTGATCCCTTGGGTAGAGGCGGTGCCTGCGGCGATGCCGGAGCCTATGCGGGAGATGGCAGCCAGCATCTGCGGCCAGTTCCTCCACACCGCCGGGCGGCTGATGGATCTGGGGCTGGGGTACCTGTCCCTGGACCGTGCGGGGGCCACCCTCTCCACCGGCGAGCGGCAGCGGGTTCAGCTGGCCCGGGCCGTGCGCAGCCGGACCACCGGTATTCTCTATGTGCTGGATGAACCCTCTATTGGACTGCATCCTTCCAATGTGGACGGTCTGCTGGGGGTGGTGGAGGATTTGCTGGCCCACGGCAACTCGGTGGTTCTGGTGGACCATGATGTGCGGGTGCTGAAAGCTGCCGACTGGATTGTCGAAATGGGGCCGGGGGCAGGGGAATACGGCGGCCGTGTGCTGGCCCAAGGAACGGTGGAACAGGTGAGTCGGACCCCGGGCTCCCTGATCGCCGGATTCCTGGCAGGCAGAGAACAGATCATCACCCGGCCCCAAGCAGATGCCGGGACGCTGTTTCAACAGGGGCGGATTTCCCTCTCCACCCGGCCGCTGCACACCGTTCAGGCGCTGGATCTTTCGCTGCCGAAAGGGCGGTTGGTGGCGGTGACCGGGGTATCCGGCTCGGGTAAAACCACCCTGATCCTGGAAAGCCTCATCCCTGCCCTGAAAGCGAAAATCGCGGGGGCCCCGCTGCCTGCACACATTCGGAGCATAGAGGCCCCCGGGGTAGAGCGGATTGAACTCATCGACGCTACCCCCATAGGGGTGAATGTCCGTTCCACCGTGGCCACATACAGCGGGTTGTTGGATGAGCTGCGGCGGCTGTATGCCGCCTCCCCAGAGGCCCGGGAACAGGGCTATAAGGCGGGGGACTTCTCCTATAATACCGGTTCTCTCCGGTGCCCCGGGTGCGACGGCACGGGCCAGATTACCCTGGACGTCCAGTTTTTGCCGGATGTAGAGATTGTCTGCCCCGACTGCGGCGGCTGCCGCTATGGCAAACCGGCCCGGAAGATCCGCTGGTACCCCCAAAAAGGCGGAGAAGGGGAGGCGGGAATCTCCCTGCCGGAACTGATGGGAATGACCGTGAAACAAGCCCTGGAACGGCTGGCGGGCGCCAAAAAGGCGGCCGAAAAGCTGCGGGTTCTGGACAGCCTGGGCCTCGGGTATCTGACCCTGGGGGAGGCTACCCCCGCCCTCTCCGGCGGCGAGGCCCAGCGGCTCAAACTGGCAGCCGAGATGGGCCGGGCCCAGGATAATGCGGTTTTTATATTTGACGAGCCCACCATCGGCCTCCATCCACTGGATGTGCGGGTGCTTTTGGAAGTGTTCCAGCGGCTGATCGCGGCCGGGGCCACTGTGGTGGTCATCGAGCACGACCTGGATATGATCGCAAACGCCGATTATGTGGTGGATATGGGCCCCGGCGGAGGCAAGGCCGGCGGCCGAATTGTGGCGGCGGGCACTCCCGCCCAGGTGGCAGAGAACCCCGCCAGTCTCACCGGCGCCTATCTGAAAGAGTATCTGAGGGACTAACCACCCTTTGCCGGGACTGCCGCTCCGGGCAGACCTTTTACACATAAAATTCACAGCCTCCAGCGGGTTCTCCGCCGGGGGCTGTTTTATGTTGAGACGTTGATTTTTGGCTTTCAATTTATAAGCACTTGGAGAGCTTTGTGATACTATACAAAAGATAATCCTGCAATTTGACATATAATCCATTGAAAAATAGCGAAAATCACTTTATACTGATGGAAAAGTCCGACTTTCCCTGGAAGCCACTCAAACGTACTTCAGAAAGCGAGGCAATTATGAAAGAAAACATGATCTCCCGGCGTACCTTCATGCGTGCCGCAGGCGTTACAGCTGCCGCCGCAACCATCACCGGCATGGCGCCGTCGGCGTCGGCCTGCTTCTGGCCTTTTACAATGGATTTGCAGATCCTGGCCACCAGCGACACCCACGGCAAATTTGTCCCCTGGGATTATGCGGCTAACAAGGCAGAGGCCAGCGGCAGCGTTGCCCAGCAGGCCACCGCCATCCAGCAGCGCCGCACCGCCGACACCCTGGTGATCGATGCGGGAGATACCATTCAGGGCAACTCCGCCCAGCTGTTCCTTGAAGACGACCTTCACCCCATGATGGCCGCCATGAATGCCATTGGATACGACGTCTGGGTGCCGGGCAACCATGAGTACAACTACGGCATGGATACTCTGAAAAAGGTCATGTCCCAGCAGAAGGCAAAGGTTCTGACCGGCAACGTCTACGGCCCGGATGGAGCAGCCCTGGCCGATGGGTATACGATTATCAAGAAAAAGGACGTCCGGATCGGATTGATCGGCATGGTTACCCCCAACATTACCCGGTGGGACGCGGTGAACCTGAGGGGCTGGACGGTCACCAACCCGGTGGATGAGTGCCGCAAGATCGTGGATCAGATCAAGGACCAGGTGGATGTCCTGATCGGCGTGGTGCATATGGACACCGAAAACGAGTACGGCGTCCAGGGCTCGGGCGCCAGAGACCTGGCCAATGCCTGCCCCGAGTTTGATGTGATTATTGCGGCCCACGGCCACAAGGAGATCCCCGGCGAGGAGATCAACGGTGTTCTGGTGATCGAGAACAAGAGCAACGGCGCCACCCTGTCCGAGATCCATCTGAACCTTCAGCGCCAGTGGAATGGCAGCTGGAAGGTGACCGGCCGCAGCTCCGAGAGCCTGCAAATCAAGGAGTTCGAGGCAGATCCCGCTCTGGTGTCCTTGTTGGCCCCCTACGACGAGCGGGCCAAGGCCGACGCGGTGATCCCCATCGGTGAGCTGCGGGGCGGCAACATGGCACCCGAAAACGAGATTGTGAACATTCCCTCGGCTATGGTGCAGGATACCGCCCTGTTGGATTTCATCAACGAGGTGCAGATGTACTATACCGGCGCCCAGGTGTCTGCTACCGCACTGACCTCCATGACCGGCCAGATGCAGGAGGGCGTCATCCGCAAGTGCGACCTGACCAGCATCTATACCTACGAGAATACCCTGTACAAGCTCCAGATGAACGGCGCCCAGCTGCGGGATTATATGGAGTGGTCGGCGGCCTTCTTCAAGACCTGGCAGCCGGGGGATGTGACCATCGCCTTTGACC
Source organism: Faecalibacterium gallinarum (assembly GCF_022180365.1). GTDB lineage: Bacteria > Bacillota > Clostridia > Oscillospirales > Ruminococcaceae > Faecalibacterium > Faecalibacterium gallinarum. Next base: position 248,732 of record NZ_BQKV01000098.1, read on the forward strand.
CCTCCACTCGGTACTACCTGTACGATGCGTTTGAGGGCGTCAACTACGAGCTGGATATTTCGGAGGAGCCAGGCAACCGGATCAAGAACCTGACCTGGCCCGACGGCCGGCCGGTGCAGGATAACGACAGCTTTGTAATTGCGGTGAACAACTACCGCGCCACCACCCAGCTGCTGATGGCGGCGGATATCTTCGCCCCGGGCGACGAGATGCCCCAGCTGCTGGAAATGGACGTCCGCGGCGACGTGGGCGGCATCCGGGAGCTGCTGGGCGAGTACATCCGGACCGTTAAGGGCGGTGTGATTGAGCCGAGAGTCAACCAGAACTGGAGGATCATCGGCAACAACTGGAACCCGGCCAGCCATGACAAGGCGGTGGCTCTGCTCCGGGAGGGCAAACTGACCCTTTCGGAAAATCAGGATACCCGCACCCTTCCCTCCACGGTCATTACCGAGGCCGATCTGGCGGCCTTTTGATTCTCTCTATGGCTCCTAAACATTTGACGAAACTCACCCAATAAAAAGACTGGCCTGGCAATGCAAACGCAAAGCCGGGCCAGTTTTTTAAGTGGTTTCCCGCCATGGGTCGCCTTCAAGCTGAATGAATTGCTGCTCAATCTGAAAAGCGCTGTCCAGCTGGCGATAGAGGATCAGCTCGCAGACCAGGAGAATGAACCAGAGCCCTATGAAAGGCACCAGGAATAGCGTCCAGGGGGCGAACAGGAGGTAAAGCATATGCTTTCTATGGGGATCTCCATACCTTCCAGCCCGGGTGTACCCTGGGCGGCGTCATTGAAACCACCGGGGCGGGGGACACCTTCTGCGCCAGCGTTCTGAACTTTATACTGGAACACGGCCTGGACGGGCTGACCACCCGGGATTTGGACCAGATGCTTCGGTTTGCCAACACGGCGGCCTATCTGGTTACCACCAAAAAGGGCGCCATTCGCTCCATGCCCAGCCGTGAGACGGTGGAAGAAACCATGCGCAGAGCGGCCGGAATTTAATAAAAACAGATGGAAACCGGCAGGAACTCTCATAGAGGGCTCCTGCCGGTTTTCTTTTGATGCTGTGATTTCACGGCGCCGGATCCGTTTCGGAATCGGACGTCATTTTTATTTGGGTGGGATGCTTACAGCACCAGCCGCAGCCGGAACCAGCCGTCTTGCTGGTTGAACTGGCAGACAGCCCCGGTTTTGCAGCAGAAGGAGGAGATGGACTGTACTCCCAGGCCGTGCCCCTCCCTTTGGGTCGTTGGCAGGCCGTCGCTGTCAAAGGAGATGCTGCCGGTGTATGGGTTCGAAAGTTCCAGCATAATGCTGGGGGTTCCCACCATCTTGCAGCGAATCGCCCGCTTCTCCTGGGGCAAGGCCAGATTGGCATGGATGGCGTTTTCCAGAGCGTTGGCCAGGACAATGGCCAGCTCGCCCTCCTTCACCGGAAGGGTGTCGGGCAAAGAGATCTTCGCCTCCACCGGGATCCCCTGGCTTTCAGCCTGGGCAAAGTAAGAGGCAAAGACGGCGTCCAGCACCGGCGGGCGGCACCAGCGGATTTCCTTGTGCTCGTCCAGCCGTTTTTGCGCCGCGTCCAGAAAATCCAGAGCAGCGTCCTGATCCCCGCGGGCCACCAGTTCGGTGACAGCCTGGAGCCGGTGGCGCAGGTTGTGGCGCTCTGTGCGGATTACATTCTCGGCGGCTTTCACTGCCTCCATTCTGCTTTGCAGGGCAGACAGCTGCAATGCGGAGAGCTGTGCGCTGTGCCGGGTTTCCATTTCCCGCTGAATGCTAGAAAAGAGGAACATCAAGATGGAATAAAACCCCACCATTAATAAAGAAATGGCAGGTTTCAGGATGGTACTGGTCCGTGTGAGCCCAACATAGCCGGGGATCAGATAAATGATAATGACATAGTATACGGCCATGACCAGGCATATGAGCACCCAACCCTGACGCAGTTCCATCAGTGTCTTGAGAAACAACGGCCGAAGAAAGCGGACCAAAAACCAGATCACTCCGGCACTGAGGACCGCGTAGGACAATAGAAGCACCCAAAACCGGCTGCCGGAGAAATAGTAGATTGATCCGGACCCGTGCTGAATCAGCGCACAGAACAAGATCGCGGAGAGAAGCTGAAATACCAGCCGCCATCCCCGGAAACGGCTTAGGGCGAGGCAAAGCAGCAGGCTGGGAGCATGGACGATCAGGGAATAATATCGGAGGGTGGTCTCTGGGCCGAAGACCCGATAGAATGCGGCGACCCCGGCCATAACCAGAACAATGGCGCTGCAGACGGTTAGCACCGTGCGCCGCGGGGAATACCGGCTGTCCAGAAATAATAACACCATGGTCATACCCAACGCCGTCAGGTACTCCATCATAAATAATTCTACCATTTACCGTTTTCCTCCAGCCAGTAGCCACCCCAGGCTTTTTTAAACTCGGCAGCTGCGGTCCGGGGCAGCATAACGGTTTGGCCGTCATCCAGCAGGGCCGCTTGGCCGTTCACCCCAGATACATGCTGAAAATTCAGCACATAACTGGCCCCGCACAGATAAAAACGCTGATCGGCCAGCAGGAGCGCCGCCGCCTCCCGAAGAGAGCCCCGGATACTTTGGGAGTCTACGGTGGCGTCGGTACAATAATAACGAACACAGCGCCCCACTCGTTCCACATACCGGATGCGCTCCAGCAAAAGACGCCGGGGCCCCGCCGCTGTGTTTACCACGACGGCGCTGGTTCTCCGCCGGCTCAGCTTTTCCACTGCGCCGTCCAATACCTGAAAGAGCTTGGCCTCCTCTACCGGTTTGAGCAGATAAAAAAAGGCCCGGACGTCATAGCTGTCGGCGGCAAAGTCGTTGGAATTGGTGAGATAGACAATCTCACCGCCCTCCCCCAGCGCCCGTAGAAGCCGCCCGGTCTCAATTCCGTTCAGCTCCGGCATCAGGATATCCAGGATGTACAGGTCAAAACCTCCGTCGTTCTCCGCCCGGGCCAGCAGTTCTCCGCCGCTTTGGAAACACTCCACCTGTCCGTTCAGACGGGGGCGGACCCTGAGATAGGCCGCCAGCAGCGCCGCAGTCTGATTCAGGTGTTTTTCTTCATCATCGCATAGGGCGATCCGGAGCATAGCCAGCCTCCTTTTCTCGGCAGAATGCAAATTCTGCGCACGGAACATCGGATTTGAAACAACGGCTTTCCAATATCGTTTGGGTCGATAAAATGAAAATAGCATGGAAGCAAAAAATCGTCAAGAGGGGCTTTCGACTGCGGGGTCCGGCTTTCATAGTATAAAAACAGGGCGACATTTTGGAGTTCAGCCTGTTTTAATAAAGGGTGTTTTTATGGTGCGCAAAATACAAAAACGTCTCAAAGATAAATGGCCTGTTGCTCTGCAAATCCCCGAGGATATTTGGAGGGATTTTTTGCGTGAGTCGGTGCGGAAAAACAACATTTCCATGCGGATTATCTGCGCAATCATTTTTCCTGTGGAGATTTTCAACATCGTCCGTGTATTGTTTTGGTCCCGGTCCGGCTTGGGAACACAAAACAACCGGATTTATTTTTCGATGTACTGCCTCCTGATTCTTTTGGGTGTCTTGTGGCTGGCATTGCGGCGTTTGCTGCGCAAAGCATCCGTTGATCTTCAGTGGACGGTACAATACGCTTTGGCCAATGCTCTTTTTTTGTGGCACATGGGGCTTAACACGTACGATCTGTACCGAGACCCTGCTGCGGGCACGACCGTGCTAACCACCGCGCTGCTGGGGCTGGCCCTGTTCATTCAGGAACCGCCCACTTACAGCACCGTGCAGTATCTGGCGTGGTATCTCCTGTTCCGGGTTGTGATGGCCCCGTGGATGGAAGCCGGAGACCGTCTGAACCTGACCATTACCTTTGTGGTGGCCCTGGCGGTTTGCCTGGCCAACGCCCACCACACTGCCGTGACCCTGAAACAGCAAAAACAGATTGTGGAGATGAACGATATATTGCAGGGGCTGGTCCAGCAGGACCAGTTGACAGGCCTGCTCAATAAAACAACGGTGGAGCGACGGGTTGAACGGCTGCTCGAGGATTCGGAATACACCGCAAGAACGGGCGGGCTGACCTTGTTCCTCTTTGATCTGGATGAGTTTAAAGGGATCAACGATCGCTACGGACACCCCTGCGGGGACCATGTGCTGGCAGAGACGGCGGGGGTCATGCGCTGTGTTTTTCCGGATGCAGCGGCCCTGGGGCGGATTGGCGGGGACGAATTTGCGATCCTTTACGACCGGCCCATAACAGAGGCCCAGGCCCGGCTCCTGGGGGAGCGTCTGGTGGAGCAGCTGGGCGCGATTCAATGGCAGACACAGCCTCTGGCAGTTCAGTGCAGCGTGGGGGTGTGCGTCTGCACCCGGCCCGGGTGTACTTACCAGCAGGTATATGCAGAGACCGACCGGATGCTCTACCAGGCGAAAAAGAATGGCAAGGGCCGGTGCTATGTGCGGCGTCTGGAGGGTCCGGCCCGGCAGGAATCCAAACGTTAAAACGGATAGGAAAATATTTGAGAAAGGCCCAGTGGCCTTGTGAGATCCGGCGGGGAGCATTTTTGCTTCCCGCCTTTTTCTTGGTTTTGGGAAGTTTAGGGGTTCCGGCTTGTATTCTGCAAATCCTGGAAATATAATGGGACAGAAGCAAACAGTGGACGGTGACCGGATATGAAGCGGATTTTTTTCGTAGAAGACGATTTGAGCCTGATCAATGGGCTCTCCTTTGCAATTCAAAAACAGGGGTATGAGATCGAGATTGCCCGGACAAGCCTGGAAGCGGAGAAACTTTGGAGGGACGGAGTATATGACCTGGTAATTCTGGATGTGTCCCTGCCGGATGGTTCCGGTTACGATTTGTGCCAGAAAATCCGTCAGACCTCCCGGGTGCCCATTATTTTCCTGACCGCTGCCGATGAGGAGACGGATATCATCATGGGGCTGGACCTGGGCGGCGACGACTATATCACCAAGCCCTTCAAACTGGCGGTGTTTTTGTCCAGGGTCAACGCCCTTCTCCGCCGCAGCGAAAATTTCAGCCAGGGGGATGCCGAGCTGAGGGCAAACGACATCACGATGCGGCTGCTGAAGCATGAAGTTTATAAAAGCGGCGTGTTGGTGGATCTGACGGCCAGCGAGTATAAGCTGCTTCGGTTGTTTATGGAGCACCCAAACCAGGTGCTTTCCCCGGAACAGATTCTGGGCCGGCTTTGGGATTGTGAGGAAAACTACATCGACAGCAGTACTCTCACCGTATATATCCGAAGATTGCGCACAAAGATTGAGGACGACCCCGGCCGCCCCCAAAAGATTGTCACAGTCCGGCGGAGCGGCTACAAGTGGAATGTGGTGGAATGAGGTGTGCCATGCGTATCCTGGCCAATGGAAGAATCAACCGGCTTTTCGGCTGGGTTTTACTGCTGTCCGTCGGTTTTTCGGCTGTATCGGGGGCGGCGGTTCGCCTGTACGGCCAGGGAGCGGCCTGGTTTGTGCTGGCCGGGGCCTTGTGTATGGGGGCGATGGTTTGCGCGGCCCTCTTTTTCTATTTCCGGCAGCAGGAAAAAATTATGGAAGAAGCGGTGGAGCAGATTCGAGCTTATCTCTCCGGCGACCGGGACGCCCGGATCGACTGCGATGAGGAAGGGGAGCTGTATCGGCTGTTCCATGAGGTGAACTCCCTGGCGGCGACCCTGAATGCCCACGCCGAAAACGAGGGCAGAGCAAAGCTCTATTTAAAGGACACCATCTCCAATATCTCCCACCAGCTGAAAACCCCTCTTGCGGCGCTGAATATTTATAATGGGATTTTGCAGGAGGAAGCCCAGGGCAGCCCCACCATCCGGGAGTTTGCCGACCTCTCGGAACAGGAGCTGGACCGGATCGAAACCCTGGTCCAAAATCTTTTGAAGATCGCCAAATGGGACTCCGGAACCATTGTGCTGGAGAAGCGGGAGGAAAACCTCGCGGAACTTTTGGACGGCATTGAAAAGCACTTTGCCTACCAGGCCCAGCGGGAAGAAAAGAAGCTGGTTTTTTCCGGCGGGGACGAGGTGACCCTGCTGTGCGACCGGGGGTGGATGGTGGAAGCCATCAGCAACCTGGTGAAAAATGCCCTTGACCATACAAAAGCCGGGGACACGATCCAGGTGGAGTGGCGGCAGCTGGCGTCTATGGTCCAGATCGTCGTTCGGGACAATGGCAGCGGGATTCACCCGGAGGATCTGCCCCATATTTTCAAGCGTTTTTACCGCAGCCGGTTTTCCAAGGATACCCAAGGAGTTGGGTTGGGGCTCCCCCTGACCAAGGCGGTGGTAGAGGCGCACCGCGGTACCATCGAGGTGGACAGCGACCCTGGCCGGGGGGCGATTTTTACCATCAGTTTTTTGATTCCTACAAAATTGTAGGGAATCTGTCGGGCTGCGGTAGGGTTGCTGTGTTACTCTTTCCATAAAAAAGAAAGAGGTGTTTTATGGAATGAATCTGTTGGAAGTCAAAGATCTCTCCAAAACCTACGGCACCGGTGAAACGGCAGTCCACGCCCTCAAAGGGGCCACGTTCTCGGTCCCAAAAGGGGAATTTGTGGCTGTGGTGGGGGAGTCTGGCTCAGGAAAGAGCACGCTGCTGAATATGATCGGTGCGCTGGATACCCCTACTTCCGGCAAAGTGTGGATTGACGGCAAAGATATTTTCGCCATGAAGGAGCGAAACATGACGGTGTTTCGCCGGCGAAACATCGGCTTTGTTTTTCAGAGTTTTAACCTCATCCCGGAGCTGACCGTGGAGCAGAATATCCTGTTCCCGGTGCTGCTGGACTATCAAAAACCCAACCGGGCTTATCTGGAAGAACTGCTGGAAGTCCTGAATCTGACTGCCCGCCGGAACCACCTGCCCAGCCAGCTTTCCGGCGGACAGCAACAGCGGGTGGCCATCGGCCGGGCCCTGATGACCCGCCCGGCCCTGATCCTGGCGGATGAGCCCACCGGCAACCTGGATACCCAAAACACCAGCGAAGTAATTGCCCTTTTGAAAGAGGCCTCCCGCAAATACGAGCAGACCATTCTGATCATCACCCACAGCAGGAGCATCGCCCAGTCGGCGGACCGGATTTTGCAGGTGTCCGACGGTGTACTGACCGATTTCGGGAGGTGCCGGGAATGAAAAGCTATCTGAGTCTGATTCCGATCTCGGCCCGGGTGCGCAAACGCCAAAACCGGATGACTCTGCTCTGCATTGTGATTTCAGTCCTGCTGGTTACCACCATTTTCAGCATGGCGGATATGGGCATCCGGATGGAAAAGGAGCGGGTGGTTGCGGATCATGGCTATTGGCATATCATGCTGAAAGAGCCCATCCGCCAGCAGGTGGAGCAGGTGACCCAGAGGGAAGATGTGGCGGCTTATTCCCTCTATGACGGGCTGAACTTTGATTTGTCCGCGGACTATACCATTGGAGGGAAAGCCTGCGTCATCGCGGGCGGGGAGGAAGCGATCCTCACCCGGATCTACGACAATCTGACCGAGGGGCATTACCCCGCCCGGGAGGATGAGATTCTGCTCTCCAACCGGGCAAAGAATCTGCTTTCCCTGGAGATAGGGGACACAGTAACCCTGAACACTCCGACAGGCGCATTTGATTATACGATCTCCGGCTTTGGGGGAGATGTGACCATCAGCTCGGACGCCGACGTGGTGGGGGCTTTTTTGAACTGGAATTCCTTCCGGGCCCTCGCCAAAGCAGAAGGCAGCGAATTGGCCCCGGTCTGTTTTGTCCGCTTTGCGGAACACACCAACGTCCGCCGGGTGATCGCCGAGCTGCGCCAGACCCAGGGGTTTACCGATGAGACCCTGACCGAAAATACGGCGCTGCTGGGGCTGACCGGATTCAGCAGCGATTCCTATGTGATGGGAATGTACTTGGTGGCAGCCATCCTGTTTGCGTTGGTTTTAGCGGCGGGGGTTTTTATGATCGCCGGCAGCCTGAACAGCCGGACCGCGGAGCGCACTCAGTTTTTTGGGATGCTCCGCTGCATTGGAGCCAGCCGGGCCCAGATCATGCACCTGGTCCGGCTGGAAGCCCTCTACTGGTGCAAAACGGCGGTGCCCCTTGGGGTGGGCGCCGGGATTCTCTGTACCTGGCTTCTCTGCGCTCTTTTGCGGTTTGGGGTGGGGGCTGAGTTTGTGCAGATCCCGCTGTTTGGGGTCAGCGCCATCGGGATCGCCAGCGGCGTGGTGGTGGGAGTTTTGACGGTGATGCTCTCCTCCCTCGCTCCCGCAAGACGGGCGGCAGGGGTTTCGCCGGTGGCGGCGGTGACCGGAAATCTCGCCGAAAAGGGAAATATTTCACGTCCGGTCCGAAAGAGCTCTCTGAACATTGAGACGGCCCTGGGGATTCATCACGCCATCTCTTACCCCAAAAATCTGGTGCTGATGACGGGTTCTTTTGCCCTCAGCATCCTCCTGATTTTGAGCTTTTCGGTTCTGATTCAGTGGGTTCAGATGGCTCTTAATCCGCTGAAACCCTGGGCGCCGGACGTCTTTTACGCCAGCCCCGAAAATCTCTGCGAAATCGAAAGAGATTTTGCTGCCCGGGTGGAAGGTTATCCCTATGTGGAGCGGGTGTTTGGCCGGATGTACCAGAGCCTGCCCGCCGAATACGAAGGCAAAACCGGACGGATTGATTTGATTTCCTACGAGAGCCGGCAGTTTGGATGGGCTGAAGAAGATTTGATTGCGGGAGATATGGCTGCTGTAATCCGGGGCGAGGGGGTGTTGACGGTCTACGACAAGAGCAATGCCCTGAAAGTGGGGGATACCATCCGGCTGGAGCAGACTGAGCTGACGGTGGCCGGCGTCCTGGAGGACAGCCCTTTTGATTCTTCGGATCAGCCTACCGTGATCTGCTCGGAAGAACTGTTCCGGCAAATCACCGGCCAGGACGCCTATGCGATTCTGGATGTCCAGCTGACCCGGGACGCCACCGAAAAAAATGTGCAGGAACTTCATGCGCTGGCGGGGGAGAAGTACCGCTTCTACGACCGTCTGGCCCAAAACAAAGACACCCAAAACACCTGTTATATGTTCTGCCTCTTTGTGTATGGATTCCTCGCAGTGATTACCCTGATTACCGTGATTCATACGGTCAACAGCATCTCCATGAGCGTATCCGCCAGAACAAAGCAATATGGGGCCATGCGCGCGGTGGGAATGGAGGCCGCCCAAATCAAGAAAATGATCCGGACCGAGGCGGCCGCTTATACAGGCCTCGGACTCCTGGCGGGCTGCGGCCTGGGGCTGCCCCTGCACTGGTTTCTCTATTCCCAGATGATTACAAACTATTGGGGGACGGGATGGCAGCTCCCGCTGGGCACACTGGGGGGAATCCTGGCGTTTCTGGTTTTCACCGCTCTTTTGGCGCCCCTGGCCCCCGCAAAAAGAATTTGCAGCATGGCAATTTCAGAGACCATCAACGAGCTGTAAGAGCGCTGCTTTATCGTTCTCACAAGACGGTGGGATCGGCGGTGCGACCCCGCAATATCCACCGCCTTTTTGCTTTCAGGCGGCTAGATAGGGGCGGTTGATGCGCTCATAAGCATATTCCTTTATTGAGGGTGAGCCGGATCTTGGGGACTTATGGAAATCCGCAATAGATACCGGGGAATCCCCAAGATAAGACAACAGCCCGCTTCCTTTTGGAAGCGGGCTGTTGCCCTTAAACGGGAGCAAATCTCTTTTTAACTTTGGTCACACGGCCTTAGCGGTGGGGTTCAGATGGATCATGATGTGCTTTACATCGGGGAAGGTTTTCTCCACGTCGTCGTGGATCCGCTCGGCTACTTGGTGGGCCTCCCGCAGGGATTTTTCGCCGTCCACCTGGATTTCCAGGTCGATGTAGACCTTGTTGCCGAACATCCGGGAGCGGAGAGAGTCCACACAGACTACGCCCTCCTGCCCGGAGATATAATCCGCCAGCTTCTTGTCGTAGCTCTCGCCGCAGGAGGTATCCAGCAGTTTGACCACGCCGTCCTTCAGGATGTCATAGGAGGCCTTGACGATGAACAGGCAGATTACCACGCTGGCTACCGAGTCGAGCACCGGGTATCCCATCATAGCGCCGGCAATGCCAATCAGGGAACCGATGGAGGAAAAGGCGTCCGAGCGGTGGTGCCAGGCGTCCGCCAGAAAAGCCGAGGAATGGATCAGGTTGGCATAATAGCGGGTGTACCAGTACATGGCCTCCTTGCTCACGATGGAGACGACGGCGGCCACAAGAGCGATGGCGCTGGGGACAGCCAGGGCCTGGTAGTTGCCGGAGAAAATGTTCTCCAGCCCCACCTTGCCGACCCCCAGCCCGGTGCCCAGCAGCACGATCCCCAGCAGCAGAGAGGCGATACACTCGATCCGTTCGTGGCCGTAGGGGTGGGCGGCGTCTGCCTCCTTTTTGGAGGCTTTGACCCCGATCCAGGCGATCAACGTGGTAATTACATCGGAGAAGGAGTGGATCGAGTCGGAGATCATCGCGCCGGAGTTGCCGGTGACCCCGGCAAAGAATTTGAACCCGGACAAAACGGCGTTGCCAGCCACGCTGACAAAAGACATCTTCCGGATGGCGGCGGATTCATCGATGGGATTCTTGCGGGAAACTGTGTCGGTTTGCTTGGCGGTGTTTTTCATGGGGAAATCCTCCTGTTCTGTGTCTTTCGACAAAAGTTTCTCTTGCAAACACATTCTGAAAATTCTCGTTTCCCCGGGTGAATATAAAAAAACACCTGCGGGACATACAACTGTCCCGCAGATGTTGGACATCTGCTGCCATAGAGGCCCGGCAAATGACGGTTTGGTCAGCGCCTGTTCAGTTTGTACTGTTGAGCTCGCATCCTGTAAAAGGACGTAATGCAGTGCAAAGAGTGTCTTAACTTTACACCAGAAAAAAGAGGTTGTCAATGAACGAACTGTAAATCTTAAAGGACAAAAGCCTCGATCTGTCCCAAAATGTAGCATCTGCCGCAATGCTGAGCAAGAGAGGCGTTATTTTACTGACTTTTCATCGGATCGCCCTCTCGGAAATTCCCTCAGATAAAACACTGGTCCACTGGGGGCCGGCCAGCTTGTAGCGGCCTTTGCCCAGCTTTTCCACCTGGCCGGCGGCGCAGAGTTTTTGCAGGACCCGCTGGAGCTGGCGGCGGCTGCACCGCAGCTGCAAAACAGCGGCCTCGATGCCGCGCAACTCCTGGTCCGGGCAGGCGGTGGCCATATAGAGCAACACCCGCTCCTCGACGGTAGCGGCCGTAAGGTCCATAGCGGAAAACATTTTGATCTTGTCTGCATAGGCGTGGAGCAGAACGTGCAAAAAACGCAGGTCCCGGTTGAGGGCGTCGCGATAGGCCGGTACATACAGGGCCAGACAGATCACCCTGCCGCAGGCTTCCGCGTAGAAAGCCGAGCGTCCGTTCTCCGTAAATTCAAGATCCCCCAGCAATGCGGGGCTGTTCAGTCGGTCTACCGGCAAGAGGCTGCCATTTTCCCGGATGCCGTAAATGCGCACAGCTCCCTCAGCTAGAAAGAGCAGCCAGTCCATCCGGCGGTCGGGCGAAACGAGATATTCACCCTTCTCAAAGGAAAAAGCCTGGAAGATGAGGCCGGGGGTGTCAAACAGGCGGCAGACGCCGCTGGCTGCCCGCAGCTTCTGGATCTGGTGGGGATCGTCTATACGTTTCATGAGGGGCCTCCTTGCTCCCGGAATGTGTCATGTGGCACAGAAAAAACGCTCCGGCGCTGGTATACTGTACCGCAGAAAGTGAGGATTTTGCATGGAAGGAAAAAATGTTTTCAATGACAGCCATGTGGCCCGGGCCTATTTTAAACTGGCGGTGCCGCTGGTCTGCAGCATGGTGGTGACCCTGATTTATAACCTGGCCGACACATTTTTTGTGGCGCAGACAGGGGACACCAACATCGTGGCCGGCGTCTCGCTGGGGATGCCGGTCTTCACCCTGCTGATGGCCGTCGGCAACATCTTTGGGCAGGGCGGCAGCAGCCTGATCTCCCGCTTGCTGGGCCAACGGGATGAGCAGGGGGTGCGCCGGGCCAGCGCCTTTTGTTTTTACGCCGCTCTGCTGACGGGGGGCGTAATCGGCGCAGTGATGCTGCTGGCCCGCACCCCGCTGGTCTGGCTGCTGGGGGCGAGCGAAGAGACCTTTGCCCATGCCTCTGCCTACTGCTTTTGGCTGGCGGCCGGTGCTCCGGTGATCACCCTGTCCTTTATCCACTCAAACCTTCTGCGGGCCGAGGGGATGAGCAAAGAATCCATGGCGGGCACCATCCTGGGGGCGGTGGCGAATATTATTCTCGACCCCATCTTTATCTCCACTCTGGGGATGGGCGCAGCCGGCGCGGCCATCGCCACCGTCATTGGTTACCTGCTCGCCGATGTGTTTTATGCTGCGGCGGTCATCAAAAAGAGCCGGGTCCTATCGCTGGATCCCCGGCAGATGCTTGTCCCGGCCCAGCACGTCGGGCAGATCATGGGCATTGGCATCCCGGCCGCAGTGGTGAATGTTATGCAAAGCGCAGCCTCTGTCTTAATGAATCAGTTCCTGCTGCCTTACGGCAACGACAAGATCGCCGCTATGGGAATTGTTCTCAAGGTGAGTATGATCGCCCTGCTCCTTCTCACCGGGTTTGCCTTTGGCGGACAGCCGCTGTTCGGCTACTATTATGGCGCGGGGGATAAGCAGCGGTTTCGTTCGCTGCTTCGGTTCTGCCTGGGTTTTATCAGCGGGTCAGCCCTGGTCCTGACCGTCGGTATCTGCCTGGCGGCCCCGGCCCTGATGCGGATTTTTATGGACAACGACAGCATCGTCCGGGACGGTGTGATCATGCTGCGTTGGCAGGTGGTTACCATGATTTTTGTGGGGGCGGTCCTTCTGCTGTCCATCCTGTTTCAGGCCACCGGCAAGGCGGGGGCTGCTTTCGTGCTGTCCATCAGCCGGCAGGGAGTAATCTTTGCGCTGGCCCTGGTGGCCGGGCGTGCTCTGGCGGGATACACCGGCATTTTGGCGGCCCAAGCGGCGGCTGACGCGCTCACCGCTCTTGTCGCGGGAGGGCTGTTCTGCACCCAATTATACCCGGAACTAAAGTAAAAAGAAAGTGTGCCAGAGCGTCCAGACCATCCCGCAGAGCGGGTGGGCTCATCGTGGCACACGATCTCAAAACCTCTCCTTACGGGATGCGATTCCTGCAAGGGGAGGTTTTTCTGTTTTCCCGGTTGTCGTGCAGAATGGTGTAGGCTGGAATTGTGCGGCCTGGGGAACGGTTCGAGCAAACGGATGGCTTTTGCAATACATCCGAGTCGGCAGGAATGTACAAAAACGTCAAGATGAATTTGTTGTACTGCACAAATAAACCCTGTAATGTGGATTTTTTCGGCATTTATTACCGAAAAAGACTTCGTGGACATTGGGGGCACAAATTGGTACACTGGTAACGTCAAAAGAGAGAAACAACCGAGAGGAGCGGGGGAGAGATGAAGATTATTTTCAGGGCGGATGACCTGGGGTTCAGCGAAGGGGTCAACTGCGGGATCTACCGGTCCATTGTCAGTGGGGCCATTACCTGTACCGGCCTGATGCCCAACATGCCCGAAGCAGCAGCCGGTTATGCGCTGGTGAAAGAGACAGGCGTCGAGGTGGGGCAGCACACCAATATCTGTGTCGGGCGCCCCCTCACCGACCCGGCCCGGATCCCTTCTCTGGTTCAGCCCAACGGGATGTTCTGTACCAGTCGTGAGATCCGCTCCCGCAAAGAGGATACCATCGTCCTGGAAGAGGTGGAGCTGGAAATCCAGGCCCAGCTGGACCGGTTCCGCCAAATCACGGGCCGGGACCCGGCCTACTTTGAGGGTCACGCAGTGATGTCGCCCAACTTTTTCCAGGGCTTGCAAAATGTGGCGGCCCGGAATGGCCTGCTTTATTGCGACCCCGTCAACCCCCAGTGGGCGGCGGAATACGGCATCCAGTGCTCTGCCTTTTATCATTTGGACGAAAAGGGCCTTTACGATCCCTGCCGGTATCTGTTCGAGGATGAAGCACAGATAAAAGAAAAAGAGTGTTCGGTTCTGGTGTTCCACCCCGGATATCTGGATCAGTATATTCTGGACCATTCTTCCTATACCCTTATCCGCCCCATGGAGGCGGCGTTCCTGTGCAGTGAGGCGCTGAAACAGTGGATGAAGGAAAATCAGGTACAGCCTATGACCTTTACGGCGCGGGTCAATGAATTTTTGGGAAAGGACGGGAATTGATCGGTATGCTGGATTCAAAGCTGGTGGACCTGTTGGCGAGCCTCTCCGAAACAGAATATTTGACTTCCAAAAGGTTGGCAGACCAGAACGAAACCAGTGACCGGACCGTCCAAACCCGGATACGGGATCTGCGAAAGGAGCTGGAATCTCACGGTGCAACCATCGAGTCCCGCCCACGGCACGGTTATCGACTGGTGGTGCAGGATCGGGAGCGGTATAAGGCCTGGCTTCAGACCGAACAGGCCCGGATGCGTCAGTCTATCCCCAACTCGGTGGAAGAACGGTTCCGATACATGCTGGCCCGTTTTTTGCAGAGCGAAGAATGCTGGAAACTGGAAGATCTGAGCGAGGAGCTCTGTGTCTCCACCAAAACCCTTTCCACCGAGCTCAAGCAGGTGGAGTTTGTGCTGGGGCATTACGATCTGGTCTTGCAGCGTAAACCCCACTATGGGGTGCGGGTCCACGGACACGAGTTTGATAAACGAAAATGCTGTATGGACTATCTGGTCCAGCCCTATTATGGGGCCCTGGATCAGGAGGGGACCCAGGCTAAATTGACGGCTCTGATCGGCGAGGTTTTGCTGGATGTAATGCTCCGGCACCGGGTCAAATTCTCGGAAGCCGCCTTCCAGAACATTGTCTTTTACCTTTATGTGGCCTGCATGCGGACGCGGGAGGGGAATATCATTCGGGAGGCCCGCCCCGACCAGCTGGCCCGGGTGGAGAAGATGCCGGAATATGCCATTGCCCGGATTCTGGTGCAGCAGCTGCGGGAGATGGAGGTGGAGATCGAGCCGGAGCCGGCGGAGCAGCTCTACATTGCCGTCTATATTGCAGGGCGGCGGATTCTGGGCGACGAATACAAACTTCAGTCTAATCCGGTGGTACTCCAGGATATCAACAGCCTCAGCAGCCTTTTGATGAACTGCATCCAAAAGGTTTACAATCTCAACTTTAAGGACAATTTAAACGTCCGTGTTGCCCTGTACAATCATCTGGCCACCTTCCACATCCGGATGACCTACGGCATCCCCATGCCGAACCCCATTTTGGAGGAGATAAAGCAGAATTACCCGTTCGCTTTTGCCATAGCCCAGCGGGCAATGGTGGAGCTGGAACGGTTCTATGGCCGGAAAATTTCAGAGGCCGAGACCGGGTATTTTGCCATCATCCTGGAAATGGCGCTGGAATCCCTGAAAGATGACATCGAGAAGAAGAATATCCTCTTGGTCTGCATGACCGGCAAGGCCAGCAGCCGGTTTTTGGCTTTTCGGTTCCGCAATGAGTTTGGGGTCTATATTAACCGGCTGGATGTGTGCAGCATGTACGAGTTCGAGCAGTACGATCTGAGCGGGATCGACTATGTGTTTACCACGGTGCCTCTGCACACCACGGCCGGAACCCCGATCTATGAGATCGGGAACTTTCTGGACAGCGACGACATTCCCCAGGTCCGGAAAAAGCTGGAGCAGGGGAGCACCGATTTCCTCCGAACGTATTACCGGCCCGAACTGTTTTTCGCCCATGTGACCGGCACCACCCGGGCTGAGGTCATCCGGGAATTGAGCCATCGGCTGGCCCAGGTTTATCCCATCCCGGAGGAAACCTTCTGCGCTTCGGTGCTGGCCCGGGAAGAGCTGGGTGGTACCGACTTTGGCAACCAGGTGGCGATCCCTCACCCGGAGGATTGCTTCTTCCACGAAAACATGGTCTGCGTGGGCATTCTGGATAAACCCATCCTCTGGTCCAGCAATACAGTTCAGCTGGTGGTGATGGTGTCCATCTACGAATCGACTTCGGCTCAGACGCAAAAGTTTTACCAGCTGACCAGCTCGCTGCTTTCGGACCAGCTGCGGGTCAAACGGATTATCAGCCGGAGAGAGTACGAGCACTTCATGAAACTGCTTTTGGAATGATCCAAGGAGGAACAATATGGCATTAGACAGCAATTTCCTGTGGGGCGGCGCAGTGGCTGCCAACCAGTGCGAGGGCGCTTACCGGGAGGACGGAAAGGGCCTGAGCGTGGCGGACGTCCTCACTGCGGGCGACGCCCACACCAAGCGCCGGCTTACGGACGGCATTCTGGAAGGGGAGTATTACCCCAGCCACATCGCCATCGACTTTTATCACCGGTACAAGGAAGATATCCGCCTGTTTGCGGAGATGGGGTTCAAGTGCTTCCGTACCTCCATCGCATGGAGCCGGATTTTCCCCGAGGGGGATGAGGCTTCGCCCAACCCGGCGGGCATCCGGTTCTATCACAACCTCTTTGATGAGTGCCACAAGTACGGCATCGAGCCGGTGGTCACCATCAGCCATTACGAGATGCCGTATGGCCTGGTGAAAAAATACGGGGCCTGGCGGGACCGGCGCCTGGTGGATTTGTTCGAGCGGTACTGCCGGGTGATCTTTACCGAGTACAAGGGCAAAGTCAAATACTGGATGACCTTCAACGAGATCAACGCCATCGAGTTTGGACCCTGGAACCCGGCGGGCCTGGACATCCGCCCCGAGGAAAATCGGACCCAGGTGATCTATCAGGCGGCCCACCACCAGTTTGTGGCCAGCGCCAAGGCAGTGCTGCTGGGCCATGAGATCGACCCGGAAAATCAGATTGGCTGTATGACCCTGTTCGGGGTGGTCTATCCCGAGACCTGCCACCCCCTGGACGCCAAGGCCGCCGACGATATGATGAGCACTATGCTGGCCTTTGCGGATGTGCAGGCCCGGGGCGAATACCCGGCCCGCCTGCTCAATAAGTTGGAGCGGGCAGGGGTTCAGATCACAAAAGCGCCGGGGGATGACACGCTGCTCCGCCGCGGCACCGTGGATTATATCGGCTTCAGCTACTATATGTCCATGGTCCAAGCGGGCCGCCCCACCGAGGCGGGCACTGCCCAGGGCAATGTGGTGGCCGGTGTCAAAAACCCCTATCTGCCCTCCAGCGAGTGGGGCTGGCAGGTGGACCCCATGGGCCTGCGGCTGACCATGCGGCTGTTGTATGAGCGGTACCAGAAACCTCTCTTCATTGTGGAAAACGGCCTCGGTGCGGTGGACACGGTGGAGCCCGACGGTTCCATCAACGACGACTACCGCATCGACTATCTGCGGGAGCATATCAAGGCGTTCAAAGCCGCAGTGGAAGAGGACGGTATTCCTCTAATGGGCTACACCCCCTGGGGCTGCATCGACCTGGTCAGCGCAGGCACCGGCGAGATGAAAAAGCGGTATGGGTTCATCTATGTGGACCGGGACAACGCGGGCAACGGAACATTGGAGCGCCGCCGTAAAAAATCGTTTGATTGGTATAAAAAAGTCATCGCCACCAACGGCGAGGACCTGGATGGAATAAGGAGGAAATGACCCATGGCAGAAATGACCGAACAGGAAGAGATGCAGGTGTTTGAACTGATTACCGCCGCCGGCGGCGCCAAGAGCACCTTTATGGAGGCCTTATACAAGGCCAAAGAGGGCAAGTACGAAGAGGCGGAGGCCCTCTTCAAACAGGGAGACGAGTACTTTATCCAGGGACACCACGCCCACGCCGCCATGATCGAGGCCGAGGGCCAGGGCGTCGAAACCACCGTCCGGCTGGTGCTGGCCCACGCGGAGGATCAGCTGATGAGCGCCGAGCTGACCAAGACCCTGGTGGAAGAGATGATTGCCCTGTATAAGCGGATCGACAAACTGGAGAAACAATAAGTCCGGGCGAACCAGCTGAAAAGCTGTTGAAATGACTAGATCAACGATGGATGGAGGAAAAAGATCATGAAAAAAATTGTTCTACTGTGCAGCAACGGGATGTCCACCAGTATGATGGTGGCCAAGATGAAGGACGCTGCCGCCAAATCCGGCTACGATTGCAGCATTGCCGCTTACGCTTTGTCGGATGCCAAGCAGGTGGCCACCGATGCGGACTGCATCCTGGTGGGCCCTCAGGTCAAACACAAGCTGGGTCAAGTTCAGCAGGATTGCCCCGGTGTTCCTGCGGCGGCCATTGAGATGAAAGATTATGGCATGATGAACGGCGCTGCTGTTCTCAAGGCCGCCCGCAAGATGATGGGCGAGGAGGTCTGAGCCATGGCGAAGAGAAACTTTGTGGAGATGGCCACCAAGCTGAGCGACGTGGTGGGCGGCAACATCTATCTGCGGAGCATTTCCAAAGGCGTTATGCCCAACCTGCCGATCATCATCATTGGCTCTTTTGCCAGCCTGTTTGCGGGTCTGCCCATCCCGTTCTGGCAGTCGTTCATTCAGAGCGCAGGGCTCGTGACCATCCTGAATATGGTGGTGGCGGCTACCACCAATATGCTGGGCGTCTATTTTACCTACGGGATCGCCAAGGCTTATGCGAAAAATCTGGAACTGCAGGCGGATCTGGTCCCCATTCTGGCGATTGTGGCCTACCTGACCCTTTCGCCGCTGGCTGACCCGGAAGCATCCTCTGCGAACTTCGCCTATACATACCTGGGCACCAAGGGTATGATCGTGGGCATCTTCGTGGCCATTTTCACGGTAAAGATTTTTAAGGCGATTGTGGATGCCAAAATCGTCATCAAAATGCCGGAAGGCACCCCCGATTATGTGTCCAATTCCTTTGTTTCCCTGATCCCCGGTTTTGTGGTGATTATCGTGGCCATGGTGGTGCGGGCCCTGTTTGGCCTGACCCCCTGGGGCAATATCTTTGACTGTCTGTATAACCTGCTCCAGATTCCTCTGACCGCCATCATGGGCAACAACGTCATTGCTATGTGCATCTTCCAGCTGATCACCCAGCTGCTGTGGGTGTTCGGCGTCCATCCCGGCTTCCTCGCCAGCCTGACCGGCCCCATCATGTTCGGTCTGGACGGCATGAACCAGGCGGCCTACGCCGCAGGCGAGCCCATCCCCAGCGTTATTGGCATGGCCTTCTCCTACGCCATGACCGTTGCGGTGGTTTATCCGGCCTTTGCGGTGGCGGTCGCTCTCTTCTCCAAGTCCAGCCAGCTGAAAACGGTGGGCAAAATCTCGGTGGCCCCCGCATTCCTGGGCATCTCGGAGCCCCTGATTTTCGGTGTGCCCGTTGTGCTGAATCCCTTTGTGGCCGTTCCCTGGATCATCACCCCGATGCTCAACTTTGTTCTGGGTTATCTGGCCTGCTCTTCGGGCCTGGTGGCAAAGTATGCAGGGGTTACCGTCTTTAACTTCCCCATGGTGGCCACCGGCTTGCTGAATGGCAGCGTCTCCCTGGCCATCATGGAAGTGGTGCTCTTTGTGCTCGATGTTCTGGTTTACATGCCCTTTATTCGGATGCAGGATAAAAAGTATCTTGCGGACGAGGCGTCAGCCGTTGAGGCCGAAGCCGGGCAGGAATCCTAAGCCATCTTCTCTCCTTTATTTCCGCAGCCATGCGGGCGACGCCGTGCGCTGCCTGCATGGCTCCTTTTTTGCCTTTTTGAAATGATTTTGCTTGAAAGGAGTTTCTCTATGCATATCGCAGTTGTATCTCTGGGCGCTTTCGGTCACGTGAACCCTACCCTCTCCCTGGTGACCGAGCTGGTCAACCGGGGCGTCCGGGTGACCTATTTCTCCACCGAGAATTTCAAAAACATCGTCGAGCCCACCGGTGCCAAATTTGTGGCCGTCCCTTCCTGGATGGCCCAGCAGTCCGGCCAGCAGGAGGGCGGCGCCGATGAGGACGTGGGCGCCACCGTGCCCTTCCTCTTTTTAAACGAAGCGGGCGGAGCCATCGACTCCATTCTGGAGGTCCTGAAAGAGGATAAGCCCGACGCCATTGTCCACGACTTCGCGGGCATTGCGGGCACCATCGCCGCCGACGCATTGCATGTCCCCAATGTGATGCTCTACACCAGCTACCCCTCCAACGAGTCCTATTCCATGGCCGCCAGCTTTGAGAGCGTCCCGGCCACTCACCCGCTGCGGGTGGCGGCCGACCAGATCGCCGAAGAGTTCGTGAAAAAATACGGCTGCCGGAAAATGACGGTGAAAGAAATTTTCGACGGCCAGGGGGATTTTAACCTGGTGATGATGCAGAAGCGTCTGGTGCCCCACAACGAGAGCTTTGGGGACAACTTCGTCTTTACCGGCGTCCAGATTGGCAAGCGGACTGCCTTCGGCAGCTGGAAAGCGCCCGACAACGGCAAACCGCTGCTCTATTCCTCTCTGGGCACCGCCTTCAACAACTGGCCCGAGTATTACCCCATCCTGTTTGATGCGGTGCGGGATCTGGACATCAACGTTTTTGCGGCCCTGGGCTCCATCGACCCCGCCAGCCTGAAGGACATCCCCGCCAACGTGGAGGTGGGCCAGATGGTGCCCCAGCTGGACATTCTATCGCAGGCATCGGTGTTCATTACCCACGCGGGGATGGGCGGCACCGGCGAGGCTATCTACTACGGCGTGCCCATGATCGCCATTCCCCAGATGGAGGAGCAGGCCATCACCGCCCGCCAGATCGAGAAACTGGGCCTGGGCACTGCTTTCCTGGATAGAAACGCCATCACCTCGGAGAGTCTGAAAGCCGCCATCGTAAAACTTTTGACCGAGCCCTCCTACAAGGCCACGGCCGAGGAGTTCAGTGAGGATATGAAGCGCCTGGGCGGGGCGGTGGCCTCGGCGGATGCGCTGATGCACTTTCTTGTGAAATAAGGGGGAGGAAAGGCTGTGAAGCGAAACGAGATCTTGGGCCGGATGGGCCTCCGCCTGCCCATGCGCCGGCAGCTGCGGCTCATTGTTTCCAGCGATGTGAAGAACGAGGCGGACGACCAGTTCGCCGTTCTTCACCAGCTGATGACCCCCATTTTTGATGTGAGGGGAGTGGTGGCGGCCCATTTTGAGAGCAAGGCTCCCGGGACCTATACCACCATGGAGAAGAGCTATCAGGAATTGCTTATCCTGATGGAGGCCGCCGGCATGGAGGATGTGCCCATGCTGCGGGGGTGTCTGGGCCCTCTGGAAAGTGAAGCGGACGCCCCCGCCAGTGAAGGGGTGAATTTCATCATTCAGGAGGCTCTGCGGGAGGACCCGCGGCCCCTGTATGTTACGGTGCAGGGGGCGCTGACCGATGTGGCCGCCGCCATCAACCGGTGCCCGGAGATCGCGGGGCGGATGACGGTGGTCTGGATCGGCGGCGGGGCCTACCCCCAGGGCGGGAAGGAATTCAATCTGATTCAGGATTTGTATGCCGCCCGGGTGGTTTTTGGCTCGGAGGTGAATCTGTGGCAGATCCCCCTGAACGCTTATGGCACCGTGGAAGTGACCATGGCGGAATTGGCCTGGAAAGTCCGCCCTTGCGGCGCGCCGGGGCGGTATCTCTATGATGAAATCGAAGCTTATAACCTGAGCGAAGCCGACCCCTATCCGCTGCGAAAAGGGGAAAACTGGAACTTGGGGGATTCGCCGGTGGTAGCCGCGCTGCTTCAGTGCGATTGGCGGGGCAACTTCCATCCGGGCCGCGCGCCCTATATCCAGGACGACTTTACCTACCGGGAAGACCCGGAGGGAAAACTCATCCGCATCTATGACAGTATAGACGTTCGCTTTTTGCTGGAGGACTTTTTCTCAAAACTGGCGCTGTGTTATGGGCGTGATCCGGTGCCGGGGACCATGGACATCCAAGGAGGTTGCGCTCGATGAAGAAACCCGCGGTAAACCCCTATCTTCCCGCCTGGGAGTATGTCCCGGACGGGGAACCCCATATTTTTGAGGGGCGTTTGTATGTGTTCGGCAGCCACGACGAGAACGGCGGAAATGAGTTTTGCCTGGGGGATTATGTGGGCTGGAGCGCCCCGCTGGACGATTTGGGAAACTGGCGTTACGAAGGGGTAATCTATCGCAAAGAGCAGGACCCCCAGCAGCAGGACCCCACGATTCCATCCTTATCCACCCGGGCGGGCAAACCCCATCTGATTTTTGCGCCGGACGTGGCACGCGGCCCCGATGGGCGGTACTATCTGTACTATTCCATGGATTTGTCGGGGGTTGTGTCGGTGGCGGTCTGTGACCAGCCGGCGGGCCGGTATGAATACTGGGGCAAGGTTGCCTGCCCCGATGGTACGGTTCCCAAGGATTTTGTCTGGTTCGATCCGGCTGTTTTGGTGGAGGATTCGGGCATTTATCTCTATTCCGGCAGTGCGCCCACCAAGCATTACCCCGGGATGCCGGAAAAGATCCCTGGGGCCATGGTGGTACGGCTGGCAGAGGATATGAAGACCATTGTCTCGGAGCCGGTGTGTGTGGCCAACGGCCCTGAAACGGCCCAAGGCACCAGTTTTGAGGAGCACCCTTTCTTTGAGGCCTCCAGCATCCGGCATTTTGGGGCGTGGTATTACTTCGTTTATTCCAGCCTCCAGGGCCATGAGCTGTGCTACGCCATGTCCCGCAGACCGGAGGGCCCATTTACCTATAAAGGGGTGTTGGTCTCCAATGGCGATCTGGGGCGGGAGGGCAACCAGCAGCCCCAGTACTATATGGGCAACAACCATGGCGGCATGGAACAGATCGGCGGCAGATATTATATTTTCTGGCACCGCCACACCCACGGCGGCCAGTTCAGCCGTCAGGGCTGCGCCGATGAGATCCTCCTTCAGCCGGATGGAACCTTCCGCCAGGCGGAGATTACCAGCTGCGGCCTGAACGGCGGGCCTCTGCCTGCCAGAGAGCAGCGTTACCCTGCCAGCATTGCCTGCTGCCTGCAAGGCCCCGACAAGGAAAAGATGAAGCAGCTTCTGCCCCTCCAGCCCCAGCACCGGACCGAGACGGACATCCCCTATGTGAACGGCGCAAAGGAACCCGGCCACCCGGAAGGCTACCGCTCCTGGCTGGAAAATCTTCGCCCGGGGAGCGTATTTGGGTTTAAGTATTTTGACTTTGGAGCGGGCTGCGTCATCCTCTCCATGACCCTGCGGGGCCAGGGCCAAGTGACACTTCATCTGGATGCCCCGGAGAGTCCGGCCCTGGCAGAGCTGGCCGCCGACAGTGATGTGTGGGTCACCGTACAGACAGAAGTTCCGTCCTTGACCGGGGTTCACAGCGTCTACTTTACTGTATCGGGCCGGGAGGCGGCTCGTCTGGATTGCGCAGATCTCTGCTTTGAATGAGAGCGTTTGAAAAAACGGAAAGGAGGAAACAGGAATGCGCGTCATTATGGTCATGTTTGACACCCTGACCCGCAAGTTTCTGCCCAATTACGGCAACGATTGGGTTCAGGCACCCAACTTCCAGCGCCTGGCAGAACATTGCACCCGGTTTGATCGTTTTTACGGGGGCAGCATGCCCTGCATGCCGGCCCGCCGGGAATTGCATACCGGCAAATACAATTTTTTGCGCAGGGGATGGGGCCCGCTGGAACCCTTTGACCGTTCGGTGATGGAGGTGCTGAAACAAAACGGAATCTATACCCATCTGGTTACCGATCATTCCCACTACTGGGAGGACGGCGGGGCCACCTATCACAACCGGTACAATAGCTGGGAGGGGTTCCGCGGCCAGGAAAACGACTGCTTTGTGCCCAGCGACATTCTGCCGGAAATGCCGGCGCCCTACTGCGCCCTGAGCAAAACGGGGAAATCTTTACAGCAGCATTACCGCAACCGGACCCGGCAGCCGACCCGGGAAACCATGCCCAGCGTACAAACCTTCCAGGCGGGCCTGGATTTTTTGGCCGAGCACAAAGATCGGGACAACTGGTTTTTACAGATTGAAGCCTTTGATCCCCATGAACCCTTCTATGTGCCGGAACAGTACCGCAAACGCTATGGCCTGCCGGACCAGGAGACCTTGTTCTGGCCTAAATATGGCCAGCTGCCGGAAGGCAACTATAAGGAAGCTCTGGAAAATGGGGCAAAAGAATACGCGGCCCTTTTGACTCTCTGCGACGAAAATCTGGGCCGCGTGCTGGACTTTATGGATGCCCACGATATGTGGAAGGACACTGCCCTCATGGTCAACACAGACCACGGCTTTTTGCTGGGGGAACATGAGTGGTTGGGGAAGAATTTTCCGCCCCTGTATGAGGAGATCGTCCATCTGCCCTTTTTTCTGCACCTGCCGGGCGTGGCGGAAGGGGGCAGATGCAACCAGCTGTGCGCTACGGTGGACCTTGTGCCCACCCTGCTGGAGGTATTCGGGTGTGACCCGGAACCAATGGGGGAGATGGACGGCCGGTCCATCCTGCCGGCACTGACCCAGGGCAAACCGGTCCGGGAACAGGCCCTGTTTGGGGTACACGGCAGCTCTACGGGTTACACCGATGGAGACCATGTGTTTATCAAGGCGAATCTCCCGGGCAATGGACCGCTGTATGAATACACCATGATGCCCACCAATATTTGCGGCTTTTTCTCGGCAGAGCAGCTGGCCCGGGCAGAGATGACCCCCGGCTGCCGGATGACCAACGGCCTGCCCTGCATGAAAATCCCGGCCTTCTCGTTCTACCACGCGGAAAAATTTGGCGACAGACTCTACGATTTGAGAGTGGATCCGGCGGAGCAGAACAACATCCTGACGGACCAAAACCGCGGGGAGTGGGAGGAAAGATTGGCCCGGGCGCTCCAGGAGGCAGATGCCCCTGCGGAAGAGTATGAGCGTCTGGGGATAAAGCAGACGCAGGAATAAATACGAAACTTCCACAAGATAGGAGCGCTGCGAGGGCCGGGTCATTTAAGCCCAATTACGAAAATAACGATGGCCGCGACGGGCAGAACGGTCCAGGAGATGTACCGGCCCGTAATCTCCCATTCGGAGGGCTCCACATTCTCCACATTTTGCACCCGGAACATCAGTTGCCAACGGAACAGCTCGTCTGCAAACAAGATGGAAATGGCGGTAACAACGCAGAAGAATACCCCACCAAACCAGCCGGCCCCTTCGCCTTTGTGGGTCAGCTCCGGGCCGGCCATCAAATTCAATAGATCCGAAACGGTGGGCTCCATGGGATCGACGGTGTGCCCATATTGGTTTACAACCCTCCCGTCGCTCATAGTCGCAAAAATCGAAAGGGTTTCCGGGCTGCCATCTTCATTGTACAATACGCGAAGATTCCCAAGGTCTAACATTGCGCCCCGGAACATAATCTCGTCGCCGCGGAGAATCTCAATGCCGGTCATGGATTCGGCGTGGTCGTTCCCTTTGGGGATGGCGGATGCATCTTCCCGGGCGGTATAGGGCCCATAGGTTTTATCTCCGTACTGAAATAAGATAGTCTTATCTGGGGACACGGTAAACCGCGCCAGCTGGCCCTCAATTTTGCCGGAATAGACTGTGGAACCCTCTTCCTGGCTTGGGATCAGGATGGTGTCCTTGTACGCAAAACCTTTGCGGGAAAATGCGATGAAATACAATATACTGAACAGAGCGGTCATTGCGGCCAAAATCAGCAAAACAATCTTTTGGTATTGGTTCAGGGATTGGAACTTTGTCATAAGCACACCCTCTTTCTGTGCATTTCCCAGGCAGAAAATCGAATCGACGCAGCTTCGTGAAATGCTGTGAATTCAGTATAGCATGAAGCAGGAAAAAAGAAAAGAAGGTAGAAAGGCCCCGGCGCGTTCTGCGCGGGGGTCTTTCTTATGGAAAGATGCGGGAGAATACGTCAGACGCGGGGGACAGCCGAACTTGTCTGAGGAGCGGACGGACCAGAAGACTTTAAACACGATGCACGAAAAACAAAATCACTTTTTGTCGGTTTTGCGAATGGACAACCCGGCCATTCTTTTGGTAGTATAATGGCCGTAAACAAAACTAGCCGTTACTCCTCTGGAGGCGCTACTAGCAGTACAGGGTTATCGCCTTTTTAAAAAGGCGAGCTGTTCTGTGTGGTAGTCCGCTCCGGGGGTTTTTTTTATCTGGAAAGGAGCCGCACCCGGCATGAAAATCATTCGCAAAATCAACAACAACGCTGCGGTTGCACAGGACAGAAAAGGCCGTGAGATGGTGGTGCTGGGGCGCGGAGTGGGGTTTGGCACAATGCCCTATGAGTTGACAGACCTTTCCCGGATTTATCGTACATTTTACGATGTGGATCCGCGCTACTTTGACGCATTGGCGGAGCTGCCCCAGGACGTTGTGCTGGCAAGCGCCGATATTGTGGAGCAGGCCGAAATCGCTTTGGACGGCGAACTGAACCCCAACCTTACTTTTACCCTGGCGGATCACATCGCCTTTGCCATCCAGCGGGAGAAAAAGGGGATTGCCCTGGCGATGCCACTGGTTTACGACGTAAAACGTTTGTATCCCAAAGAAAGTGAACTGGGAATCCGGGCGCTGGAGATTGTCCGCCTGCGCACAGGTACGAGTTTGCCGGACGCAGAGGGCGTGAGCATTGCGCTGCATTTAATCAACGCCGAGCTGGAGGGCAGCAACATGCACACAATGCTGACCGCCTTCAATGTGCTGGAAGAACTGACCGCCATCGTGGAACAGCGGCTGGGCATAAAGCTCTGCCGGGAAGGCTATAACTACGCCCGCTTTGCCATGCACCTGCAATTTTTGGTCCAGCGGTTGCAGACAGGCCGTCCGGCTCAGGACGAAAGCGGCAGCCTGTTGGAGCAGACCGCCCAGGAATACCCCCAGATCTATGCTTGTGCCTGCGCCCTGGCGCACCACTTGCAGGAGCGGTACGGCTGGCAGTGCAGCCGCAATGAGATTCTCTACCTGATGCTGCATATCCATCGGGTGCAGAATCGGGAAGAAGACTGATGTTTTCCAACACGGAACAGACCTGTTCCGTATCGTTTGTTTTTATTTTAGTATGTTCCCGCTGGTTTGGCGCGCATCTGGCGGTAACAGATACAACCAATCCCTAGGAGGTCCCATAATATGGATCGTGAACAGTTTTTGGCACAGCTTCTGCCGCTGATCGGCGGCCAGGATAATGTCAGTTGGCATGAATTTCGGCAGGACAATTTGTATGTCACGCTGAAAGACGCCAGCCTGGCGGAATCGGACGCGGTGCGTAAACTGCCCGGTGTTGTATCGGTTACAGAAGGCCGCAGCCGTCTCACCCTCCGTTTTGGGACCCTCCGCAAACAAGAGGAGGCAACCATTATGTCAAAAGCGAAAAATCAGTCCGATTACACTACCTTGGTGCAGACCATTGTGGAGAAGATCGGCGGAAAAGGGAACATTGTGCGGGCAACCCATTGCATTACCCGTCTCCGTTTTACCCTGGCAGATACCTCTAAAGCCGACAAGGAAGCCATCAAGAAGATTCCCGGCGTGGCGGGCTGCGTGGACAACGCGGGCCAGTTTCAGGTCATCATCGGCCCCCATGTGGTGGAAGTGTACGATGCGCTGATCGCCTATACGGGGCTGAAAAGCGAAGCCGCAGTGGAGCCGGAGGAAGAAAACGCCAAAAAGAGAAACATTTTCTCCCGTTTGGTGGACACCATGGCCAGCATCGTTATGCCCATGATCGGCCCCCTGGCCGGCGCCGGTATGATTAAGGCGATTCTGTCGGTTCTGACCCAGTTCGAGCTCATCAGCTCCAGCTCCCAGACTTACCAGATCTTCTACCTGGTAGCGGACGGCGTGTTTTATTATATGCCCTTTTTCCTGGCCTTCTCTGCCGGCAAAAAGTTTAAGTGCAACCCCTATCTGTCCTTGATTTTCGCGGCCATGCTGGTCCACCCCAACTATATGGCCCTCAAAGAGGCGGGCGAGGCCGTCAAGCTGTTTGATTTCCTGCCTGTTACCCTGGCCAGCTATACTTCCAGCGTGGTGCCCGTCATCCTGATTGTCTATTTCCAGTCCATTGTCGAAAAATTCTTCACGCGGTATACGCCCAAGGCCATCAAGGTGTTCTTTGTGCCCATGGTTACCATCCTGGTCACGGTCCCGGTGGGCTTTGTAGTTCTGGGCCCCTTGGGTTCCATCCTGGGCAACTATCTGGCCGCCGCCTTTACCGCGATGGATGCCTATGTGGGCTGGCTGGTTCCCACCCTCGTGGGCGGTCTGTGCCCGCTGCTGGTTATGACCGGCATGCACTATGCCGTGGGCAGCGCCCAGTCCATCCAGCGTGCCACTATGGGATATGCCACCATTCTGGCTCCCGGTATGGTGTGCAGCAATATGGCCCAGTCGGCTGCCACCTTTGGCGTCGCGCTCAAGACCAAAAACAAGGAGCTCAAGACCTTGGCTTCCACGGTGGGCGTCACGGCGCTGTGCGGCATTACCGAGCCGACTCTGTACGGCGTGGGCCTCAAGTATAAGCGGCCGCTGTACTGCGCAATGGCCGGCGGCGCCCTGGGCGGCCTGTACGCCGGCATCATGCATGTGAAACAGTGGGCCTACGGCACCTCCACCATCTTTGCGCTGCCGGTTTATCTGGGCGAGGACAACTCTTTCCCGCACATCTGCATCGCCGTAGCCATTGCCATGGCCAGCGCATTCATCCTCTCGTACATTACCCACAAAGACCCTGTGGAGGAACTCGCAGGGCAGGAGAAGTAAACCATGAGTTTTCCGCAGAATTTTCTTTGGGGCGGTGCACTGGCGGCCAACCAGTGCGAGGGCGCCTACCAGGAAGACGGCAAGGGGCTGTCCCAGCAGGACGTGATGCCCCGGGGGGTACAGGGGCCGGTGACGGCTGGCCCTACCCCGGACAACCTGAAACTGATCGGCACCGATTTTTATCACCGGTATGAACAGGACATCGCACTGTTGGCGGAAATGGGGTTTCGGGTCTTCCGCTTCTCCATCGCCTGGAGCCGCATCTATCCCACCGGGCTGGAGACGACCCCCAACGAGGCGGGCCTGCAATTCTATGACAAGGTAATTGATACCTGTCTGCGCTATGGAATCCAGCCGCTGATTACCCTGTCGCATTACGAGATGCCGTTGGAATTGTGCCGTGTATACGATGGGTTCCGCTCCCGAAAGACCATCGACTGTTTTGTCCGCTACGCCCAGACGGTGCTGCGGCGCTACCACGATCGGGTGCGGTACTGGCTGACCTTCAACGAGATCAACGTAACCCTGATTTCGCCCTTGCTGGGGGCCGGGGTCATGACCCCGAAAAGGGAGCTGACCGCCCAAGATCGTTACCAGGCAGCCCACCACCAGCTGGTGGCCAGCGCCCTGGTCACCCGGTTTGCCCACGAGCTGGACCCGGAGCTGCGGATCGGCTGTATGGCGGCTTCGGCCCCCCGGTATCCCATGACTTGTGCGCCGGATGATGTGATGACGGCCATGCTCTCCCAGCAGGAGCTGGATTACTTTATCACTGTCCACTGCATCGGGGAATATCCCTACTATGCCCAGCGGCTCTGGCGGGAAAATGGCGTTTCCCTGGAGATTACCCCAGAGGACCGGGAGGCGCTGCGTCACACGGTGGACTTTATCTCCTTCAGCTATTACAGCAGCAAGGTGGTGGCGGCCGATGAGAGCCGGTATGCCATGGCCAACGGGAACATCATGCGAGGGCTCAAAAACCCCTATGTGCCGGTGTCGGATTACAATTATCCCATTGACCCGGAAGGTCTGCGCTACATCTTAAACTACCTGTACGACCGTTTCCATAAACCGCTGTTTGTGGCAGAAAATGGCATCGGCGCCCGTGAAACGCTCATCCGTCTGCCCGATGGAACCCTGACGGTGGACGACCAGGCTCGTATTGATTTCCACCGGGAACATATCCGGGCCATGGAGCGGGCTCTGGAGGATGGGGTGGATGTCTTCGGATACACCAGCTGGGGACCCATCGACTGCGTCAGCGCCGCTTCGGCCGAGATGACCAAGCGTTACGGCTTTGTGTATGTAGACCGAAATCAGGATGGCAGTGGTACACTGGAGCGGTACCGCAAGAAATCCTTCTACTGGTATAAAAAGGTGATCGTTACCAATGGCGCGGATTTAGACTAAACCTGCGAAAAATCACAAGAATAATTTATAACAAAAAGGCATCTGGATTACACTTGGAATCCAGATGCCTTTTTTGCAAAATTAAGGGAAACGGTGTGACCCCATCCACGGGCGCTCAGACATTCGGCGAGATAGGCTGGGCCCTCTTGAGAAGCAGTTTTAATGCAGACGGGGAGAGGAAAATCCATTACTCCTGGATATTGTTCCTTTTCAGGATGGACTGGACATACTCCATGTTCAGGCTGTAGTCTTTTTCGTAATGGCAGGCATACAGCATATAGAGAATCGCAAAAATAGACATCTCCACCGAGATGGAGGAAAAATAGATTGGGCCCTTTTGCTTGGAGGGAATGTACAGCACCGAGGCAAAATCGTTCAGGTTGTAGGTTTTATTGTGCATGGAGGTAATCAGCAGCAGGGGGGATTTGCTTCGGGACAGGATCGAAACCACCTGTGCCAGGGCGAGGGAGGATTTTCCGCTGTAAGTGATGACGATGGACAGCTCGTCCTGGGTGGCCCGGTAGGCCGAAAACACGCCTTCGCCCTCCAGATGCATGACCTCCACGTTTTTGTTGATCCGCTGCATGTTGAGCTTAAAGATGTTGGCAATGGAAAGATAAGTGGAAGTGCCGTAGATTTTGATCCGCTTGGCGTTGAAAATCAACTCGCTTGCTTTTTCAAAACTGGCGGTGTCGTTGATGACGAATACATCTTTGAGGGTCTGTTCCAGGATGCTGAAAATGGTGTTTTCGATGTCCTGGGTGGACATGTTCAGGTGAAGGGGGTTATCGTAGTTTACCACCATATCGGGGAAAGCGGTGCCGCTGCGCTCTTTGACAAAGGCCACCCGGAAGTCATTGTAATTTTTAAACCCCAGTTTGCGGACAAACCGGGAAATGGTGGCAGAGGAGACATAGGCCTGTTTGGCCAGTTCGTTCAGCTGGATGCTGGCGATCATCTCAGAGTTGCTCAGCAAAAAAGACACAAGGGCAGATTCTGTGCTGGTCAGTTTGAGCTTGCCGATCTTTTCCAGAATGGTGAGGGTATCTTCGGCTGGCGTTTCTTGTACCGATCGGCTCATAATGCTGTCTCCTTGCTGTCATGCAATCTAACCAAAATCGCTTGAAAAATAAGTGCTAAAATATAGCATATCAAATAAAGAGTCTTTCGTCAAGTGAAAGTTCGCGGGAAATGAAACACAATTTTATTTTTGGGATTCCGGGCCCTTGACATGGAACAAAGTTTCAGAAGACTGTATTTGTGTTGCATTTGGCTGGCGGGACGATATAATAAGGCCAAACAAATCAAACGAATTTGTTCAAAATCACGGATCGCAAACATGAGCCAAGCGCGCGGCTGTTCGTATGGAAACGATCGGGAAAAATGGAGGAGACTATGACGGAACAACAACTGCAATACAAATTCCCCGAAGGGTTTCTGTGGGGCGGCGCGATTGCCGCCAACCAGACCGAGGGCGCCTGGCTGGAGGATGGAAAAACCCCACAGGTGACAGATGTGATGGTGGGCATTGAAAACGATGGCCACACGCCGGGCATCCGATACAACGCTGAAACCGGCCGGTACGAAATCGCCCAGGACCCTGACAAGGTCTATCTGGCGAACACCGGCATCGACTTCTACCACCGCTATAAAGAGGATATCAAGCTGATCGCCGGGATGGGCTTTACCTGTTTTCGTACCTCCATTTCCTGGGCGCGGGTTTTCCCCGGGGGCGATGCAATGCAGCCCAACGAGGTGGCCCTGAAACATTACGACGATGTGATTGACACCATCCGCTCTTATGGGATGGAGCCCATCATCACCATCACCCATTTTGACAACCCCCTCAACCTGATGACCAAGTACAACGGCTGGTCCAACCGGGTGTGCATCGACTTCTACCTGCGGTACTGCGACACGATTTTCCGCCGGTATGGCTCCAAGGTGAAATATTGGCTCACCTTCAACGAGATCAACAACCTGTTCCGCCGGCCTTTTGCCGCAGCTGGGGTGCTGCCCGCCCGGACCGACCCTGACAAAAAGTTCTTTGACCAGAACTACACGGAAAAGGAGATGCATCAGGCACTGCACAACACCATGCTGGCCAACGCATTGAGCGTCAGATTGTTCCATAAGCTGGTGCCCAACGGGAAAATCGGCTGTATGATGGCCGGCTCTCACGCGGCGGTTTATCCCGCCACCTGCAATCCGGACGATGTGCTGGCCACCATTGACGCCAAACGGGAGACCTATCTGTTCACAGACATTATGTGCGATGGCTATTACCCCTACTGGCTGACAAAACTGTGGGAGAAACGGGGAGTCCGCCCCGAGATTCGGGACGGGGAGCTGGAGATTATCCGGGACAACACCGTGGACTATCTGGGCTTCAGCTACTACTTCTCCAACGTGTGCAAGTACCAGGAGGGCCATATGTACGACGGCGGCGCCCTGGTGCCCGGCGGTGCAAAGACTACCAACGAATACTGCAATGAATTCAGCCCCGATCCCTGGCGGTTCCGCAAGGACCCCAAGGGGTTCCGCGTCCTGATCAATGAATATGCGGACCGCTACCACAAGCCGCTTTTCATTGCGGAGAACGGCATCGGCCTGTACGAGGACGAGTCGAAGGGGGTGCCCATCCAGGACCCTGAGCGGGTTAAATATCTGGAAGAACACCTCAAGCAGCTCCATATGGCCATCGAGGACGGAGCGCCGGTTTTTGGCTATTGCTGGTGGGGCCCCATCGATCTGGTATCCTCTGGTTCCGGCGAGATGGACAAGCGCTATGGATTCATCTATGTGGATTATCACAACGACGGCACCGGTGATCTGCACCGCTCCATCAAGCAGAGCTACTACCGCTATAAGGAGATTATCGCCAACAACGGACTGTAAGGTTTGTTACAAAGAAATTGGAAGGGGAGGACATTATGGACTATCGTGAAACAGGTTTAAAGGCTCTGGAAGTCGTAGGCGGAAAAGACAACGTCAAAAACCTAACCCACTGCGCCACCCGACTGCGGTTTGAAGTCAAGGACCGCAGCAAGGTGGACCTGGAAAAACTGAACTCGGTCCCCGGCGTTTTAAAGGCGCTGGAATCTGCCGGCCAGTTCCAGTTTGTCATCGGCCCCAGCGTCAACGAATGCTACCAGGCGGTGGCGGATGAAATCGGCATCGCCGGGGGCGCTGTGGACGACAACCATCCCGAGGATATGGCCCCCTCCGGCAAAAAAGACGATAAGGGAAACCTGGTCCAGAAGGCGCTGGGCCTGATTTCCGGCATCTTCATCCCCGTTCTGCCGGCACTGATCGCCTCCGGTATGATCAAGGCGCTCCTGACCATCCTGACCCGGATGTCCCTGGTCAACACCGAATCCGGCGTCTATACCATCATTACCTTTGTGGCGGACTCGGTGTTCTACTTCCTGCCGGTGCTGCTGGCGGC
The DNA here is from genome assembly GCF_022180365.1 of Faecalibacterium gallinarum. Taxonomy (GTDB): domain Bacteria; phylum Bacillota; class Clostridia; order Oscillospirales; family Ruminococcaceae; genus Faecalibacterium; species Faecalibacterium gallinarum. The sequence goes on from NZ_BQKV01000098.1 coordinate 282,360, forward strand.
CACCAGCGCCAAGGTGTTCGGCATGTCCCAGGGCCTGGCCATGATGCTGGGCGCCATGCTGCTCCACCCCACCTTCAGCAATGCAGTTTCGGCCGGCACCAGCCTGGATATCTTCGGCCTGAGCGTCCGGATGACCAGTTACAGCGCGACGGTTATCCCCATCATCCTGATCGTCTGGGTGGCCAGCTATGTGGAAAAATTCGGTACCAGATTCCTGCCCGATGTGGTTAAATATGTGTTCCGACCCCTGCTGGTCATGATTGTGATGATCCCGCTGTCCTTCTGCGTGCTGGGTCCCATCGGCGCCATTATGGGCGACGGCCTGGCGGCTCTGCTGACCTGGCTCCAGAACACCATTCCCTGGCTGCTGCCCACCTTCATCGGCACCATCGCCCCGCTGATGGTTCTGTTTGGCCTGAACAACTGCACCATCCCTCTGATTTATGCCCAGATGTCCGCGGTGGGCTACGAGACGGTGGCGGGCCCCGGCATGCTGGCCCACAACATCGCTGAGGGCGCTGCTTCTCTGGCGCTGGCACTCAAAAGCAAAGATACCACCATCCGGCAGGAAGCGCTGACCACCAGTTTTACCGCCCTGTTCGGCGGCATCACCGAGCCGGCCATCTATGGCTTTACACTCCGGTTTAAAAACGTGCTGCCCTGTGTCATGATCGGCGGCGCGGCCGGCGGCCTCTTTGCCGGGCTGAGCGGCCTGGTCCGCTACGCAACCGCAGCGCCTTCCATTGTGACCCTGCCCACCTATATGGGCGAGGACCCCAGCAACATCTGGAAGGCAGTTGCTACCCTGGCCATCGCCTTTGTGGTGACCTTTGTCCTGGTATTCTTCGTTAAGACCGAGGATACCAATAAGGTCATCAAGAATGACGCAGTCACCAACGAATTGAAGTAAGCGTAACAGAAAAAGGGCACAGGATTGCATAAAATGGAATGCTGTGCCCTTTTTATTAAGAGAGGGGAAGAAATATGACCGATAGAAAATTGCAGTATACGTTCCCGGAAGGGTTTCTCTGGGGCGGGGCCATTGCAGCCAACCAGACCGAAGGGGCCTGGCTGGAGGACGGCAAAAAGCCCCAGGCCACCGACGTCATGGTGGGCATCATCACCGACGGGCATACCCCCGGGGTGAAGTATAACCCCCAAACCCAAAAGTATGAGATCTGCCTCAACCCGGATAAAGTCTACCTGGCCCACGAGGCCATCGACTTTTACCATCGTTATAAAGAGGATTTGCAGCTGATGGCGGGCATGGGGATGAACTGCTTCCGTACCTCCATTTCCTGGGCGCGGATCTTCCCCAACGGGGACGAGCTGGCCCCCAACGAGGCGGGGCTCAAGCATTATGACGACCTGTTCGACACCATGCTCTCTCTGGGAATGGAGCCCATCGTCACCATCACCCACTTTGACACTCCGCTCCACCTGATGTGCGAGTATAACGGCTGGTCCAACCGAAAGATGATCGGTTTTTTCCTGAATTACTGCAATGTGATTTTCCGCCGGTATGGCGCCAAGGTGAAATATTGGCTGACTTTCAATGAGATCAACAACATTTTTCGGATGCCCTTTGCGGCGGGCGGCGTCATGCCCAGCCATACCGACCCCGATACAGTGGATTTTGCCGCAAACTATACCCAGAAAGAACTGCATCAGGCTTTGCACAATGCTATGGTGGCCAACGCTCAGTGTGTCCGCCTCTTCCATGACCTGATGCCCGGCGGCCGGATCGGCTGCATGATTGCGGGTTCCCACCTGGCGACCTATCCCGCTTCCTGCGATCCCCGGGATGTGCTGGCGACCCTGGACGCCCGCCGGAATACCTTCCTCTTTACGGATATTATGGCGGCCGGCGTCTACCCGGAGTACCTGCGGAAGATGTGGAAGGACCAGGGCATCCAGCCGGATATCCGGGAGGGAGAGCTGGAGCTCATTCGAGACAACACGGTGGACTACATCGGGTTCAGCTATTACTACTCCAACGTTTGCAATGCGGCGGTGGGGGCCGAGTTCTTTGAGGGAACCCTGACCAAAGGCAGCCGCAAAGTGAAAAACCCTTATATCACCGAGTATAGCCCCAGCCCCTGGAATTTCCCTCTGGACCCTCTGGGCCTGCGCTATGTGCTGGAGGAGTATACCGACCGGTACCATAAACCTCTGTTTATTATGGAAAATGGCCTGGGTCTGGACGAAACCGAGATTCCCGGCCAGAGGATTCAGGACCCGGAACGGGTGAAATTTCTGGAAGAACACTTGAAGCAGGTGGCGCTGGCCATCGAGGACGGCTGCAACGTTCTGGGCTATCTGTGGTGGGGCCCGCTGGACCTGGTGTCCTCCGGCACCGGCGAGATGCGCAAACGGTATGGTTTTGTCTATGTGGACCGCCACAACGATGGCACGGGCGACCTGCACCGCTCCATCAAGGAGAGCTACTACCGCTACAAAGAAATCATTGCCAACAACGGACTGTAAGGAGGGAAGAAACGATGGATGTAGTGAAGAGTTTCCCCGAAGGATTCTTGTGGGGGGCATCCACCAGCGCCTATCAATGTGAGGGTGCCGCGCTGGAGGACGGCAAAAAAGAAAACCAGCAGGACGTGATCAACCGGGAGATTCACCAGGAATACGGCTATGCCGACTGTTCGGTGGCGTCGGACCACTATCACCATTACAAAGAGGATGTGGCCCTGATGGCAGAGATGGGGTTTACTTCCTACCGGTTTTCCATCAACTGGGCGCGGGTTCTGCCCGATGGCATCGGGGCACCCAACCCCAAAGGCGTCGCATTTTACCACAATCTGATCGACGAACTCAAAGCCCATAACATTGAGCCGATTGTGACCATGTGGCATTATGATCTGCCCATGGCCACAGTGGAGCGGGGCGGCTGGGGGACTCGGGCCATTGTGGATGAGTTTGAGGAGTACGCCCGCTTTCTCTGCAAGGAATACGGCAGCCAGGTGAAATACTGGCTCACCATCAACGAGCAGAGCATTGTGGTCAACTACATCGACCGAAAGAACAAGATCACCAAGGAACAGCAGTTCGACCCGAAATTCCGCTACCAGGCCAACCACTATATGAATCTGGCCCATGCCAAGGCGGCCATTGCCGTCCATGAGCTGGTGCCGGGCGGCAAATGCGGTGCGGCGTTGGATATGGCGCCCTATTATCCCCACAGCTGCGACCCGCGGGATGTGATGGCGGCCAAAGGTGCCAACGCTTTTAAAAACAATTTCTATATGGATGCTTACATCAAGGGCGTTTATACCCCCTCGGTCCTCAAATACCTGGAACGGCAGGGGCTGATGTTCGAGATACAGCAGGGGGATCTGGAGCTCATCAAGAGGGGAGCGGAATGCTTCGATTTCCTGGGGATTAACTATTACCAGAGCCAATGTGTGAAAGCGCCTACCCCGGGCCTGGCTCGGCGCGCCAAACAAAACAATAAGATCGGAAAGGGCGGCCATGTGACCTATGAAGTTCAGCCGGATCTGTTTGAAGGCTGCCTGAACGAGACCATCGGGGCCACCGATTTCTCCATGCCCATCGACCCCATGGGCATGCAATATGTGCTGGAGGACATCCACGACCGCTATCATATCCCCGTGATGATCTGTGAAAACGGCTTCGGTGCATACGACAAATTGGAGGCCGACGGATCCATCCATGACCCCTATCGGATCGAATATCTGCGGGAGCACATCAAAGCGATGAAGGCCGCTATTGAAAACGGCGCAGAGGTGCTGGGGTATAACCCCTGGTCTGCCTTTGATCTGCTTTCCACCAGCAACGGCATCACCAAACGGTACGGTTTTATCTATGTGGACCGAACCGACGACGAAGTCCGGGAATGCAAACGATATAAGAAGGACAGCTTTTACTGGTACAAAAATGTGATTGCCACCAACGGCAAGAATTTAGAGTAAGACAATCAAAAATACCCCCTTTACAGCACGAGGGCTCAGACTTGCCCGCTGCAAAGGGGGTATTTTGTGGTGTTTGAGTTGCAGTTACAATGAGAGTGTTGAAAATTCCAGCCATCCCGCTTTGAGTGATAAAAGACTCCATTCAAAAAACGGCTTTCTTTCAGGAGGGAAGAGCGCCCGTGCGCTCTGTTTTGTTCTGGCTGCGCTTTTGACCCGGTCATTCAGAATGCCTTTTGACCGGGCAGAGCGAAAAAAATCGGGAGAATTCGTATTTTGACAAAAAGACCAGCTCGTTTGCCAGTATGAATGGTATGGGGAAATTCATGAAAGAGAACTTTTTGGAGGGGGCAGCAGCGCCGGAATTTGCTCGGTCATGCGCAGCAAATCTCCGGTGTCCTGTTTGATCCAGCAGGAGATCAGAGCGCCGTGGATCAGGGTGAAAAGGATCAGGCTGTATTGGTCGGCTTCCGAGGGGGAGTACCCGCAGGAAAGGAGCTTGTCTCGATAAAGATTCTGCCAATCCTCGTAGACAAGCTTGGCCTGGTGGGAGACTTCTTCGCTGATATAAACGGCTTCCAGACCCATGAAGGTGATTACCAGAGAGGCAAAATGATAATCTCTGCTAAAACGGCTGGTCAGGTGCTTCAGCATCCCGCAAAAGACTTCCCGGGCGTCGTTTGATACGGAAAAAATATGCGCTTGAATACCAGCGGCCATCTGTTCGTAGGCAAAGCGGATGACCTCGCTGGCAAGCTGTTCTTTCCCTCTGGGGAAATAATAGTAGAAGGACCCCTTTGGAATCTGGCAGGCCGTCACAATCTCGGCAATGCCGGTTCCGGAGTAGCCGTTGTGCGAAAAAAGTTCGGATGCAGCTCGCAAAATACGGATTTTTTTCTCTGCGCTTTTGTTGTTCAAAAAAACGCCCCCTTGTCCGCTTTCGTTTTATGATACAATAGCACGGCGTGGTCTTGTGTGTCAATATTGGCTGAAAGTAAAAGCCCTCCCTGGAAAATTTTCCGGGGAGGGCTTTCGAAATGAGCTTAAAAGCCGGATTAGTCTTCAAACACAGTCTGACCGGTGACGGCAAGACCAGCGTTGTGGCCGCTGGTCATAGCCCAGCCGAACAGAGAGCCGGTGGCATAGATATCGCCGACCACGCCGCCGACCACTTCGCCAGCCGCATACAGGCCGGGGATCGGCTGACCATTGGTGTCCAGAACCTGCATGGTGTCATTGATATGCAGGCCGCCCAGGGTTGCATAGTAACGCAGGTTCATTTCCACTGCGTAGTAGGGGCCTTCGCCCATGGGGGCAGTTACCTTGCGGCCGAAATCGGAATCTTCGCCCGCTGCCACAAAGCCGTTATAGCGCTCCACAGTCTCGGTCAGAGCACCGGCCGGCATGTCCAGAATGGAGGCCAGATCTTCCAGGGTTTCTGCGTGGGCGAAAACCGGGGTAGAGGTGCCGTTGGCTTCCAGCCACTGGTCCAGCTGTTCCTGGGTGTAGTTGTGGGAGGCGATGCAGGTCTGAGTATAGGTCTCGAAGGAAGCAGCGTCCATGATCAGGTAGGAGCTCTCATTCTGGCGCATCCCTGCAATGATGGTGTTTGCGGTGCCCTGCTCGTTGACAAATCGGACGCCCTGGTCAGACACCAGGACAGAGCCAGTTTTGTTGTACATGGCCAGGCACCCCTGGAAGGTGTGCTGACCCCGGCCATCCGGCAGGATAATGCTGTGGGGCTGAATGTTGACCTTGTCCAGGTTGATGGCATCGGCGCCGATGGCCGTTGCCATCTTCAGGCCGTCGCCAGTGGCAGACACTGCACCGGCGTAGGGCAGGACGGAAACTTCCTCCGGCAGCATATCGGTATCTGCGCCATAGCCGCCGGTAGCCAGAATAACGCTCTCGGCGGTGATCTCATAGGGGGTGCCGTCGGAACCCAGCGCCTTGACGCCCGTCACCACGCCGTCGGTTACGATCAGCTCCTGGGCAGGAGTCTCCAGCATAATCTCAATGCCCAGGTTTTCCAGAGCGCTTTCCAGGCCATTCACCACACCAGCGCCGCCGCCCTGGGGAGAGAAGGTCCGGCCATAGGTGTGCTCCGCAGAGGGGCCGGGCTGGGTGTTGTTATAGGGCAGTGCAGCGCCGTCTTCGGCAACCAGCCAGTCAAACGCGGCGCCCTGGGTGTTGGCGTAGAGCCAAAGGGTGCGGGCGTCGCTGTAATAATGGCCATTTTTCATAATGTCCATAAAGTAGGCCTCGGGGCTGTCCTCAATGCCGTATTCCTGCTGCCACTGGCTGCCGGTGGCGTTGGTGCCGCCGCCTGCCATAGCGGAAGCGCCGCCCACCATGGCCATCTTTTCCAGCACAATGACATCGGCACCGCCCTGAACAGCCGTCAGAGCAGCAGCCAGACCCGCACCGCCGGCGCCCACAACCACAACGTCAGTGGTCAGGCTGACGGTTTCTTTGGGCTCCTGGGAGCCGCTCTGGCTCTGGCTCAGGGAAGCGGGGTCTGCGCCGGTGGCTTCGATTGCCTGGGTTACGGCCTCCAGGAAGCCCTGGCTGGTATAGGTGGCGCCGGCAACGGCGTCAATCGCCAGGCTCTGAGTGTCCAAAACCCGATCCACCAGGGTGGGCAGAGCGGCGCCGCCTACCCCCTCGGTTTCGTTCTGCTCGAGCACTTCAATCCCGGTGATGCTGTTCTGATCCACGGTAACCGAAACTTTGATGTCGCCGGCATAGCCTTTGCCGGTGCCTTCATAGCTGCCGGGGGTGAACTCCACCGCGATGGCGGAATTGGATTCCGCCTGGGAAGATGCCGCTTGAGAAGATGCCGGCTGACCCGCGCATCCGCTCAGCAGCATGGCTGCCGCCAGCAAGCCGGCAAGCACACTGCGAATTCGTCTCATATAAAATTCCTCCTCGTTAAGTCTTTTTTCGTATATAGACGAACGGTCAACTTGAAATATAGCAGATTGAGATCTTTTTGTCAATAGCGGGGTTTGCCTTCTTCCGCCAAGAAATGACAGACTCCGCAGATGGAATTCACCTGAGCATACTGGGCCATCGGATTCATTGACACACCAAAGACAGAATGGTATTTTAATACCGTCCTGCAAATTATGATACAAGGAAAGGAGAACGCCTGTGGAAATATCTGCATTTACAGACTATGCGCAAAAGATCCGCTCCAACTGTTCCAGGGTGATCCTGGGCAAGGAGGATGTGATCGAGAAAATTCTGGTCTGCTTTCTCTGCTCCGGCCATGTGCTGCTGGAGGATAAGCCCGGTACCGGGAAAACCATGCTGCTGCGGGCTTTTGCCCGGACGGTGGGCGGAGACTGCAAACGGGTCCAGTTCACGCCCGATCTTCTCCCGTCGGACCTGACGGGCATCAATTTTTACAACCAGAAAACCGGGGAGTTTGAGTTCCGGCCGGGGCCGCTGTTCAGCCATTTTGTGCTGGCGGACGAGCTGAACCGCGCCACCCCCCGGACCCAGTCTGCCCTGCTGGAAGCCATGGAGGAGCGTCAAATCACGGTGGACGGCGTCACCACCCGGCTGGAAGAACCCTTTATGGTTCTGGCTACCCAAAACCCGCTGGAATCGTTTGGAACGTTCCCGCTGCCGGATGCCCAGCTGGACCGTTTTTTCATGCGATTGTCCCTGGGGTATATGCAGCGGGAACAAGAGCTGGAAGTCATCGCCCGGCCCTCCACCCAGGCGGTTCTGGACAGCCTGCAAACCCTGGTGACACCCGAGCAGACGGCCTATGTGCGGTCGGCCTATACCGAGGTCAAGGTGAGCGACGATGTGAAAAATTATCTGATGGATCTGGTAGAGGCGACCCGTACCCGCAGCAGTTTTGCCGGCGGCGTTTCCACCCGGGGCGCCATCGCTCTATATAAAGCATCCCAGGCCCTGGCTGCGGTGCGGGGCAGAGAATATGTTATCCCGGAAGATATCAAGGAGCTGGCCCCGGCGGTCTTGTGCCATCGGCTGACCCTGGGCGGCGGGATGAACGCGGAGGCGGCGGCCCACCGGATGCAGCAGCTGCTGCAAAGCATGCCGGTGCCGCTGGAAACTCTGTGACCATCCTGTTGTTTGCGCTGGCCCTGGCGGCGCTGGTCTTGGGGCTCCAGTCCTATACCCGTAAACACGCCCTGGAGGGGTTGGAAGCCGAGATGATTCCGGAGGACCTGCTGGCAGAACCGGGCGAACCAGCTTGTCTTCACTTGACGGTACGCAACCAGACGGGATGGACGCGGCCCCAGATTTCCCTGAAACTCCATCTGGACCCGGTCTTTGAAATTCAGGATGCAGATTATGTTCAGAAAGATCTTATGGGCAAAGGCAGGACGGTTAGGTATGTCACCTGGCTCAAACCCCATCAGGAAGCATCTTATCAGGTAGAGATCCGGATTTCCAAACGGGGACGGTATCTGCTGGAGCCGTTGTACCTGAGCAGCGGGGACTTTTTGGGGATAACCGAAATCAGCCGGCGCATGTCCCGGGTACAGGAGCTTGTGGTTCCGCCCCGGGAGCAGGGGCTGCCGGCTTTGGATGCAGCCATGGGCGGTTTTCTGGGGGAGCTGTCGGTCAACCGCTTTTTGTATCAGGATCCGATCCTGACAGCGGGATATCGGCCCTACACCAGTCAGGATCCCATGCGGTCCATCTCCTGGAAACAAAGCGCCCGGGGTTTGGGGCTGGTGAGCAAAAAATACGACTCCACCACCGAGCCTCGGGTGGTGGTGCTGGTCCACGCGGATGCTCCCACGGAAGAACAGATGCCAGCGGTGGAAAGATGCTATTCCATGGCCCGGACGGTCTGCCGGGTTCTGGAAGAAAAGGCGATCATCTACCGACTGGCGGTTAATTCTACCTTCGATGTCCTGATTCATGGGGCCCTTGTGGTGGGCAGCCAATGGAATAAGCCCCTGGAAACCGGGCAGGGATATGGGCCGGAACATTTCCGCCGTGTGCTGGAAATCCTGGGCCGTGCTGCGGGCCAGCCTGCACAAAGCTGCGAGCGTTTCTGCGCCGAATACTTTGCCCCCGGCACCCAGGACAGCTGCATCATGATTACCACTGAGCCGGAAGAACGGGTGCGTCCCTGCCTGCCCTTGGCGGCAGGCCGCAGCCTTCTGGTTCTCCGGCCGGAAGAGAAAACCGGAAGGGAGGGGACAGAATGACCGCTTTTCTCCACGGACTGTGGATGACGGGAGATCTGCTGATCTACGGTGCATTTGCATCCTTCTTTGCCGTCTGTCTCGGGGGGCAGCTGCCGCAATGGATTCTGCTCTTGCCGGCGGTCTGTTATGGGATATCCTTCTGCTTTTCCCGGCGCCCTATCCTGCGGGGGTGCTTTGGGGCGGCTTGTCTGCTGGGGCTGCTGTTTCTGCCGGGCTGGGTGGACCGGGCAGCCTATCTGCCGGCGGCCTTCTACGCCTTCTATCTTGCCGCGAGGGGGGAATATCATCTCTCAGCAAGTCGTCAGGCAGGCGTGTTTGTTCTCTTCTGTAAAGTATATCCTGTCTTTGCCCTTGCCCTCAGTCTTTTGTGGGACGGCGAGGTGATGCTCACCGTCTCGCTGCCCCTGGCAATCTGGGCGGCTTTTCTTCAGATCTTTTTGATGCGGGTGCTGCGGCAGACTTCCGCCGTATATCAAAACCCTGGGTTTCTGCTGAGGAATGTCGGTTCTTTGGCCGCCCTGGGGGCGGCGGGTTTTCTGCTCAGCTGCCCCGTGGTACTGGGCACAGCTCAGGCGGCGGTGGGAGCGGTGTATTTTGGCCTGGCAGTGCCCATTCTGGAAAAACCCCTGGCCGGTATCGCCTGGCTGGCGGAACACGCCCTGATGCCCGCCCTGACCGGGCTGCTGAATTGGATTGCCGCCCAAAGTGGTGAGCGGGGGCTGGATGTTGCCGCAGGGGACAGCGGGTCGCCCGCTGCAGGTCAGGTGATTCTTTCCGATGAGGATCCGCTGCTGGATGGGGAGCGCATTCTGGAGATAGTGGGGATTCTTTTGCTGGCGGTGGGCTGTATCCTGCTGTTCCGCCATCTGTTCCAAAAGAACAAAGAGACCCAGACCGAGGCGGGCCCGGCGAAAACCCAGTGGACTTCCCGCCGGATGAAACGGCGGTGGCCCTCCTTTTTTCTCCATCCCAATGCCCGTGTCCGGCGAGCTTATTCCAGATATTTGGAACGGCAGGCGGAACATGGGGCAGCCCGCGGCCCCGCCGAAACCAGTTTGGACCGTTTGGGCCGTACCCCCTTTCTGGACCCGGATGCAGAACAGCAGCTGCGCCGGCTTTATCTCAAGGCCCGGTATGGAGAATGTGCCACGCCCCAGGATGCGGCGGCAGCGGAACGACTGGAAAAGGCGCTGGAAACCCAAAAGTAAATAGAGAATCTTTTAAAAACAAAAACGGCACTTGACTCGGAGACGAGTGAACCGCCCCATATTGTGCGGACAGTACAAAAAAGAGGCCTGCAAGGGGTAGAACAAGCGAATCAAAGACTGGCCTGGCGAAGCGAGAGCGGAGCCAGGCCAGTCTTTGTCTGGAGGCGCTCGTGGTTGTAGAAGTGGATGTACTCG
>NZ_BQKV01000099.1 GCF_022180365.1 Faecalibacterium gallinarum
TGATGCAGCGACGCCGCGTGGAGGAAGAAGGTCTTCGGATTGTAAACTCCTGTTGTTGAGGACGATAATGACGGTACTCAACAAGGAAGTGACGGCTAACTACGTGCCAGCAGCCGCGGTAAAACGTAGGTCACAAGCGTTGTCCGGAATTACTGGGTGTAAAGGGAGCGCAGGCGGGAATGCAAGTTGGGAGTGAAATCTACGGGCTCAACCCGTAAACTGCTCTCAAAACTGTATTTCTTGAGTAGTGCAGAGGTAGGCGGAATTCCCGGTGTAGCGGTGGAATGCGTAGATATCGGGAGGAACACCAGTGGCGAAGGCGGCCTACTGGGCACCAACTGACGCTGAGGCTCGAAAGTGTGGGTAGCAAACAGGATTAGATACCCTGGTAGTCCACACCGTAAACGATGATTACTAGGTGTTGGGAGATTGACCCTCTCAGTGCCGCAGTTAACACAATAAGTAATCCACCTGGGGAGTACGACCGCAAGGTTGAAACTCAAAGGAATTGACGGGGGCCCGCACAAGCAGTGGAGTATGTGGTTTAATTCGACGCAACGCGAAGAACCTTACCAAGTCTTGACATCCTGCGACGAG
>NZ_BQKV01000100.1 GCF_022180365.1 Faecalibacterium gallinarum
CCGAAGATAAAAAAACAACAGTATTCAATTTATTAAATAATTTCCTGTCGATTCCCTTTAATCAATACAGTTTGACCGTCAGCCAATTCAATCAAATCGTTCTTCGATATATCTCCAAAAGGGCTCTCTTTTTCAGCGTGTGGTATCAACGGATTTGCTAAATATCCTAATCCATCGGAAAAATTTCCGGCAGCAATCATACTACCTGCGCTAATTCCCAGATACACCAATCCATTCTCTATTGCTTGCTTTAGGGGCTTCGAAAATCCTGTTCTGTTTATTTCGCTAAGAAGCGTATGGGCATTTCCTCCACAAAAAGCAATCATGTCATATTGAGTGAGTTCTTGAACACTCATTAAGCGAAACGGTACAGGTATGTCACTAATATAACTTGAATATGTTCTTTTATATCCATCGGAAAGTAAAAACGCAAGATTATATATAAGAATATTATTCATAGGTATTCCCATATTCATAAGGCGCTCCATACATACAATGATTCCTTCTCGCGCACCATCATTTCCAACTGCGGCGGATGGAACCAAAATCGCTTTTGTGTTAATCGGTTCTTTTCCGATACATTTCCAAAATAATACCATAGTCTTTTCGTTTAAGCCACTTGAAGTTAAGAACAGGGTTCTCATAAACTTAGTCCTCTTTTAATTTTTCAAAT
>NZ_BQKV01000101.1 GCF_022180365.1 Faecalibacterium gallinarum
ATGATCGACCGATACATCCAGTTTTATAACCACGAGCGAATCCAAACGAAAGCAGGAGTGGCTCCGCTAACGCTCCGCCACTCCTGCTGAATCCTAATCTCCTACACTTGGGGCTTTTTTGTACTGTCCACACAATTTGGACCGGTTCAGCATTCCTGGGGCTTTTTATATTATTTTATACTTGTTTTTTGAAAAAAGCAGGGCCGGGCAGTTATACTGACTGCCCGGCCCTGCTGGGTCAACCGGAGGTTAACGGCCCAGGATCTGGTCCGCCACCATCTTGCCAAAAGTGATGTTAATGTTCGTTGGGGCGCAGCCGAACAGACCGTCGTCCGCGCATTCTCCCACTGCGTACAGGTTGTCAAAGCTGGTACCATCCTGCTTTTGTACACGCATGGTATCATCTACCAGGATGCCGCCCAGGCTCACCTGCAAGCCGGGGCTGGTGGTCACCGCGTAGTAGGGAGGATTGCTGAAATCGATGCTCAGATTGTTGGTGCGACCGAATTCATCCACACCGGTGCGCACGGCCTCCTGATAGGCTTCCACCGTCTTTACCAGGTTGTCCGCAGGAACGCCCATCTTCTCCGCCAGTTCTTCCAGGGTGTCGGCCTCTAAGAAATAGCCCATATCCTTGAATCCCTGCAAACGCTTGGAGTTGTCCATGGCCGTCTGATCGATCAGAATGTACACATAGTCGCCTTCCTGTTCGACCATCCACTTAGACAATGTGGTGTAATCCGGATAGTAGTCGTTGCAGAATCGCAGGCCCTGCTGGTTCACGATGATGCCGCCTTCGGCCCGGGCTGCGCTCAGGCTGGAGTTGACCCCGTTCTCGCTGTGCACAGAAGGATTCAAGCGTACCACATCCATGTTGCTGAGCACACCGCCGATCTGCTCCACCAAGCCGAACATCTCGCCGGTGGAACCGGCTGCCGAGGTGGAAGGCAGGCCGGCCCACTCAGGAGCGTACTTTTCCACTGCTTCAGTGCCCGAAACAAAGCCACCGCTGGCCAGTACAACCGAGTCAGCCAGGATAGAGTATTCGCCGCCGGCATCCCGCACACGTACGCCAGTCACAGCGCCGTCCTCGGTCAGAATTTCTACTGCTTCGGTATCCAAACGCAGGTCCACGCTGGACTGCTCCAGTGCGCTGGACATGGCCTTCACGATGGCCGCACCCAGAGAGGAGCCGTCCTCGGTGGCTACTTGGTAGTTGGAGAGGGGGCGGGTGATGTTGGTACCCAGACTGTTCAGCCAATCCAGGCTTTCCTGGGAGTTCTCCAGCAGCAGCCGCAGCCGGTCGGAGTCGATGTCCGGGTTGGTTTCGGCGGTCTGGGCTACATAGTCATCGATGGAGATCGTCATGCCATCTTCCTGCTGGTAGGTGGTATCCACCGCAACAAAATAGGTGGCGGCCAGGTTAGTGGCACCGCCCACCATGGACTGCTTCTCCACAAGGATCACATTCTGGCCGTTGTCTGCCAGCTCCAGAGCGACCCGGATGCCGGCGCCGCCAGCACCCACCACCACGGTATCACAGGTTATGTCTTCTTTGGGTTCCTGCTGTACCTCAACGGTGCGGCTCTTCCATTCTTCGGCGTCCAGGCCTGCTTCGTCCAGGCACAAGGCCACCGCCTCTACGATTGCGTTGCTGGTATTGGTAGCACCAGATACCGTATCGACCGCCAGACTCTGGTTCTCCACAATCCAGGCCGGGATCTCGGAAATCGGTTTGTCCGCGATGCCTTCGGTCTCGGAGTTTTCCACCACTTCTACGCGGGTTACCGCGCCGTCGGCGATTTCCACCTCCACAGTTACCGGCCCGTTATTGCCTTGGGCAGACTGCGTGTACACATCGCTGGTTGTGTCGCTCTGGGATGCAGGTGCGCCGCCGCAGGCGGAAAGCAGCAGAGCAAATGCCAGCATAACAGCTAGAAAAGCTGCTGCTTTCTTTGTGTGTTTCATAGATATTCCTCCTGTGTTTTACAATGCAGGTTTGCCAGCGTACCTGGCCGTTTCTGGACGACCGGGCACACTGTTTCGGGTTTTGCAGGAAACGAGAGGCCGCCTCGTTTGCCTGCAAATTGTTTAGTTACTAAATATTTAGGTGCTAAAATTATTCTACACAAAACAATCCCTGTTGTCCACCGGCAAATACCACAACAACAGGGATCGGTTTTTTATATAACTTGTCTCTTATTCTGGAAAACGGCTGCGTAAAGCCTGCTGAAAAATGATTTCAGCATCGATCATACGCTGAATTTCTGTGTCTGAAAAATCCTCAAAAAATGCGCTGAGCCGGGATAGACTGGCCTGGTCATAGTCCAGATGTTCCAGATACAGCCGCCGTCCTTCCTCGGTCAGGGATACGAGGGTACGCCGCCGGTTCTTCGGGTCGGGGGTGCGAGTGATGTAGCCCTTATTTTCCAGCCGGGCAGCCAACTGAGAGACTGCGCCCGGAGTCACCTCCAGCCTTTGGGCCAGGCTGCTGATCGAGGCGGGATTGTCCGGCCCCAGCGCCACGAGGAAATGAATTTCCCGCATATACAGGGAGGTGCCGGGGGCGTACTCTCGCTGAGTGTTCAGATATTGCTCGTGCACCAGGGTGGTCCGATGCTTTTCATTTAGATAGCGTTGCATTAGTTCTATACGTTTCATATAGGTGAATTCTCCGATCAATTTGTTTGCAACTTTTACATTGGATTCTTGGGCAAAGTGGACGGGCAGGAACCATCATCCCTGCCCGTCTGTGTATTGGTCTTGGTCACAGGCGTTTCCAATAAAGCCCTTGGCCGCTATATCAGCAGTTTGTCGATCGTGTGTTCGGCCACAATCGTCACTCTGGCGGTTTTAAAAGCGGCCGGGTCGTTTGCCACCCAGCCGCCTTAAAATTCGATGTCGTCCTTCAAAATGGGTCCATATTCAACGCTGTGGTGTACGCTACTTTGAAGAGAATCTGGCAAAAATATTCCATTCTGTTGCGCCAGGAAGATTGTATTGCAAGGCTGATATAACCGATAGCCGACACTGCGATACAGCAGATCCAGTCAGATCCTCCTGCAAGACAGGGGACGGAATAATCTCTCTTGTTCACATTGTAGCGCATTTTTCCTTCTGCTGCAACCCGCCGTCGCAAAAACTTGGCAAGCTCCCGTGGCTTTTATTATATATAATTACATTATAGGGGCAGAGCTAGAGCATCCAGGATATGATTCATCTCCTCGAGCTCGATCTGCCCGGGGGCACTGGACTTCCCCGCACAGGCGAAGGTCATGGCTGACCCCATCGCCTCGCCGCAGACCCGGCTCACCGCCCCCAGGGCACCCATGCTGATGGTAATCACTGGGGTTTCGGGGTGGAGGTCGGCCATTTCGGCGGTGGCGGCCAGCAGGGCCAAAAGGTCGGCCCGGCTGTGGGGCATCACGGCCAGCTTGGCAATGTCCGCCCCGGCGGCTTGCATCTGGACCAGTCGGGCCACCATCTCAGCTTGGGAGGGCGTTTTGTTAAAGTCATGGCTGGAACAGACCACCCGCACTCCCTGCTGATGGGCCATTTTAATTAGATCGGGCAGAGTCTCCCCGGCGGGGAAGAGTTCCAGATCCAGAAGATCGGCGCAGCCGCTGGCACAGACCCAGCCGCAGAATTCAGTGTACCCGATGGGGGAGAGGGCCTTTTCGCCACCTTCGGCTTTGGTGCGGTAGGTAACCAGAAGGAGCTTTTCTCCCAGAGCCTGCCGCAGGCCGGTCAGACAGTGGGCCACAGCGTCGGGGTCTGCGCTGGCGTCGAACCAGTCGGCCCGCCATTCGACGCAGTCCACAGGCAGGGAGGCAAAGGCTGCCCCCCGAGCCAGAATTTCGGCTTCGGTTTTCTCCACAATGGGCAGAATGGTTTTAGGGCGGCCCTCGCCGATACGGCAGCCGCGGATGGTGACACAGGGCATCGGACTTCTCCTTTTCTATTAGTATCTGTATAAAGGGGCTGGTATTATGGTAATGATACGTTTGGAGGCCGCCGGTTGTCAAGTCTCCCACCTCCCGAAAAAACTCCAAAAAAACCCAAAAAAGGTGTTGACAAAAGGGCGGGGCGGTGGTATTATACTCAGGCACCCCGGGTCACACGAAAGAATGACTCTTGCGGGAGCCCACGAAACCGATCGAAAAGTTCAAAACACTTCGAAAAAAAGTGCTTGACAAACGAACGGCTCGGTGGTAAAATAAAGAGGTCGCCGGCCGAGAGGCGAGCGACACGCAGGACCTTGAAAATTGAACAATATCGAAAAACTTGTAACGGAACCTTATTGTGTGCGATTGGAAACGCACATTAAACAATTCCAAAAACAAAGTAATTCGTATAGGACGCAAGCGATTGCGTGCTGAGCGAAGAACAAGATTTAAACACTTTTGAGTGATTTAAATATCATTTATAAAGAGTTTGATCCTGGCTCAGGACGAACGCTGGCGGCGCGCCTAACACATGCAAGTCGAACGGGATGAATTCTTACTCCGAGTCTTTTGCAGAGTTAGCCGAAAAAGCGTCATTGATGCGTAGCATCAATTAGG
>NZ_BQKV01000102.1 GCF_022180365.1 Faecalibacterium gallinarum
ATGATCGACCGATACATCCAGTTTTATAACCACGAGCGAATCCAAACGAAAGCAGGAGTGGCTCCGCTAACGCTCCGCCACTCCTGCTGAATCCTAATCTCCTACACTTGGGGCTTTTTTGTACTGTCCACACAATTTGGACCGGTTCAAATACCCGGACGGGGGCTGTGTTTTTTAGAAAGGGCGGTTAAAGGCCCAGTTTTTCCCAGCGGATTTTCCGCTCCCGGTAAAAGTACTCCCGGTCGTGGTCGCTGATGGGGCGCAGCACCCGGCAGGGGTTGCCCACCGCCACCACATTGGCGGGGATGTCTTTGGTCACCACGCTGCCCGCGCCGATGACGGAGTTCTCCCCAATGGTCACCCCGGGTACCACGATGACCCCGGCTCCCAGCCAGCAGTTTCGCCCGATGTGGATGGGCAGATTGTACTGGTAGGCTTTTTCCCGCAGCTCAGGCAGGATGGGGTGGTTGGCGGTGGCCAGGATGCAGTGGGGGCCGATCATGGTGTAGTCCCCCACATAGATGTGGGTGTCATCCACACAGGTCAGGCCAAAGTTGGCGTAGACGTTTTTGCCGAAATGGACGAACCGCCCGCCCCAGTTGGAATAGAAGGGGGGCTCGATCCAGCAGTTTTCGCCGCACTCGGCCAGCATCTCCCGGAGCATCCGGCCCCGTTTTTCCCGTTCGGTGGGGCGGGTGGCGTTGTAGTCGTAGAGCCGCTCCAGGCACTGGTCCTGGACCGCCAGAATCTCCCCGGCCCCGGAGTCGTAGATCTCCTGGCTGTGGACGGTTTCGTCAAAGTTCATGGGGGACTCCTCCGGTTCAGCGGGTTTTCTTGATCAGGATCTGGGCGCTGGGGTAGTCGCCGTAGAGCTGGGGCAGGGTCTGGCCTGCGTACATCAGCTGTGCGCCGGTGAACTTCTGTCCTGTGATCTCTTTGGCCCAGGTATGGGCGGGCAGCTTCTCGGGCACGCCCGGGAATTCGCACCGGACGATCTTGTACACCCCGTCGGGGTCCAGACCCTTCCACTGGATGTGGAGGGGCAGGGGGTTGCCCTGGGGATGGACCACCACCAGATTCATCAGAGCCTCCGAGGCATCGGGGGCGGCGAACTGCCAGCCGTGCCAGAAATCGGCCTCGAGGGGACTCGTCAGCCGATAATAATCGCCGGTGCGGATCAGTTCGGCGTAGCTCTGGTAACGGGCAATCTGCTTTTTGACCAGGGACATCTCCTTCCGGCTGAGCTTATTCAGATCCAGCTCATAGCCAAAGGTGCCGGACATGGCCACCACACCCCGGGTGCCCAGGGGAACGGTGCGGCCGGTCTGGTGGTTGGGGCAGGCCGAGACATGGGCGCCCATGGAAGAAACCGGGTAGCCGAAGGAGGTGCCGTACTGAATGGTCAGCCGCTCGATGGCGTCGGTGTTGTCGCTGCACCAGAACTGGGGCACATAGGCCAGCATACCGGCATCGAACCGGCCGCCGCCGCCGGCGCAGCCCTCAAACAGAACGTGGGGGAACCGGGAGGTCAGCCGGTCCATCAGGGCATAGACCCCCAGGATGTACCGGTGGAACACCTCGCCCTGGCGCTCGGGGGGCAGGGCGTGGCTGTACACGTCCGCCATGTTCCGGTTCATGTCCCACTTGATGTACTCGATGTGGTTCTCGCTCAAAAGCTTGGTGAAGCAGTCGGTCAGATAGTCCACCACCTCGGGGCGGCTCATATCCAGCACCAGCTGGCCCCGGCCCAGGATGGGCTGGCGGCCGGGCAGGGTCAGGGCCCAATCGGGGTGGGCGCGGTAGAGGTCCGAGTCCTCGCTGACCATCTCGGGCTCGATCCAGATGCCGAACTTCATTCCCAGGGCGTTGATCTTTTCGATCAGGGGCGAAAGGCCCCCTTTGAGTTTTTCGGTGTTGACGAACCAGTCGCCCAGGCCGCTGGTGTCGCTGTCCCGCTTGCCGAACCAGCCGTCGTCCAGCACCATCAGCCCCACGCCCAGGCTGGCGGCCTTCTGGGCGATGGCGTAGATCTTGTCCTGGTCGAAGTTAAAATAGGTGGCCTCCCAGTTGTTGATCAGCACCTCGCTCATCTGGGTGCCGGTGGAGCGGCAGAGGGACTGCCGGATGAACCGGTGATAGTGGCGGGACAGTTCGCCCAGGCCCTCGTGGGTGTAGCAGAGCAGCACCTGGGGGGTGGTGAAAGTTTCGCCCGGGGCCAGATGCCACCGGAAGCCGTCGGGGTGGATGCCGGTGACCAGACGGGTGGAGCCGTTGTAGTCCACCTCGATGTCGGTGCAGTGGTTGCCGGAGTAGACCGGCATCACGCCGTAGCAGCTGCCCCAGTCCTCAGTGGCAGCGGGCTCACAGAGGATCACAAAGGGGTTGTGATGGTGGCTGGAAGCGCCCCGCACACTGCCCACCCGGCGGATGTCCCGGCCCAGATGGGTGCGCTCGGGCTGGCGCTCCATGGCGTGGCGGCCGTGGAACTGGATCAGGTCCCACTTGCCGAAGGGCAGATCCAGGCAGGCGGAAGCGGCCTTTTCCAGGGTGAGGGGCTCACCGCTCTCGTTGGTCAGGACAGCGGCCCGGGTGATGATGTCCTGGGCCTCGTATACGCCGTAGAAAAGCTGGACCCGCAGCCCCAGCACGGTGTCCCGCAGCTCGATGGTCAATGTCTCGCAGTCCTCGCCGAAAGAAGCGGGCAGCCCCTCCAGGGCATAGGCCCCGGCCTGGACACTGTGGCCGGCGTAGACGAACTCAGCGCCCCGGGCGCCCCCGGCGTTCACGACATCCGCTGCCGGTACCCGGAAATCTCCCCGGTTGGCGGCGGGGTATTCCTGGGGCAGAACGTCCGGAGAGTAGGAGCCCCGGACGGCCTGGGCCGCGTAAAAGTCGGGGGAGAAACCGTGGTCGGCGGTGGGGTAGAGGTGGAAGTTGTTTCCATCGCCGATCCGGCGGCCATAATACAGGTGCAGCAGGTGGCCCATGGGGTCCAGCTGCATCTGGTAGGTGGAGTTTTGGGTGTGAAGGGTAAAGGTTGAGGTTTTTTCTTCAAATCGAATGCTCATAAGCCGATTCTTTCCTCCGCGGTTGTGGTGTGTTAAATTGCTCTTATTATAGCGATAAGAATAGCAACAGTAAATACAATTTTGTTGATCCGGGCAAGAGTTTTGTCGAGATATACAGGCCCGGACCCGGCAAAAACAGACTGGGAGGATTGCGCCGGCGGCCTCTGGCGCATATAATAGGTTTAAAAAAGCAAAACGCTGCCCACGGCAGCGGGGGAGCTGTTTATGGAAACAAAAAATAGCCGAAACAAGCCCACCATTCAGCTGCGCTATTATGAGCTGCCGGAACATGAGCCCGCCCTGGCCCTGCTGGGGGAGGAGTGGCTGCGCAGCTACGGCACCGAGGCGGAGGATCTGCACTTTCACAACCTGATGGAGGTGGGGTTGTGCCAGTGGGGCGAGGGCACCATTTATATTGATGAGCAGAAATACGAATACCAGGGGGGCGTGATAACCCTCATTCCCGCCAACTGCCTGCACACCACCATCAGCCGGGACCACGGCCTCAACCAGTGGGAGTATCTTTTCATCAATCCCCAAAGGATCCTCCGCAAAGCGTTCCCCGACGACCCGCTCTTTGTGGAGATGATGGTCCGGCGGCTGGCCAGCGGCGCCAAATATCTGACCGAGGCCGAGGATGAGTCCCTGGCCCGGCTGATCCGCCTGGCGCTGGACGAGTACCGCACCCCGCAGAACTACCACACCGAGGTGGCTCACAGCCTTTTGACCTCTCTGCTATTGCTGGCCGCCCGCCTCTATGAGAGCGACGGCAACAACCCAGTGCAGCTCATCAATGCCGGGCTGCACCAGATCATGCCCGCCATGGAGTACATCGACCGGGCCTATATGAACCCCATCTCCATCCAGGAGATGGCAGCCCAGTGTTCCCTCAGCGAGGCCCACCTCCGCCGGAAGTTTAAAGAGTATCTGAATATGTCCCCGAACGAGTACCTGACCGCGGTGCGGATCCGGCAAGGGTGCGATCTGCTCAATACAACCAGCTGCTCCATGCTGGAAGTGGCCCTCCGGGTGGGGTACCAGAGTGTTTCCTCCTTTGACCGTAATTTTCAGAAAATTGTGGGGATGACTCCTTATCAATACAAGAAAAACAGCAAAGATTATAAAGGCAAGGTTCTGGAGTATAAAATTTCAGCCCGAAAAGGCTGGAAAACCAAGGAGGATCTCTGAGAACCGCCTGTGATCCTGTGAAAAATTATCGGCCGGTTTTGTGAAATCTACCAAATCCGGGGGAGATAGAGAGCAAATTCAATCCACAGATGATTGAATTTGCTCTTTTTTTGATTGGAATTACCCGCAAATTCGCAGAAATGGTTGGTATAATACATACAATGAATGGATGGAGAAGGAAAAGAATTGTGAAAAATATACATATTTCTTTTCCTCCAAAATCCGACGGATCATTTTGGATGAAGGAGAAATTGCTATGAAAAAGATCACTCGTCGTTCGTTCCTTGCTGGTCTGGCCGCGGTCAGCGCCGCTGGTGTCCTGGCCGCCTGCGGCAGCAGCTCCAGCTCCACCGCAGCTTCTACCGCTGGTTCCACCGCGGGCAGCACCGCTGCTGAGGGCGGCCACAAGCTGACTGCCTACGCCTGGGATGCCAGCTTCAACATCCCCGCTCTGAACGCCGCCGCCGCCGACTACAAGGAGAATGTGGACCCCGACTTTGAGCTGGAGATCATCGAGCAGTCTCAGTCTTCCGACGTCGAGAACGCCATCACCCTGGCCGCTTCCGCCGGCGATTACAGCACCCTGCCCGACATCGTCCTGTTCCAGGATCACTACATCCAGAAGTACGTCAGCGATTATCCCGACGCCTTTGTCCCCGTTGAGGGCGCCGACATTGACTGGACCGGCATCAGCGAGGAGAAGCTCTCCTACTCCACCATCGACGGCGTGCACTACGGCGTGCCCGTGGACAACGGCACCGTTATCTTTGCCTACCGCACCGATCTGCTGGAGCAGGCTGGCTACACCATCGACGACATGACCGGCATCTCCTGGGCCGACTTCATCAAGGTGGGCCAGGACGTCTACAACGCCACCGGCAAGTACCTGCTCTGCATGGACGGCGACGGCAACGACCTGATCTACATGATGCTCCAGGCGGAGGACGCTTCTCAGTTCAAGGACGGCGAGCCCTTCATCACCGGCAACGAGCCCCTGCGCCAGGTCTGCGAGGTCATCGTTGAGATGGTCCAGAAGAACGTCTGCTACCTGGCCAACGACTGGTCCGGCTACATCAACCAGGTCATTCTGGGCGACATGGTTGCCGGCGTCATGAACGGCAACTGGATCATCCCCACCATCTGCCAGGTGCCCGAGAACTCCGGCAAGTGGGAGATCACCTCTCTGCCCACCCTGGCCGGCGGCGAGGGCTACGCCTCCAACGGCGGCTCTTCTCTGTACATCACCGCCAACTGCGACAACGTGGATCTGGCCAAGGAGTTCCTGGCCTACACCTTCGGCGGCAGCACCGTGACCTACGACAACGCCCTGCGTGACGGCGGCGTCATCACCACCGTTCTGGCCTGCGGCGAGTCCGACGTTTACAACGAGGGTGTGGAGTACTTCAACAACACCCCGATCTACGCACAGATCGTCGAGATGGGCGGCAACGTGCCCATCATCGAGCAGAGCGACTACCACTACCGTGCCCGTACCTACATGGCGGCGGCCATCATCAACACCATCAACGGCGCCAACCTGGATGACGAGCTGGCCAACGCTGAACAGCAGATCCGCTTTGAGATGGGCCTGTAAGGCTGGCAAAACGGACGCTAACCTGTGAACCGGAAACGGGGAATCCCACGCGATTCCCCGTTTTTCGGGTTCAAGCGGAAAGGAGGGCTTTCTCTTGAAAGCAAATCATGGCACCCTAATGGCGAAACAGCGCCGCGCGGGCTGGTTCTATCTGCTGCCCGGCACCCTGCTGATCACCATCATGAGCTTTATCCCCATCATCAACGCGGTGTTCACCTCGCTGAAAACCGGCTCCAGCGCCAACATGAAGTGGGCCGAGCCCCTGTTCTATAACTACACCCGTATGCTGAAGGACCAGCTGTTCCAGCGGTCGATGGTCAACACCTTCCTGTACCTGATCATCGAAGTGCCCATCATGCTGATCCTGGCCATGCTGCTGGCCCAGCTGCTGAACAACCACGATCTGCGGTTCAAGGGCTTCTTCCGTACCTGCGTGTTCCTGCCCTGCGCCACCTCGCTGGTTTCCTACTCTTTGATCTTCAAATCCCTCTTCGCCACCGAGGGCCTGGTCAACACCATCCTGGTCAAGATCGGCATCCTGGAGACCAACTACAACTTCCTGGGCAACCCCACCAGCGCCAAGATCATTATCATCATCGCCCTGATCTGGCGCTGGACCGGCTATAACATGGTCTTCTTCCTGGCGGGCCTGCAGAACATCGATTACTCGGTGTACGAGGCCGCCAAGATCGACGGCGCCAACGGCTGGCAGACGTTCTGGAAGATCACCGTCCCCCTGCTGCGGCCCACCATCGTGATGACCGCCATCATGTCCATCAACGGTACCCTGCAGCTGTTCGACGAGTCGGTCAACCTGACCAACGGCGGCCCGGCCAACTCTACCATCACCATGTCCCATTACATTTATAATAACTCCTTCGGCCAGGGCGTTGCGAACTTCGGCTACGCCTCGGCGCTGTCCTTCATCATCTTTGTGATGGTGGCGGTGCTGTCCTTTATCAATATGAAGGTAGGTGACAAGCGTGACTAAGACGATGGAAGCCCCCGCAAAGGCAAAAACCGGCAAGGCCAATCACTCCACCATCCAGCGGCGTCTGATCCCGGCCTACATTTTCCTGATTATCGTCTCCTTCCTGTCGGTGTTCCCGCTGCTGTGGATGATCTCCGCCGCCACCAATACCTCTCTGGATGTGGCCCGCGGCAAGATCATGTTCGGCAGCTATGCGCTGGAAAACTTCAAGAACCTGATCACCCAGCAGAACCTCTGGGGCGCCATGAAGAACTCCTTCGTGTACTCCATTGTGCAGACGGTGGCCTCCCTGTTCATCTGCTCACTGGCGGGTTTCGGCTTTGAGCTCTACCACGACAAGGGCAAGGACCGGCTGTTCGGCATCCTGCTGCTGGCCATGATGGTCCCCCAGGTGGCCACCATGGTGCCCCTGTTCAAGATGATGTCCCAGATGGGCCTGCTGAATACGGTCTGGGGCTTCATCCTGCCCAGCCTGTCCACCCCCTTCCTGATTATGATGTTCCGCCAGAACTCTCGCAACTTCCCGCTGGATCTGATGCAGGCGGCCCGGATCGATGGCCTGAGTGAAATCGGGATCTTCTTCCGGATGTACGTCCCCATCATGAGATCCACCTATGCGGCTGCGGCGGTCATCACCTTCATGAACGCGTGGAACGCTTACCTCTGGCCCAAGGTCGTCCTGAACCAGGCCGACGCCCAGACCATGCCCATGCTGATCGCCAACCTCTCGGCCGGTTACAGCATCGACTACGGC
Organism: Faecalibacterium gallinarum; assembly: GCF_022180365.1. GTDB lineage: Bacteria > Bacillota > Clostridia > Oscillospirales > Ruminococcaceae > Faecalibacterium > Faecalibacterium gallinarum. Next base: position 7,596 of record NZ_BQKV01000102.1, read on the forward strand.
GTTTTGATGATGGGCGTTCTGTTCTGCTCCATCCCCACCATGATCGTCTTCTTCATCCTGCAAAAGCAGTTTGCCGAGGGCATCACCGGTGCGGTGAAGTAAGATTCCGCCCTGTTTTTCCCCTTTCGTAAAAACGTAAAAAACTAAATTATCTCTCTCCTTCATCCGCCTGCTCAAAGCCGAGCAGGGCTTGCCCGGGGGGCTTTAGCCTCCCGGGCGGGAGGAGAGATTTTTTTGAAGTGAGGTATCACACCATGGCAGCATTTGACTATGCAAAGGTAAAAGATCCCACATTTTTCGCAGAGAACGTCCTGCCGCCCCACGCCAGCGGAAAAATCTACCCCACCCGGGAAGAGATGCTGGCCGGCGAGAGCTCGATGGCGCTCCGGCTGGACGGTCTGTGGAAATTTGCCTACGCGAAAAACTACGCCAGCGCCATCCCCGGCTTTGAGAAAGAGGATTATGACTGCACCCTCTGGGATGAGATCCATGTCCCGGCCCATATCCAGATGGAGGGCTACGACGTTCCCCAGTACGCCAACACCCAGTACCCCTGGGACGGCCGGGAGGAGGTCCAGCAGGGGGGCATCCCGGAGCGGTTCAACCCGGTGGCCAGCTATGTCAAATACTTCGAGCTGCCCGAGGCCATGCAGAACAAGCCCCTGCGGGTGGAGTTCGAGGGCGTCGAGAGCGGCATGGCCCTCTGGCTTAACGGCCAGTATGTGGGTTACACTGAGGACACCTTCTCGGCCCACGCCTTCGACCTGACCCCCTATGTGAAACCCGGCATCAACAAGCTGGCGGCCCAGGTATTTAAGTGGACTTCTTCCAGCTGGTGCGAGGACCAGGATTTCTACCGCTTCTCGGGCATCTACCGCAGCGTCTGGCTCTATGCCATCCCCGAGGTGCATCTGGAAGACCTGTCGGTCCGCACCCTCTTTGAGGGGGAGGGATTCTCCCACGCCGACCTGGAAGTCAAGCTCAAAACCTCCGGCGCCGGCAGTGCCTGCCTGACCCTGAAAGAGGGGGAGAAGGAACTCTTCTCCGAGTCGGTCTCTCTGGAAAAGGCCGCCCATTTCAGTCATCGGGTGGAGTCGCCCAAGCTCTGGAGCGCCGAGGAGCCCAACCTCTACGACCTGGAAATCGTGCTGTACAACGCCGCCGGGGAGGCGGTGGAGTACACCACCCGAAAAGTCGGTTTCCGCAAATTTGAGATGAAGGGCAACCGGATGCTCATCAACGGCAAGCGGATCGTCTTTAAGGGGGCCAACCGCCACGAGTTCAGCGCCGTCACCGGCCGGGCCTGCTCGCCGGAAGAGACCGAGCTGGACGTTCGGACCATGAAGCAGAACAACATCAACGCCATCCGCACCAGCCACTACCAGAACCAGGATCTGCTCTACGATCTGTGCGACCGGTACGGCCTGTACATGATCGCCGAGAACAACCTCGAGACCCACGGCACCTGGGACGCCTACAACATGGGCACCCGGGGCAAGGAGTTCCTGCTGCCGGATGGCAAGCCCGAATGGCGTGAGATGATGCTCAACCGTCTGCGGGCCACCTATGAGCGGGACAAAAACCACCCGGCGGTGGTGATCTGGTCCCTGGGCAACGAGTCCTTTGGCGGCGAGACGCTGCTGGAAATGTCCGAGATGCTCCGCCAGCTGGACAACACCCGCCTGGTCCACTACGAGGGCGTGTACTGGGATCCCCGTTACCCCCAGACCACTGACATGGAGAGCCGGATGTACGCCAAGGTGACCGACATCGAGGCCTATCTGGCCCAGGGGGATGTCCGCCCCTTCATCAACTGCGAGTACAGCCACGCCATGGGCAACTCCTGCGGCGCGCTGCATAAGTACACCGAGCTGGCCGACCGGGAGAACTCGGGCTACCAGGGCGGCTTTATCTGGGACTACATCGACCAGTCCATCTTTAAGAAGGACCGGTACGGCAAATGGTTCCAGGCTTTCGGCGGCGATTTCGGCGAGCGACCCACCGACTATAACTTCAGCGGCAACGGCATCGTCTACGGCGGCGACCGCGCTCCCTCCCCCAAGATGCAGGAGGTCAAGTTCTGCTACCAGAACATCGCCGTAGAGGTGGACGCCGCAGCCTTCCGGGTCTGGAACAAAAACCTCTTTGTCTCCACGGATGCTTACGACTGCTTCGCCCTGCTGCAAAAGGACGGCGTGCTGGTCCGGGAGTGGAAACTGGAGGGGATTACCGTGGCCCCCGACTCAAAGCGGGACTTCCCCCTGCCGGTGGAGCTGCCCACCGCCCCCGGCGAGTATGCCCTGACCATCAGCTTCCGGCTTAAGGCCGATACCCTCTGGGCCAAGGCGGGCCACGAGGTGGCCTTCGGCCAGGGGATCATCGCCAAGATCGACGCTCCCGCCAAGGCGAAGGCTGCCCCCTTTGTGGTCACCTGCGGCACCCATAACATCGGGGTGCGGGGCGAGCACTTCGATGCGCTGTTCTCGGACCTGAACGGCGGCCTGACCTCCTACCGCTGGGGCGGCAAGGAGATGATCGAAGAAGTGCCCCGGCCCAACTTCTGGCGCGCCCCCATCGACAACGACATGGGCAACAACATGGCGGGCCTGCGGGGCCAGTGGAAGCTGGCCAGCCTCTATGCCACCACCAAAGGGGTGGGCAAAGCCATTCCCAACCCCACCGGCGGCACTACTTATATTAACCCCGTCCATGAGGTGCTGGAAGACAGCGTGGTGGTGAAGTACCAGTACAATCTCCAGACCACCCCGGCGGCCGGGTGCACCCTGACCTATCGGGTCTTTGGGGACGGCCGGATCGAGACCACCCTCCATTGGGATCCGGTGGAAGGCCTGCCCGGAATGCCGGAGTTTGGCGTACTCTTCAAGATCAACGCCGACTATGACCACCTGGAGTGGTACGGCAATGGCCCCGCCGAGACCTACTGGGATCGCCAGCACGGTGCAAAGCTGGGAGTCTACCGGAACCTGGTGGCCGACAACATGGCCCAGTACCTGGTGCCCCAGGAGTGCGGCGCCAAGACCGGCGTCCGCTGGGCCAAGGTCACCGACCGGAAGGGACGGGGCCTGCTGTTCACGGCGGCAGAGCCCATGACCTTCTCGGCCCTGCCCTACACCCCCCACGAGATGGAAAATGCCCGCCACCCCTACGAGCTGCCCCCGGTCCACTACACCGTGATCCGGGCCATCGGCGCCCAGATGGGCGTGGGCGGCGACGACAGCTGGGGCGCACCGGTCCACCCGGAGTACATCCCCGACGCATCCAAGTCCATGGACTTTACCTTCAGCTTCCAGGGCATCTGATCTTTAAAACCCATCCAAACAGAAAAGAGCCGGACGGCGTAGGTGAAGTGACCCCAAAAAGTTAGACAATAATTTGAAATAAAAATAGTTCAAGCAGCCGAAAGGGCTTGTTGTCTGTGAATTGCAGGCGGCAGGCCCTTTAGCTTTGCCTTAATACGCCGGTTATTGTAGTAATCCAGATAGTCAATGAGCTCTTGTTTGAAGTGCTGCATGGACTGGAACTTTTGCAGATAAAGCAGTTCACTTTTTAGCAGGCCGAAGAAGTTTTCTGCCACTGCATTGTCCAGGCAGTTTCCCTTGCGGCTCATACTTTGCCGGATGCCTTTAGCTTTGAGCATACGCTGGTACTGTTTGTGCTGGTATTGCCAGCCCTGGTCGGAATGGAGAATCAGCCCGGTTCCATCCGGTATAACTGCAAAAGCTTTGTCGAGCATGGTTGTTACCATACTCAAAACCGGCCGTTCAGAGATGGTATAGCTGACCAGATACCCGTTGTGCAGATCCAGAATAGGAGAAAGATAGAGTTTCTGTCCAAACAGACTGAACTCTGTCACATCGGTAACCCACTTTTGATTTGGCTTTTCTGCGTAAAAATCTCTGTTCAGCAGATTGGGCGCAACCTTGCCTACATTTCCTTTGTAAGAGCGATATTTTTTCACTCTGACACGACAAACCAGTCTCAGCTGCTTCATGAGTCTCTGTACTGTCTTGTGGTTCAGATATATTCCTCTGCTGCGAAGCGCAATCGTGATACGCCGGTAGCCATACCGACCTTTATTTTCGTGGTAGATGGCAGAAATCTCTGTCTTTGCTTGTGCGTATTTATCTATCCTGTGCATCTGCTTTCGGTGGTAGTAGAAGGTGGCACGGGGCAGCTGAGCGATTTCAAGCAGAACAGACAATGGATATTTCGGCCTCAGTTTTTGGACTACCAGGGCTTTTTCCTCTGGCGTCGCTCTCGTTCCAAAACCAAGGCTTGTAAGTTTTTTAAGTATTCATTCTCCGCTCGAAGTCTCTGAACCTCTGCCAGCAGATCTTCTTCTACCTCTTTCGGCAGCTGCCGAGGACGTCCTTTGTTCCCTCGGCCACGCCGTTCCACTTCAAAGCCTTCCGGACCTTCAGTCAGGTAAATTTGCTCCCATTGTTGAATTCGGTAATGGTTGCATACTTGAAAGCGCCGGGCCGTTTCCCGGTAACCCAGCTTTTCTTCCAGCATGGTTTCGATTACCATTTTCTTGAATTCCGGTGTATATCTCTTGTTTGGCTT
>NZ_BQKV01000103.1 GCF_022180365.1 Faecalibacterium gallinarum
GAAGTGACCCCAAAAAGTTAGACAATAATTTGAAATAAAAATAGTTCAAACAGCCGAAAGGGCTTGTTGTCTGTGAATTGCAGGCGGCAGGCCCTTTAGCTTTGCCTTAATACGCCGGTTATTGTAGTAATCCAGATAGTCAATGAGTTCTTGTTTGAAGTTCTGCATGGACTGGAACTTTTGCAGATAAAGCAGTTCACTCTTTAGCAGACCGAAAAAGTTTTCTGCCACAGCATTGTCCAGGCAATTTCCCTTGCGGCTCATACTTTGCCGGACACCTTTAGCTTTGAGCATACGCTGGTACT
>NZ_BQKV01000104.1 GCF_022180365.1 Faecalibacterium gallinarum
TCATTGACTATCTGGATTACTACAATAACCGGCGTATTAAGGCAAAGCTAAAGGGCCTGCCGCCTGCAATTCACAGACAACAAGCCCTTTCGGCTGTTTGAACTATTTTTATTTCAAATTATTGTCTAACTTTTTGGGGTCACTTCATTGATGGCTGGTCCTTTTGTGGTTTTATCGGCGGATCACTGCATGCAGAAGTCCGCCAGGTCGTTTTTCAGGCAGATCCGGGCGGCGCTCAGGTTGCCCTGTTCCAGCTCGTCCAGGATGGAGCTGTGGTTTTTCAGGTCGTTGGGCAGGGCCGCCCGGTTCCACTGAGACCAGTAAAACTGGGCGTAGGCCAGTTTCAAAAGCCGCATGGAGCGGCGCAGTTCCTGGTAGCAGTATTCGTTCCGGGCCAGAGCCGCCAGCGCCAGATGAAAATTCTCGTTGATCTGCCAGTGCTCCCAGACGCCGCAGCCCGGCTCCTCCTGCCGGATCAGGGCCCGCAGCTGGGCGATGTCCTGGGGCTGGATGGTCTGGGCTGTCCGGCAGAGCAGGTGATCCTCCAAAACCGAGCGGAATTCCATGATATTGGCCACCCGCTCCAGGGTAAAGCTGTACACCTCGTAGCCGTACCGGGGGATGTTGGTCAGGATTCCCTCGCTGGAAAGAACGGTCAGCGCCTCCCGTACCGGGGATTTGCTCACGGCGTACCGCCCCACCAGTTCCTGTTCGGTGAGGATCTGCCCGGCTTTAAACTGCCCCTGGACGATGTCCTCTAAGATTTGGTTATAGACTTTTTCTTTCAGGGTTTCGGTCTGCTTCATGGTATTGCCTCAGGCCATAAAGTTATTTTGGATCATCAGTTTGACGATCTCCTTGTCGGTCTCCTGCATCCCCACCGAGGCCAGCAGACCGATGCAGCGGATGGTGTTCTCTACCCCCCGCTTGACGATGCCGTCGCCGCCCAAAAATTCCTGGCCGTTCTGGTACATGTAATAGCCCAGGATGCCCGCGTCCACCGCCGAGGCGATCTTGGCCGCGCAGGAGGCCTTGGCGCCGTCGCAGATGGTGCCCGAGATGATGGCCAGACTGTTCACCAGGGTGTGGGCCAGGGTGGTGAAGTCCCCGCCCATCAGATAGGCGATGCCCGCCCCAGCGCCGGAACCGGCCCCCACCGCGCCGCAGTAGGCGGACAGGCGGCCGATGCCCTCCTTGATGTGGAGGGTGGAAAGGTTGGACACCACCAGCGCCCGATAGAGCTTCTCGTCGCTGACCCCCAGGTGGCGGGCGTAGACGATCACCGGCACCGAGGCAGTGATGCCCTGGTTGCCGCTGCCCGAGTTGATGACCACCGGCAGCTCGCAGCCGTTCATCCGGGCGTCCGACCCGGCGGCGGCCATGGCCCGGGCCCGGATCTTGATGTCCTCCTCGCCGTAGGTTTTCAGCAGCACCTTGCCGATGTTGGCGCCGTAGTTGCCCCGGATGCCCTCCTCGGCGATGGCCATGTTGTAGGCGATCTGCCGGTCCAGGACCTCTTTCACGTCCTCGATCTTCACCTCGTTGGCGAAGTTGTAGATGTTCTCAATGGTCAAAAGGCTCTTGTCCGCCATGGCGCTCTCGGTCTTGCCGGTGATCTCCCGGGAGAGCAGCACCTCCTCGCCCCGGCGGACACAGACCACGTTGGTGTGGTAGTCCACGATCCGGACAAAGGCGGAGTCGGACCCCCGGTAGACGGTGATGCAGATGTCGAAGATCAGGTCCGACTTTGCAAAATCCACCGTCATGGGGGTGTCCTGGACGTACTTCTGGGTGGCTTCGATCTGCTCGGGGGTCACCTCCGAGATGACCTCCAGCTCCCGGTCGGCCTTGCCCGCCACAATGCCCACAGCGCAGGCGGCTTCCAGCCCCCGCATCCCGCCGGTGTGGGGGACGATGACGCTCTTGACATTTTTAATGATGTTCCGGCTGACCTCGATCACCACCCGGTCGGGCAGGGCCCCCAGGGCCCGGCGGGCGATGGCCCCCGCATAGGCCACCGCGATGGGCTCGGTGCAGCCCATGGCCGGCAGCAGCTCATCCTTCAAAATCTGAACATAGGTGCTGTAAAGAAATCCATCCATCGCCATTTCTGATCCTTCTCTCCCTTTTTCCACGAGGGGGCAGGGGCTCCAGCCCTGCCCGATTCTCTAATATGCACACTAATATTATCAGCCCCGGCGGAAAATGTCAATTCGTGGGGGAGAAAAGCCCCTCCGCCCCCGGTTGGTGATTCAATCACAGAAAAACCGCCCGGCTTATAGTAAAGTTACCCTGAAAAATTGTCATCCAACGGAGGGTATCTGCATGAAACGATTCTGTAACCGAAACTGGAACCGGGCCCTGGGCCTGGCGGCGGCGGTTTGTCTGGTGTTGGGCCTGGCGTCCTGCGGGGGAGAGGCCGGTTCTTTTTCCACCGGTTCCACCAGCCCGGCGGCCTCGGCGGCCCAGTCGACCCCGGCCTCTGAGGCGTCGTCCGGCGCGGCCAACACCGCCCCCGGCATCCTCTCGGCCTTCACCGCCCAGGATCTGGCGGGCAACACCGTCACCCAGGAGGTTCTGGAGGGGCACACCCTGACCATGGTGAACGTCTGGGCCACCTTCTGCGGGCCCTGCATCAAAGAGATGCCCGAGCTGGGCGAGCTCTCGGCGGAGTACGCCGACCGTGGGGTGCAGATCATCGGCATGGTGTCCGACGTCTGGACGGCGGACGGCGTCATCGACCCCGACCAGGTGGCCCTGGCCCAGGAGATCGCCGACACCACCGGGGCGGATTACCTCCACATCATCCCCGGCGAGGACCTCTATGGCCTGCTGGTCCAGATCAACACCGTGCCCACCACCTTCTTTGTGGATGAGGCGGGCCGTCAGGTGGGCAGCGCCTACCTGGGCGCCCGGAACAAAGAAACCTGGCAGGAGATTCTCGACCAGATGCTGCAAGAGGTGGGCGCATGAGATTTCTGCGGCAAAATCGCGCCGGCCTTGCGCTGATCGGGCTGGGGCTGGTCTTCCTGGTGCTTGGCGCGGGCCGGGGGGAGATCGAGCTGGTCTACCGCAAAGCGGTGAATATCTGCATGGAGTGTATCGGCCTTGGGTAAGAAGAAAATCAACCATCTGCGGACGGCGGTTCAGCTCTGCACCGCAGCCCTGACCAACGGTTACGCCGCCGGTTTCATTCAGGGCAAAATCTACAAGGGCCCCACCAAACAGGTCTGTGTGCCGGGGCTCAACTGCTATTCCTGCCCGGGAGCCCTGGGGGCCTGCCCCATCGGGTCCTTCCAGGCCGTGGTCACCAGCCGGGACCGCTCCTTCTCCTTTTATGTGGTGGGCTTTCTGCTCATATTCGGGGGGCTGTTGGGCCGGTTTGTCTGCGGCTGGCTCTGCCCCTTCGGGCTGGTGCAGGACCTAGTCCACAAGATCCCTTTCCCCAAAAAATGGAAAAAGCTCCCGGGGGACAAATACCTCCGGTGGCTGAAATACCTGATCCTGGTGGGGTTTGTGATCCTGCTGCCCCTGACGGTGCTGGATGTGGTGGGCCAGGGCCAGCCTTGGTTCTGCAAATACATCTGTCCCTCGGGCACCCTCTTCGGGGGGCTGCCGTTGGTCTCTGCCAACCCCGCCCTTCAGTCGGCCCTCTCCTGGCTCTTTGCCTGGAAGGTGGGGCTGCTGGTGTTCTTGCTGCTTTTGTCGGTGGTGGTCTACCGGCCCTTCTGCCGGTACCTCTGCCCCTTGGGGGCGGTGTACGGCCTGTTTAACCCGGTGGCCCTTTACCGGTATTCCATCGACCCGGCCAAATGCACCGGGTGTACCGCCTGCCAAAAGGCCTGCCCCCTGGATATCCCGGTCCACAAGACCCCCAACAGCCCCGAATGCATCCGCTGCGGCCGCTGCAAAGCCGCCTGCCCCCACGGGGCCATCTGCACCGGCGCTGCTCCGAAAAAGCCGGAATAAAACAAAAAAATGAAGTGACCCCAAAAAGTTAGACAATATTTGAAAGCAAACATTGTTTAAGCAGCCGAAAGGGCTTGGTGTCTGTGAATAGCAGGCGGCAAGCCCTTTAGTTTTGTCTTAATTCTGCGGTTGTTGTAATACTCAAGATAATTCACAAGTTCCTGCTTGAAGTGCTCCATAGACTCAAATTCTTGCAGATAAAGCAGTTCACTCTTGAGTAGGCCGAAGAAGTTTTCTGCCACCGCATTGTCCAGACAGTTCCCTTTGCGGCTCATACTCTGCCGAATACCTTTGTTCGGTATTCCTTTTGGCATAATAAAGCACCCCACTTGTTATCCAGTATACCATACTGTCTAGCAAATGGGGTGCAGTTCACTTGGGAGCCTGCGGCGGTTTTTTCATGTACCGATGAATTAGTATGCAACCTCAGCGGCGTCGAAGCAAGCCTGAGCGGCCTCGACCACAGCGTCAGAGGTGATGGTGGCGCTGGCAACAGCGTCCACGTTGGGGGTGTTGCCGTCCACGATGGCCTGAGCCAGATCCTCAGCGGCGACCTGGCCGATGTCGGGGGTCTCGTTGGAAGCGTCGATCTCGCAGTCGGTGACCACACCGTTCTCGAAGGTCAGGGTGACGCTCAGGTCGCCCATGCCGGTAGCAGAAGCGGTCTGGGTGCCGGTGTAGCCGCCCTCGGCAGAAGCCTCAGAGCCAGCCTCGCTGGAAGCGGCGGTGCTGGATGCGGCAGTGCTGGAAGCAGCGGTGCTGGAAGCGGAATCGCCGCAGGCGACCATGCACAGAGCCAGGGCGCAGACGGCAGCAATCTTTGCAAGATATTTCATCGTAATAATCCTTCTTTCCTAAATGGGTTGCTTGCGATTGAGTATTTTACATCGATTGCACAAATTTTTCAAGTGTTTTTTATAGGAAAATCCAATTTTTAAAAGATTTTTAGAGGAGAATCACTCCTGTGCCGGCTTTTTCACCAGGCTGAGCAGGGCGGCGCCCACCACGCTGCCCACTACCAGGGCCACCACATACAGCAGAGCGTTGCCCACCACAGGGAAGACGAAGATGCCGCCGTGGGGTGCCCGCAGGGTGCAGCCAAAAGCCATGGACAGCGCGCCCGCCACAGCCGAGCCGATCACGCAGCTGGGCAGAACCCGCAGAGGATCGGTGGCGGCGAAGGGGATGGCGCCCTCCGAGATGAAGCACAGGCCCATGATGTAGTTGACGAAACCGTTCTTCCGCTCCTCCCGGGTCCACTTCTTGGGGCAGAAGGTGGTGGAGAGGGCGATGGCAATGGGGGGAACCATGCCGCCCACCATGACGGCGGCCATCACATCGTAGGTGCCGGAGGCCAGAGCCGCGGTGCCGAAGACATAGGCCGCTTTGTTGAAGGGGCCGCCCATGTCCACGCTCATCATACCGCCGCAGATGGCGCCCAGCAGCACCTTGGAGGTGCCGCCCATGGTGTTCAGCCAGGCGGCGATCCCCTCGTTGATCAGGCCCATGACGGGGTTGATGGCGCACATGACCAGGCCCATCACCAGCATGCCGCCCAGGGGATAGATCAGCATGGGCCGGATGCCGTCCACGCTGCTGGGGAGTTTTTCGGTGATATTCTCAAGGAACTTGACCAGATAGCCCGCTGCGAAGCCTGCCAGCAGGGCCGCCAGGAAACCGCCCGAAACGCCGGTGGTGCTGCCCGCGGCCAGCCCCGAGAAGCTGGTGCCGTTCATGGCCAGCACGCCGCCCACAAAGCCCACGGCCAGGCCCGGCCGGTCGGCGATGGACATGGCGATGTAGGCCGAGAGGATGGGCAGCATGTAGCTGAAGGCCGCGTTGCCCACCGTCTTAAAGAAGGCCGCCAGAGGGGTGTTCATGCCAAAGTTGGCGGGGTTGATGGAGAAGTCATCGAAGAGGAAAGCCAGGGCGATGAGGATGCCGCCGCCCACCACGAAGGGCAGCATGTGGGAGACGCCGTTCATCAGGTGCTTGTAGACGGTGTGGCCCAGGCTGTCCTTGCCCGCGTCCTCGGCGGCGGGCTTGCCGCCCTTGGCGTGGAAGACGGGCACCGTGCCGCTCTCGATCTTCTGGAGCAGCTCTTCCGGCTTGTGGATGCCATCGTCCACCCGGGTGAAGAGGACCGGTTTGCCGTCAAAGCGGGCGGTCTCTACGTTCTTGTCGGCGGCCACGATGATGCCGTCGCAGGCGGCGATCTCCTCGGCGGTCAGGATGTTCTTGGCGCCGCCCGAGCCGTTGGTCTCTACCTTGCAGGGCAGGCCCAGCTTGGTGCCCGCTTTGGCCAGGGCCTCGGCGGCCATGTAGGTGTGGGCGATGCCGGTGGGGCAGGCGGTCACCGCCAGGATCCGGTAGCCCTGGGGGGCGATCTCCTGGTCGGTGAAGCTCTCGGCCCCGAACTGCTGCTGCTCCTGGACGTCGATCAAATCCAGGAATTCCCGGGGGGACTTGGCCGCCCGGAGCTTTTCCACAAAGTCCTCGTGCATCAGCATCTGCATCATCCGGGCCAGCATATCCACGTGCAGACTGCCATTCTCGGGGGCGGCGATCATAAAGAACAGGTCGCTCTTGCTGTCGTCCTCGGGGTTATACTGGACCGGCTGGGCCAGCCGCAGCACCGCCAGGCTGGGCCGGGTGACGCAGGCGGCTTTGGCGTGGGGGACGGTGATGCCGTTGTCCACATAGGTGGAAGCTTCCTTCTCCCGGGCGTAGATGGCGGCCTTATAGGCGGCCTTGTCGGTGATGTTGCCGTGGTTGCACTGCAAATCCACCAGGGTGTCAATCACCGCGGCCTGATCGGCGGCCGTTCCGTCCAGCGCGATGGCATTGACGGAAAACAGTTCGGTAATGCGCATAAGATCCTCTCCTTTTTGTATAGATGCCTCTATAAAATACGTTTTTTATTACGCGGGATCAGAGGGTGGCCAGCAGCTCGTCGATCTTCTCCCGGGTTGCCAGACCCAGGGAGAAGGCGGTGGCGCTGCCTGCGGCGGTGCCCAGTTTCAGGGCCCAGTCGTAGTCGCCCTTTTGCAGGTATCCCGCCAGGAAGCCGGCCACCATGCTGTCTCCGGCGCCCACGCTGTTCAGCACCTTGCCTTTGGGTACCCCCATCCGGTGGGTGACCCCGTGCTCATCCAGCAGCAGGGCGCCGTCCCCGGCCATGCTCACCAGGACGTTCCGGGCGCCCCGGGCCTGGAGCATGGCGGCGCAGGCGGTAATCTCGGCGTCGGTGGTCAGCACCCGGCCGAAGATCTCCCCCAGCTCGTGGTTGTTGGGCTTGATGAGGAAGGGCCGGTATTGCAGCACGTTCACCAGCAGGTCCCGAGTGGCGTCCACCACCACCTGGACCCCCCGGCCCTCCAGCCGGACCAGGATTTTCTCGTAGGTGTCTCCGGCCAGACAGGCGGGGATGCTGCCCGCCAGCACCAGGGCGTCCCCGGGGCCCAGCCGGTCCAGCTGGGCGGTGAGCTGGGCCATGTCGGCCTCGCCGATCCGGGGGCCCAGGCCGTTGATCTCGGTCTCCTCTCCGGCCTTGATCTTGACGTTGATCCGGGTGACCCCCTCGTCCAGGTGGATGAAGTCGGTGTGCACCCCCTGGGCCCGGAGCCCATCTTCCAGCCAGCGGCCGGTGGGCCCGGCCACAAAGCCCAGGGCGGTGTTCTCGCAGCCCAGGGCGTTCAGCACGCTGGAGACATTGATCCCCTTGCCGCCGAACTGGTATTCCTCCTGGGTGGTGCGGTTGACGGCGTCCAGCTGGAGGCTGCCGGGCAGGTGGACCACATAGTCGATGGCGGGGTTAAAGGTGACGGTGTAAATCATAGCTCATTCTCCTTTTCCGGTGCCCGGGCGTCTTCGCCCTCCGGGCTGCTCTCTTTGATCAGGACGTGGCGGCGGTATTTTTCATTGGTCAGCTGGTTGGTGACGATGGCGGCGTCGGTCAGCTCGCAGATCACCGCGGGGTAGAGCTTGCCGAACTTGGAATCGTCTACCAGGAACCAGCTTTCCCGGGTGCGGCTGATCACCAGCTCTTTGAGGGCGGCCTCTTCCACGTCGGGGGTGGTGAACCCCCTGTCCAGGGAGACGCCGTTGGCGCCCATAAAGGCTTTGGTGAAATTGTAGTGCCGGACGCTGGACATGGCGGCAGCCCCCACAATGGCCTCGGTGTTGGGGCGGATCTCGCCCCCCAGCACATAGACCCGGCAGCCCTTCTGGGCCAGCAGCCGGGCGTGGGCGATGCCGTTGGTCACGAAGGTCGCCTGGAGGGCCGGCCCTTGTAGGGCCTGTACTAGCTGCAAGGTGGTGCTGCCCGCGTCCACAAAGACGAAGTCGCTGGCCTGCACAAACCCGGCGGCCATCCGGCCGATACTCTGCTTCTGGGCCACGGCCTGCTGTTCCTTGGCGGTCATGGTGGGCTCCTCGGTGAGGAAGGCGCTGTCCGGCAGGGTGGCCCCGCCGTGGACCCGGTTCAGCCGCCCCTGCTGGTGGAGCAGAACCAGATCCCGCCGGATGGTGGATTCGCTGGCGTCCAGCGCGTCGCACAGCTCCTGGACCGTCACCGATCGCCGCTGTGCCAGCAGTTTGAGGATGTTGTCGAACCGTTCTTCCGCAAGCATGGGGGAGATGCTCCTTTCCTGACTCCCATCCGGCACCCTCCCGTGGAGGGTTTTGACTGATTTTTGTAATCCGGCCCCCGGATGATGGAGTTTTTCTCTTGTTTGGCCTGAGTATACCACCAAAAACAATCAAAGTCAATCAAATTCAACCGAAATAATTCACAAAGCTGGGGGCCTTCTGGGGTCAAAACATCCAAAAACAGTCAAAACCAATCAATCACGCCCGCGCCCGGGCAAAAAAAGACCGCCCCGCGCCGGTCATCCAGCGGGAGCGGTCAGGGAGGGTTACTCTTTGTCGTAGGGTTTGACAGTGACTTCCTCTTTGTCGAAGTCGATGAAGATCTGGTAGGCGTAGTTGTCCGAACTGGTGTCCCAGACTTCCACGAACTTGGGGGTCACCTCGATGATGATCTCGTCCTTCTCGTGGGAGTACTTGTTGTAGCTGCCCCAGAGGAACTCTTTGTAGAGCTTTTCAAACCGGCGGTCCGGTTCGTCGATCACCAGGCCCTTGTTGGCGGCCAGACCCTCTACCTGAACGCCGCTCCAGCAGAGGGCTACATGGGGGTTCTGGTAGAGCTGCTGGGTCTTGCGGAAGTTCTTGTCGGTCTTGAACCAGATTTTGTGGTCGTAGAACAGGCAGCTGACGTTCCGGACCATGACATAATCGTTCACCGAGCTGGCCAGGGCCATAATTTTCCAGTCGCCCAGCTTCTCGAACATGAGTTCCACAGCCTGGTCGAAGGTGAGGTGTTTGTCAACGCTGAATTTCATAAGGGGGTGTCTCCTTTCTCGTTCGGTCAATCCTGAATCATCTTTTTGAGGGGGACGCTGATTCGCTTATAGAGCAGCATGGTCAGCACCGAGGTTACCGCCCGGGATACCAGGTTGAAAGGCACCACCGAGAAGGCCACAAAGGTGGGGATATCCTTGATCCAGGGGCTGGCCACGGCGCAGATCTCCAGGATGGAGTCCCAGCTCATGCCGTAGAGGAACATGTAGGCGGGGAAGATCAGGTACAGGTTGGTGAAGATGGAAGCCACCACGCTGACGATGCTGCCCAGGACGATGCCCACCAGCGCGCCCTGCTTGGTGCGGTGTTTGCGGTAGTAGAGCACCGCCGGCAGCACATAGGCGCAGCTAAGCAGAAAGTTCTGGATCTCGCCGGTGTACATGGAGCTGGTGCCCTTAAAGATCATGTAGAGCAGCAGTTTGACGGTGACGATCATCACCGCCCCCACCGGCCCCAGGATGAACCCGCCGATTAGCTCGGGCAGGGCCGAGAGATCCAGCTCGGCGAAGGCGGACAGCACCGGGATGGAAAAACTGAAGTATTGCAGCACAAAGGCGACGGCCCCCATCAGGGCGGCCACGGTGAGGCGGCGGACATTACCACGTTTCATAAACTGAAACCTCCTAAAAAAATTTCCTGAAGCCAACCTATATGGCCTCAGGAAACAAATCCGGGGCAGCGCAGCCGTAACAACGGCGCCCTGCCAGCCGGAAAACGTCTTTTCCCATCCGGACTCTAACCGTCGGTTCTGGAATCACACCAGATCAGCCGCCTATATAGGCGGGTCATGGACTATACCATCGGTCGGGATTTTCACCCTGCCCCAAAGACCTTTTATTCAGTTCAGCTTCGGCTTTATGATAGCCCCTCGCCGAGGGTTTGTCAAGCCTTTCACAAAAGATTTCTCCCCCGGCATCAAAAAGCCGCCCCGGCAGAGCTCTGCCGGGGCGGCGTGGGGGTTAGTTTGGTGAGAGGCGGGCCAGATCTTCCGGGCGGTCGATGTCCCGCAGTTCCTCGGGGTCACACTCCACCCGGAGCACCCGTTCGGGGTGGGTGTTCAGCACCCCCCGGCCGCCCCGGTCCCCCTCGAGAGCATAGAGAGCGCGGGCCAGCGCGGCGGAGAAAAGGGCCGGGCTGCCCACCCGGTCCCCGGCGGCGACGGTCGCCCCAAAGACGCCGGGGGCGGCGGTGTCCAAGAGACGCCGGACCGTCTCCACCCGGAGCAGGGGCTGGTCCGCCGCCCCAAAGAGGAGAAAATCGTTCTCCTGTAAAGGCGGCAGGGCGTCCAGCCCGGCCCGGATGCTAAAGCTCTGGCCCTTTTCGCTTTCGGGGCTGGGGACGGCTTCCGCCCCCAGGGCCCGGGCGCTTTCGGCAATGGCGGGGGTGTTGGTGACGACGATCAGCCGGGCATCCGTTTGCCCTGCGCAGGCCGCCGCCAGGGTTTCCAGCCCCCAGGAATAGAGGGGGCGGCCCTGCCAGGGGGCCAGCAGCTTGTCCGCGCCGAACCGGCGGCCCCGCCCGGCGGCTAGACAGATGAGATAAATCATCCCTCGGCCTTTTCCAGCATCCCCATCAGGACCTTTTCGGGGGTGATGGGCAGCTCCCGCACCCAGACGCCGGAGGCCCGGGCCACCGCATGGGCGATGGCGGGGGAGGGAGTGTTAATAACGATTTCGCCGATGGATTTGGCGCCGAAGGGCCCGGTGGGCTCGTAGCTGGACTCGAACTCCACCTGCAAGTGGCCCATGTCCAGCCGGGTGGGGATCTTATACTGCATCAGAGAGTCCTCGAGAATCTTCCCCTCGGGGGTGTAGTGGACATCTTCAAACAGGGCCATGCCGATGCCCTGGACGATGCCGCCCTCGGTCTGGACCCTGGCCAGATTGGGGTTGATGGGGGTGCCGCAGTCCACCACCGCCTTGTAGTCCAGGACGGTGACGGCGCCGGTCTCCTTGTCCAGCTCGATCTCCACCATGCCCACCATAAAAGGCGGGGGCGAGACCGGGGAGGAATGGGTGGCGGTGGCCTGGACGGCGGTGGTGTTGCTGCACATGGAGCGGGTGGCGAGGTCCGCCAGGCTGATTTCAGCAGTGCCGTCCAGCCGGCGGACCGCCTTGCCGGTGAACTCCAGTTCCTCCGGCTGGCAGCCCAGGGCCTCGGCGGCCAGGGTGCAGAGCTGATTTTTCAGCTTCTCGCAGGCCTGCTCCACCGCCTTGCCGGTGACGTAGGTGGTGGAGGAAGCGTAGGAGCCGGAATCATAGGGGGAGGTATCCGAGTCTGCGCCGGACACGGCTACGTTGTCCAGGTCGCAGTCCATGCACTCGGCCACCATCTGGGCCAGAATGGTGTCGCAGCCGGTGCCCATGTCCGCCGCGCCGATGCTCAGATTGTAGAACCCGTCGTCGCTCAGCTTGATGGTGGCGGAACCCACGTCCACCCCCGAGATGCCCGAGCCCTGCATGGCCATGGCCACACCGGCGGCCCGGACTTTGCCGTTGCCCATGTCCCGCACCGGGAACCGTGCGTCCCAGTCGAAGAGCTCTTTGCAGCGGGCCATGCAGCGGTCCAGGGCGCAGGCGTTGGCCACCTCGTTGTAGTAGGCGGGCATGGTCATCCCTTCCCGGACCATGTTCTGCTCCCGCAGGGCCACCGGGTCCACACCCAGCCGCTCGGCCAGCTCGTTTACGGCGCTCTCCACGGCGAAGATGCCCTGGGTGGCGCCGTAGCCGCGGTAGGCGCCCGCGGCCTGGACGTTGGTATAGACGACGTCGTACGCGAACCGGAAGGCTTCCAGCCCGCCGGTGTAGAGGGGGATCGACTTATGCCCCGACAGGCCCACGGTGGTGGGGCCGTGCTCGCTGTATGCGCCGGTGTTGGAGAGGGTGTAGACGTCCAGCGCCCGGATCTTGCCGTCCTTATTGGCGCCCAGCCGGACGTGGAGCTCCATCTCGTGGCGGGGGCTGCCGGCGGTCTGGCACTCCTGCCGGGTATAGACCAGCCGGGCGGCCCGGCCGGTTTTCCAGGTGACGAAAGCGGGGTAGATCTCGGCCACCATGGTCTGTTTTGCGCCGAAGCCGCCGCCGATCCGGGGCTTCTCCACATGGATCTTGGATTTGGGGATGCCCAGAGCGATGGAGAGGATCCGCCGCAGATGGAAAACGATCTGGGTGGAGCTGATGACGTGGAGCCGCCCGAAGGGATCGATCTCGGTGTAGGTGCGGAAGGTCTCCATCATGGCCTGCTGGCAGGGCTTGGTGTGCCAGACATGGTCGATGACGATGTCGCAGTCCGCCAGCACCGCCTCCACGTCTCCGTCCGAGGTGGTCTCGCTGGCGCAGAGGTTCCGCTTGTTGTCGGCCCCCACCGGGCAGAGGGATTCCCAGTTGTCCTCGGGGTGGACGAGAATCGGGTTGTCTTTCGCGGTGTGGGGGTCCAGCACCGGGGTCAGGACTTCATAGTCCACCTTCACCAGCTTCAGGGCCTTGGCGACGGCCTGCTCGGTCTCGCCCGCCAGAATGGCCACCGCGTCCCCCACAAAGCGGAGCCGCTGGTCCAGGATCAGCCGGTCGTGGGGGGAGGGCTCGGGGTAGGTCTGGCCCGCGTTGGTGTAGCGGTGGTTGGGTACGTCTTTATAGGTATAGACGGCCACCATCCCCGGCACCTTCATGGCCAGGGTGGTGTCGATGGAGCGGATCAGGGCGTGGGCGTGGGGGCTGCGCAGGATCTTGACCACCAGGCAGTCCCGGGGAGTGACGTCCGATACAAAGGCGGGCTTGCCCAAGAGCAGGTTCATGGCGTCCTTTTTCCGGGCAGGTTTGCCGACGGTTTTCAGTTCAGGCATTGGGTTCGGCCTCCTTTGCTTTTTTGGCGTTGAGGAACGCCCGGATGCCCCGCAGCTGGCCCTCGTAGCCCGAGCACCGGCAGAGATTGCCCGCAAGATAGGCGCGGATCTCGTCGTCGGTGGGGTCGGGGTTCTCCCGCAGCAGGGCGATGGTGTTCATCACATACCCCGGGTTGCAGAAGCCGCACTGTTCCGCGCCCTGGTCGGCGATGAAGGAGACGAACTCCTCGGCCTCGGCCTGCAAGCCCTCCAGGGTCTGGACGCTGTGGCCGTCGGCCCGGGCGGCCAGCACCGAGCAGGAGAGGACGGGCACCCCGTCCATCAGGACGGTGCACAGGCCGCAGTTGGCGGTCTCGCACCCCCGCTTGACGCTGGGGCAGCCGTGAGCCCGGACAAAATCAATCAAAAGGGTGTCCGGCTCGATGCTGGCGCGCACCGGCCGGCCGTTGAGTGTGAGCTGGATTTCCATTACGCATCCTCCTTACAGGCCAGTAAAGCGCGCCGCACCAGAACCTTGCACAGCGCCCGGCGGTAGTCGGCGCTGCCCCGGAGGTTCGAGCCAAAGGCGGTGTGTTCGGCGGCGTATTCTCCATAGGCCGCGGCGCTCTCGGGGGTGATGCCTCCGGCCAGAATCCCCGCCTCGTCGGTGAGCAGAGCGGCCTTCATGGGCCGGGCGCCGATGGCGCAGCGGACTCCCTCGGGCCCCACCGCCACCGCGCAGGTCAAAACCGGGAAGTCGGTGGCTTGATTCCGCTGGGCGATGTACGCCATCCGCCCGGTCTGGTTCGGAACAAACACATGGGTCAGGATGTCCCGTTCATAGGGCTGGTTCACGTATTCCGCCAGGGGGATATCCCCGCCGTGGTGCAGATGGACCACCGCCCCCAGGGCCAAGAAGAGGGTCAGCACGTCCGAGAAGCCGAACCGGCCATAGAGGCTGCCCCCCACAGTGGCCAGGTTGCGGAACTGGACGCCCACAATGTGGCGGACGCTCTCGGCCATGGCCCCATTGGTGAGGGCGGCAAGGCCCGAGTGTTTTTCCAGAGCCCGCAGGGGCACCATGGCCCCGATCCGCCAGCCCTCGGGGGTCTGCTCGATCTGGTCGAGGCCCAGGCCCGACAGGTCGATGACGGTGTTCACCGTCCGGTCCTGCATCTTGAGCCAGAGCATGCCGCCCAAAACCAGGTTCGACCGCTTCTGGCAGAGGGCGTAGGCTTCGTCCAGGCTTTGGGCCCGAACGTATTGTTTGAAGGTCAGCAAGGTTGTCTTCCTCCCTTTTCCCCAAAATAGTTTCTTTAATTCTAGTATATCATGGAATCCGGGCAAGAAAAAGCCCCGCCGGGCGGGCGGGGCCGAAATTTGCGCTGTTTTATCAGTTTTTGGCCGCTTCGGGCTGCTCTTTGGGCAGCAGCACGTTCAGCAGGATGGCCACCAGGGCGGCGGGCACGATGCCGGAACCGCCGAAGATCAGCTGCACCAGCTGGGGCAGGCCGTTCAGAACGGCGGTGTTGGAGCCCAGGCCGTAGCCGAGACCCAGAGCCACCGAGACGATGGTCATGCTGCGGGGGGTCAGCTTCTCGCTGGTGATGAGCTGGATACCGCTCATGACGATGGAGGAGAACATGATGACCGCCGCGCCGCCCAGCACGCTCTGGGGCATGATGGAGACGATGGCCGCCAGTTTCGGCAAAAGGCCGCAGAGCACCAGGAAGACGGCGCCGCAGGCCAGGGCTACACGGTTGACGATCTTGGTCATGGTCACCAGACCCACGTTCTGGCTGAAGCTGGTGTTGGGCAGCACGCCGAACAGAGCGGCGAAGCTGGAGCCCAGGCCGTCGCAGATGATGCCGCCGGACAGCTCCTTGTCGGTGGCCTCGCGGTCCATGCCGCCCTCGGTGACGCCCGAGATGTCGCCCACGGTCTCGACGGCGGTGACGATGAACATGACGCCCACCGGCAGGATGGCCCGCAGGTCAAAGATGGGCTTGACGGGCAGCAGCTGGGGCACCGCGAACCAGGAGGCCTCGGCCACCTTGCTCCAGTTCAGGACCCAGGCCTTGGTGTACTCCACCCCCTCGGCGGTGACGCCGGTGGGGCTGAGGAAGAAGGGCAGCACGCCGCAGATGATGTAGCCGCAGACGATGCCGATCAGGATGCAGGAGGAGCTGGCCAGGCCCTTGGTGCCGTGCTTGAGGGCCAGGATGATGATCATGACCACCAGGGCGATCATCAGGTTTTCCAGGGAGCCGTAGTCGGCCGCGCCGCTGCCGCCGCCGAAGGAGGCCACGCCCACGCTGATCAGGGACAGACCGATGGAGAGCACCACCGTGCCGGTGACCACCGCGGGGAAGAACCGCCGCAGGGGCTTTAAGAAAGCGCCCAGCACCGTCTCAAACAAACCGCCCACAATCGAGGCGCCCATCATGGCCGCGTAGCTCACCACGCCGCCGCCCATGATGGTGTTGACGCTCTGGAACACCCCGATAAAGCCGGAGCTGGTGCCCATGATGATGGGTACCTGGCCGCCGATGGGGCCCACCGAGTACAGCTGCACCAGGGTGACGATGCCCGCCACCAGCATGGCGTTCTGGAGCAGAGCCACCTGGATCTGGGCGAAGGACTCTGCGTCGCCGCCCGCCGCACAGGCCGAGGTGATGATCAGAATGGGGGTCAGGTTGCCCACGAACATGGCCAGAACGTGCTGCAAACCCAGGGGGATGGCCTGCCGCAGGGGCAGCCGGCCTTCAAAATCGTAGGGGGTAACATAGCCCGAAGCGTCTTTTTTAAGATGCTCCTTGTTCATACTTTGCGCCGCCTTTCTCAAAAAACCAGATTTTTAATCCCGATGCAGTGCCGCAAAAAAAACACCGCAAAAAACAGAAAACATCCCTATTTAGACACAAAGGGATGTTTTCTGTCAACAAAATACGCCGCTCTGAGAGAAAAAACGGCAAAATATTAAAAAAGTGTGAAAGAAAGCTCACGTTTTTGAACGTTATGGCAGGCCTTCCGCCGCCCCGGGGACGGGGGCGTCCAGGGTGCAGACCAGCCCTCCGGGGCTCTCCCAAATCCGGAGCCCCGGGTAGAGGGCCGCCAGGGCCGCCTGGGCCGCCCCGGCCCCGCCGCCGGGGGTCAGTTCGCCCCGGATGGCCCCGCCCTGCATCAGCAGAACCCGGTCGCACCACCGCAGGGCCAGGGCCGGGTCGTGGAGCACCACCAGGGCCCCCCGCTGCCCCCCGGCGATCCAGCCCCGCAGGGCGGCAAAAAGCCGGTGGGTGTTGGAAAAATCCAGGGCGCTGTTGGGTTCGTCCAAGAGGATCACCGGGGCGTCCTGCACCGCCACCCGGCACAGGTGGATCAGCTGGCGCTGCCCTTCGCTGAGGGCGGCGCAGTCTTTTTCCAGTAACTGCTCCACCCCAAAGGTTTTGGCGGCCTGTTCCACCCGGGCGGCGTCCCCCGGCCCCGGCCCGCCGAAGAGGCCGCTGTGGGCGTACCGGCCCATCCCGATCACCTCCCGGGCGGTGAAGCCGGGCAGCACCCCCACCCGCTGGGGCAAAAGGGCCAGCTTCCGGGCCCGCTGCCGGGCGGTCATCGCCAGGCAGTCCGCCCCGCAGACGGTCACCGACCCGGAGAACACCCGTCCGCTGCCCGAGATCCCCCGCAGCAGGGTGGATTTGCCGCAGCCGTTGGGGCCCAGCAGGGCCACCATCTCCCCGGGGGCCAGGGTGAAGGAGGCCTCCCGCACCACCGGGGCCCGGTAGCCCGCGGTCAGGCGGGTGACTTCAAGCAGCATCGGGGTTCCCCCTCCCTTTGAGAATCAGCCCCGCCAGCACCGGCGCGGCGAAGAGCACCGTGAAAATGCTCAGGGGCAGCTCGGCCCCGCCTCCGGCGCTCCGGGCCAAAAGGTCCGCCGCCAGCAGAAGGTCCGCCCCCACCAGGGCGCAAAGAGGCAGAAACACCCCGCCCCGCCGCCGCAACAGGCCGTAGGCGATGTGGGGGGCGATCAACCCCACAAAGGCGATCCCGCCCGCCACGCTGACCACGGCGGCCACCATCAGGGCGGTGAGCCCCAGCAGCAGCCCCCGCCAGCGCCCCGGTTCCAGGCCGCTGGCCCGGGCGCTCTCGTCCCCCAGGGAGAGCAGCGCCGCCTGCCGCCGGAAGGCCAGCACCAACCCCAGCCCCGCCAGCACCGGCGGGGCCGCAGCGGCGAGCTTGGCCAGGGTCATCCCCGCCAGGCTGCCCATGGTCCAGTATTCGATGGCGGCCAGCTCTTTTTCGGGGTCGGCCAGGGTTTTCAGCAGCATGACCCCCGCTTCCGCCAGGGCGCTGACCAGGATGCCCGCCAGAACATAGGTGGCGGTGCGGTCGGCCCGGGCGGCTTTCACCAGCCCCAGCACCGCCCCAAGGCTCAAAAGCCCGCAGGCGAAGGCCCCGCCCATGATCTGCCCGGCGCTGCCCGCCCCCAGGACGATGGCCGCCGCCGCCCCAAACGAAGCGCCGCCCGCCACGCCGGTTAAATCGGGCGAGGCGAGCGGGTTCCGGAAGACCGTCTGGTATACGCCGCCCGCCGCCCCCAGGGCCAGCCCCGCCAGTACCGCCATGGCGGTGCGGGGCAGCCGCAGGGTGAAAAAGACCCGGGATTCCATGGTGTCCCGGAGCCCCCCTAAAAGCAGCTGGCCGATCTGGCCAAGGCTCAGGGGATAGGCCCCCACACAGACCGACCCCGCCGCCAGCCCGGCAAAGAGAACCAGGGCCAAAACGAGGCAGAATCGGGTGCGTGTGGTCATAACGGCGTATCCTTTCGGTAATATCTTGTTTAAATTATACGAATTTTGTCACTTGGTGATGAGGCTGCTATCCGGAGTAAAGCCGTAGAAGGTCTGGTAGAACGCCTGGGCGTCGGCGGTGAACTCCTCAAAGGGATAAGCCTCGGGGTGCAGCACGCTGGTCAGCCAGAGCACGCCCAGAATGCCGGAGGGGGTGGGGCTGTCCCACTCGTCCAGGCCCTGGGGCATGGTGTAGACCGCGCCGTTCTGGACGGCGGGCAGGTCGGCCAGCTGGGGATCCTTCATCACATCCTCTGCGGTGTAGGAGGCCGCCGAGGGAATCACCAGCACTTCGGGGGCCAGGGCCAGCAGAGTCTCGTAGGAGACATCGGCCCAGTAGTCCTCCTCAATGGAAGCCGCTGCGTTGACGCCGCCGGCCTGCTCGATCAGGTCGTTCTGGTACATGGCGGCGGGGGCTACGCTCAGGTAGCTGCTGTTGCCCAGCAGGCAGACCGAGGGTTTCTCCAGATCGGCGGTCATCTCGGCGGCCCGCTCCAGCTGGGTGTGGTTGTAGTCGATCAGGGCCTGGGCCTGGTCGGAAGCGCCGCAGGCCTCGCCGATCAGGGTCAGCATGGTTTCCAGCCCCTCCTGGGTCTCAGGGTTCACAATTATGACCGTGATCCCCAGATCTTCCAGGGTCTGGGCGTTGTCGATCAGCTTCTGGGGCATGATGACGAGATCAGGCTCCAGGGCAGCCACGGCCTCCACGTTCAGTTCCTTCAGGGTGCCCACCTGGGTCAGCTGGGGCAGCTCGGGGGCGGCCAGGGCGTAGAGGGCCCGGGTGTCGGCCTTGTTCTCCAGGCCCACGATCTTGTCCTTGAGGCCCAGGGCAATGGTGGCATAGGTGCTGATGTAGTAGCAGCTGACGATGCTCTCGGCGGGCTGCTCCAGGGTGACGGTCCGGCCGGCCTGGTCGGTCAGGGTGATGCCGGCGGCCTCCGAGGCAGCGGCAGACGAGGCCACCGCCTGGGACGACGCAGCGGCCGACGAAGCCGCAGAACTGGAGGCCGCGCCGCAGGCGGCCAGATTCAGGCAGAGGGCGGCGGCCAGAGCCAGAGCGCCCATCCGTTTCAAAAGATGCATACAGGGTTCCTCCTTTGTTCTAATACGGCGCTATTCTAACACAAGAATAACGCCCTGTCAAAGGAGAAAACAAATCCGGGAAAATCGTTGAAATGGGCGGCGAAGGCCCGCTGGGCCGCCCGGCGGGTCTCCCACTCAAAAGCCCGGTATCGCTCCAGCAGTTCCCAGGCTTTGGGGGTCAGGGCGGAGCCGCCGCCCTTGGCGCCGCCGGGGCGGCGTTCCAGCAGGGCAAAGCCCCACTGCTCTTCCAGCCCGGCCAAGAGCTTCCAGGCCTTGGAGTAAGCCATCCCCATGGCGGCGGCCGCGCTGTGGAGAGAGCCGGTCCGGGCGGTAAGCTCCAAAAGCTGCATGGGCCCGGGGCCGAAGACTTTGTCCTCCCGGTAGAGCCGGACGCTCACTCCTGGGTGAAGGGGGGCGGGCAGCCGGGCCGCCAGTCGGGCCCGGGCCTCGGCGGGGGAAATCTGGTCCAGGTCGATCTGGATGTCCTCTTCCCGGGCCCGCAGGGCGTTCAGATGGGGCAGGTCCTCCTTTTTCAGGGCAGCCACCACCGTCTGAGGGCCCTCCACCAGGGCTTGCAGCTGGGCAAGATAGCTGGTGCAGTTCCGCTCGAACCGGCCCACCTCGTCCACCAGCACCACCGCAGCCCCGCTCCCGGCAGCGCGCCGGAGAGCCTCTGTCCCGAACCCCTCAAAGGTTTCGGGGATGCCCACCATCCGGCCCCCCTCCGGGGAAGGGCGGGAGATGGGGGCCATCTCACCGGTGAGCAGGTCCTGGAGGCTGAACACCGGCCCGGCCTCGCACCGGCCGGTGCAGAGGGTGCGCAGCCCGGCGGCGGGCTGGGGCAGACGGCTGCACAGCCAGGCCGCCAGGGTGGATTTGCCGCTGCCGGGGCGGCCGGTGATGAAATAATTCATAGCCTGCCTCCCGGTTTTACAGCGCGTAGAGTGCGCGGTATTTGGTCTCAAGATACCGGGCAAAGCAGCTGGGGTCGAATTCCCCGCCGCAGCCCGATCGGATCAGCTCGTCGGGCTGCAGCTCCTTGCCGTACTGCCAGACCTGCCGGGCCAGATATTCCTGAATGGGTTCCAGATTACCCGAGGCGCAGCAGCCCTCGAAATCCAGCTCTTTCTTCATGGCCTCCACCATCTGGGCGGCGTAGGCGGTGCCCAGGGCATAGCTGGGGAAGTAACCCAGATCTCCGCCCGACCAGTGGATGTCCTGCAAAACGCCCCGGGCGTCGTCGGGTACGTCGATGCCCAGGTATTCCTTGTACATCCGGTTCCAGGCGGCGGGCAGGTCCTGGACGGCTAGCTCCCCGTGGAGCAGCTGTTTTTCCAGCTCATAGCGGATCATAATGTGGAGGGGGTAGGTCAGCTCGTCGGCATCGGTGCGGATCAGGCTGGGGGTCACCAGGTTGACGGCCCGGTAGAACTCCTCGCAGCTGACCCCCGCCAGCTGGGCGGGGAAGAGCCGGTTCAGCTCCGGCCAGAGGTAAGAGAGGAACTCCCGGCTCCGGCCGATGTAGTTCTCGAACAGGCGGCTCTGGCTCTCGTGGACGCCGGGGCAGCTGCCTTCTCCCAGGACGGTATACCGCAGGGCGGGGCGGATGTTCCGCTCATAGAGGGCGTGGCCTCCCTCGTGGACGACGCTGTACAGGTTGGATACCATGTTGTCGAGCAGGTAGTGGGTGGTGATCCGCACATCCCCGTCGTAGAGGGAGGAGGTAAAGGGGTGCTCGCTCTCGGCCAGCACGCAGTGTTCCCGGGTCAGGCCCATGACCTCCATCACAAAGTGGGAGAGCTGGGCCTGGGCATCCAGGGGCCAGTCTTGGGTCAGGAAGTCGGTGCGGATGGGGCGGCCTTTTTCCTGAATCTCGGCCAGCAGGGGGACGATCTGCTGCCGCAGGGAGGCGAAGAAGGGGTCAGCCTGGGCCATGGAGAGCCCGGCCTGATAGTAGTTCAGCCAGACGTCGTAGACGTCCTTCTCGGGGGCGAAGTACCCGGCCCACCGGCGGCGGATCTCGATGACCTTTTCCAGCCAGGGGGCGAACAGGGAGAAGTCGCTGGCGGCCTTGGCTTTCTGCCAGGCGTTCTGGCTGAGGGTAAAGACCCGGCTGTCGGCGGCGAACTCCTCCGGCGGGATCTTGGTGTACTGCTCCCGCATCCGGCGCAGCTCCCGCACCTCGGCGGCGGCCTGGCGGTCCAGATTCAGCCCGGCGGCCTGGTCCAGCAGGGCCCCCAGCTCGGGACCCACCAGCAGCCGGTACTGCTCCATGCTCAGAAGGCCCACCGCCTCGCTGCGGCCCTCGGCACTCTCGGTGGGGGCGGCGGTAGCGTCGTCGATGCCGATGAGGGCCAGGGCGTAGTTGTAGGCGAACAGGCGTTTTTCGATCTCGCGGATTTTTTCCATGATTTGATCCATAGTGTACCTCCCGCAGGGTAGATTTGTCTGGCCTTATTATATCTTTGCAATTGACGAAAAACAAGAAAAAGCGTATACTATACTAACAGTGCCGTAGGCGGGTGAGATTTTATACCCGTCCACCCGGGCGAGCAAAGCGCGGCGCGTCGGGGTAGATAAAGCAAAAGTGAATAGGATTATAACGGGGTGTTGCGCAGTTGGTAGCGCGGATGCTTTGGGCAGCAGCGGAGAGCGCTGCCTGCGGCAGAAAAAGCGAACCGCTGCTGGGGCGGCCGTCCAAATTTTCAAGCAGTGCTTTGGCACGCGCCGAAAATTTGGGGAACGGCAACCCGGGCGAGCAAAGCGCGGCGCGTCGGGGTAGATAAAGCAAAAGTGAATAGGATTATAACGGGGTGTTGCGCAGTTGGTAGCGCGCCTGCTTTGGGAGCAGGAGGCCCGGGGTTCGAGTCCCCGCACTCCGACCACCTTCGGCAGGAAAACCGCCTGAAAAGGCGGTTTTCCTGCGTTTTTTGTTCTGCTTTTGCAGTTTGGACGATTGCTGTTCAGCGGTGGTTTCAGGGGCAGAAAAGTAGCGGGAGCGTGAGCGCGGATAGCCGCTGAAACCGCCAAATCCCTAACCCATCCCTAATTGGCGTGACTGCCGTTTTCTCGTTGTGGATACGACAAATTCTTGAGTTTTCCAGACTTATCCTTTATAATAGTTCTACGGTTGACCCTTTGGCCACCAAGGTAGCCGTGTGGAATTCTATACGGTTTATTTTTCCAGTCCCGAATATACTATGTTTTAAAGAGGCAATACTAAATACCAACATAAGCATAGTAGTTCAGGAGGAAAAATGAAACAAGATTTCTTTTGGCTTTATGCCAGCATTGATGATATTATCGATATTGAACCATATACAAACGAGGTGGATAAAAGCAATGACGGAACAGATGCTACTCCGATTTGCAATGATTCTGCAGAGTCAAGCTCCGAGCACACTGAATAAATATATTTGTAAACTTGCTGAGGCGGTATTATTGGAATGCCACACGGGCCTCAATTTATATGAACTTAATCAGGCAATCAATAATCAATTTAATCTTGCATTTACCGAAGAAGAAATTGAGTCCGCCATTACCAAGAAAGGTCAAGGTCGCATTTTAATCACTGACGGAACATACTCTCTCTCTACATCTGCCATTCAATTTCTTTCCACACAACCTTCACTTGCCGGAAAGCTTGATGCCACCATCTCTAAGTTCGTTAGCGCAACTGCTATCAACACTCCGATCAACGAAGTAGCTGCTCTCTTGCTTAAATATCTATACTATTGTTTTAACTCTAATGTTGACAACCTTCTATCACTCTTCGAAGGGAAAATTACATATAGTGTAAATTCTTTTGAGGCAAGCCCAGAAGAGATTTCTATAATCAATTCTTTTGTTGCATGGGAAGATAGCGAAAAAGATTCTCTGGTCTATAGTTTGATTGCAACTTGTTATGAGTACTGTATGTTGACAATCAAAAAAGATAACATTCTTTCAGTTGAGCTGTTTAAAGGAAAGCGCTTCTATCTTGATGCAAATATGATCTTTAGAATGGCCGGTATCAACAATGAAGAAAGAAGGACTGTTACCACGGCCTTTGTACACCACTGTCAAAAGGCCGGTATTGAACTTTATTGTACGAGTGCAACATTAGATGAGGTCTATCGTGTAATTACATCCCAAGTGGAGTTTATCCGCGGGATTGCGGGTTCGTCGATGCCAGTAAGTAGCAACACGCTTGAGTCTATTAACCCCTCTATGGAGATTAATGACTTTTATAAGATATATTATGAGTGGTGCCTTACGTCAGAGAATCAATATGGCGACTATGTCTCGTTTAATCGCTACTTATTTGACATAGTACAAGATACTTTATGTCAACTAAAGATCAAAGAGTCAAGTGCTTATAAAGTTGGTCCGTCCTCTAAATATTTTGAAGAGCATACGGCGAGCCTTAAAGATTATAAAAATAGTAAGCGAAGATGGAGATACACTTCCCCAGCTTCTGCTGAAACAGATATTACGAATATAATGGACACCCTCGCCTGGCGAAAAGGGACAGGCTCGAGCATTTGGCAAACAAATGATTTCATCGTATCTGCTGACCAATTGTTAATCAGTTGGGCAGACAAAGCATTTTCAGGTGTACCTATTGTCGTCCTTCCAAGTGTGTGGCTTTCAATTATTTTGCGTTTCACTGGCCGAACAGATGATGACTATAAGTCATTTTGTCTATTTCTAACCCAACGCCAACACATCGTAGATAGAAATTCCATCGACCCTATTCAGCTATTAAGGAATATTAACTCCAAAACGAATCAAACTGAAATAAAAGAACAAATTATTGTTGAAATAACCCAAAACAAGGCGCAATATACTTTTGAAACTGCCGAAGATTATGATGCAAACACAGATCGCGCTTTTGATAAGGTTTTGGAGGAAGTTTACGGAAAAACTGCACAACAGATTAATGAGATGCGAGATGAAATGCGACAACAACTATCGAATTTGGCAAGTAATTCACAAGCGCAAATCGAGGAGCGTGCGCGAATCAGTGCAGAAGCAGAGCGAGAAAGAACATTGGTTACTCTATCAAAGAAACAGGCAGCGGATAAGGTAGGCAAGTTCAGAAAAATGAGAGGTTTTGGTTGGATACTATATCTTTTGGCAGGAATTGTACTCATGGCCGGGATTTGCATTTATATATTCGAGATATTCCCCGTCTATCCATGGCTATTAAGCATTCTCCCCCAAAAGTTACAGTCTGCAGAAATATTTGCAATTGTTTGGACAATTGTGTCTGGCGGGATCTTCCTAATTTTTACCGCATTCAACAAGTTAATCACTTTTCTTGGAAGTGAAGATAGAGAAAACGATTTGTATGAGCGGTTTTACAAACAAAACAAATCTACAATCTCCTAAAGAAATGCAGGGACCGCTAACAGTAGGGTCCCTGCATTTCAGCTTTATCCCACCCTCTCGAACGGTATCACCTTGCACCGGCTCTCCTCCGACGGGTCGGGAGGCTCCGGTTCCGGCTTGGCTGTGGCCGTTTCCATGAAGCCGCCGATCTTCTCCGCCGCGCCTCTCTGCATATCATTGGTGATGTGCGTATAGGTGTCCAGGGTAAACCCGGCGCTATAGTGGCCCAGCATGCTGGACAGGGTCTTTACATCCACGCCGCTGGAGAGGGCCATCGTGGCGAAAGTATGGCGCAGATCATGGAAGCGAACACGCTCCTCAATACCCGCCTTCGCCAGCAGTTTCCGGTTGATCCTGGACACCGCGTCCGGGCTCCAGTAGCCGCCGGTGCGGGGAGACGGGAACAGGATGGGATTGTCGGGGTGCTGTTCATGTTCCCGCACCAGCAAGGCCACGGCCTGCTGGGACAACGCTACCTTGCGTACGGAGTTCTTAGTTTTTGGCTCTGTCACCACCAGCTCCCCGTCGATGCGGGTGACCTGCTTGCTCACTGAGAGGATGCGGTCCTTTACATTCAGGTCATCCCACCGCAGCGCCAGCAGTTCTCCACGCCGCAGACCGCTGGATAATTCCAGGAAGAATATAGGCAGGACGCCGTACTTCTCCGCCTCGCTGAGATATACCCCCAGCTTCTCCGGCGGGATGATGGCCATCTCCTTTTTCTCCTTGGGCGGGATGCGGCAGTTGTCGCAGGGGTTGTAGGGAATGATCCGCTCCTTGACCGCCTGCTTCAGCGCCGAGGAGAGTACCATGTGGATGCGCCGCACTGTGCTTCCAGAGAGGGCCGTGTCGGTCTTTTTCTCGAAACGCTGCACCCGCCCTTTGGTCTTGGAGTCGTTGTACATCTTCTGGATCTGGATGGCGGTGAGCCGTTTGAGTTTTACTCCTTCGATGGCCGGTACGATGTGGTTTTCGATCATGTTCTCATAGGTCTTTGCGGTGTTGGGGCGGATCACAGGCTTGCTGTAGGTTTCAAACCACAGCCTGCACCACTCCGCTACGGTATAGTCCTCGTTGTGGTTCACCGGGATGCCCCGGTTGTCCCGGATGGCTTTCGCCAGCTTTTCCTTGCACTCGGCCTGCGTCCGGGCGGACACGCTTTTCTGAATGGCGCGGCCGGTGTTGGGATCGATGCCCTGAGTGTATCTGCCCTCCCAGCGGCCGTTGGGCTTCTTTCGGATGCTGCCCTCGCCGTTGGCTCGTTTCTTTGCCATTGTTCATCCCTCCTTTTGCAACACAAACAAATACCACAGAATCTTTGAAATAGCCACTAAAATATTTCCGTCTTTTGGGCTGCCTGCTCATCGATCCATGCCATGAACTTGTCACGGGGGACGATGATCCGGCTGCCCA
Source organism: Faecalibacterium gallinarum (assembly GCF_022180365.1). Taxonomy (GTDB): domain Bacteria; phylum Bacillota; class Clostridia; order Oscillospirales; family Ruminococcaceae; genus Faecalibacterium; species Faecalibacterium gallinarum. Next base: position 25,927 of record NZ_BQKV01000104.1, read on the forward strand.
GAGTGATGGTGGGGAAATCCTGCCGGTGAGCCACCTCGTAGGCATGGGCCAGTCCAATGCCCAGCACATCGGCCACATCCTGCACGGTCAGCATCAGGGGGAGTTCGTTGAACGAGCTGTATTTGGATCGTTTCATTGGATTCCTTTCTACCCTTCTCGTGGAAGGGATTTTATTCTTTGTTTTGCGACTCATTTTCTGCGCCGCTTACATGGTCATCTCAGGCCACTGCTCCTCATGGTCATCCGGCTTATGGCCCATAGCGATCTTCTTCTCCTGGATCTTCCGCCTGAGTTTTCGATCCACCTGCTGGCCCGTCGGGCCGGCGGGCGGCACAGAGTTGTCCTGGAAGATCCGACTCATGTGGTAGAGCAACTGTGTGACCGCCAGCATCACAGAGGGCGGGTGGAGATTGTTTCTCTGATCCAAAAAGAACTGAGCATACTGATTTCCCTGGGCGGCGGAGCGGTTGAACCACACCATTGCCTGGGCCTGATCCCGTGGTAGGCCCTGTCCCGTCAGGTGCAGCTTGCCCATCATGTACTGGGCGTACTGGTTTCCCGCCTCCGCCGATTTGGTGAACCAATCCGCCGCTCTGGCGGTGTCCTTGTTGACAGCGTTCCCCTCCAGATACTCTTTGCCCAGACGGTAAGCAGCAAAGTGGCTTCCGTTTTCCGCCGCTTGTCTCAGCCAGCGGATGCCCTCATCCGGGTCCCGCACCTCCCAATCGTCAGAGAGGAGCAGCTTGCCAAGGGAGTACTGTGCTTCCGGCAAACTCTGTTTTGCCGCCTGGCTGAACCAGTACTTTGCCTTATGGTTGTCCGGAATCAGCAGAGGGCCGTCCCGGTAGAGCTGACCCATTCGGTATTGTGCATAGGTGTCGCCACGCTCCGCCACCTGTTCCAACTTCTCTGCCGCCCGGTCACGGTAGTCCAGGGAAATGTCCTCGTTCCCAATGATTCGCCACAGTTCCCGGCAGGCATCGGACTCACGACGCGCCAGTTCTGGTTCGTCGTGCTCAGCCAAGTCATCATCCTCGAAGGAGATATCACCAAGACGGATGTGCTCCGCCTCCTGGATGACAGCGTTTTTGATCTGCCGGAACTCTTTCTCCTGGGACAGCTTTTTCCGTTCTCGGGGTTTGTCGTGGTAGTAACTCTCCACCTCGCCCTGGAGCCTGCACCACTGGTCGTAGCACGCACGGACCACCGGCAGTTCCTCCAGCTTGTCCACTACCTCATCCACGGTTTTCTTCACGGACTTGGGAAGGTAGCCATAGGATTTTTTGCCCTTGACCGTTTCCAGTTGTCCGGCCAGTTGCTCCATCTTCTGTTCGATCTCAGAAGCCGTACAGATACTTCGTGTCATCTCCTGGGTGAGCTGCCGGATCGCCCGACGGGCCTCCCGCACCAACTCGTCCCTCGACTGTGACTTCTGTTCGTAGGTGTGGAGCATCTCCTGTTTGAAGATCTGATTGGTGAGCACAGATTTGATATTGCGGATGCCGTCCCGTGTCAGATATGCCTCACCGGGCACCGTCGACCACGCCATCATGTGAACATGGGGATGCTTTCCCTCGTCATGGAAGGCAGCGTACCAGCGGAAGTGATTCGGTTGAATGTTCATGGCGGCGGCGATGTCATTGCGATTGGCTCGGAGCAGGTTCCGCCACGCTTTGGCATTGTCATATCCAAGACGCGCAGCGTCCTCCCGCTTCAGGGAGAGAATATGCGTCCACACATTCCCATTGTACTGATCCAGCTCTCGCATGGCCTGTTCCAAATCCACAGTCTCCTCATCACCAAAGAGCCCGTGGTCACCAAGCCGTTCCACGCGAGGCCGAGTGGCAATGTACTTCATGTAGCTGTCTGATTGCTGAACTTGAGACCAGTTCTCCTCCAGTGCTCGGGTGATAAAGACAGAGGCATTAGCCTTGGTGGGCTTGTCTTTATAATCGGAATATTCACCCAGCTCCTTGGCCTCCGGGAAATCCTTTGTCAGTTTGGTGATGAGTTGCTCCTGCTTTCGAGTGGGCGGACGGTCATCTGGGATGATCTCCACCCGCTCCCGTGTGCCGATGTACCTCAGATAGCCGCTGACCGAACTGCTGCCTCCGCACTTGAGATAAGGGCTTTTCACGATCAATCCTGCCACTCATCGTCCTCCTCCCACGCACCATGCACCCGCTGCTCCAGCGAGATGCGGCCATTGGTTTTCCGCACATTTTGGACGCTCTCTGCCCGCCGTCGGCGCAGATCCTCGCCGCTGAACTGATACGCGTCGGCGAGGATACCGGCCACCATGTCCTGCTCCACCGCCTGCCGGAAGGCGATGGAGGACAGCCGCTCCTCCAGCTGTCCCATCCTTCCGTCCAGGTAGGACTTGATGGAGGTGGGGAGAAACAGTCCGGCGTTATTGGCGCTGAGGTAGTCCAGATAAAAGTCCACCGCCCGCTCAATGAAGGCGGTAATGCTCCGGCTCCCGTCCTCCTGATACCGGCGCTCCAGGATGGCCTTTTTCTCCGGCGACAGGTAGAGGGGGAATTTCTCTTTTTTGCTCATGTTGGCTCCTTTCCGGGGGTTGACCCCTATTTTTTCCTTGTGGTAGTAAGCGTAGGGGGATAACGACCGCAGAACTCTGTTTTCTCTCTGATTTTGACCCCATTGCTAACACCCACGGAAACTCCTGAAACTGCCCGCACTGCGGGCAGATGTGACCGGCAAAGGCGTCGTTGGCGACGCCTCGCCTTTATCCTGCTTTTTCTTTCGTCCCCGAGAATTCCTCCGAAAGCGGGCCCATTTGGGCCTCCAACCCCGGATCGGCACAGGGACTCGCTACCGCTCCGAAAGGCGCACACAGGGCGTTCTGGGGGCTTTCACAGGCCAATTCTGCGAGGCGTTCCGCCGCCCTCTGGCGGGCGGTGTCCTCCTCCAGTTGCTGGAACTGCCGCTCGTAGAACAATTCGATTGCCGCCTGGATCGGACGGATGGTGTAGAGCAGATTTCCGTTGAGGGGCCTGCCGTCTTTGCTCCGCACCATCGTCGGCTCGGTGCGGATGAGACCTTTCTCCTCCAGGCTGCACACATACTTGCTCACGGTGTTCTCACTCATACCCAGCGCCTTGCCGATGGTCTTGTAGCTGGGGTAGCACTGGTAGGTTTCTCTGTCCTCGATACTCAGCAGATAGCAGTAGATGGAGATCTCCGGGTAACTGAGACCGATGTGAAATACTTCGTTGGGAACCTTGAAATAGTTTTTGTCGGGATCTCGTTTGGGTCACTGTTGGAACTTCATATAGCACCTCCCGTATGCTCCTCCATCCACTGAATGCACTTTTCTTTCGACACCACCATGCGGCTGCCCACGCGCAGCACCGGGAAATCTGGTTGGTGCATCAGTTCATACCCGCTGGACGGTGATACGCCCAACACCTTCGCCTCACCGTAGTTCTTGTAGACAGATTCTCTCATGTTGACCATCTCCTTCTCAAAACTCCCTCTACATCTTTAGCCGCGAACATTTGCATGTGACATAGGTTTGACATAGCCTTTGGATGGTGTTCGAGTTGTCTCTCTACTTGTATTGGGGAAAATATATCCCACTGACATACATTTGACAGAAAAACGGAGCGCCTGCTTTGTCGCAGACGCTCCGTTTGAGGTTGGATTATTTACTTTTGTGCTGGTTTCAGCAGTCGGCATGTTCCCTCCGCCTCGTCCCGCTCTTTCAGCAGAGAGGCCAGAGCAGAGAAGAATTTCTTTTGCTGATAGTCCACGCTGCCACGGTTCAGCTGATGGGCTTCCACGTACTTGCGGATGGACAGGCCATCCACGAACCGCTCCCGGAAATAGCCCTGGTATGTAACCAGTACCGTTTTCAGGGCATCGTCGAGAAACTGCAGGTCCTCTTTCAGTTTGACGAAGTCGCTTTTAGTAATGGCAACGAATCTCTTTTCCTTTACGCAGAGGCGATATTTGTTCCGGTCGAAGTTGTAGTGCTCACTGAGATCTTTTGCGTATGCGTAGTAGGTAAGAGACTGCTGGTACTCACGGGAGTCGTATGCTTCATCCAGCTGTGGTCGCTGCCGTTTACGAACCGGTCCCCGAAAGCCTTCTTCCTCCAGCCGCTCTATGGCTTCCCCTGAGATCTTCATATTGAGCAGTCGCTTATACTTGGCTTTCCGCTCGCTGTTCACTTCGATGAAAGCGCAGAAGGACTTTTTGCTGGAGGTGTAGTATCTGGGGACAGTTGCAAAGGGGTAGGTGGTCCAGATGACACTTTCCTCGCCGGTGTCAGCATCGGTGGCCAGGGAGACCACATAGACCACTTTACCGTCATACCGCTGGTAGTATCCGGCACGGATTTTTCTTTCTGCCATCTGGTCACCTCCTATTGATTTTTCTGTCCTCAGTATAATAGAGCGCAGGAACTCTGTAAATAACTGAAATTATTCCTTGGAGTCACGCGCCGATTTGCACTGGATATAATCTGTAGACTTTGAAGGCGCTGAGACCGTAAAGCCTCAGTGCCTTTTGTAAGGATAATTAGCCGAAACAAATCAATTGCTGCATTTGTAAATTTCCATTGATATGTGTAGCATAAACTCGTTGCTCAATGTCATACAGCCGCACTGCATCCGGTAGATTCGCCTTTATAAACGGTTAAAATAATTTTACCTTTAGTTAGTAAATATTGACCAAGTGGATTCTATATGATATATTATCAAGCAGGGAGGAATGGTATATGAGTACATTGCCGATTAATACTGTTATCAATGGTGAATGTGTATCTGAAATGAAGAAATTACCTGATTCATGCATTGATTTAATTATTGCAGATCCGCCGTATAACCTTTCTAAAGGCGGAGAATGGAAATGGGACAACAGCATTGAACTGCACGGTATGGGTGGCAACTGGAATAAAGTCATGCAAGAATGGGATGATTTTACTTTTGAATCCTACATGATATTCACTAAAGAATGGCTTACTGAAGCTAAAAGAATACTTAAACCGACTGGTTCCATGTGGATTTTCGGTACATACCATAATATCGGTGTTATCAATGTCATTTGCCAGATGATTGGAATTGAGATCATCAACGAAGTAGTGTGGTACAAAAGAAACGCTTTCCCTAATTTAGCTGGAAGAAGATTGACTGCGAGCCACGAAACAATTTTGTGGTGCAACAAAGGCGGGAAGAAAAGAGAATACTATTTTGATTATGAATATTCAAAAAATGGTGATTTCTCTTATGATGCTTTAAAAACACCTGGGAAACAGATGCGTACTGTATGGGATATATCAAATAACAAGGATAAAAGCGAACTTGCATATGGTAAGCATCCTACTCAAAAGCCAATCAGAATCCTCAAACGAATGATTAAACTGGCTTCAAGGGAAGGCGATATTATGCTCACTCCTTTTTCAGGTTCCGGAAGCGAATGTGTTGCTGCAAAAATGACAGGAAGAAAATATATTGGCATTGAACTTGATAATTCTTACTGTGAAATCGCAAGCAATCGTTTGAACCATGTTGAAGAAAATGAAGATCAGCTGGGTCAACTCAGCTTAAATTTGTTCGAAAGCGAGGCAATCGAATGAAGAATTTGGTACTTAACGAGAAAGAGCTTCGCAAAAGGATGATTGATTTGGATATTAAAACTATCAATGAACTGGCGACAAAAGCTGGTGTATCTAAACCAACAATATATGAATACATAAATGGTAAATCTCCACTCTCATCAGCATTTGTTCGTTTATGCGAATATCTAAATGTGGCCCCATATGAAATCCTAATAGAGATTGATACAACATCCACGGAGGACTAAAATGTTTAAGCCAGTTATTAAGTGGAGCGGAAGCAAACGTAGCCAATCCGCAAAAATAAAAGAATTTTTCCCCAGCAGTTTCAATAGGTATTATGAACCGTTCATTGGTGGCGGGTCAATGCTGTATGCAATAAATCCAACTAATGCTGTATGCGGAGACATTTGTGTACCGCTAATTGATTTATGGAATGAAATCAAAAATAACCCGGCTCAATTAGCTGAAGCATACAGGCTGCGTTGGACAAGGCTGCAAACCGAAGGTTATCAGGCATATTACGAAATTAGAGATGATTTCAATAAAAGCCGTTCTCCTGAAGATTTGTTATTCTTGTCCAGAACCTGTGTTAATGGCTTAATTCGCTTCAATGTAAACGGGGATTTCAATAATTCTCTGCATCATACTCGTCCAGGCATATCCCCTGACAGTTTGGAAAAAATTATTATGGATTGGTCAAAACATATCCAAGGTGCGGAGTTCATTGCCGCAGACTACACGATTACAACTGAAACAGCCAAAGTGGGCGATCTAATATATTTAGACCCTCCGTACTTTCATACGAAGGGCCGTTATTATGGAACTATTGATTTTGATGCTTTTCTGGGTTATCTTGAACATTTAAATAGCAAAGGAATTAAATATATGCTTTCGTTTGACGGTATCAGAGGAGAGGATAACTTTACTGTTGAACTACCAAAAGAATTGTATACGCGCCATGAGTTTATCCCTTCAGGCAATTCCAGTTTTAAAAAGGTCATGGATAAAGCAAGTATCCAAGTTTTAGAATCTCTGTATTTGAACTGGTAATTTAGAAAAGGGTTATATCATCGAATCCAATTTCATCTATCTTATCGCAGATAAACTCTTTCAGGATTTTAGCAGCACGAGTAGTTGTAACAATTTCAATCTCCCAGCCATGCTCAACCGGCTCCATAATGAACAGCATATCGCAGTTACTGCGTTCAAAGACAGTACGATTTGCTTGCGCATAACCCCTAAGATAAGCTGCTGCAGAAATCACTTCAAATGCGCTAAAATCAACCAGATGTTTTGATTGTGTCCATGTTCCAATGCGAGGATGGACTAATCGTTCCACATTAGGAACATAATTCATAAGATTTTGGATGTAGTTTACAAGTTCTTCTCCAACATTTGCTTCTAAATCAACGGAACGCTCCTTTGATTCAATAGACAACAGAACAGGTCGCTTAAATACTCCAAATATTTCTAAGACATGGTCAGGACGTTTTCCGTCTACTTCTTCGCTTACACGAGGCAAAGACAACCAACGCACCTCATAATCATCATAAAGAACAGACAGTCCGCTCCAATCGCCACCAGGAGGATTACACATACCCTCAAAACAAACTTCGTGGAGCAGATGTGAAAACAAGAAATGAATTCCTGTGTCTACATCATCCTCATGAAAAGACTGTGGGATGCTGGAAAATTCGTCTTGTGTTAATCTCTTTTCATCAGGAAGTTGCTCTACATAGTATTCCTTTAATGTAGAAGTATCCAAAAGAACTTCTGCATCATAAGAATGACCAGCAATTATAGGAACATCAAGCGCAACAAAATCGCTCAAAGCAAGGATAGCTCGCCAAAAACCATTGGAGGCTGCAAGGTGTTCTGGCTTTGTGATCAGTGCATTAAAATTGCGTTCAATAACTGGACCATAAATGTAAGTCATCACTTCAATATCGGTTGAGGCGAGCATAGCCGCTAACGGCAGAATCCCTCTATCAGGCCGGTTATCGTCACCTTTTGGCTTGAAGCCTTTAATCATGCATAGAATCAAATCCGAATGATCGGAAGCAATTTTATTAAGAACAGTGGCATCATAAGTAGGATACAATTTGTGTATTCCGTTTGCCAAGTTCCTTCTGTTTTCGGCTGGAATAATACCAAAGGGAAGCTCTTTTGATGCCATTCCAACACTAAGTTTCTCTGCTAAATCGAGAAAATCGACAGAGTTTCCATGATGTCCTTTTGCAGAGATTTTTTTGCGGAAGCTAAATCCAGAATTCTTTAATGAATATTCAATGATACCTTGTCGATTTGCATATAACTTTCTCCATTGAGATGGGGTAAAGTTTGTTTTCGGTTGCAAACTGCTGGCAAGGAACAATACAATATTTAGATTTTTCTGAAGAATAATAGATTCTTCCTTGCTTGTGTCAAACCCACACATTCGTTTGACAATATATCGAGAAAGTTCTGCTTCTGCAAAGTTGTTCTCATCAAAATCTCGCAGTTTAGGTTCAATATATTTATCAAACTCTGAAGATCGAATATAGACCTGTGCAACAAAATTTTCCGTATCCTCCGAGAAATTTATGTAACTATATGGAACCGCAGGATTAGGAAAACGAAGGGATTTACGTTTACGAGTTTTAGGATTCAATTCGTAGTTGACAAAATCAACAACATAAATATATGGACATCCAGTACGACCAGTAGAAAATGCGCGGCCGCTTCGCTGCCACGCCTGATTACCAGCCTGCAGTGCACTACAGAACTCGATTGCATAAAGAATAGTCTCCAAGCCATCTTCAACATAGGTGACAATTGCATCTGGTGTTTCATCAAGGAAACTACCGTTATTCTTAAGAATGGTAAAAATATTGGCTTCCCATCTTCTGCGACCAGCTTTGTTAAAGCCGGGAAGCAATTCTAACTGCCACTCAAAATTGCGTCCCAGATAATTAAAATATATATTATAAACTATTGTAGACGGAGACATCAGCGATATTTCTACGGATGTCGGAGCCGTTTCTTCTAATATGAGCTTGGCGATACGCTCACATTCTACAATGTTATCGCCATGTATTCTAAATGTTCTTAGCATAATCTATCTCCCCCTAACTACCGTTGCATATAGATGCTTTGGATAATTGTAGCATATTTCGACAAAAAATACGAGACAATATCTTTATAAAATTGGCTTTTCTCACCTGTCTATAACTTCTGCTACACACCTGTTCGATCCTTCTTGCTGGGTTACCCCGTAAAGGCCGTACTATTGCTCATCAAGTCATATGGAGCACAAAGAGCCTTCCAGCAGTTTGATTCCCTTAAAATCCGAACACATATTTGCTTTTTCAAATGAAAAGAAAGTGCTGATTCCATCCACAATTCATGAGTAAAGCAGCACTTTCTTTTTATTAATTGGAAGCAAACTTGGTTCTGTCTTGGTTCTGTCTACTTCGGAATCGTCGCTTGGGGCGCGATTGCTGCGGGCGTTGGGCTTCGTGTAGGTAGTAATCCTTGTCGACTGCAGTTTGGGGCGATACAGCGGCCCACAGGGCGAAACTGGCGGCAATCGCTACGGCAATGGGCAATTCGTTTTTATTCCGGTTCCTCCTCAGATACGCAACGAGCGCCCACTCTCCTGGTTCGCCAGGAGAATGAGCGCTCGCTTTCGTCGTTGTGCAGTTCTATTGAGAGCCTACACGCCAGTTCAAACCCGGCGATAAAACTGTCCAGGGAGGTCAGCTCTATGATCGAGTCCTGGGCGTCAATGATCCGCAGCACCAGCTTGCGCTCTGGCTTTTCCAGAGCCGCAATCAATGCCTTGTGGCACTCCTCCACTTCGTTCTCCTGCTCGGAAAGTTCCGGTGGGGTATAGAAGCAGTCATACAGCCCCTTGAGCAGTTCGTTTTCCATCGTCATCATCTCCTTGCGACACAAACATATACCACACCTTCCGCAGAATATCCATCAGAATTTCAGAAGGTTATTCAGAATGTCTGCCGCCTGCCGCAGCTCCTCCCGAGACGCTTCGGCGGGTCGATTCTCGTTCTTGGCAGTCGGGCGGTCCAGGTAAGGGGCATAGTTCTGCCGGGTCATTGCGGTCCTGAAGTGGCCCAGCATCTGAGAAACCGATTTCGTGTCCATCCCATTTTTCAGCGAGAGGACAGCGCAGGTGTGCCGGAGATCCGCGAACCGGATGTGATCCAGCCCAGCCTCTTGGATGATCTCATTGTGCAGTCGACGCACCATCTGGGGTGAGTAGGGCCGCTGGGTGGCCGGGTGCATGAACATGAGCGGACTTTCTGGGTGTTTGGCGTGTTCCAGGCGCAGGAGTTCTACCGCCTCCGGGGGCAGGCTGACGGTCCTGGTGCCGCCCTCGTACTCTACCAGTTCCCGCCGTTCCACCGAGCGTTTCTCGGTGATGGTCAGCGTCCGCTCTTTTACATCCAGGTCGCTCCACTTCAGGGCGATCAGCTCTCCCTGCCGAAGTCCCGCCGTCAGCGCCAGCAGGAACATGGGGAGGTGGCCCAACCGCTCCGCCGCGTCCAGATAGTCCTCTACTTCTGCCGGCGTCAGCACATTGGCGCTGACCTTCTTGGGCTTGGAGTAGTGAAATGCTCGAGCGGGGTTTTCCGCTATCAGTCCGTCCCGGATGGCCTGGTTCAGGCATTGCTGGAGCAGGCGGTGGATGTGCCGCATGGTATGCTCCCCCAGCCCTGGATATTCGGGGCTTTCCGGGCGGTGACCGCCAAAGCGCCGTCGCTCCTCCAGAAAGTCTCCCACCTGCTCCACCGTCAATTCAGAGAGCGGTATGTCCCCTAATCCGGGGAGGATGTGGTTTTTGAAGAGATAACCGTGGGCCGCATAGGTGGTGGGCCTGCTCTGTTTCTTGCCATAGACCTCCTGCCAGCGGAGGATATAGTCTTTCAGCATCATATCCTCACCTCCCTGCACTGGCGCTGCAGATTCCGGAAGGCCACCTACGGCAGGCCCGCCTGTTTCAGAATCCGCTCGTGGAGGTAGTAGAACTCGTGGAGCTGATACGGCGCTCCGGTCTTGGGGTTGAGGAACACATAGCGGCCGGTTTCCGGTACCCGCTCCAGCAGATGTTCCGCCTTGCTGTTGAGGGTCAGCAGGCGCTGTCCCTTGAGGATGTACCGGCAACGGATATGAAAATCGGCCCACGACAAGGTGATGAGTTCACATTGCCGCAGGCCGCTGGAGAGTCCTGTGTAGATGAGAGGGAGTGTGCCCAGCTGTTCCGCCGCGTTCAGATACCGCTGGAGCTGCCCCAGACGCAGGGGAGTTGTTTGATAGACTTCTGCCTACGGTTCCCGGCAGAGCCGCACCGGATTGTAGGGAATGCGCTGGTCGCGGGCCGCCTCGTCCATGCAGCGCCGCAGGAGCAGATGGACGCACCAGACGCTTCTGGCGCTGAGTCCCTGGCTCCGTAGGCTGTCATAGAAGCTGGTGACGGTGTCTCCGGTCAGCTCCGCCAGCGGGATGTCCCCGATTCCGGGGAGAATGTGGCGGTAGATCAGGTTGCGGTATCCGCCCACAGTGCTGCCGCTCCATCTGCTTCGGTTCTCGCAGAACCAGCGGTCGCACCACTGGCCTACCGTGAGGTTCGTTTCTTTCTGCATATTGTCGCCTCCCTTCGGCAACCGAACAATACCACAGAAAGAGAGAAATAGCCACTACTTTATTGCCCCGTGTATGCCTTTGTTGTCTTTTGCGCGGCGGCATGGTAAAATGAAATACCTTTCCACGCTGCTTGTAAAAAAGTACCTTATTCTTTGTTTATGCGGCGCAATTCCTGCGCCCCTCCACTGAGGTGATCCAGCCTGCCGTTGCCCCTCAAACCGGGCGGAACATCTTTTAATACACAGAAACCCCTCCCATACAAATCCCAAAAGACGAAAGGTTTTCTTGAAACAAACAGGGCAAAAGAGTTCTAAAGAGGAATTGCCGAAGCAGAGGAAAGGGGCAAAGAGGACGGAAAAGTGCTGGCTGAAGGTTGCGCCACACATTTGGGAGCGTGAGGCCCGGGTTCGAGCCAAAGTCCTCAGAAACCCCGGAAAGCCTTGGGACACTTGGGCTGACGGTACTTTCCCCTCGCCGGTAACTGGTCAAAAATCGGCGTTGACCACATGTTTGACCACAATTGGAAAATTTCATATCCGGGTGTAGCGCAGTTGGTAGCGCGCTTGCTTTGGGAGCAAGATGCCGGGAGTTCGAGTCTCCCCACTCGGACCAAAATCCGTCAAAATTTTGTGATTTTGGCGGATTTTTCTTAACTTTTATGATACTATTTGTTCAAGACAATTCCGGAACGGGCAAGGGATTGATATGCGGGAGGACGGGTGCATGATCTTTAAGGGATTTCCCTACTATTGGGGTGCGATTGCGACCACGAAATGCATCAATGCGATTGTGTTTGTATTCCTGCCCGGGAAAACCGCAGATAAGGTGAAGCTGGATGCCTGCACCGGATGGGTCAGGCACATGGGGCGCTTTTATGAAAACAGGATTTACGCATTTGCCTTGGATGCCCAGTTGACCAAAGGCCAGGTGGAAGTCCTGCTGCTGGATCAGAACAAGCAGCCGCTCCTGCAACTCAGCAGTCAAAATCCCACCCAGTCGATCCATCTGGATGGACAAACCAGCCGATACTATCTGCAGTGGAAGTTTCACAGTGCCTCCGGGAAATGTGAGCTGCACTGGTGAAAGTACCTGCCTGCAGAGACAGGCGCCGCTGTATTCCATTTTATTTGATTGAGGTAACGAAGTATGGTGATCGAGACAAAACGGCTGATCCTGCGTCCCTTTCTGGAGGGTGACGCGGCGGATGTCTATGAGTATCTGAAAGAGCCCGCGGTCAACTGCTTTGCCGGCATGAAGCTGCACTCCCTGGACGAGGCCAGGGAGGAAATGAAAAAGCGCCTGGGCGAGACGGAGTACTACTTCGCCATCACCCTGAAGGAGGGCGGCAAGGTCATCGGCGAGATCGACGCCTATCCGGAGGCGGGCGAGCCCCACGCGGGCGAGGACGCCCCACGGGACACCTTCAGCCCCTGCTGGATGCTGAACGAGTCCTATCAGGGCAAGGGGTACGCCTTCGAGGCGGCCCAGGCCTTCTTTGACTATCTCTTCTCCCAGAAGGGCGCAAGGCGCATCTACGCCTACACCGAGGACTATAACCGTGCCAGTCAGCACCTGTGCGAAAAACTGGGCATGCGCCGGGAGGGCCTGTTCCTGGAATTCATCACCTTCGTGAACAATCCCGACGGCACGCCCCGATATGAAAACACGGTGCAGTACGCCATTCTGAAAAAAGAGTGGGACCGGCAGCAATCCCAGTAAACACTTGGAGGTACGATATGGGCGCAGCTTCTGTTTCCGAGTATGTGGCGTCGCTGAATGAGGAGCAGCGGCAGCATGTCAGCGCATTTATTGACTTTATGAGTACAGAATACCCGCAGTTGACTCCTAAAATCTCCTTTTCCATGCCCATGTGGCTGCTGGGGAAGAAGATGTATGAGGGATATGTGGCGGTTTCCGCCGCGAAAAACCATTTCTCCATCCATTTTTCCGACGAGGTGTTTCTGAACCGTCTGGCTGAGGGCCTGCCCGCCTGCAAAAAGGGAAAGCGATGCATCAACATCCCATACGGCGATGAGGCATCCCTCCGCGCGGTGGAGGAGAGCGTCGGCGATTTTCTGAAACTCTATCGCTCTGAAGGGAGTTCCTCCCTATGAATGGTACAGAGGAAATCGGCTGCTGCGGCGCCTACTGCGGCACCTGCCGCGAGTATTTGAAAACCTGCAAGGGCTGCAAGCCGGGGTACCTGGACGGCTCCCGGGACCAGAGCAGGGCCAAATGCAGGATGAAGAAATGCTGTCTGACCAGAGGCCACATCACCTGCGGGGACTGCGGAGAGTACGAGTCCTGCGAGACCATTCAATCCTTCCTCAGCCACCCCGGCTACAAATACGGCAAGTACCGGCAGGCGCTGGAGTTCATCCGCGCCCACGGCCACGCCGCCTTCCTGAATGCGGCAAAACACTGGACAAACGCCTATGGCAGGTACCCCGAACAGGACCCCTGAACGAAACACCGCCCGCTGAACATCCACAGATTTCAGCGGGCGCTATTCTTTGTCTATAGCTTGTTAAATACTGATACGCCTAATGTCCCAATCTGATCTTCTTTGTCAGCAGAGTCTTCCCCAGATACAACGGGATCAAAAGATAGTCTGCCACATCCTGCCGGACGGAATGTAAAATACCAGGGAGGGTGAAACCATGCAGCACGAATGCAGAAGGAGACCAAGGTGTTCCCGGAGTACCAGGAGAAGTATCTTGCGGATTCCGAGTCAGGTCCCTGCCCCTGCTTTGGGAAGGGAGATACCTTTTGCTCAAGCGAACCCCAGCGCGGGACGATTTTTACCACCTGATAAACGGGCAATTCTACGGGGAAACGTGGGACGCTATCAGCCGGTATGTCTCACAGCCCTCCAGGGCAGGTCCATCATGCACAAATGGACCAATGATAAGCAGATGATGATCACCTGCTGCGACGACGGGACCCGGCCAGTGATCTTCAAGATCGAGCGGATAGACATTCCCGAAACCGAAGAGGAAAGGAAAGGGAATGGCTGGCAAAGCAGAATTTCACGAACACGGCTGAGAAACGAACATGTCCATTAGCAGGCTCTGCGGCAACTTGTCTTCACCGCTTATGGGAATAACCAATTTTCCACCCAACAGTTGGAGAAAGCTTTTGGCAACGCGGCCTACGCAACCACTTGCGGATTTGTACTCAAGTTCGAGAAGCTGTGGCTACTACGGTCGGTAAAATACGGAAATCACATCAAGTATCAAATTGCAGAATAAGCCGAAGAATCGCCTTTTGAAATCTGTTGGGTTCAGAAAGTGTTATGCTTGACCATCCTGATAGCACAATACTTAAAATTTACTTTTTCCATCTACTGTTCGTTGGTAAATTTCATCCAGCTTGATTTGTGTCTCTGTACAGATTGCATTTTGTATATCAATCTCCTGAACAATATACTTTATATTAAGTTTTGTAATCATCATTATAAGTATTACAAACTTAAGAAACGAAGCGGACGTAAGTGTGGTAAGTAATGCTATCAATTCGGGATAGTGTGGGATTTCCTGTGGAATAAACACACACAGTACTGTCGTTATAAATGCTTCGCCTAAGCCTATTGCAATCAAGAAAAACAGTTGGCCCTCTACTCTATTTTTTAGTAGTTCTGCATTTATTTTTGACGCAGATGTTGCGAAAATCGACCATACTGTCACATATATTCCAATAATAACCGATGCAACACCAGCTATTCCAGAACACCGGGATTCTTCAAAATAACCCGATAATATTTTTGCTATTCCAGACAAATCCCAAGGCAAATTAATGCATAGGATTCCAAGCACAATTATCAGCAATTCTAATTTGCAATTTTTCAATACTAAAGAGATTATAGCGGTAAGTTTAGACAACAGGCATCTCTTCCCAGACTTTGTTAATTTCATAATCATCACCAATGTCAGTTGCGTTCAAAAAGTGTTCTTTCACCTGCGAGTAATATTTTTGTCGTTCGTTCCTCAAGATTTCGTCCATATTATTCAAAATATACTCGGTTCCTAACTGTGTTCCCTTGATGGGAAAGAATATCTTCAAAACCGCAGTGCTGTCTTTTAGTTTTGCAATATCAATTTTCTCGTCCGGTTTATTGCGATAATTAACAGCTATCTCGTCAATACAGTTTGCATCCAAGTTGATAGATTCTAAAAGTTCAATAAGTGCTCCTATATCAAGTGTTGCTTTTTTCTTTTTACCCAGCCCAAGTGTTAGCGTAAAAGTATTAGACTCTAATGTTGTTTTAGAAAATTCCATCAATGCTTTAAGATGCCCCAGAGCATTTCTTTCGCCGTGCACTTGACCGGAAAGAAAATCGTTCAGTGGTCGACCTATATTTAAAGAAATTGTCACGCTCCGTGCTTCCTGGGCATCACGAATTTTCTCAAGTGCTATATTGCGCATTATAGGGCGAAGACGAATTTTATACTCTGCATCAGTGGGAAGATATGAATTAAGATAATCTTCAATGTCATTATCATTAGGTCCTGCAAGATTTGATGACAACAGGGCGACACGATATCGCTTATGGTATGCAACAGAATTAACATCGAACATTTCCTGCGGAATGTCGATCAGTTTTTGCGTCGTGGGATCACTTCCAAATGGTTTATTTTTTTCTTTGAGTTTACCAATTGGAACAACCAAATAATCCTCATTCATATGATTCCATTCATACGCATGAACACGCATGATTTTCCCGTTAATTCGCCGAATGACATTTTGGGGAGAATCCTTCAGAATTTCTTGAATTTTTTTAAAAAAAGGAATAATGGCACGGGATGCTACTTGTGAAGTGACCCCAAAAAGTTAGACAATAATTTGAAATAAAAATAGTTCAAACAGCCGAAAGGGCTTGTTGTCTGTGAATTGCAGGCGGCAGGCCCTTTAGCTTTGCCTTAATACGCCGGTTATTGTAGTAATCCAGATAGTCAATGAGT
>NZ_BQKV01000105.1 GCF_022180365.1 Faecalibacterium gallinarum
TCATTGACTATCTGGATTACTACAATAACCGGCGTATTAAGGCAAAGCTAAAGGGCCTGCCGCCTGCAATTCACAGACAACAAGCCCTTTCGGCTGTTTGAACTATTTTTATTTCAAATTATTGTCTAACTTTTTGGGGTCACTTCATTTTTACACGGCGGCTCTTTTTGGTTGGGATGGATAAAACAACCCCTTATGTAGATGAAACGTTCCGCTTCCTTGGAAAGGAAGCTTTATAAATACGCTCTTTCGCGGAGGCCTAGGAAGGTCAGTTCGACAGCTGGAAGAAAGAAACGGTATACTGGATGGCCGCAGGCTCCCCTTTCAGGATGACCGTGACCAAAAACTCGTCGCCAGCCCGGCAGACGACATTTGGCCGGAACATAATACAGCCGGTCTGCCCATAATTGCCGTTATCCACAGCAAAATTAATCCCGGACGTTTCGCTGGAAAATTCCCATGTTCGGCCATTCTTCTGCTGCACAATGACCCGGACCGAATCCTTATTCACCGTGCGTCCCAGCGACAGGGACCAAAAAGCACCGTTGTCGAAACTTTGGGAGGGATTGTTGAAGTACTCGATGGGAGTGACCTGCGCAGGCCACGCAACGGTTGTGTTGCTCCCTCCGGACGCGCTGCCAAAAGCATACATCGAATAAAAATTTCTATATTGGGAGCGGCTGTTCGGAACAGCGCCCATGGAAACCACTTTCATCGATGGAGCAAGGCACCAGCGACGATGCCCCAGGCTGGACACATCAACGTCTGCCATGTATCCCAAAAGCGACCAGTTCAAGGTCTGATATCCGGCGCCCAGGTTGCTCGTGCCGGCGCCTGAGCATGCATCATCATACAGTTCGTCCGAAATTCCCGCGGGCCGGTCCGGCGTGTGACTGATGTTGCCGTTCATGGCGTTCACAAGGCAGGCGGCCTGCTGGAAACGATCCAATGAGTCATCCCATGTGACGTTGTAGTTTAGACCAGCAATGAATCGAAACTGGTTGAGGATAGCCAGGGCGCTGTCTTTGGTTTCCTGGCTCAAACGGCCCGGTATTTGGGAAGAGATGGAAGACGGTTCAGCGAATTCAACTGGGTCGCTGAAGGATGCCGAGCTGCTTTTGATGTACCGGATGATCTCACTTTGGGTATGACGGGTAACGTTCAAACCATCCGTAGAAAGATCGTCTGGCAGCGAGACATCCTCCCCGGATGGTTCTTGGCCCGGGCCCGTATCGGATGTATCGCCCGATGAGGAACCAGGCCAGGAGGGAAACGATCCACCTGACGAACCGGATCCACCAGGCAGCGCCGCGCCACAGCTGCACAGCAGGGCAGCCAGACACACGGCAGCAACCGCTTTGGAGAGGCAGCAAGACAGTTTCATTCTGATTCCTCCAGTCTGAATGAGACAAATCATTTTGTTAAATTCTTGTTTTTTTCGTTCTATCACATAAAAACCGGGTTGTCAAGGCTCTTGCTGAAAATTGAATAGACTCACAGCGGCGGTTGCATTGGCGGGCATACCGTGTCTGGATAATACCGAACTGGATTCCATTCTCTAAGCCGCGTATTCCGGTCAGTTGTTTTATTTTCAAAGAATAATGATCCCCCGGCATAGCCGGGGGTTTTTCATATGCGGGCATAGCCCTAGAATACTAGCCACGCGTCACGTCGCGTAAGTACGATCTGCCAGCCGCGAAAGATTTGTTACTTCCCGCCCGTAAACGGGCAATTCAGCTTACTGCT
>NZ_BQKV01000106.1 GCF_022180365.1 Faecalibacterium gallinarum
CAGCACGCAATCGCTTGCGTCCTATACGAATTACTTTGTTTTTGGAATTGTTTAACGTGCGTTTCCAAATCCGCACGCAATAAGGTTCCGTTACAAGTTTTTCGATATTGTTCAATTTTCAAGGTCCTGTGTGTCGTTCGCCTCTCGGCCGGCGACCTCTTTATTTTACCACCGAACCGTTCGTTTGTCAAGCACTTTTTTCGAAGCGTTTTGAACTTTTCGATCGGTTTCGTGGGCTCCCGAAGAGTCATTCTTTCGTGTGACCCGGGGTGCCTGAGTATAATACCACCGCCGCCCCCTTTTGTCAACACTTTTTTGAAAAAAATTCGACAAAAAGTTTCCCGGGCCGCCAGGTGCGCCAAACCTATTTATATTATAACGGGAATATGATAAAATAGCCTCACCATCTACATCTCAGGAGGTTGCAGAGATTATGCTGAAACGTTTGAGAGAGCGCCGGCCGGTGCTATACTGTGTCGTCGCCGAAATCCTATTCCTATTGTTTATGATGGTCGCGGTATACGGGCTGGCCTTTGGCCTGGTCCTCACCGGGGCGGACTGGTCGGCCCTGGATGAATACGCCATGACCATTTTCCAGGAGCTGGCCGGAATCGCCGTGGCCCTTGTCTTCCTCTTCGCCACCGGGCGGCAGCACCTACTCACCCGCCGGGGCTGCGGATTTTTGGACGGGCTGCTGGTGGGAATGTACCCCCTGGGGCTCATCTGCTATTCCATGGTCGTCAGCCTGACCCTGAGCCGCCCCGACAGCCCCATGCGTTCCCCCCTCCAGATCCTGACCTTTGTGGTGGGTATGTTCTCGGTGGGCATCGCGGAAGAGTTTTTGTTCCGGGCCGTCATCGCCGAAACCCTGCTGGAGAAATTCGGCCCCAGCACCCAGGGCGTCTGGAAAGCCTGTCTTTTGTCCGGTCTGCTCTTCGGGTGCGCCCACCTGACCAACCTCCTCGGCAGCGCCCCCTTTGGGGTTCTGATGCAGTGCCTCTTTACCATATCCATCGGCACCCTGCTGGGGGCCATCTATTTCCGCACCGGCAACATCTGGGTTCCCGTCTTTATCCACGGGTTCATGGATGTGTCCAGCATCATCATCGGCGGCCTGTACGGCACCGAGACCGTCACGGAGGCCGTCAGCAACTACGACGCCAGCATGCTGTCCGCCGTCCTGATCTACATTCTGCCGGTGCTGTTTTTGCTGCGCCGCAAGCGGATCGGCCAGGTGGCCCTGAACTTCCAGGAGGAACTGGCCCCCGCCCAGCAGCCCCCCGCGGAATAACCCCATCACAGAAAACGCCCGTCCCGGGTTCTCTCCGGGACGGGCGTTTTTTCGTTTATTCGTAGTCGATGGGCAGGGTGGGCAGGCCGTTGAGTTCCAGCCCCGCGGTGTGCCCCGCCATGTACTGGTAATAGCCCTGGGCGGCGATCATGGCGCCGTTGTCCCCGCAGAATTTCAGCTGGGGCAGATAGACCTGGGCCCCCAGCTTCTGGGCTCCGTCGTTCACCAGCTGGCGCAGCCGACCATTGGCCGCCACGCCCCCCGCCAGGCAGACCTGTTTGGCCCCGGTATCGGCGGCGGCCAGCAGCAGCTTCTCCGCCAGGATCCCCGCGATCCGCTCCTGGAAGCTGGCCGCCAGATCCGGCACGTTGACGGGCAGGCCCTTCATCTGGGCCTGGTTCACCTCGTTGAGGACCGCCGTCTTGAGGCCCGAGAAGCTGACGTTATACTTCCCTTCCACATGGGGCACCGGCAGCCGGTAGGCTTTGGGGTCGCCGGTCTTGGCGGCGGCGGCCACGCTGGGCCCGCCGGGATAGGATAACCCCAGGGTCCGGGCCACCTTGTCGAAGGCTTCGCCGGCGGCGTCGTCCACCGTGTGGCCCAGGATCTTATAATGGGTATAGCCCTCCACCTGGACAATGTGGCTGTGGCCGCCCGAGGCCACCAGGCAGAGGAAGGGGGGCTCCAGCTCCGGGTGGGTCAGGTAGAGGGCCGCAATATGCCCCCGCAGATGGTGGACCGGCACCAGGGGTTTGCCCGCCGAATAGGCCAGCCCTTTGGCAAAGTTGACCCCCACCAGCACCGCGCCGATCAGGCCCGGGGCGAAGGTGACCGCCACCGCGTCCACATCCTCCATGGTCATCTGGGCGTCGGCCAGGGCTTTCTTGACGGTGGCGCTGATGGCCTCGCAGTGGCGGCGGCTGGCGATCTCGGGCACGACGCCCCCATAGAGGGCCTGCTCCTGGACGCTGGTGGCGATGACGTTGGACAAGAGCTGACGGCCGTCCCGCACCAGGGCGGCGGCGGTCTCGTCACAGGTGGATTCAATTCCTAAAACGATCATGGTTTTCTTTTTCCTGCCTTTTCTCTCTCAACAAGTTGGTCAGTGGGCCTCGAGCCAGTTTTTGCCCTGGCCCACCTCGGTCTCCAGGGGGACGGCGTACTGGACACAGCCCTCCATCTCCTCTTTCAGGACCCGGGCGGCCTTTTCAGCCTCGGCCTCGGGGGCCTCCACGATCAATTCGTCGTGGACGGTGAGGATCAGCCGGCTCTCCATCCCTTCCGCCCGAAGCCGCCGCCAAACCCGCACCATGGCCAGTTTGATCACGTCGGCGGCGGTGCCCTGAATGGGGGTGTTGCGGGCCATCCGCTCGCCGCTGGACCGGACGTTGAAGTTGGAGCTGGACAGCTCCGGCAGGGCCCGCCGGCGGCCGAACAGGGTGCTGACGTAGCCGCTGGCCTTGGCGTCGGCGATGGTCTTGTCCATATAGCCGCTCACCTTGGGGAAGGTGGCCAGGTACTGCTGGAGGAAGGACTCGGCCTCCTTGACCGAGACCCCGATGTCTTTGGAGAGGCTGAACGCCCCCTTGCCGTACATGATGCCGAAATTGATGGCCTTGGCCGAGGAGCGGAGCCGGGGGGTGATCTCTTCCAGGGGCAGGCCGTAGATCTTGGCGGCGGTGCTCCGGTGGATGTCCTCCCCGCTGCGGAACGCCTCCTGCATATGCTCGTCCCCGGTGATGTGGGCGAGGATCCGCAGCTCGATCTGGCTGTAATCGGCGTCCACCAGCACCCAGCCCGGCCGGGCCACAAAATAGGCCCGCAGCTGGCTGCCCAGCTCGGTGCGGATGGGGATATTCTGCAAGTTGGGGTTATCGGACGAGAGCCGCCCCGTCCGAGCCTCGGTCTGGTTGAAGGTGGAGTGGATCCGGCCGTCGGGGCCGATCACCTTCAAAAGGCCCTCCACATAGGTGGAGTTGAGTTTCTGGTAGGTGCGGTACTCCAGAACATCCTCCACCAGGGGGGAATCGTACCGCAGTTTCTCCAGGGTGGCGGCGTCGGTGGACCAGCCGGTCTGGGTCTTTTTGCCGTGGGGCAGGCCCATCTTGTCAAAGAGCATCTCCCCCAGCTGTTTGGGGCTGTTGGGGTTGAAGGAGGGGTCGTCCACCTGCTGCCGGATCCGGGCCAGAAGCTCCTCGATCTTGGCCCGCATCCGGACGCCGAACGCCTCGATCCCCTGCCGGTCCACCAGGACCCCCAGCCGGGTCATATCCGCCAGAACCTGGGCCAGGGGGAACTCGATCTCGTTGTAGAGCTCATCCTCGCCCCGGGCGGCGACCTCGGCTTTCATGGTCTCAAAGAGGCTGGCCAGCCGCCCGGCGTCGGGCCAGTCGGGGCAGTCGAAGGCCGCCTCGGCTTTATAAGAGGCCGCCAGCTCCCCCACCTGATACCGGGCGGCGGAGGCGTCCAGCAGATAGGCCGCCAGTTTGCCGTCCCAGGCGATGGCGCTGCCCCAGCCCCCGGCCGCCATGGCCCGGGCGTAAAGGGGCGCGGAATCAAACACTTCCAGCCGGACGCCGGGGGCATCCAGCAGCCGGGGCAGGTCTGCGTCCTCCAGGGGGTAAACCGTCTGCCCCTGGACCGCGTACCACTGTTCCGGACGGGTAACCACCTTTTTGCTGCCCTGCTTCTCGATCACCGCCGGGCGGGTGGCCAGCTGATACACCCCCGCCGGGTCGAGGGGCAGGGGCGCGATCTCGGCCTCGGGCAGGGCCGGGCGCTCTTCCCCCGCCGGGGCGCCAGGGGCGACCCCATCCAGCCCCAGACGGGGGATCAGGGTGTGGATCTCCAGCTCTTGCAGCAGCCGGACGGCGGCGGGTTTGTCCCCCTCCCCCACGGCATAGGCGCCCTCGGCGGTGTCGATGGGGGCGTTGGTGCGGATGGTGCCCAGGGTCCGGCTCAGCTCGGCCATCTCCCGGCCGGCCAACAGTTTTTCCCGCTGTTTGGGCTTGATGGCCGGGTCCTCGATGTGGTCATAGACCCCATCCAGCCCGCCGAACTTCTGCACCAGAGAGAGGGCCGTCTTTTCGCCAATGCCCTTGACGCCGGGGATATTGTCCGAGGTGTCCCCCATCAGGCCCTTGACGTCGATGAGCTGGCGGGGTTCGAGGCCGTATTTCTCCCGGATGGCATCGACATCCATGACCTGGGTGACGCTCCGGCCCATGACGGTGGAGGCCAGCAGAACCGTGGTGGTGTCGCTGACCAGCTGGAAGCTGTCCCGGTCGCCGGTGGCCAGGAAGCAGTCGTCCTTCCGGGCGGCACAGGCGGCGGCCAGGGTGCCCAGAATGTCGTCGGCCTCCCAGCCCTCGGCGGTGACGATCTTATAGCCGAGGTCGGTCAGGAGCTCTTTCAGCACCGGCATCTGTTCGGCCAGCTCGGGGGGCATGCCGTGGCGGTTGGCCTTGTAGCCGTCGTACATCTGGTGGCGGAAGGTGGGGGCTTTCAGGTCAAAGGCCACCGCCACCTCGTCGGGCTGGCTCTCCCGCAGCAGCGCCAGCAGAATATTGAAAAAGCCATAGATGGCGTTGGTATAGCGGCCGTCCTTATTGGTCAGCAGCTTGATGCCAAAAAAGGCGCGGTTGGCGATGCTGTTGCCGTCGATGACCAGTAAACGCATAAGACGTGGAACCTCCGTTTTTGTACTGCCGGCCCGTCAAAACAGGCCGGGCGCTTCTATCAGTATACCACAAATCCCCCGGGCGGGAAATGTTTTCGGAAAAAAGAGGCGCAAAAAAGCCCGCGCCAGGGCGGCACGGGCCAAAAATGCGGGGAGATCAGTTGTCGATGCGGATGGCGCTGACCGGGCAGTTCTCGGCCGCCTGGACCGCCTGGGGCGCAGCCTCGCCGGGGATCTCGCCCGAGATGGCCACCGCCAGGCTGCCCTCCATGGAGAAAACCTCGGGGCACAGGCCCGCGCACTGGGTGCAGCCGATGCAGGTATCGGGATCAACAAAAGCTTTCATCACAAACGCTCCTTTGGCTGGTAAGATGGGATGCCCCACCCGCCGGGCGGATCACAAGAACACCCGGCGGCGGGGCTCTCTCGTGGACAGTGTGGTCCGGGGCCGGGGAAAATATTCCGCCGCCCTACACATTTTAACCGGGGTATGCTACAATGGCGGCAGAGAATCCCATCACAGGAAAGGACGCAAAACCATGAACATCCAGATTTTCGGCACCAGCAAGTGCTTCGACACCAAAAAGGCCCAGCGGTATTTCAAGGAGCGGGGCATCCGGTTCCAGATGATCGACCTGAAAGAAAAAGGGATGAGCCGGGGCGAGTTCGAGAACGTGGCCCGGGCCCTGGGGGGCTGGGAGAAGCTGGTGAACCCCGAGGCCAAGGACAAGCAGACCCTGGCCCTTTTGGAGGCGCTGGTGGACTGGCAGAAAGAGGACAAGCTGTTTGAAAACCAGCAGCTGTTCAAGACCCCCATCGTCCGGAACGGCCGCCAGGCCACCGTGGGGTATCAGCCCGAGGTGTGGAAGGGCTGGGAGTAAAATTATTTTAACCCACCCGCCCGCCCATTTAGATGTATGGGGGCTCCGCCCCCCCATCCCCCCGCCTAACCGCTAGGCTCTGCGGTTTACCACAAGCGGCGGTCGCTGTTGCCTGCTCTCTTTGCACAATAAAAGCTAACAAAGCCCTGCCTCCCGGGAATTTCCGGGACACAGGGCTTTATTATTTGTTGCTTAATCGCTGGAGCCAAACGCCGCGCCCCTTGGTTCCGGCAGCCGAACGGTTTGAACGGCAGGAACCGCCACTACAGACCGCGAGGTGGGATGTCTTGGCGGGGCCTGACGGGCAAATCCGGGCGGCGGCCCTAGATGCAGCCGTTTTCGGTTTAGAGCCCCACGGGGGCGGGCCCGCAGGGCCGGGGGAACATTTAAAGGGCGGGTGGGTGGGTTTAATAATTATTTCGTCAGTGCCGCCAGCGCCTTCAGGAAGGCGTCCACATTCTCCTCGGGGGTGGCCCAGCTGGTCACCAGGCGGATGCAGGTGTGGGCGGCGTCGGGTTTGCAGTTAAACTCAAAGCCGAAATCCTGGCCCAGGGCCGCCACCACCCCGTCGGGCAGGATGGGGAACTGCTGGTTGGTGACGCTGTCGCAGAGGAAGGTGTAGCCCAGGGCGGCGATCCCCTCTTTCAGCTTGAGGGCCAGGGCGTTGGCGTGGGCCGCCAGCTCCACATACCGGTTACCCTGGAACAGCTGCTCGAACTGGACCCCCAGCAGCCAGCCCTTGGCCAGCATGCCGCCCCGCTGCTTGATGTTGTAGCGGAAATCCGGCTTGAGGGCCGGGTTCAGGATCACCAGCGCCTCGCCGAAGAGGGCGCCGTTCTTGGTGCCGCCGATGTAGAAGGCGTCGCACAGCCGGCCCAGGTCGGTCAGGCTGGGGCCGCCGGCCGCCAGGCCGCTGGACAGACGGGCGCCGTCCAGGTAGAAGTAGAGCCCCAGCTCGTCGCAGACTGCCCGCAGAGCTTCCAGCTCGGCCAGGGTGTAGAGGGTGCCGATCTCGGTGGTCTGGCTGACGTAGATCATCCGGGGGCGGACCATGTGCTCGTCGGTATGGGCGGCGCAGGCGGCCCGCACCGCCGCCGGGGTCAGTTTGCCATTCTCCGCCGGGCAGGCGATGCACTTGTGGCCGGTGGCCTCGATGGCGCCGGTCTCGTGGACGCAGATATGGCCCGAAACGGCGGCGATCACCGCCTCATAGGGCCGGAGGAAGGCCGCGATGGCGGTGGCGTTGGTCTGGGTGCCCCCCACCAGCAGGTGGACGTCGGCGTCCGGGCGGCCGATGGCGGCCCGGATCAGCTCGTGGGCGTGGGCCGAGTGGGGGTCCATCGAATAACCGGGGTTGCCCTCGGTGTTGGTGGCGGCCAGGGCCTCCAGAATGGAGGGGTGGCAGCCCTCGCTGTAATCGTTGGTAAAACGAATCATGGACAAAACCTTCTTTACTCTAGTTTCGGCCTGTTTTGCAGGATTGGCTCCACTATATCACATTTCGACCCAAAATCCAACCGCCCCGCCGGGCCGCCTTGACATTTGGGACCGGAGTTGGTATAGTTAAAAGCAGCGTTCTGCGGGAGTGGCGGAATGGCAGACGCGCTGGTTTTAGGCACCAGTTCCGAAAGAGTGAGGGTTCGACCCCCTTCTCCCGCACCAAAAAAAATCCGAGCCTTTCCCACGGCGGGAGAAGGGTTCGGATTTTTTCGTTCCGCCGGGAAACGGGCCCCGGCAAAAACCGTCACTCGATAAAGGCGAAACTGTCCGGCAGCGCCGAAGCCTGGTCCGGCAGGATCTGCATGGCCTCATACGCGTCGGTGCCCTGCTCAAAGGGGTTCGACTGGGGCGGATAGTAGACCACGGCGCGCCCGTCCCGCTGGCCCAGCTCCATCCCCTTGGGGCCTTCTTCGGCCTGCATTTTGGCCCAGAGCTCGCTGCTCATCTCCTCGATCCGGTAGATGATGGCGCTCTCGTCTTCGTCCTCATAGAGGATATAGAGCACGTTGACCGGCTCGCCCCCCATCTCCTCGGTGTTTTCCTCCACCTTGAGATGATCCCGGAACACCGCCGGCAGCTCAAACCGAATCCCCAGCTGGGAATTTTCGTACACCACCGCTTCCTCTGCGCTGGACGACGCCGTCTGCTCGCCGCAGCCCGCCATAAACAGGAGCGTCGCGGCACAGGCCAACAGCAAAAACGACCATTTTTTCATTGGGGACGCCCTCCTTCAAATGGCAGAATGGGAAGGGTGCGGCCCTTCCTGTACGCCGATTATAGCCCGGCCACAGGGGGAATACAATAGACATTCTGTAAACAAACATCCCCAAAAAGATAGACGGCAGGCCCCCTGGGAGCCTGCCGCTTTTTTCGGTTTGCAACGGGATTTCACCCGGGGAAATACTGTTTTTTCAGCCGGTGGAGCCGCTCCAGCCGCTCGGCCCCCGGCTGGCCCAGCCGGCTGGTCACCGCCACCACCAGGGCATCCAGCAGGGCGGTGGGGGCGGTCATGGAGTGGTATTCCCGCTCCTCCCCCCGGTAGGCGTAAAGGGTGATGTCCGCCTGCTGGTCCGGGGGCAGGCAGGTGCGGCTGACAAAGGCCAGGGTCTGATACCCCGCCTCCCGGCTATGGGCCAGAATCACCTTGCCCTCCTGGGACAGCTTGGAGAAGCTGAACATCACCACCAGATCCCCTTCCCCCGCCTGGACCAAACCTTCCAGCAGCTCAGACCCGCCGGAGGGGAGCAGCGAGACCTCCAGCCCCAGCCGCCGCAGCCGGAAAGAGAGCATCTGGGCCAGGGCCGCCGAGGCGTTTTTGCCATGGATCAGCACCCGCCGGGCCGAGACCAGGGCGTCGGCGGCCCGGTGAAACTCAGGGGTGCGCAGCTGCTGGGCGGTCTTTTCCAGATAGAGCTGCTGGCGCTGGAGCCAGGCCTCGGGGGAGAAATCCGCCTCCTGGGCCAGGGTACCCGCCATCTTGCCCGCCGGGCCGGACATCTGTTCCACCACCAGGCTCTTCAGCGCCTTGAAATCCCGACAGCCCACATGGCGGGCAAACCGGGAGAGGGTCGCGTCCGAGAGGCCCAGCTGTTGGGCCAGCTGGCCAATGGGCAGGTAGAGAAAGCTGTCCATATTGGTGTTGATGTAGTCCAGGATTTTTTGCTCCGCCCGGGTGAGCTCCCCGGCGGAAACAGGCAGGCGCAGTTCCATGGTATATCCCCTCATTGCAGTAATTCCAGCAGCAGCGGATGAAGCGCCCCATTGGTGGCCAGCACGCCGCCGCCCTGTGTGAGGGGGAGAGGGCCGCCCTCCGGCCCGGTGACCCGGCCGCCGGCTTCCTCCACGATCAAGAGCCCGGCGGCGTAGTCCCAGGGCTGGAGCGCCAGCTCCACAAAGCCGTCCAGCCGCCCGCAGGCCACCCAGCAGAGATCCAGCGAGGCACAGCCGCAGCGGCGGATGTCCTGGCAGGCGTCGTACATGGCCCGCATCTGGGCGAAGGCCCGGTCCGCCAGCTGCCGCTGGCCGGGCACCGTCCCCGCCGAGAGCAGGCTGTCGGCCAGGCGGCTGGCCCCGCTGACCCGGATGGGCCGGCCGCTGCAATACGCGCCGCCGCCCCGCCGGGCCGTAAAACACTCCCTCGTATAGGGATTATATACCACACCAAAGGTCACTTGTCCACCCTCGGCCAGGGCCAGGGAGACGGCGCTGTGGCCGAAGTGGTGGATCAGGTTGGTGGTGCCGTCCACCGGGTCCAGAATCCAGAAGGGCCGGGCCGGGTCGATGGAGGGGCGCTCCCCCTCCTCCCCCAGAAACTGAATCTCCGGCGCCAGCTGGGCCAGCTGTTCCCGCAGGGCGTTCTGGACCGCGCAGTCTACGTTGGTCACAAAATCGGTGGCGCTTTTGGCGGCGATCCGCTGCACCGCCGCCGGGTCCGCCAGCAGCTGCCCCGCCCGCTGGACCGCCGCGATCACCTGCCCGGCCAGGGCCGGGGTCAAACCGCTCATGCGATGGCCTCCCGGGCGGTGAGGATGGAGACGTAGTCCCCGCCCAGGGCGTGGATCTCCTTCAGCGACCGCTTGAGCAGGCAGGCCGTCCGCACCTGGAAGGCCGCCTGGTCCGACAGCTGAATCCGATACCGGCCCGCCTCCATCTCGGCTTTCAGGGCCGGGAGGGTGGTGATCTCCTTTTCAAACAGGGTGCTGACGCAGCCATACTGCACCGCCTGGTGGGTGTCGCTGCCCGACACCACCGGAATCCCCAGCTGTTTGCCCAGGGCATAGGTCAAAGCCTCGGTGCGGGCCCGGTCCAGGGCCAGGTCCTTGCCGTTCAGGTCCAAAAAGGACAGCCGGGCCAGCTGGTCCTCCGGCTGCTCGGGCACATGGCCCGGGGCCCGGTAGGGGTGGCCGCAGCCCACCAGCACCGGGTACTCCTCAAACAGATCCATCAGCTGGGCGAAGGGCAGAAACCGGCCTTTTTCTTTGTAGGGTTCCAGCCGGCGGTTCAGCTCCAGAATGGCCTCGAGAGGGCCGATGGAGAGGATATGCCCCACCTCGGCCACGTCGGTCTCCATGCCGGGGAAGATATGCAGGCCGTTTTCCAGCTCCAACGTATCCCCCACCCGGCGGCTGATGGAGGAAAGATAGCCGTAGAGGTCGGCAAATTGGAGGGTGTTGAAATGTTCGGTCAGGCAGAGGGCGTCCAGCCCCGCCCGCCGGGCCTCGCCGAAGAGCCAGTCGGTGTAGGCCGTGGAAAAAGGCAGCTTTTTGGCCAGCTTGCCGTGGGTATGAAAATCCAGTCGCACAGAAAAAACCTTCTTTCTATCAGAGCAGCGCACAGAACAGGATGGACACCGCCACCCACAAAAAGGACACCGCCAAAAACAAGAGATCGTTGTAGCTCACCTTGAGGGCCGCCAGCTTGATCTTCTTCACCGATTTATTGGCGGCGGCGTACCGGTAGCCCCGCAGTTCCAGGGCCTCGACGGTGGTGCGGGACCGCTTGGCGGTGTTGAGCATCAGGGGGTAAAAGGACTCCATGATGATCCTGATCTGGTAAATCAGATACCGCACCTTGCCCATAAAGGTCTCGTGGGCGGGCGGGTTGCCCCGCAGCCGGTAAGAGAGGAGCACGTTCTGGAATTCCTCCATCAGCATGGGGAGCATCCGGTAGGCGTAGGAGATGGAAAAGGACAGCCGCTCGGGGCAGCCGAACCACATCAGGCCATTGGAGAGCCGGTCCGGGTCGAGGCCCGAAAAGACGGTGACCGAGGCCAGGGAGATGGTGGCGACTTTCAGGGTGAGGACCAGCAAAGGCGCAATGGCCGAGGCGTCGCCCCCAAAGAGCAGGGTGGCCAAAAAGAGATACCCCGTCTGGGAAAAGACCCCCACCCCGAAGAGGAAGAGCACCAGCCCCGCCACCCGGGCCAACAGGGTGGTGACCATCACCAGCAGAAAGCACCCCAGCAGAAAGGGCAGCGCATCCACAAACCAGGGCACCAGACCGAAGAAGAGGTACCAGACGATCAGAATCCGGGGGTCCAGGGCGGCAATCACAGTATCGTCGTTGCCGTAGGCGTTTTTGAGCACCTGGCTGCGGAGAAACTCCATGGAGAATTTATCCAGCAGGTTCTCCGACAGTTTATTCATCCGCTTTTGCATGGGTTTGTGCCTCCTTGAACCAGTTGGTAAACTCGTCGACGGTGTAGCAGAGGGCCCCGGGGCAAAGCGCCTGGGCCATGGTGAAGATCTCGGGCGGGCGGATGCCCACCAGCTGGGCCAGGTCCGGCCGGGAGAAGATCTCGTCCCGGGTGCCGTCGGCCACTACCCTGCCCCCGCAGAGCACCACAATCCGCTGGGCCCACTGGCAGACCAGCTGCATATCGTGGGTGGCGATGACCGCCGTCTGGATGATGTCCTTCATATCCTCCAAAACGCTGAGGATCTCCCGCCGGGTGGCGATGTCCAGGTTGGCGGTGGGCTCGTCCAGCAGCAGCACCCCCGGCTCCAGGGCCACCCCGATGGCCAGGCTGGCCCGGCGCATCTGGCCGCCCGACATCAGACGGCCGTCCCGGCCTTCCAGGGCTTTGAGCCGGAACCGTTCCAGGAGTTCATCGGTCCGCTCTTCCCACTGGGGCACCCCACGCACCTGCATGGCGTAGGCGATATCCCCCCGGATGGAATCCTTGATGAACATTTCCTCCGGGTTCTGGTAGACCAGCGAAATCTGGCGGGAGAAGTCCTCCGCCTTTTTATCCGAGATGGACTCCCCATAGAGGGAGACTTTTCCGCTCTGGGGCTTGAGCAGGCCCACCATCAATTTCATCAGGGTGGATTTGCCCGCGCCGTTGGAGCCGATCAGGGCCACCCGCTCCCCCTGGCGGATCTCCAGATCCAGCCCGTCGAAGATGGTGCGGGGCTCCCCTTTCACCGACCGGTAGGCCAGGGACACCTTCTGGAACGAAACCGCCGGGGGTTCGGGCGGGCGGGCCGAGGGCGGGTTCTGCCGGGGCAGGCAGCCCGGCACCGGAAAGATCCGGCGACCTTCGGCCACGGTGGTGGGCAGGGGCGAATCCGTCGGCAAAAAGCCCGCGTTTTTCAGCCGGCAGGCCGCCTGGGTGACCTGCGGGGGGAAGATGTTGCACTCTTCCAGCTCCTCCACCCGCTGGAGGGCCTGACGGGTGGGGAGTTTCCAGGCCGCGCCGCCGTCCTTCATCAGCATCACATGGCGGCAGTAGTCCGCAATGTACTCGGTGTGATGTTCGATCACGATGATGGTCTTGCCCTGTTTTTCGTTGAGCTCCCGCAGAACCTCGTAGATTCGGTCCGCGTGCAGGGGGTCCAGCTGGGCGATGGGCTCGTCCAGGATCAGGATCTCGGGCTGGAGGGACACCGCCCCCGCCAGGGCCAACAGATGGGTCTGGCCCCCCGAGAGCTGCCAGACGTATTCCTCCTCCCGCCCGGACAGGCCGCACTGGGCCAGGGCCCGGCGGCCCCGCTCCTGGTAGTCGGGAAAGGCATAGTTCAAACAGGAGTAGGAGGCGTCGTCCAGCACCGTGGGCCGGACGATCTGGTTTTCAAAGTCCTGGTAGACGTAGCCCACCTTCTGGGCCAGGGCCCCCACGTCGCTCTCCAGCGTATTCACCCCAGCCACCCGGACCTCTCCCGTCAGATCCCCGGTGATGAAGTGGGGGATCAGGCCGTTGAGCACCTTGCACAAAGTGGACTTCCCGCATCCGTTGTTTCCCACAACGGCCAGGAAGTCCCCCTGCTCGATCTCGAGAGAAATATCCTTTAAGGTGGGCTGAGAAGCGCCGGGGTAGGTGTAGGTCAGGCCGGCAATCTCAACCACATTCATCTTATCGGGTCACATTCCTTTCGCTGTTCTTCTTGGCAACCAGAAGGGCGGCCACGGCCACCGCTGCGGCGGTGACCATGCCCAGGGCCAGGGCGGTGCCGCTCTCGGCCCACTCGGCCTCCCAATCGATCAGGGACATACCGGCGGTAGCGGCCAGCTCGGCCAGAACTGCGCAGACAAAACCCAGGGCGCAGACCACCAGAGCCTTGGGGCTCAGGCCGGCCACGGCGCTGGCGGCGGTGCGGGGCGCCATGCCCAGCAGGGGCTCGATCTTGCCGTAGAGGCGGGGCACCAGGTAGAGGGTGGGCAGCAGGCAGAACAGGATGCCGGAGAAGAGCAGGTCATTCAGGAAGGCAAAGCCCTCGGTGGCAAACACGCTCTCGGGCAGGCCAGCCACCGCCTCGAAATCCTCCACCGCAAACTGGACCTTGGCGATATCCACCAGGGTACCCATGGCCAGCTGGGCGGCGGTGCCGGTGATGGCGGCCAGGCCCACCATGGCCCGGTTGCTGGGGTCACGGACCATCCGGCCCGCAATGTAAACGCCGATGGTCACGGTGAGGAACTTTTCCAGCTCGCCCAGGCCGCCGAACTGGCCCAGCATGATCTCGCTGAACACCAGCTCACCGGTGGCAGCGCCCAGGGCCGCCGACAGGGGGTCGAACAGGATGGCCAGGGTCAGGGGGATAAACAGGAAGTACTCCACCGACAGCTCCACCAGCCCCAGCTGGAACTTGGGGATCAGCTCGGTGAAGAGGGTGGCAAGCCCGTAGAGAGACATGCTCAGGACAAAAATCATCAATTTCTGAGATTGGGTTGCAGACTGTTTTTGCGCGGCGTTCATATTCAATTCCTCCGATTGATTGGTTTGTTTCTCTCACGCACCCTTAGTATAGCAGGTGAATGTAAATCTTTCTTTCTTCGCAACGTAAAATGTAATTAAATTTTCTTTTCGGGAGAAAGTGCCGCGTTTTTCTGCATAGAATCGAAGGTTTACGCCGTTGCGGGATACAAAAGCCGGGCGGGCCTGCCGGTTCCCGCCAGGGCAAAGCTGTCGCGGCGGAGAGCGAACGGACCGCAGCAAGTTACGGCGCGAACGAAAAACTGTCGCGGCGCGGGCCAAACGGCTCGTACTGAGTTACGGCGCGAATAAAAAACTGTCGCGGCGCGGGCCGACCGGCTCGTACTGAGTTACGGCGCGAATAAAAAACTGTCGCGGCGCGGGCCAAACGGCTCGTACTGAGTTACGGCGCGAATAAAAAACTGCCGCGGCGCGGGCCGAGCGGCCCACACTAAGTTACGCCGCGAATAAAAAACCGGTGCTGCGTTGGGGCAGCACCGGTTTTAGAAAATTGATTCTTTCAGGCGGGATAAAACAATCGGAAGAAACGCCGCCCCTTTTTCAGGTGCGGAGGATCTTCTCCATGGGTTTGCCCTTGGCCAGCTCGTCTACCAGCTTGTCCAGGTAACGGATCTCCCGCATGAGGGGGTCCTCGATCTCGGCCAGCTTGACCCCGCAGATGGACCCGGTGATCTTGGTTCGGTTGGGGTTCGGGGCCGGGGCGTTCTCAAAAAAGTCGCCGTATCCGGTGGGCTCCGCCACCGCCCGGGCAATGTCGGCGGGGGTGTAGCCGGTGAGCCAACAGATCACCTGGTCCACCTCCTGCTGGGTGCGGCTTTTCCGCTCGGCCTTGGCCACCAACAGCGGGTACACCCGGGAAAACTCCATGGCAAATACTTTCTGGTTGTCCATTTTTCTCTCCTCCTTGTTGGGGTGTGGGTCTATCATACCATAGGAGAGGATGATTTTAAACCCACCCGCCCGCCCTTTTTCGGAATGGGGGCTCCGCCCCCATTCCCCCCGTCCAACCGCCAGGCCCTGCGGTTTACTACAGGCAGCGGTCCCTCCTGGGGGAATGAAACCGCTAGTAGCTTCTGAGGCAGCCGTCCGGATTTGCCCGGCAGGTCCCGCAAGTCGGCCCACAACGCGGTCCGAGAGTGCGGTTCCTGCCGTTCAAACCGTCCGGCTGCCAGAAACGAAGTCCCCCAACGCCGAAGCACTGCCCGGCGCGGACTGAACGGCCCGTACCAGGTTACGGCGCGAACGAAAAACCGGGCCTCTCATTTTCGAGAGGCCCGGGGGTTTACAGTGCCGCTAACCGGGGTCGAACCGGTACGAGATCACTCCCGAGGGATTTTAAGTCCCTTGTGTCTGCCAATTCCACCATAGCGGCCCAAAAGCCGCCGCGCTGGGTTTGCGCGGCAACTACTATAATACTAGATCTACCGGATTTTGTCAACCGATGGGCCGAAGCTGACTCCCCTGCCCGGCTCAGACTTTGCCGCCGTGGAGCTCGGCATACATCCGGGTGCGGCACTCGGCCACCGCCGGGGTCATGTTGACATAGTGCTTGTGGGGGCACTCCAGCCGTAGCTCGCTCTCCCAGGTCTCGTAGGTGAGCTGGTGGGCCACATAGTCCCGCTTCTCGGCGATGGTGGGCAGCTGGATGGCCAGCTGGCCCCCCAGGATATGGGGCACCAGCAGGGGTTTGACCGCCGTCGGGGTGAAGGTCACCGTCCGCTCGATGGCGTCGGGGTCCAGGTTCACCATGGTCACCGGCTTGCCCGCCTCGATGACCTCGCCGTCCATGGCAATCAGGTCGCACTGGGCCTGGCCGTTGGCGTCGTAGAGCCGCCAGGGCATCTTTTTGCCCGGGATGATGGCTTTGCTGGCGCTGTCGGAACACTTCATCTTGGGCAGGTAGCTGCCGTCCGGCTGCTGGACCGCCACCAGCTTATAGACACCGCCGAACACCGGATCGGAGGCCGAGGTGATGAGGTTCTCGCCCACGCCGTAGGAGTCAAAGTGGGCGTGCTCATACAGCTCCATGTTGGCCATCTTCTTCTCGTCTAGGCCGTTGGAAGCAACCAGTTTAATGTAGGGTTTGCCGACGGCGTCCAGGGCTTTGCGCAGCCGCTTGGAGCCACGGGCCAGGTCGCCCGAGTCGATCCGGGCCGCCTTGACCCGCTTGTTGGGGTCGTCGGGGTACTTCTCGATCAGGTAGTCGTCCAGCTTGATGAGGTTGGGCAGACCGCTCTCCATGATGTTATAGGTATCCAGCAGCAGGCTCACCGACTCGGGGTAGGTATCGGCAAACGCCTTGAAGGCGTCGAACTCGGTGGGGAAAAACTCGATGAAGCTATGGGCCACGGTGCCCACCGCCTTAACCTCGGCGCCGTATTTCATCTCGGCCAGGCAGTTGGCGGTGCCGATGCAGCCGCCCAAGATCGCCGCGTAGGCGCCGTCGTTGCCGGCGCTCTCGCCCTGGGCCCGGCGGGTGCCGAACTCCATCACCTGGCGGGGGGTCTTAGTATTCAGGCCCACCACCCGGGTGGCTTTGGTGGCGATCAGGCTGTGGAAGTTCATGGTCTGGAGCAGGTAGGTTTCGATCAGGATCGCGCCCACCAGGTCGCACTCGATCCGCACCATCTGAACATGGGGATAGCAGACGGTTCCCTCGGGCAGGGCGTACATATCCCCCTGCCACCGGTAGGTGCGCAGGTACTCGCAGAACTCCTCGCTCATCCCTTTGGTGCGCAGCCACCAGATGTCCTGGGCGTTGAAGTGGTAATTCAGCAAAAACCGGGTCAGCTTGCGCTGGCCGGCGCTGATGGAATAACCCTGGTTGTCCGGGTTCTTGCGGAAGAACATATCGAACACCAGCCGGGTATCTTTATAGCCGTGGAGGAACAGGCAGTTGGCCATGGTGAACTCGTAAAAATCCACCACCATGGCAGGGTTATCGTAATCCTCGTCCGGGATATAGGGAATCACTTTGATTTCTTCCATAGAGAGGCTCCTCTTTTCCATTTCACAAAGGGCCGTCCGGCGCTGTCCGGCCGGGCCGGTGGATGCCGCCCCGGGGTGTCTGGACACCCGTCTTTTCATGACGAAAAAACACAAAGGGCATTTGAGATATGATATCACCATTTGACCCCCGGCGCAAGCGTTTTTGTAAAATCGAGGTCAATCCGGAAGAAAAAGAAGCGTTTGTTCGTCATCTTATGGCGAAGGAGCCGCATGGTACCGGGAGCGAGCATAGTCCCCAGAGATTATTATTTTAAACCCGCCCACCTCTTGCGCTGCGCCGGCAGCTACGGACGGGACGCTCCGCTGGGCCAGAAGGGGGAGGGAGGGGTTTCGATTCCCCTCCCTACCCCCTTCTGGACTACCCTACCCACCCTAAAACGACCAGGGCTCTGCCCTGGACCCTCCCAGTCAGGGAATGCACTCCGGCCGGAGCCACGGCCACGGACCCGGGCGGGCCTTACGGCCCGTGAGTCCGTGGCTACGGCTCCGACCCTCCGTGCTGTTTACGAACGAGCCCGCGCAAAGCGGGCCAATATTTGCAAGGGCGCAGCAGCTACCCGCTGGCAGTACCTTGGGAACTTTGGCCGCCCCCCTCCCCCACCGGCGTAACGCTGCCGCGGCGCGGGCCTGCCGGTCTGCGCAAAGTTACGCCGCGAATGAAAAACCCCGGCGCAGAGGCGCCGGGGCTGGGGTGTTTTTCAGTTCAAATTAGCCGTTCATGCTGCTGGGGGTAGCGTTCTTGAGCAGAACGTCGTGGCTGCCGCCCTCCACGATGGAGGTGGAAGAAACCACGGTGAGCTTGGCTTTCTGCTGCAGCTCGGGGATGGTCAGGGCGCCGCAGTTGCACATGGTGCTCTTGACCTTGTACAGGGTGGTCTGGACGCCGTCGGCCAGGGGGCCGGCGTAGGGCACGTAGCTGTCCACGCCCTCCTCAAAGGAGAGCTTGGTGGAGCCGCCCAGGTCGTACCGCTGCCAGTTGCGGGCACGGTTGGAACCCTCGCCCCAGTACTCCTTCATATACTGGCCATTGATGCGGACCTTGTTGGTGGGGCTCTCGTCGAAGCGGGCGAAGTAACGGCCCAGCATGACGAAGTCGGCGCCCATGGCCAGGGCCAGGGTGATGTGGTAGTCGTGGACGATGCCGCCGTCGGAGCAGATGGGCACATAGATGCCGGTCTCCTTGAAGTACTCGTCCCGGGCGCGGGCTACGTCGATGACGGCGGTAGCCTGGCCGCGGCCGATGCCCTTGGTCTCGCGGGTGATGCAGATGGAACCGCCGCCGATACCGATCTTGACGAAGTCGGCCCCGGCCTCGGCCAGGAAGCGGAAGCCCTCGGCGTCCACCACGTTGCCGGCGCCCACCTTCACCTTGTCGCCGTAGTGCTCACGGATCCAGCCGATGGTGCGGCTCTGCCACTCGGAGAAGCCCTCGGAAGAGTCGATGCAGAGGACGTCCACGCCGGCCTCCACCAGAGCGGGCACACGCTCGGCGTAGTCGCGGGTGTTGATGCCGGCGCCCACCACATAGCTCTTGTTGGCGTCCAGCAGCTCGTTGGCGTTCTCCTTGTGGGAGTTGTAGTCCTTGCGGAAGACGAAGTACTTCAGGTTGCCCTCGGCATCCACCAGGGGCAGGGTGTTGATCTTGTTGTCCCAGATGATGTTGTTGCAGTCATGCAGGGAGGTGTTCTCGGGGGCGGTGACCAGCTTGTCCAGCGGGGTCATGAAGGTAGTGACGGGGGCGTCGTCGGGGGTGTGGTTGACCCGGTAGTCACGGGAGGCCACAATGCCCATCAGCTTGCCGTGGGCGGTGCCGTCGGCGGTGATGGCGATGGTGGAGTGGCCGGTGCGGGCCTTGAGGGCCAGCACATCCCGCAGGGTGGCCTCGGGGCTCAGGTTGGAGTCGGAAACCACATAGCCGGCCTTATAGGTCTTAACCCGGCGGACCATGGCGGCCTCGTCCTCGATGCTCTGGGAGCCATAGATGAAGGAGACGCCGCCCTGACGGGCCAGGGCGATGGCCAGCTTATCGCCGGAAACCGCCTGCATGATGGCGCTGATCATGGGGATATTCATCTCGAGGGGGCACTCTTCCTGGCCCTTGCGGTACTTGACAAGGGGGGTCTTGAGGCTGACAGCATCGGGCACGTTGGCGGAAGAGGAATAACCGGGGATCAGCAGGTACTCGCCAAAGGTGCGGGAGGGTTCTTCATAAAAATAAGCCATAGTCAAAACTCCTTTTCTCTACAATACCAAATTACACCAATCAGCCGACATTGTGTTACAAAACGGGCTGTCTCTTATGGAAAACGGAAATATACAACAGGGATTTTATATACTATACCATATTTTCCTCAAAAAACAAACAGTTTAGAACACAAACTTTCACCATACCTTCTCCCGAAAAAACAGGCAAAATGCGGAAAAGTAATATTATTTGAGCCCACCCGCCCGCCCATTTAATGTATCCCCCCTGCCGCTGCGCGGCATCCCCCCTCCGGGGGGAACTGACCCGGGAGCAGCTTCTCCTGGGGCCGCCGCCCGGGTTTGCCCAGCAACAACGCCGAAGCGCCGCCAGTGGCGGAAACAGCAAGGCGTTGTTGGCGCCGCGCTCCAATATTTGCAAGGGCGCAAGTCCCGCCGCAAATATTGGTTCAGCGCAAGAGATCCGGCCCCGCCAAGACATCCCACCTCGCGGTCTGTAGTGGCGGTTCCTGCTGTTCAAACCGTTCGGCTGCCTTAGTGCAAGCGAGCAGGAGCCCCAGGTTCATTGAAAGGGCGGGCAACAACGCCGAAGCGCCGCCAGTGGCGGAAACAGCAAGGCGTTGTTGGCGCCGCGCTCCGGTTTTTGCAAGAGCGCATCGCATCTCGCAGCAAAAATCGGCTCAGCGCAAGAGAAGGGCGGGAGTATAGATCAACCGCGCAGGGCCTGGCGGTTTCCTCCCGCGTGGGACGATCCCGCCGGTACCATGAGGTTACGCCGCGGACGAAAAACTGTCGCGGCGCGAGCCCGCCGGTACCATGAGGTTACGCCGCGGACGAAAAGCTGCCGCGGCGCGGGCCTGTCGGCACCATGAGGTTACGCCGCGGACGAAAAACTGTCGCGGCGCGGGCCTGCCGGTACCATGAGGTTACGCCGCGGACGAAAAACTGTCGCGGCGCGGGCCTGCCGGTACCATGAGGTTACGCCGCGAATGAAAAAAGGGCGCTGCCCTGTGACAGGCAGCGCCCCGATGGGGTTTTAGATTGTGGGTGTTTGGGCCGGAAAGGCTTACTTCACCATGCTGGCGACCTCAGAAGCGAAGTCGTCGGCGCGCTTCTCCAGGCCCTCGCCCTTCTGGAAGCGGGCGAACTTGACGATCTTGATGTCGCCGCCCAGCTCCTTGGCAACCTTGGCGGTGTACTGGCCAACGGTCAGGTCGCCGTCCTTGACGAACTCCTGCTCGACCAGGCAGTTCTCCTTGAAGAACTTCTTGATCTTGCCTTCCACCATCTTGGCCTTGACAGCCTCGGGCTTGTTGGCGGTCTTGGGATCGCCAGCCATCTGGGCCAGCATGATCTCCTTCTCCTTGGCAACCACCTCGGCGGGGACGTTGGCCTCGTCGACGTAGCTGGGGTTGGCAGCGGCGATCTGCATGGCGATGTCCTTGCCGTAAGCGGCAAACTCGGGCTTGGCGGCGATCTCGTCAGAGGTCTCGAAGTCAACCAGAACAGCGTGGGTGCCGCCGCCGTGGACGTAGGCAGCGCAGGCGCCCTCGTAACGGACAAAACGGCGAACCTTGATGTTCTCCTTGATGACCAGGATCAGCTGCTTGAGGCCGTCGTCGACGGTGCCCTCGCCCATCTTGCAGTTCATCAGAGCGTCCACATCGGCGGGGTTCTGCTCCATGATGACCTTGGCGGCATCCTTGACGAAGGCGACGAACTTGTCGTTCTTGGCGACGAAGTCGGTCTCAGCGTTGACCTCGATGACAACGCCCACCTTGCACTGGGGGCAGTAATCAGCGTAGACCATGCCCTCGGCAGCGATGCGGCCGGCCTTCTTGGCGGCGGTGGCCAGGCCACGCTCACGCAGCAGCTCGACCGCCTTGGCGAAATCGCCGTTAGCCTCGGTCAGAGCCTTCTTGCACTCCATCATGCCGCAGTCGGTCTGCTTGCGCAGCTCCATAACGTCCTTTGCAGAAATAGCCATTTTTGTACTCTCCCTTACTCGTTTTTTCGCGTTGATACGGAAAAATCAGGCGTTGGCAGCTTCCTCGGCGGGGGCAGCCTCCTGGTTGCCCTGCTTGCCCTCCAGGACAGCGTCGGCCATAGCGCCGGCGATCAGCTTGACAGCGCGGATGGCGTCGTCGTTGCCGGGGATGACCCAGTCGATCTCGTCGGGGTTGCAGTTGGTGTCAACGATGGCCACGATGGGGATGTTCAGCTTGCGGGCCTCGGCCACAGCGATGCGCTCCTTGTGGGGGTCAACGATGAACATGGCCTTGGGCAGGACCTTCATGTTCTTGACGCCGCCCAGGTACTTGTCCAGCTTCTCCATCTCCAGCTCGAGCTTGGCGACTTCCTTCTTGGGCAGCAGCTCGAAGGTGCCGTTCTCCTTCATCTTAGCCAGCTGCTCCATCCGGTCGATCCGCTTGCGGATGGTGCGGAAGTTGGTCAGCATGCCGCCCAGCCAGCGAGCGTTGACGTAGTGCATGCCGCAGCGCAGAGCCTCGTCACGGATGGACTCCTGGGCCTGCTTCTTGGTGCCGACGAACAGGATGTCGCCGCCCTCGGCTGCGACTTCCTTCACGTAGTTATAAGCCTCGTCCAGCTTCTTAACGGTCTTCTGCAGGTCGATGATATAGATGCCGTTGCGCTCGGTGAAGATATACTTCGCCATCTTGGGGTTCCAGCGGCGGGTCTGGTGACCGAAGTGCACGCCTGCTTCGAGAAGCTGCTTCATAGAAACGACTGCCATGATAAAATTACCTCCAAAAATTGTTTTGCCTCCGCACACCATGATCCGCCCCCACATCGGGTGGGGTGGACTGCCCTCCACCGGTTCGGCACATGAGGGCATAGTGATGCGTGTGTGATACTCGGATATAATAACACAGAAAAGCGGCGGTTGCAAGAGGTTTTTCGCCCTTTTTACAGAATTTTTCCGCCGTGGTTACTCCCCGCCCAGGTCAAGGCCCATCCGATCGAGGGCGTACTCCCCGCCGAACATGAGATCGTATTGGAGCAGCCAGTGGTTCCGGTTCCAGGCGGCCTGGTCCTCGGTCAGCTCCTGGGTGATGGTGCCGTCCCAGTTGACGGTCACCCCGCCGGTGTGGCTGCGGTAGCCCTCCTTGAGCTGGAGGTTCAGGTACTGGAAGAAAAGGGGCTGTTCCAGCCCGTAGAGGTCCATCATCACCGGGGAGATCTCATAGGCCGCGATGGTGCCCAGGTCCACCGGCTGGTCGGTGTAGTTGGACCACATGAGAAGGGTGGTCTGGTGGAGGGCCGGGTCGGAGGCCGAGTCCCCCGCATAGCCGGTGGCGGTGTAGACGTCGTACCCCGAGTCGATGGGGTTATAGTGGTCCCCCCAGAACACCAGGATCACCGGCTCGTCCACCCCGGAGAAATACTCCACCAGCTGGCCCAGCATGGCGTCGGCGTCCCGGACGCCGGTGGCAAAATCTTCCAAAGCGCCGATGGTGCTCGCCTTGAGCCCCGCAGGGGCCGAGAGAACCCGCACCCGCTCATCGTCGGGGTAGTTGGCGGCGTTGTAGTTGGTGTGGTTCTGCATGGTCACCGCGTGGAGGAACACCGGCGCGTCGGACTCGGCTTTCAGGGACTCATATTCCTGGATGATCTGGTCGGCCATGGAGGCGTCGGACACAAGGCCCCCGCTCCAATAGTAATCCCGGACCCGCTCGACCCCCCGCATATCCTCCAGGCTGATGAACTCGTCCAGCCCCAGGTTCGGATAGGCGGTGTTCCGGCTCCAGTATTTGGCGTAGAAGCAATGGACCGCCGCCGTCTGGTAGCCCTGGGCCTTGAGCCAGGCGGGCAGGGAGAACATGGGGTGTGTCACGTGCTGCTGGTAGGGTTTGCACCCCGAGGGCAGAAAGGACACCGAGAACCCGGTGAGGGCCTCGAACTCCACGTCACAGGTGCCGCCGCCGAAACTGGGGCTGTACACCTTGCCGCTGGCCGCCGACTGCTGGAGGGCGTGGAGGTTGGGGGAAAGGTCGGTGTCAAAGACCACGCCGTAGTCCTCCAGCTGGCTTACGTCCCAGTAGGACTCGTTCATCACATAGATAATGGTGGGCTGTTCTTCGGGGTTTGATTCGGTGGCGCCGTAACTTTCGGGGAAGTTCTCCCCCGCCGCCCCATCGGCTTTTTCCACCGCGTCCAGGACGGCGTTCACCGCCTCTTCGGAATAGTCCTCGGGTTTGTCGATTTCCAGGTTGGTGAGGTTGGTCATAAAGCCGGTGATGACTCCGTACCAGCGGTAATACCGGTCCTGCATCCAGGCGTCGGGGTAGATCCCCAGCCAGGCCGTGACCGTGGGCTGGAGATAGACCCCGAACACCAGGGCCGCCAGGGCCGCCGAGGCCGCCGCCAGCTCCACCAGACGGTGAGGCAGGGCCAGCGGGGCCCGGCCCCGGTAGAGCCAGAAGGTCAGCCCCACCAGGGCCGCGATGATCCCCATCGACCAGGCCATGCCGGGCTGGAT
The DNA here is from genome assembly GCF_022180365.1 of Faecalibacterium gallinarum. Classification (GTDB taxonomy): domain Bacteria; phylum Bacillota; class Clostridia; order Oscillospirales; family Ruminococcaceae; genus Faecalibacterium; species Faecalibacterium gallinarum. The sequence continues at coordinate 23,779 of NZ_BQKV01000106.1, forward strand.
CTTGATCCCCGCCGCAGCGGCCACCCCGGCCGCCTCGGACACCTGGGAGAGGTCCCAGGGCAAAAAGGGCTCGCCCCGAAGCTGGAGGGTATAATAATTGACCGCCGCCGGGACGCACCCCAGACAGGCGGTCAAAAAAGTAGCCAGGGGCGCCAGCCGGGTGGCGGCGTCCGTCACCTGCCAGCAGAGGAGCAAAAAGCCCCAGGCCAGAAGATAGGCCGACCCGTGGGGCAGGATATACTCGGTGAAAGTCTCCGCCGTCAGGGCCCCCCGGGCGATCCACTCGGTCAAAACCAGAACCACCAGCGCCGCCCCCGCCGGGAAAAGCCCCCGGGCCCAAAGCAGCGGCAGCTCTGTCTGCCTGCGATTCATAGAAAAACGGTTCACTTCCTCTTCTGTTTCAGATTCTGCCGCCAAAGCGCGGCAGGCCCGGCACCCATTATAACGCAGTTTTTTTTAAAATCCACCGGGAAAGATCGAAAGTTTGGTGTAAAATCCCCTCATTTGGTCCGGCCCAGCAGCCGGTCCAGCAGTCCGGGCTGGGGGGATGACTCCTCCGGCAGGGGCGTTTTGACCAGCAGGGCATCGGCCCCGATCTTCTCGATGTCGCTCCAGGGGATGGTCAGGGTCTCCCCCCGGCCCAGCAGCCCGAACAGCCGCGGCCGCCCCAGCATCAGCAGGCTCTCGATCTGGGCGTGTTCCAGGTCGATCACCATATCGTCCACCTTCCCGAGGCAGGCCCCCTCCTGGAGCTGGACCACCTCTTTGGCACATAATTCCCGAAATGTCACAGTAGTACCCCCTCTCGCACGGGGATGCGATCCACCCCCGATTAAAAAGACAATATGCGCCCCGGGGCGGCTTTATTCCCGCCCGGGCTCAGAAGGGAGTGGAAATTCCCGCCAGGATTGTGCTATACTGGAAAAAACGGCAAAGAGGTACAGCTATGTACAAAAATATTATTTTTGATTTTGGCGGGGTCATGGTGGATTTTGACCCCAAGGATTACCTGATGGAGCGGTTCTGCCACGAATCCGCCGAGGAAAAGATCTACCGGCTGACCTTCGGCAGCGAGACCTGGGCCCAGCTGGACGCGGGGCTGATCTCCCGGTTCGAGGGCAACCAGAAGATGCTGGAAGACGCCAAGGCCGAGGGCTGTCTGTTCGAGGTGCAGGAGGTGCTGGACGACTGGATGAGCATTCTCCGGATCCGGCGGCGGATGCTGGACCTGGTGCGCCGGCTGAAGAGCCACGGCTACTGCGTCTATTACCTCTCCAATATGCCCGAGGACGCCCTGGCCCTCTTGCGGGAGAAGGGGCTGCTGGACAAGTTCGACGGGGGGATCGCCTCCTGCGAGGTCCACATCAACAAGCCCGACCCCCGGATCTACCAGGCCCTTTTGGAAAAATACAACCTCAAGGCCACCGAGTGCGTTTTCATCGACGACAGCCGCCCCAACGTCCAGACGGCCTTCCAGCTGGGGATGAACGGTTTGCAGATGAAAGAGAGCGTGGGCACCCTGGTGCGGAGCCTGGCCACCTGCAACATCTCCCTGCGGTGATCCCGCCCCGCACAAACCAATACAAACAACAAATTCCCCGCCGGGTTTCCGTTGGAAACACAGCGGGGAATTCGCTTTGTTCAGAGCCTAAAGGTTATTTCTTCTCGAAGCTCTGGCAGAAGTGGGGGGTCTCCATCTGCTGAGTGGCACAGCTGTCGCAGTGCTCGGTCACCTTAATCTGGGGCAGATCGCATTTGCAGCTGCCCACATTGTAGCGGCACTCGCAGACATCACAAATAACACCTTTGTTCTCCATTTTTATCACCTCACTGTCAGCAGTATGCCCGACCCGTGAGGGCGTTATTCCGGCTGGAAGATTTTGTCAGCCCCGGAGGGAGAAGAAAAGATAGAGCACCCCAAAGACCACCGGCTGGTGGAGCAGATAGAAGATCAAAGAGTGGCGGCCCAGCCAGCCCAGGGGCGGGCAGACCGAACGGCGGAGGGGTTCCATCCGGGCCCGGCCCACCAGCCGGTGGAGGAAGTACCCCGCCCAGAACAAAAACACCCAGGGGATCAGGGAGAAATAGTCGGTGGAATAAAACCCCGGCTGCGGGAACCCCAAAAAGGCGGTGAAGAGGTTGGCGTAAAGGCCCCGGGGCAGGGTCATGAGCCACCAGGACTCAAAGCCCAGGCCCCCCATATTGACATTATAAGTAACCAGAAAGAGGGCCAGGCTGACCCCAAACCCCACCCCGGCGGGGACTTTTTCAAAGAGGGGCCGAAGGGCCGCCGTGAGGAGCATGGCGGAGCCCAGCATGGTGAGCACCCCGAAGAGGACCAATGTCTCGGGCATAAAGAGCCAGGTCACCAGGGTGACCAGCGCCCCCGCCCCGAACACCTGGGCGCCCCGGCGGGCGGTGTGACGGCCAAAGGGCACGCAGAACCCCGACAGCAGGATGAACAGGCAGCAGCCCGACACCTGCCAGATCTTCCCCGGCAGGCCCAGGTACCAGTCGGCCCGCACCCCGTAGAGAAACACCAGGTCCCACAGGCCGTGGTACACCACCATATTGATCAGGTTGAGCCCCCGCAATTCATCCAGCAGATGATACCGCACGGGGGATTGTTTCGCTTGTTCCATCGTTGATTATCCTTTCCGCAAAAGGCCGGCGGCGGAACCGACAAAAGGGAGGGCAAGCCGCACCCGGCTCACCCTCCCAGAGGTTCAAACTGTTAAAATCAGGCGTTGAAGTAACGCTTCAGCAGGCCCTCAAAGCCGCGGCCGTGACGGGCCTCGTCCTTGGCCATCTCGTGAACGGTGTCGTGGATGGCGTCCAGGTTCAGAGCCTTGGCCTTCTTGGCCAGCTCCATCTTGCCGGAGCAGGCGCCGCACTCGGCCTCGGCGCGCATCTCCAGGTTCTTCTTGGTGCTGTCGGTCAGCACCTCGCCCAGCAGCTCGGCGAACTTGGCGGCGTGCTCGGCCTCCTCGAAGGCGTAGCGCTTGTAAGCCTCGGCGATCTCGGGGTAGCCCTCGCGCTCAGCCACGCGGGACATAGCCAGGTACATGCCGACCTCGCTGCACTCGCCCTCGAAGTTGGCGCGCAGGCCGTCGACGATATCCTGGGGCACGTCCTCGGACTTGGCGATGCCCACCACGTGCTCGGTGACGTACTCGTTGCCCACCTTCTCAACGAAAGCGGAAGCGGGAGCCTTGCAGACAGGGCACTTCTCGGGGATGGAGCCCTCAGCGATGTAACCACAAACTTTACAAACGTACTTTGCCATAGTAATAAACCTCCATATGTCTTAAACACTCGCAACAGCAGAGTGCTGTCGTTTCAACGACGCCATTATACCCGCCGGACCGGAAGTTAGTCAAGGCTAATATATGAGAACCATTCTCATTTAACAGTTTGTTTACAGTTCGGCCAAAACCCCGCCCCAGCCGTTCCCTTTGATAGAAAAGATTAGAAGGTTTTCCGCACTTCCATCACCCGGCCCATGACGTGGACGGGGGTTTTTTTCAGGTCGTACACCTGGACCTGGTACTGGGGGTTATAGCTCTGGGGCGAGAGGAACACCGTGTCCCCATCCTGGCGGAACCGCTTCAAGGTGGCCTCGTCCCCGTTGATGCAGACCACCGCGATGGTGTTGGGGTCCACCGCCTCCTGCTGGCGGACGATGACGGTGTCCCCGTCGTTGATCCCCGCCGCGTTCATGCTGTCCCCCACCGCCCGCAGGGCGTAGTATTTCTCGCCGCTGTTCCCGAGATAGGACACATACCCGCTGATGTTCTCCTCGGCATACATGGGGCAGCCGCACCGCACCTGGCCCAGCACCGGAATCATCGGCCCCGGCCGCACCGGGATGGCCGCCTCGGGCAGAGGCTCTTTCTCCTCGTCGATCCCCATGAGATAGGCCGTCGTGGTCTCCAGCGCCCGGGCAAAGGCCTCCACCTTGGACTGGGGGATATCCGCCTTGCCGTTTTCGATCTTGCTGATGGAGGATTTGTCCTTATACCCCATCCGGTTGGCCAGCTCTTCCACCGTCAGCCCCAGCTCCTGGCGCCGGGCTTTGATCCGTTCGTATATGTTCGCCATATGGTTCCCCTCCTTACCTCAACAGGATACCACATTGTGGAACAAAATTCAAGTGCGGCGGAGGATTCCCCCAAGAATTGTTGACTTTCATTCTCCTGCGTGGTATCCTTGTGGTGTGGAATTTAGTTCAACAAAATCCGATTGCAAAAACCACAAAAAATTGAGGTGAGACCATGACCAACACAAACGAACTGCGCCGCCGGGTGGCCCGCTCCGGCTACAAGTACAAGGCTCTGGCCCGGAAAATGGGGATCTGCCCCTCCACCTTGCAGCGCAAAATCGAGAACCAGCGGGAGTTCACGGTCAGCGAGATGGACGATCTGGCCGAGCTGCTGGGGCTGACCCTGCGGGAAAAAGTCGCCATCTTTTTTTGCAAAAATCGTGTAATTTAATTACACGGAAAGAGAGGAACACCCCCCATGAAGCAGATTCACCCTCCCGCCGGCGGCGGGACTTTGGCCCCGGGGCTGCCCCGCCGGGCCGTCCGGTAACCGGCCGGAACAGGAGCGGATATGGACGAAAGCAAGAAAAGCGTACTTCTCTACACCGACTGGGCGGAGCCTTTGCGGACTTTGCCGCTGGAGGACGTGGGCCGTTTGTTTTTGGCGATTTTGGATTACACCGACACCGGGCTTGCCCCGGGGTTTGAGAACCCGGCCGCCGCCATGGCCTTTCAGTTTGTCCGGCTGCGCCTGGACGCCAACACCCAAAAATGGGACGAAATCCGCCAAAAACGGCAAAAAGCCGGGGCCCTGGGCGGCAAGCAGCGCCAAGCAAATGCTGCTTTTGCCAGGCAAACCGGGCAAAACCAGGCAAATCAAGCTGTAACTGTCCCTGTCCCTGAACCTGAGCCTGTCCCTGAGCCTGAGCCTGTCCCTGAAACTGAACCTGGAACTGGATTTTCATCCTCCAAACCTCCTTCTCCCGAAGCGGGGACGACGACGACGATGACCCCCGAACAGGTCTGGATTCAGCTGGGGCTGGGCAGTCAGGTGAGCCCGGCGCTCCAGCGGCTGCTGGACGATTGCCGGGCCAAAGGGGTAGAAGATGCGGTGCTGGCCGAGGCGATCCGCCGCACCGCCGAATACGAGGCCAGCGCCCCCCTGCCCTATCTGCGGGCCAGCCTGGAACGCACCATCGCCCAGGGGTGCAAAACCCTAGCCCAGTTCCAGGCCGCCCACAGCGGCAGCGGCCGGGGCCAGCGGGTGGACCGGCCGGCCCCCAGCGGGCGGGACTTTTTGGCGGACGCCGCCACCCGCCCTTTCCGCCGCAAGCGGAGAGATTGAGGGGGGCGTTTCCCCCCATGGGAGGGAAATCCACCGGGAACCGGGGCAAAAAATGCACACTGGCCCCCCGCCCCCCGGCCCTGTAAAATGGAAAAAACATTCTCATGGAAAGGAGCGAACCGATGACACACACCATTGAACTCGCCGGCTACCAGGCGAGGCCCCAGCCCCCCAGGGGCGGCCCCCTTCATCTGGGCACCCGGGACAGCTACGGCATCGAACGGCTGAAACTCCTGCCCGGCCCCGGCTGGGAGGGGCTGGCCATCACCGTCACCTTCCACCCGCCCGGCCGGAACCGCCCCGTCCGGCTGCTGGTGAAGGAGGACTGTCTGGTGGAGGTCCCGCCGGAGGCCACCGCCTCGTCCAGCCTGCTCTACCCGGGCCGGATGGTTTTCGCGGGGCTGGCCGAGGGGGTGCAGCGGATCAGCTGCGACCTGCCCTACCTGGTGGCGGACCACGCCCCGGTGGAGGGGCCGGAGAGCCAGGCCACCCCCTCGGTCCTGGAACAGGCGGTGCTGGCGGCGGCCAAGAGCGAGGCCGCCGCCGCCGAAAGCGCCCGGGCCGCGGCGGAAAGCCGGGAGGACGCCGCCGAAAAGGCCGAAGCGGCGGGCCAGAGCGAAGCCGCCGCCGAAAAAGCCGCGGACTCTGCCGCCGCCAGCGCCGCCGAAGCCGCCCAGAGCGCGGCCAATGCCGCCGAGAGCGAAGCCGCCGCAGCGGAGAGCGCCCGCAAAGCCGCCGCCTCGGAACCGGCGGGGGCCGCCGGACGGGCAGAGGAAGCCGCAAAACAGGCCGAAGCCGCCCGGAGCGCCGCCGAGGCCGCCCAGGCCGAGGCCAGCGCCAGCGCCGGGACCGCCCAGGCCGCCGCAGAGGAAGCCGCCCAGCTCACCGGCCGGGCGGAGAATGCCGCCACCAGCGCCGCCGAGAGCGCCCAGACCGCCCAGGAGTATCTCTCCATCGCGGCCCGCACCGTAGTGCGGGAGATCACCGTCCCGGCGGAAGGGTGGTTCCAGGACGAAACCGCCCCCCTGGCCCTGGACGTGGCCGTAGCGGGAGCGGAGGAAAGCCAGATTCCCCTTCTGGCCCTCCACCCCGAGGCCCTGGCCGGGGCCCGGGATGCCGGGCTTTACCCGGTGGCCCAGACCCGGGCGGGGGCGGTGCGGCTCTGGGCCAAACGGGCCCCGGCCGCCGAACTCCCCGCCACCCTGATCCTGCTGTCCGGGGGCGGCGCGGGGGGCCTGCCCATCGCCACCGCCAACACCCTGGGCGGCGTGATGATCGGCGAAAACGTGAACGTAACCAGCGACGGCAAAATCTCCGTGAAAGATATCCCGGTCCCGGCCGCAGAAGGCGTTATGAGCGAGATCGTGGCCCGGGCTTTTTCGGAGAATTGATCCAACAAACAAAGGAGGATAACAAATGGCAAACAACATCATCTACGCAAATCCGGCGAACATCCAGGAGCTGATGGACGCACTGAAAACCCGGGTGGTCCGCCCCGTGGCGGGCAAGGGCCTGTCCACCAACGACCTGACCAACGAGCTCAAGGCCAAGTACGACCAGGCCGCCCAGAAGGTGGACTCCCTCGAGAGCGCCGGGGCCGAGGCCAACGTCATCGAGACGGTCAAGGTCAACGGCAGCCCCCTGACCCCCGACGGCTCCAAGGCCGTCAACATCACCGTCCCCACCAAGGTCAGCCAGATCACCAACGACTCCGGGTTCCAGACCAGCTCCCAGGTGACCTCGGCCATCAATTCCAAGATCGCCTCGGTCTACAAGCCCGGCGGCTCGGTGGCCTTCGCCTCCCTGCCGGCCCTCTCGGCCAGCGTGCTGGGCAAGGTCTACAACGTGACCGACGCTTTCACCACTACTTCCAGCTTTATGGAGGGCTCGGGCAAGAAGTACCCGGCAGGGACCAACGTGGTGGTGGTGGACGCGGGCAGCAGAACCTACAAGTTCGACGTTCTGGCGGGCTTTGTGGATTTATCCGGCTACGCCACCACCTCGGCCATGACCAGCGCCATCGCCACCGCCAAGAGCCAGGCCATCTCTTCGGCCAATTCCAGCACCGATACCAAGTTGGCCAGCTACCTCAAAGCGGCCGAGCTCGTGCCCATGACCTCAGAGGAAATCCAGGCCATTTTTGATGGCTGGGAGTAAGGAGCGGCCATGAAAAAATATCTGGATGACGCCGGTGTGAAAGCGCTGGAGGCTCTGCTCAGGAGCCTTTGCCTGACCCAGAAGGACGGCCAGGCCATTTATGGGGTGCTGGAGGCCCTGGCGGATGCGTCGGAGTTCCCGGCGGCGGCCCTCTCCATCCCCGCCACGGGGTGGAAGTCCAGCACGTCCGGCCCCTACAAGGTGTATCGGGATGTAGCCGCCGCATCGGTCACCGCCGCGGACAGCGTCCAGGTGGCGCTGGCGGCGGGCAGCATGGCGGCGGCGTCCGCCTGCGGGCTCTGCCCCACCGTCGAGACCCTGGCCGGGGCACTGCGGTTCCGGGCGGTCTCGGCCCCGAAGAGCACCCTCTCGGGCGAATATCGAATTTTAAAAGGAGCACAAGGAGGCTGATAACGTGGGTTTTGGATCGGTAAACGTAGGCTTTTCCCCCGAGGAAAACGTTCCCGGCGGGGTGGTGGTTCTGGGCAGCGACGGCAAAATCCCCGGCGCGCTGATTCCGGACGGCTACGCGACCCTGGGCAGCGACGGCAAGCTGGCCGAAGCCCAGCGGTGGGAGATCGACGCCTACACCAAAGAAGAGACGGACCAGAAAATCGCGGCGGCGGCCGGGCAGTCGGGCGCGGGCGTCCCGGCGGGCAGCGTGATCTGGTTCGCGGGAGAGACGCCCCCCGAGGGCTATTTGATCTGCAACGGCGCGGTGGTGGAGCGCAGCACCTATGCGGCCCTGTTCGCCGTCCTCGGCACCACCTTCGGCGAGGGGGACGGCGAGACCACCTTTGCCCTGCCCGACCTGCACGCCAAGATCATCGAGGGCAACCGGCTCACCATCGGCAAAGCGGATACCTTTTTGACCGGCCAGGGAAGCCGCATCACCCGGACCCTCACCCTTTTGCCCTGCATCAAGTATTAAAGGAGGTGCGGCCATGGCAAACCCAAAGACCCGTTCCCTACCGGGCTGCCGGGGGGTGACGGGGTGACGCTGTCGGAATTTTTGCTGGGCGGCGGCGGGCTGCTCTGCCTTTTGTTCGGCCTGGTGGAGATCGCCCCGGTGAAGTGGAACCCCTGGTCCGCCCTGGCCAAAGCCCTGGGCCGGGCGGTGAACGCGGATTTGCTCAAAGAGCTTTCCGCCACCAAGGCGGCCCTGGAGGAGCACATCCGGCTGGACGACGAGCGGAACGCCGACGCCCACCGGGCCAAGATCCTGGCCTTTAACACCGAGCTTTTGCGGGGGATCGACCACACCCGGGAGGATTTCATCGAGGTTTTGGCCGAAATTGATCAGTACGAGAGCTACTGCCGCAGCCACCCCGACTACAAAAACAACCGGGCCAGGCACGCCGTCGCCAACATTGGCCGGGTCTACGACGACCGGCTGGCAAAGCACGATTTTCTCGGGGAGATGGAGAGGGGATAAAATGGAAGTGAAGGGAATCGATGTCTCCAAACACCAGGGGGAAATCGACTGGCAGAAGGTCAAAGATTCGGGGGTGGAGTTCGCCATCCTCCGGGCCGGGTACGGCCGGGAGATAAGCCAGGTGGACCCCTGTTTCGAGAAAAACTATGCCGCCTGCAAAGCGGTGGGGCTGCCGGTGGGGGCCTACTGGTACAGCTACGCCACAGACCCCTACGGTGCCTTAAAAGAGGCCCACACCTGCCTGAAGGCCATTCAGGGCAAGCGCTTTGAGTACCCGGTCTGGTTCGACCAGGAGTATGAGCCGGGGATCAAGGCCCTGACCAGCCAGCAGCGGACCGATCTCGTCCGGGTGTTCTGCGCCGAGCTGGAGGAGCACGGCTACTACACCGGCCTTTATTGCAGCCGGGACTGGCTGGAACACTGGGTGCTCCCCGACCAGCTCAAGGCCCTGGACATCTGGGTGGCGGCCTACGGCAGCACCCCCGGGGCAGTCCCCCTGCCCTATGGGATCTGGCAGCATTCCAGCACCGGCCAGGTGCCGGGGGTTCAGGGACCGGTGGATCTGGACATCGCTTACAAGGACTACCCGGCCATCATCCAGCGGGCCGGGCTGAACGGCTTTTAAAATCAGGAGGTGAATTTTATGGTCAACGAGTTTCTCACCAATGCGTTTCTCTCGGTGCTGACGGTGGCGGTGCCCGCCGTCTCGGGGTTCGGGCTGCTGCTGTTGCGGCAGTTCCTCTCGAAAATCATCTCGGACGGGCTGGCCGACGAGATCACCAGCCGGCTGGAGGACGCCGTCTACGCCACCACCCAGACCTATGTGGACGACCTGAAAGCCAGCGGGTCTTTTAATAAGGAGGCCCAGCTCCACGCCCTGGCCCTGGCGCTGGCCACCCTGCTGGGCAGTTTGAGCCAGGAGGCGAAAGACTACATCGAGAAAAATTTCGGCGACGCCGAGACCTATCTCACCGGCCGGATCGAGGCCGAGGTCCGGCGCCAGAAGCTGGCGGCCTAACCCCCGCCCCCGAAAAAGGCGGGCAGCCCCCTCAAACGGGGCCGCCCGCTCTTTTTACGCAGAAACAAAAAAAGAAAACCCGCCTGAATCCTTGGGTGACCCAAGAAATCAGACGGGTTTTGCTTTGGTCGGAGCAGCGGGATTTGAACCCACGGCCTCCTAGTCCCGAACCAGGCGCGCTACCAACTGCGCTATGCCCCGAAAATACCGCAGCCTGTAAGACTGCGGTTTGGTTGGGGATGAGAGAATCGAACTCCCACAAACAGAGTCAGAGTCTGCCGCACTACCACTATGCAAATCCCCACTATTCGGTTCGTCAGGCGGCGGTGTGTTGTGTGCCGCAGCTGACGAGGGATATTATACTCCCCTGCCCCGCGGTTGTCAACTCCTTTTTTGAGATTTTTTGCTTTTTTTGCGGGAGAGGTTTTTTCCGCCTCAGACGCTTGACAGGGGGGCGGTTTCGGAATACTCTTATAGTAATAATCGGTATCGGCAGAGGCCCGGCCGAACAGACTCTGAATTGAAATGAGGGGATCACATTGAAAAAACGTGTTGGTATTCTGACCTCCGGCGGCGACTGCCCCGGTTTGAACGCAACCATTCGCGGCGTGGCCAAGGCGCTCTACGCCCGGATGGGCGACGATGTCCAGATCATCGGCATCCTGAACGGCTACCACGGCCTGATCAATGGGGATTACAAGGAGATGTGCCCGGACGATTTCCGGGGTCTGTTGACCCTGGGCGGCACCATTCTGGGCACCAAGCGCACCCCCTTTAAGATGATGCGGGTGGTGGAAGAGGACAACATCGACAAGGTCGCCGCCATGAAAAAGACCTACAAGGCCCTCAAGCTGGACTGCCTGCTGACCCTGGGCGGCAACGGCACCCACAAGACCGCCAACCTCCTTTCGCAGGAGGGGCTGAACATCATCGGCCTGCCCAAGACCATCGACAACGACATCTACGGCACCGAGGTGACCTTCGGCTTCCACACGGCGGTGGACATCGCCACCGACGTCATCGACCGGATCCACACCACCGCCGGCAGCCACAGCCGGGTGATGTGCATCGAGATCATGGGCAACAAGGCCGGCTGGCTGACCCTTTATTCCGGCATCGCGGGCGGCGCCGACATCATCCTGCTGCCCGAGATCCCCTACGACATCGACCGGGTCTGCAACGCCGTGGTCAAGCGGGCCGAGAATGGCTCCAACTTCTCCATCCTGGCGGTGGCCGAGGGCGCCATCAACACCGAGGAAGCCAAGATGAAGCGGAAAGAGTGGACCGCAAAGCGGGCCGAGGCGGGCCTCGGCACCACCGCCACCAACCGGATCGCCGCCGCCGTCCAGAAAAAGACCGGCTTCGAGACCCGGGTCTGCATCCCGGGCCACATGCAGCGGGGCGGCAGCCCCAGCGCCTACGACCGGGTCCTGGCCACCCAGTTCGGCAGCTACGCGGCCAAGCTGGTGGAGGCCGACCGCTACGGCGTGACGGTGGCCATGGTCAACAACCACGTCACCGAGAACCGTCTGGCCGACATCGCGGGCAAGAGCCGCAACATCCCCGAGAGCTGCGATTTGCTGGCCGTCGCCCGCCGGATGGGGATTTGCCTGGGGTAATTATTTGAACCCGCCCACCCTCCCTTTTTCGGTATGGGGGCTCCGCCCCCATGCCCCCGTCTAACCGTCAGGCCCTGCGGTTTACCGCAAGCAGAGGTCGCTCCTGGGGAAATAAAACCGCCAGCGACTGCTTATCGGGCCGCCGCCGGAACCAAGGCGCGGCGGTTGGCTCCAGCGATCAAACAACCAATAACAAAGCCCTGCGTCCCGGAAATTCCCGAGATGCAGGGCTTTTATCTTTGTAATGAGGGCAGCGACTGCCGCCCAGTGGGAAGCAGCGGCCTAAATCGGGGTTTGGGGCGAAGCCCCAAGTTCCTTTAATGGGCGGGTGGGCGGGAGTATAAATCAACCGCGCAGGGCCTGGCGGTTTCCTCCGGCACAAGACGATCCTGCCACCCCTCTTCCCTGCCGCCCGCAGCTGCAAACGGCGAAAACCAGCCAGCGCAAGAGGAGGGCGGGTTTAAATAATCAACATTGCATCCCCAAAGGAGAAGAAGCGGTACTTCTCCTCCACCGCCACCTTATAGGCCGCCAGGGTCCGCTCGTAGCCGTAGAAGGCCGACACCAGCATGATGAGGGTGCTCTCGGGCAGGTGGAAGTTGGTGATCAGGCCGTCGATGCACTTGAACTCCACGCCGGGGTAGAGGAAAATATCGGTGTTGCCGCTGCAAGGGCGGATCTCGCCGTACTTGGCCGCCACCGCCTCCAGGGTGCGGCAGCTGGTGGTGCCCACCGCAATCACCCGATGGCCCGCCGCCTTGGTGGCCCGGATCTTCTCGGCCACCTCTTCGCTGACGGAATACCACTCGCTGTGCATCTTGTGGTCGGTGATCTCGTCCTCCTGCACCGGGCGGAAGGTGCCGAGGCCCACATGGAGGGTCACCTCGGCGATATCGACCCCCTGGGCCCGCAGGGTGTCCATCAGCTCGGGGGTGAAGTGGAGCCCCGCCGTGGGGGCCGCCGCGCTGCCCAGCTCCTTGGCGTAGACGGTCTGGTACTGGCTCTGGTCCTCCAGCTGCTTGGTGATGTAGGGGGGCAGAGGCATCTTGCCGAATTCGTCCAGCTTTTCGTAGAGGGTCTCGGTGTCGTAGGAGAAGGTCACCAGCTTGTTGCCGTCCTCCTCGGTCTCGTCCACCACCGCCGTCAGGCTGCCGTCCCCGAAGCTGACGCGGGTGCCCGGCTGCATCCGTTTGCCCGGCCGGGCCAGGCACTCCCACTGGTCGCCCTTGACCTGCCGCAGCAGCAAAAGTTCACACACCGCGCCGGTGGGCTGTTTGGTGCCGATGATCCGGGCGGGCAGAACCTTGGAATTGTTCACAACCAGCAGATCTCCCGGCATAAGATAGGCCGTGAGGTCCCGAAACACCCGGTGCTCGATGGAATCGCTGCCCCGATGCAGCACCATCAGCCGCGCCGAATCCCGGGGATTTGCGGGCTCCTGAGCAATGAGTTCTTTGGGTAAATCGTACCAAAAATCTTTTCTTAACATACGAGCATTTGCCTTTCCGATGGTTGACACGAGAGCCGTATCAATGATATGATAGCTTTTACATAAACAAGCTTTATTATATTGCAGGAACGCCCGGTTTTCAAGCCGCGTTCTGTATGAAATTTTAGCTCGGCTATGAATTTTTGCTCCGAAAGGAAAGATGCTGGAAATGGAAAGACAATATAAGGTAGGTATCGTCGGCGCGACCGGCATGGTCGGCCAGAGATTTGTCACCCTGCTGGAGAACCACCCCTGGTTCAAGCTGACCGTCCTGGCAGCTTCTGGCCGCAGCGCCGGCAAGACCTATGAGGAGGCCGTCGGCAGCCGCTGGGCCATGACCAGCCCCATGCCCGAGAGCGTCAAGAAGATGATCGTTCTGGACGCCGCCGAGGTGGAAAAGGTCGCCGGCCAGGTGGACTTTGTCTTCTGCGCCGTCAATATGCCCAAGAACGAGATCAAGGCTCTGGAAGAGGCCTACGCCAAGGCCGAGTGCCCCGTGGTCTCCAACAACAGCGCCAACCGCTTCACCCCCGATGTCCCCATGGTGGTGCCTGAGATCAACGCCGACCACATCGACATCATCCCCGCACAGCGGGCCCGCCTGGGCACCAAGCGCGGCTTCATCGCCGTCAAGTCCAATTGCAGCCTCCAGAGCTATGTCCCCGCCTTCCACCCCCTGATGAAGGACTTCAAGGTCACCAAGGCTCTGGTCTGCACCTACCAGGCCATCTCCGGCGCGGGCAAGACCTTCGACCGGATGCCCGAGATCATCGACAACGTCATCCCCTACATCGGCGGCGAGGAGGAAAAGAGCGAGCAGGAACCCCTGAAGCTCTGGGGCCACATCGAGGGCGACAAGATCGTCAACGCCGAGGGCCCGGTGATCACCGCCCAGTGCTTCCGTGTTCCCGTCTCCGACGGCCACACCGCCGCGGTCTTTGTCAGCTTTGAGAAAAAGCCCACCAAGGAGCAGATCCTGGAGGCCTGGAAAAACTTCCGCGGCCCCGCCCAGGAGCTGGACCTGCCCAGCGCACCCAAGCAGTTCCTGCACTACTTTGAGGAGAACGACCGCCCCCAGCCCAAGCTGGACCGGAACCTGGAGAACGGCATGGCCGTCTCCATCGGCCGCCTGCGGGAGGACACCCTCTTCGATTACAAGTTCGCCTGCATGAGCCACAACACCCTGCGGGGCGCGGCCGGCGGCGGCGTGCTGCTGGCCGAGCTGCTGGCGGCCAAGGGCTACCTGGACTAAGCGGCCCGGGGCCAAAACCCCCAGAGCCTTTCAGATACACAGACGGAAGGAGCCTTTTACACTATGAAGAAGCCTGTTTTTACCGGTGCGGGCGTGGCCATCGTCACCCCCATGCACGAGGACGGCAGCATCAACTTTGAAGAGCTGGGCCGGATCCTCGAGGACCAGATCGCCCGGGGCACTGACGCCATCATCATCTGCGGCACCACCGGCGAGTGCTCCACCATGGTGGACGCCGAGCAGCTCGCCGCCATCAAGTACACCGTGGACACCGTGGCCCATCGGGTGCCGGTCATCGCGGGGGCCGGCTCCAACGACACCGCCCACGGCTGCGCCCTGGCCAAAGGGGCCGCCGACTGCGGCGCCGACGCTTTGCTGATGGTCACCCCCTACTACAACAAGACCAGCCAGGCGGGCCTGGTGGCCCACTTTACCGCCATGGCCGAGGCCGGCGGCATCCCGGTGATCCTCTATAACGTCCCCTCCCGGACCGGCGTCAACATCGCCCCCGAGACCGCCAAGAAGCTCAGCGCCCACCCCCTGATCAACGGCATCAAGGAGGCCTCGGGCAACATCTCCCAGGTGGCCAAGATCGCGGCCCTCTGCGGCGACGAGCTGAACCTCTACTCGGGCAACGACGACCAGGTGGTCCCCCTGCTGTCCCTGGGCGGCAAGGGCGTGATCAGCGTGGTGTCCAACGTGGCCCCCACCCTGGTCCACGACTGCTGCGCCGCCTGGTTCGCCGGGGACACCGCCAAGGCCCGGGCGCTCCAGCTGGAGATGCTGCCCCTCTCCGACGCGCTCTTCTGCGACGTCAACCCCATCCCCGTCAAGTACGCCATGAATCTGCTGGGCTGGAAGGCCGGCAAGTGCCGCCTGCCCCTGGTGGAGCCGGACGACAATAAGAAAGCCATGATCGAGCGCGCACTGCGCAGCGCAGGGCTTTTGCAGGAATAAGATCCCCGCACCCATGCCCGGCCAGAGAATTTCTCCCCGGGCATTTCTTGTATACGTCAAAGAGAAAGGATGAAACCTATGACCGATATTGTGATTCAGGGCATCGGCGGCCGGATGGGCCATGTGCTCTGCGATATGATCGCCCAGCGGACCGACTGCCGGGTGGTGGCCGGGCTGGACCTGGCCGACGGCACCCAGAACGGCATCCCCGTCTACGACAACCCCGAAAAGCTGGGTGGTCTGGGAGACGTAATCATCGACTTCAGCTCCCCCGCCGCCGTGGAACGGATCCTGCCCTACTGCGAGGCCACCAAGACCCCCATCGTCCTCTGCACCACCGGCCTTTCGGAGGAATTGCAGCTTAAAGTAGTTCAGCTCTCCCGCCAGATCCCGGTCTTTAAGAGCGCCAATATGTCCATGGGCATCAACGTCCTGGCCGAGCTGTGCAAGCGGGCCTCGGCCATCCTGGGGGCAAACTACGACATCGAGATCGTGGAGCAGCACCACCACAACAAGCTGGACGCCCCCAGCGGCACCGCCCTGATGCTGGCCGACGCCATCAACGAGCAGAACGACGGGGCCTATCATTACGTCTACGACCGCTCGGCCGTCCGGGCCAAGCGTGACCCCCAGGAGATCGGCATCAGCGCCGTCCGGGGCGGCAGCATCGTGGGCGACCACGAGGTGCTGTTCTGCGGCCCCGACGAGGTGATCACCCTCAAGCACACCGCCTACTCCCGCAGCATCTTCGCCAACGGGGCCATCAACGCGGCGGTCTATCTGGCCAAGAAGGACCCCGGCCTCTACAACATGAACGACCTGATCGCCGAGCTCTGATCCCCCCTTTTATCCCCCCGCGCGCTGCCCCTTCGGGCAAGAGGTCCCCTATATGAAACGTAAAAACATCTTTTCCGCCCTTTGTATCGCCCTGGCCCTGAGCGCCGCATTGCTGGCGGGCTGCGCCGGCCCGGCCCAATCGGCCCTGACCCCCGGCAGCGGCCCGGCCTCCGAGCCGGCTTCCAGCGCCCCGCCCCCGGAGCCCCCAAAGCCGGTGGTTACCACGGTGGATTTTTCCGCCACCGGCGACAACCTGATTCACGCCGGCATCTACAAGCAGGCCGCCGCCCGGGCCGGCGAGGGAGAGGCGTACAGCTTCGATTACTGCTACGCCAATCTGGTGGATTTTTACAGCGGCCAGGATGTGAACTGGATCAACCAGGAAACCCTCTGTACCAAAGAGCTGGAACCCTCCACCTACCCCTGTTTTTCCACTCCGGGCGAGTGCGCCGAGGCCCTCTACCGGGCGGGAATCCGGGTGTTCAGCCTCTCCAATAACCACACCTACGACAAGGGGGCAACCGGCATCGCGGCCACCCTGCGGTTCTGGAACAGCATGCCCGAGGATGTGGTGACCACCGGCCTGTGGTACGGAGAAGAAGATTATGGCCACATCCCCCTTCACGTGGTGAACGGCGTCTCCATCGCCTATCTTTCCTACACCGAGCACACCAACGGCATCCGCCGCCCGGGCTCCGCCGAGGCCAACATCGTCTACACCAGCGAGACCGAGGTGATCCAGCGCCAGGTCACCGCAGCCGCCGAGGCCGCGGACTTCGTGGTGGTGGGGGTCCACTGGGGGGTGGAGGACAGCCACACCATCACCGACGCCCAGCGCACCCTGGCCCAGCAGCTGGCCGACTGGGGCGCGGATGTGATCGTGGGCACCCACCCCCATGTGCTCCAGGACGCCGAGTGGCGGACCGCCGCCGACGGGCGCCAGGTGTTTGTGGCCTATTCCCTGGGCAACTTCCTCAGCACCCAGAGCCACAAGGACCAGCTGATCGGGGCCATCCTCACCTTGCAGCTGGAAAAGACCACCGACCCCGACGGCACCGTCCATCTGGCGGTGAAGAACCCCCGGCTCCACCCCACCGTCACCCACTACGACGGGGGCAAGGCCAACGTCCGGGCCTACCTCTACCGGGACTACACCCCCGAGCTGGCCCAGGCCCACGGCGTGCGGGCCAAGTACCCCGAGTTCAGCTACGACTATATCCAGGCCACGGCCCAGCAATACATCCGCGCCGAATTTCTGGAACTCTCTTAACGAACGGGCGCAGCACCCCCCTGCTGCACAGCCACTTTAGGCCCGCATCGGGCAGAATGGAGCGTTTTTTATGTACGGAGTATCCAAAATCACCATCCAACCCAGCCTTATGATGATCAGCGTCCAGGACGCCGAGTTCAGCGCCGGAAGCCTGGCCCGCTATCTGCAAATCTTTGCGGACAGCGGCGTTGTGGTGGATATGATCAGCCAGAGCGCCCCCCACGGCACCAGCCTGGATTTCAGCTTCACCACCTCCAGCGAGGACCTGCCCCGGGTGATGAAGGCCATCGCCGCCGTCAAGCAGGACCCCAACGCCGGCAGCGCCCCCCTGATCAGCTCGGGCTACTCCAAGCTGAACCTCTACGGCGAAGAGATGGTCACCTGCTGCGGCGTGGCCGCCCGGGCCCTGAGCGCCCTGGCCGCCGCCGGCATCGAGGTGCTGCTCATCACCACCAGCGACCTGGATATCTCGCTTCTGGTCCGGGCCGAGAACGAGGACGCCGCCTACGACGCCCTCAAGGCCGCCTACCAGCTGTAAGCGGTTAAACGACACAGAAAACCCCCGCCGCCTCTGCTTTTCGCAAGGGCTGCGGGGGTTTTTATCATCTTACATTTACGGGGTTATTTCCGGCGCTTCCACCGTTTGACCAGGGTAACGGCCCCGCCGATCACTACCAGCAGAACCGCCCCCAGAATCAGCCAGTCCACCGGCCGGGTGGCCACATAGATGGCGGTGGGGCCGTCCGCCCCGCCGATGATGGTCAGATCGCTCACGGCGCTTTCCTCCTTTCCTGCGGGGCTCTCAGCCCACCTGTTTTGCCCCGCCTGCATCGGTCAGCTCCATCCAGTTGGCCTTTTTGTAATAGAAGAAAAAGGCGATGGAGCTGAGGGACCAGGTCAGGGGATAAACCAGATACACCATCTGGATGGAGTGGGTCATGGGGATGCTGATGGAGAGGAAGGTCACCCGGACCACGCACCAGAAGGTCATCATGATCAGCATGGGGACCACCGCCTTGCCCGCCCCCCGGAGGACCGACGCCACCGAATGGGAGTAGGCCAACAGGCAGTAAAAGAGGGCCGCCGTCCTGGCTTTTTCCACCCCGAAGCGGATCACCTCGGGGTTCGAGTCAAAGGCGGCCACCAGCTGGGGCGCCAGCAGGAACACCACCACCCCGATCAGCTCGGCCAGAAGGACGGTGGTCAAGATCCCGAACCGCGCCCCCCGGCGGGTGCGGTCCTTCTGGCCGGCGCCGAGGTTCTGCCCCACAAAGGTGGTCATGGCCATGGTAAAGCTGTTGATGGGCAGGAACGCGAATCCCTCGATCTTGCTGTATGCGCCGTAGCCGGCCATGGCCATGGCGCCAAAGGCGTTGATGTGGGACTGGACGATCACGTTTGCGAAGGAAATAATGGAGTTCTGCACCCCGGAGGGCAGGCCGATCTGGACGATCTGCCGGAGCATCTTGAAGTCAAACCGGATCTGGGACAGCCGGATCCGGTAGCTGGCCTGGGTCCGGAGCAGCTGGGCGAAGCAGAGGGCCGCGCTGATCAGCTGGGAAACCACGGTGGCCAGCGCCGCCCCGCCCACCCCGGTGTGGAACCCCGCGATCAGCAAAAGATCCAGCACCAGGTTGACCACCGAGGAGACCATCAGATAATACAGCGGGTGGCGGCTGTCCCCCACGGCCTGGAGGATGCCCACGAAGATATTGTACATCACAAACCCCAGGGAGCCGAAAAAGTAAATCTGCAAATAGGCGACCGACTCGGGCATGACGCTGTCCGGGGTGCCCATCCAGGCCAGGATCTGGGGGGAAAACACCACCCCCACCACCCCCATCAGCACCCCGGCCACCAGGCCGAACGCCACCATGGTGTGGACGGCGCGGCAGACGTCCTTTTCGTCGTTGGCGCCGAAATAGCGGGACACGATCACCCCCGCGCCGGAGGCGATGCCGCTCAAAAAGCCGATCAGCATCGAGATCAAACTGCCCGACGAGCTGACGGCGGCCAGGGCGCTGCTGCCCAGGAAATTGCCCACAATCAGGGAATCGACGGTGTTGTACAGCTGCTGGAACAGGTTCCCCAGCAGAAGCGGCAGCGCAAAGGCGATCATACGTTTGGATATGGAACCGGTTGTCATCGGTTCGAGCGTTTTTACCATGAAATCTCTCCCCCATCCCTGGAACAAATTTGGCTTTTCTTGCCGAACGCACAATACCCCTGTATTATATACCCCTTTGCGGGCCCGAACAAGTATCCAAACGAGATTTAAGGCGCGCGGGCCGAACGGGCGGAAAACCGGCCCGGCGCAGCGCCCCCCTTTTCTCGGGGCCGCTTGCACAGGGCTAAAACAGGGTGTGGTCAAGCAAAAGAAAACAGCCCGGGAACTCGCGTTCCTAGGCTGTTTTTTACTGGTGGAGGCGATGGGAGTCGAACCCATGTCCGAAAAGAATTCAGCGTGAGTATCTCCGGGTGCAGGCGATCAACAACATTCCCGCCGCGTCACGCCGGTCGCCAGGCTAACGCATTGGTAGCTTCATGAGTTCATGACGGTCCGCAAAGCTTAGGTCCGTTCACGGGCTGTACCTAAAGGACGCCCCGGCCCCACACGGTACAGATGTGGGCGAGACGCGCAGCACTCAGGCTGCGAGCAACTGATAATTCTTGTTGTCAGTTATTGTTTTGGAGGATTTTAGAGCAGTTCCCCCGCTGCTACCCGCTGCTCAGGCCTCACTCTCCCCGTCGAAACCTTTACGCCCCCATGAAATGTGCGCATAGAGCGCACAGTGGGAAACTTTGGTTCGGCCGAAAGCGGCCTGCCCGGCTGTGAAGCCGGTTAATAGTATTGGCCGTTGGATTTAACGGCCCGGTCGATGGAGCGCTTGGCGTCCCGCTTGGCGGCGTCCGCCCGCTTATCGTAGAGCTTTTTGCCCTTGCAGAGGCCCAGCTCCAGCTTGACCCGCCCGTGCTTAAAGTAGAGGGACAGGGGGATCAGGGTGTAGCCCTGGAGCTTGCACTGCTGGCCCAGACGGCGGATCTCGCTCTTGTGGGCCAGGAGCCGCCGCTCCCGCCGGGGGTCTTCGTTGAAGATGTTGCCGTGGTCGTAGGGGGTAATGTGCATCCCCTTGACCCGAAGTTCCCCATCCTCGATGTCCACCCAGCTGTCTTTCAGGTTGACCCCGCCGGCCCGCAGGCTCTTGACCTCGGTGCCCTTGAGCTCGATGCCTGTTTCCAGCGCCTCGATCACAAAGTACTCGTGGCGCGCTTCCCGGTTGGTGGCAATGGTCTTGACCGCCGGGCGCGGATTGACTGGCGCCATTCTGCGCGCCTCCTTTCCCTGTGGGGTGTGGGCCGGGGGTCCGGCCCCCTGCTACCCCGATAGTATACCATTTTTTTGCGAAAGTGCAAGGCCGGGCCCTGTCGAAAGAGCCCAAAACGCAAAAAGTTTACAATTCGTCCCGGCCCGCCAGCGCCCGGTAAAGGGTGGTTTCATCGGTGTATTCCAGGCTGCTGCCCACCGGCAGACCATAGGCCAGCCGGGTGGTGCGGATGCCCAGGGGTTTGATCAGCTTGGCCAGGTACATGGCGGTGGCCTCGCCCTCCACGGTGGGGTTCATGGCCATGATGACCTCCTGGACGGTGCCGTCCTTCAGCCGGGCCAGAAGCTCCTTGACCGAGAGCTGCTCGGCCCCCACCCCGTCCATGGGGCTGATGAGGCCGTGGAGCACATGGTACATCCCGTGGTACTCCCGGGTGCGCTCAAAGGCCTGGACGTCCCGGGGTTTTTCCACCACGCAGATAACGCTCTTGTCCCGCTTGGCCCCGGCGCAGATGGGGCAGATCTCCTGCTCGGTAAAGTTCTGGCAGACCGGGCACCGGTGGAGCCGGGTGTGGGCGTCCTGGATGGCCTGGGCCAGGCTCTGGGCGTCCTCGTCCGACATGCTCAGCACCTGGTAGGCCATCCGGGTGGCGCCTTTGCGGCCGATCCCCGGGAACTTGGCGAATTCCTCGATGAGTTTCTCGAGGGGGGCAGCGTTGTTTGCCATCCTGTTTCGCCTCCCGGCCGGGTTACAGGCCCATGCCGGGCAGGTTCATCCCGCCGGTCAGTTTGCCCATCTCGGCGGCGGCGGTGTCGTCCACCTGCTTGACGGTGGCGTTGACGGCGGCGGCGATCAGGTCCTCCAGCATCTCGATGTCGTCGGGGTCCACGGCTTCGGGCTTGATGGTGATGCCCAGCACCTCGTGCTTGCCGTTCATCCGGACGGTGACCATCTCGCCCGAGGCGCTGCCGGTGTACTCGGCGGCTTCCAGCTCGGCCTGCTTGGCCTTCATGTCATCCTGCATCTTCTGGGCCTGACGGAGCAGGGCGTTCATATCGGGGCGGCCGAAGCCAGAGGGCATTCTTGCTTTCATGGTAGTGTTCTCCTTTTTATTTTGATCTTTTTATCGGCGGTCGGGGCGCTTTTCGCTGTCCTGGATGGTGACCTCCAGCCCCCGCTCGGCCAGGGCCTGGAGGGACTGTTCGGCGGTGGAACCGGCGGCCGCCTCGGCGGCGGCTTTGGGCTCGTAGGGGCCGATGGGCACCGCGATCCCCGCTGTCTTGAGGATCAGGGTTTTAATAAACCGGCGGCTCTCCTTGTTGCTGCGGATGAAATCTCGGAAGGTCTTTCCCCCGTCGATCAGCACCCGGGTACCGTCGAAATAGGCTTTGGACTTTTTGAGATAGCTGTAGAGAAGCGGGTCGGCGTCCTGCATCTTGCGGACCACCTCGGCCCAGGGGCCGAAGGGTTCCGGCGCGTCGGCTGTCCCCGCGGGGGTGGCCGGGGCGGGCTGGGCCTGGGCCGCCGGGGCGGCAGGGGCCTCTTCCACTGGGGCAGGCTCGCTGACGGCCGGGGCCTCGGGAGCCATCTGGGGGGCGGGGGCCTCCCAGTGCGGGGCGTCCTGCCCGGCCAGAGGGGCGGTATCCGGTTCGGTCACCGGGGCCGCTTGGACCGGCTGGGCCGGGGGTTCTGCCACGGACTGGGCTTGGACCGGCTGGGGCTGCACCGGCGCCGAAGCGAAGGGCCGGGCCGCCGGAGCAGAGGCAAAGGGCCGGGCGGCAGTCTGTGCGGCCGGGGCGGTCTGGGCCGCCGGGGCGTACACCACCGGCTGGGCGGCGGCCGCCTGGGGCGGGTCGGCCAGGGCCAGCAGGGCCAATTCCAGCTCGATCCGCTGGTCGCTGCCCCGGGCCATGTGTTCCAGAGCGCCGCCCAGGGCCCGGATGGCCCGGATGGGCTCCTGCCGGGGCAGGGCGGCGGCTTTTTCAAGGTAACGGGCTTCTTCCTCGGGGGAGACGCCCGCCAAGAGCCCCTGGCCCCCGGGCAGGGCGGCCAGCATCAGGCAGCGGTAGTGGGAGATCAGCTCCTCGGTGAGACGCTTGACGTCCACCGACTGCTGACGCAGGGCGGCCAGCTCGGCCAGGGCCTCGCTCCCCTGCCCCGCTGCCAGGGCGTCCGAGATCCGGAAGAGATAGCTCCGGTCGGTGACCCCCGCCATCCGGCGGACGAGGTCTGCGTCAATCTTGGCGCTGACGCCGGCGCAGGTGTCCAGGATCGAGAGGGCGTCCCGCAAAGCGCCGTCGGCCAGCCGGGCGATGAGGGCCGCCCCGTCGTCCGACAGTTCCAGCCCCTCCTGGCCGGCGATGTAGCTCACCCGCCCGGCGATGTCCTCCGGCTCGATCCGGGTGAAGTCGTACCGCTGGCAGCGGGAGAGGATGGTGGCGGGCACCTTCTGGATCTCGGTGGTGGCCAGGATAAAGATCACATGGGCGGGGGGCTCTTCCAGGGTCTTGAGCAGCGCATTGAAGGCCGCTGTGGACAGCATGTGCACCTCGTCGATGATGTATACCTTATAGTTGCAGGCGCTGGGGGTGTAGGCCGTCTCGTCCCGCAGATCGCGGATATCGTCCACGCCGTTGTTGGAGGCGGCGTCCATCTCCACCACGTCCAGGATGCTGCCGTTGTCGATGCCCCGGCAGGCCTCGCACTCGCCGCAGGGGTCGCCCCCCACGGGGTGCAGGCAGTTGACCGCCTTGGCGAAAATCTTGGCGCAGGTGGTCTTGCCGGTGCCCCGGACGCCGGTGAACAGATAGGCATGGCCCACCCGCCCGGCGGCCACCTGGTTTTTCAGCGCCGCCACGACGGCCCGCTGGCCCACCACGTCCTCGAACCGCTGGGGCCGCCATTTGCGATAGAGCGCACGGTACATCCGCCCGCCTCCTCTCCCGGAAAGATGACAGAAAATAAAAAATCGGGCAGCGCTGCGGGGTTGACCCCCGCCTTGCGTAACTCGGCATACGGATGCAGGCTGACTGAAACGCACCGGGCACACCACTTAAGGCTGCTTGGTTCCCCACCTGACCTGGTTCGCAGAGGCCCCGTCGTACAGGACCCGCATCCGTATGCCGAACCACGCAGCAAGGCGCTGTCCGACAGATAACACAAGAGCGTCGCGCTCTGTGCTTTTAGTATAGTACCATATTCCGGGGGAAAATGCAAGGGGATTTATACTCCCGCCCTCCCACCCATCTAATGTGTCCCCCCTGCCGCTGCGCGGCATCCCCCCTCCGGGGGGAACTGGCCGAAAACCGCTGCTCCTGGGGCCGCCGCCCGGATTTGCCCAGCAACAACGCCGAAGCGCCGCCAGTGGCGGAAACAGCAAGGCGTTGTTGGCGCCGCGCTCCAATATTTGCAAGGGCGCAAGTCCCGCCGCAAATATTGGTTCAGCGCAAGAGATCCGGCCCCGCCAAGGCGGCCCTTCTCTTGCGCTGAGCTGGTTTTTCCTGCGCGGCAGATACCGCTTGAAAAAAACAGACCGCGTGGCAACAACAGCTCCCTGTTTCGCCCACTGGGCGCGGTCGGCTCCGCAGCGGCGCTTCGGCGGCGTTGCCCGCCCATTTAATGCCCCCTGTTTTTTCACGTTAAGCTGTCGCGGCGCGGGCGTAATGGCCCCCACACAAGCTAGGGCGCGGATGAATCCCTCAGTTTCCCCAGCCAGCAGACCACCAGGCAGCAGCCCAAAAACGCCAGGGCCGCGCAGTCGGGGGGCACCCGCCGCAGGGGCACCACCTGGGGCGGCAGGGTGCTGAACACATCCGCCGCGCCCCCGGGCAGGAACAGCCGGAACAGCCCCAACGACAGGGGCAGATGGAGCAGCCGGGCGGCCAGCAAGGGCCGGAAGGAAATCTCCTTTGGGCAGAGGGTGCGGATCTGCAAGAGGACCGACGCCCCTTGGACGCTCAGGGCCGCGCAGCAGAGCCAGGCCGCCCACCGCCCCGACCGGGCGGCCAGATCGCAGCCCGAACAGACCTCCAAAACCATGGCCAGGACGGTGGCCGCCCCGCCGGGCAAGAGCGCCCCCAGCCCCGCCGCCAAAAACCGGAAGTAGAGCACGAAACCGCAGAGTTTCAGATAGGCCACCGCCGCATTAGCGATGACCTGGTCGATCCCCCCAGCCTCCCCCGGGGCGGGGCGGGTTGGCCGTTCCACCGCCGGGGAGGACACCCGCCGCCCCAGCCGAAGCAGAAAGGCCGCCAGATACCCCGCCAGCACCTGGGCCAGGAAGAGCCGCACCCCCAGTTCGGCGCTCCCCAGCATCTCCCCGCCCACCGTCAGGACCACAAAGGAGGGGCCCGAGCAGATGCAGGCGGGCAGCAGGGCGGCGGCCTCGCCGGGGGTCAGCTCCCCCGCCCGGACGGCCTCGGCGGCGGCGTTGGCGGCGGGGGCAAAGCCCCCCACCAATCCCATCAAAAGCACACCCCCTGCCGCCCGGGCCCGCACCCCGCAGAGCCGGGCCGCCGGGGTCAGGAACGCCCCCAGCACCCCCGCCGCCCCCGAGCGGACCAGGAGCACCGACACAATTAAATAAGGGAAAAGGGACACCAGCAGCCCCCCGCCGCAGAGGGCCAGCCCCTCGGCCAGGGCCTCGGCGCAGGCCTCCGGCGCCGCAAAGGGCAAAACCCCCGTCAAAACCGCCGCCAAGGCCAAGCCCCACCGCCCCAATTTGTTCGCACGACTCATAACCACGCCCCCCGGTTTATATATATGTAGCGGCCCGCAACTTCTTGCGCAGCCGTTATGGGAGGGAAAAAGGTGTCGAAACATCGCAAAAAGCGCACAACACCGGGCGGCTGGCTCAAGCTCTTGTTCCGGCAGCCTCCCGCCGGGCTGTACCTTCAGCCCTCGATCTACATCAGCGGCGCACAGATGGAGATCGAGCATTTTCGGCGGGTCCGCGCCTACGACGAAACCAAGCTCTGCCTCGAGATGGGGCGGGGGCTGTTCACCGTCTACGGCGACGGGATGCAGATTCTGACCCTGGCCGCCCACCGGATCACCCTGCGGGGGCGGTTTTTGCGGACGGATTTTTCGGAGGAATAAGGAATGGATGCGGTAGAACTCTGGGCGGCCGTCCAGCTGACGGCCCTGGGCGGCGACACCGAGGGGCTATTGGGGGCCGCCGCGGCGGCGGGGCTCCACCTGCGGCAGATCGAGCCCCTGCCGGGGGGCTTTGCGGCCCGGTGCGCCGCCTGGCACTACCTCCCCCTGGCGGGGCTGGCCCGCCGGCGGCGGGTGCGGCTGCGGGTGACCCGGCGGCGGGGGCTCTGGTTCCGGCTGCGGCCCCTGGCCCGCCGGGCGGGGCTCTGGGTGGGGCTGGCGGTCTTTCTGCCCCTGTTGCTCTGGGCCCGGGGTCTGGTTTGGGCGGTGGAATACCCCGGCATGACCCCCGGCCAGGAGGCCCGGGCCGCCGCCGCCCTGCGGACGGTGGGGCTGGAACCCGGGGCCCAGGTGACCCAGGCCCTCCTCACCGCCGGGGAATACGCCCTCCTGGAGGGCGGGGAATTCGCCTGGGCCAGCGTCAACTTTTTCGGCGGGCGGCTGACGGTGGAGGCCGCCCCGGCCCGCGACGCCCCCGAGATCTTCTCGGGGAACTTGCAGGGGCTGAAAGCCAGCGCCGCCGGGGTGGTGACCGAAATCAACCTGAAAAGCGGCACCCCTCTGGTCACGCCGGGGGCCACGGTGGCCGAGGGCCAGACCCTCATCGGCACCTCCCGCACCGAGCGGGACGGCACACTGATCTACCAGCCCGCGGCGGGGAGCGTCCTGGCCCGGTTCGAGTGGTCCGCCGCCCACACCCAACCCCTGGACAGCCAGTCCCCCGCCCTCACCGGCGAGGCCGACACCCGGCGGGTGATCCGCTGGGCCGGGCGGGAGCTGGTACTGCCCTTCGGGCCGGGGGAGGATTCCGGGGAGCTCGCCATCACCCGGCACATCCAGCCGGATTTATGGGGGCTGCCCCTCCCCTTTTCGGTGGAGGAGACCACCTATTATCAGCAGCAGCCCGCCGAGCTCCGGTACTCCGACGAGACGGCCCTGGCCCTGGCGCGGCTGGCCTGCCTCCAGGCCCTCGAGGAGGAATACCCCGACGCCCAGCTGGTGGCCCAGCGGGAGAATGTCCAGCGGACAGCGGACGCGGTCCACTACGACGTTGTCTACACCGTGATCGCCGACATCGCCCGCTGAGCCAAAAAAGACTGCCGCCCCCGGCAAAGGGGATGGCAGTCTTTTTTGGTTATGTAATGGTTATTCCGCGGGCTGGGCCTCGGCGTCCAGCTGGGCCAGAAGGTCGTTCAGGTCGTAGGTATATTTGGCGTGGCAGAAGTGGCAGACCACCTCGCAGGAAGGGTCCTCGTCCCGCATCTTTTCCAGCTCCTTGCGGCCGAGACTCATGAGCATCTCCCGGGTGCGCTCCTCGCTGCAATCGCACTGGTAGGCCACGGTGCGGCGGTCCAGCACCTCCGGCTCGAAGCCCGCCAGCACCCGCTCCATGATCTGCTGGGGGGTCTGGCCCGCCTGCATCATCTCGGTGACCGAGGGAATCCCCGCGATGTTCTGTTCCAGCCGGGCAATGTCCGCCTCAGCCGCGCCGGGCAGAAGCTGGACCAGATACCCCCCCGCGCAGAGGATGGAGAGGTCCTTATCCACCAGCACCCCCAGGGCGCAGACGGTGGGGATCTGCTCGCTGTAGGCATAGTAGCTGGTCAGGTCCTCGGCCACCTCCCCCGAGACCAGGGGCACCTGGCCCACGGTGGGCTCCTTCTGGAGGGTGTTGTCCCGGATGACGGTCAGCACGCCGTCACAGCCCAGGGCCCCGCCCACGTCCAGGTGACCGTCCGCCCGGGGAGGCAGCTCCACCAGGGGGTGGTCGATGCAGCCCTTGACGTTGCCGGTGCCGTCGGTGCAGGCGATGGCCACCCCCGCCGGGCCCCCGCCGCTCACCCGCAGGGTGACTTTGTCCCGGGTGTCCTTGAGCATGGCGCCCATGAGGGACGCCCCGGTCAGAAGCCGGCCCAGGGCCGCCGAACAGGTGGCGCTGGTTTTATGCAGCTGCTCGGCGGTGCGGACGATATCGGTGGAATCCACCCCGCAGAAAACCACTGCCCCGTTGTGGGACAGGCCGCGAATCAGTTCTGCCATTTATTGTTCCTCCCGTTGTGTGTAGTTTTTGACGGCGCAGAAGAAATACCGCTCGCTCTCCTCGGTCAGGGGGCCGAAGCTCTCGCCGTCGCAGACCGATTCCAGGGTGAAACCGTTCTTTTCCAGAGCGGCGGTGATCTCCGCGAGGGTATAGGTGTACTCGAAGAATTCCTCGTGGAAATGCTCGCCGGTCTCCTGATAGTCGATGTCCACCGTAATGGTCACCCGGCGGGCGTCGGGGTCGTAGTGGTTCCGCCAGACGCAGCGGGCGTCCTCCTCCTCGAAGGTAAAGACGTTCTCCCCCAGCACCGCCTGGTGCTTATAGGGGGTGTTCATATCGAAGAGGAACACCCCGCCCTTTTCCATGA
This sequence comes from Faecalibacterium gallinarum, assembly GCF_022180365.1. Lineage (GTDB taxonomy): Bacteria > Bacillota > Clostridia > Oscillospirales > Ruminococcaceae > Faecalibacterium > Faecalibacterium gallinarum. The sequence goes on from NZ_BQKV01000106.1 coordinate 52,088, forward strand.
AAAAGGCGGCGTTGGCGATGGCCTTGTCCAGGTCGGGGATGTGGTTGAGGGTGTCGAAGGTGGACACCGCCCCCCGGATGGTGCCGTAGAGGTCCAGGGCGCAGAGGTCCTGCTGCAAGAGCAGCAGCCCCCCGGAGAGCCCCAGCTGTTCGGCTTTGTCCCGCACCACGCAGAGCATCTCCTCCGACTGGTCGATGCCGATCATGTCGTAGCCCGCCTGGGCCAGCATGAGGGTCAATTCGCCGGTGCCGCAGCCCAGATCCGCCAGGATGCCGCTGGATATGCCGTGGGCGTCCAGCCGGGCCTTCACCTGGGCGTAGAGGGCCTCGTAGTCGGCCTCGCCGTTGAACTCGTCGTAAAAATAAGCGAACTCGTTGTAGGCCATCCCCTGCTCACTCCCCGTCCGTCCCGGCCGAGGCGGCCTCTTCCAAAAGGGCCTGCAATGCGGGCACGCCATAGCCGTTCTCGGCGCTGGTCAGCACCACGGCCTGGCAGCCGTAGGGGCGGCAGAGCGCCTCGAACTCGGCCTGGGTGGCGGCCAGCTGGCTCTTTTTCAGCTTATCGGCCTTGGTCAGGGCCACCACAAAGGGGATGTCATGGTAGTGCAGGTATTTGAGCATCTGCAAGTCGTCGGCGCTGGGGGCGTGGCGGCAGTCCAGCAGCTGGACCAGCAGGGTGCAGCGGTGCTTGGCGGCAAAATAGCTGTTGATCAGCTCGTCCCACCGCTGGCGGTCGGCGTTGGACACCTTGGCGTAGCCGTAGCCCGGCAGATCCACAAAATAGCAGCCGTCCACGCTGTAAAAGTTGATGGTGGCCGTCTTACCCGGGGTGGCCGACACCCGGGCCAGGTTCTTGCGGTTGCACAGCTTGTTGATGATGCTGGATTTGCCCACGTTGGACCGGCCCGAGAAGCTGATCTCGGGGCGATCGGCCTCGGGCAGCTGGCTCGAGATGCCGTAGCTGGCCAGAAACTCTGCCTTGTTGTAGTTCATGCTCTCTCCTTTGGTTTGTGGGGGTGTGTCTCAGCAGAAAGCGCCGGGCCGGGCGCCCGACTCCGCCGGGACCGGGGCGGCGGGCCGCTTTTTGGCCTTGGGGCGGGGGCGGCGGGCCGGGGCGGCGCCGGGGGCCGAGAGGGCGGTGCGGAGCACCTGTTCCAGGTTGGAGACCGGCACAAACTCCAGATTCTCCTTCACCTCGTCGTCCACCTCGTAGAGGTCGCTCTCGTTGTCCTTGGGCATGAGGACGATCTTCATCCCCTCCCGGTAGGCGGCCATGCTCTTCTCCCGCAGGCCGCCGATGGCCAGCACGTTGCCGTGGAGGGTGATCTCGCCGGTCATGGCCACATCCCCCCGGACCGGGCGGCCGGACAGGCAGGAGATCAGGGCGGTGGTCAGGGTGACGCCCGCCGAGGGGCCGTCCTTGGGCACAGCGCCCTCGGGAGCGTGGATGTGCAGGTCGCATTTTTTCAGCTTTTCGGGGTCGATGCCGTACTCGGCGGCGTGGACCCGGGCGTAGGTGACCGCCAGCTGGGCGCTCTCCTTCATCACGTCGCCCAGAGAACCGGTGACGGTGATCTTGCCCGCGCCGTCCTCGATGGCCTGTACTTCAATGGGCAGGGTCTCGCCGCCCACACTGGTCCAGGCCAGGCCGTTGGCGATGCCCACCGCGCCGGTCCGGTTGAGGAACTCGGGCTTGACCCGGCGGGGGCCCAGCAGCTCTTCCAGCATGGAGCCGTTGACCGAGACTTCCTCGACTTCGCCGGCGGCGATCTTCCGGGCGCACTTGCGCAATACGCTGGTGATGGTGCGTTCCAGGCTGCGGACGCCCGCCTCCCGGGTGTAGCCGTCGATGAGGCCGTAGAGGGCCGACTGGCTCAGGGTCACCCGGCCGGTGAGGCCGCAGGCTTTCAGCTGCTTCGGCAGCAGGTGCTTGCGGGCGATGTTGTACTTTTCCACCCGGGTATAGCTGGGCAGCTCGATGATATCCATACGATCCCGCAGCGGGCCGGGGATGCCCCCCAGGTCGTTGGCGGTGGTGATAAAGAGCACGTGGCTCAGATCATACGGGATATCCAGGAAGTGATCTTTAAAGGTGTTGTTCTGCTCGGGGTCCAGCGCCTCCAGCAGGGCGGCGGCCGGGTCGCCCCGGAAATCCCCCGCCAGCTTGTCGATCTCGTCCAGCAGCATCAGGGGGTTCTGGCTCTTGGCGGAGATCATGGCGCTGATGATCTTGCCCGGCATGGCGCCGATGTAGGTCCGCCGGTGGCCCCGAATCTCGGCCTCGTCCCGGACGCCGCCCAGGCTCAGCCGGACGTACTTCCGGTTCAGGCACTCGGCAATGGACCGGGCGATGCTGGTCTTGCCCACGCCCGGGGGGCCCACCAGGCAGATGATCTGGGCCTTCATATCGGGGGCCAGCTTCCGGACGGCCAACAGCTCGAGAATCCGGTCCTTGACCTTCTTCAGGCCGTAGTGGTCCCGATCCAGGATCTGGGCGGCCCGGTTGATCTCCAGGTTATCGGTGGTGAAGGTGTTCCAGGGCAGGTCGAGGCAGGTATCCAGATAAGTACGGATGACGGTGGCCTCCTGGTTCGAGCCCTGCATCTTGGACAGGCGGTCCACTTCTTTCAGGAGTTTCGCCTCGCTGTCGGCTTCCAGGTGGAGCTCCTCGATCCGGCGGCGGTAGTTGTCCGCCTCGGCGTGGGTGTCGTCCCCCTCCCCCAGCTCGTCGGAGATGATGTGGAGCTGCTCGTGGAGATAGTAGTCCCGCTGGTTTTTGTCCATGGACTCGTTGACCTTGTCGGCGATCTCCTTCTCGATCCGCATCACCTGGCACTCCCGGTGGAGCATCTCCAAAAGCCGGTTCAGACGGCCCACCAGGGTGTTCTCGTTCATCACCGACTGTTTGTCCTGGTAGCGGAACAAGAGGTTTGCGGGGATGTACTCGCTGAGGAACGCGGGGTCGCTGGAGGACATGATGGCAAAGACCACGTCCTTCGCCAGCCGCGGATTCATGGCGAGATACTCGTCAAACCCGGCTTTCAGGCTGCGGAGCAGGGCGTCCACCTCCAGGGCCTGTTCCCCCTTGGGGGCCTGGACCGGCGCGGGGCGGACGGTGGAAAGATAAAACTTGCCGCTGGTGTCCAGCCCGGTGAGTTTGGCGCGGTATTTGCCCTCCACCAGGACCTTCACCAGCTCGTCGGACACCCGCAGCACCTGTTTGATCTCGGCCACCACGCCGTAGGCGTAGAGGTCCTCCTGCTGGGGGGTGTCGGTGTCCATCTCCTTCTGGGTGACGAGAAAGACGTTGGAATTATTGGCCATCGCCCACTCCACGGCGGCGACGCTCTTCTCGCGCCCCACCTCGAAGTGAACGAGATTGTTCGGAAAAACCACCAGCCCCCGCAGGGCGATGGCGGGCAGGTGCAGCTCGTGGCGCTCCACCTTAACAGTAACTTTTTCAGACATTCTGTGAACCTCCCGGCCGACGTGCCCAAAGGGGTTTGGGCATGCGGCTCTCTGTAATTATATCGGGTTCGGGCGGCGGTTGCAACTGCTTTTGGCAGGAAATTGCCCCCCGGGTCAGCGGGCGCTTATTGGCGGCGCTCCCGGTCGGAGAGGCCCAGCCGCCCTAGGGCGGGCAGCAGGGCCCGCAGGGTGATGGAGGTGAGGGCGCCCATCACCAGCCCCAGCACCAGCATCACCGGCGCATAGTAGAGGGACATGGCGGAAGAGAGAATCACGCTGGCCCCCAGCAGCTGGCCCACGTTGTGGGCCAGGGCCCCGGACACCGACAGGATGAACCAGGTGGGCCGCACCGGCAACAAATCATAGAGCACCCACATCACCAAGAGGGACAAAAGCCCCCCGCAGAGGGAGAGGAAGCCCGCCGTCGGCCCCGACACCAAAAAGACGAAGAGGGCCTTGAGCAGATCGAGAAAGAGGGCCTGTTTCGCCCCCATGAAAAAGAGGGCGTACATCACCACAATATTCGCCAGCCCCAGCTTCATGCCGGGCAAAAGCCCCGGCAAAGTCAGCGTCCCCTCCAAAAAGGAGAGGGCCATGGCCAGGGCGAAGAGCAGCCCCGACAGGGCGATCTGTTTTGTCTTGCGGTCGGTGTGTTTCTGCATGGTATAACCTCCCTTAGCCCTCGGCGGCCTCGGCCCCCAGGGACTGCTCATACTGGTCCTGGGCCTCCACGGCGGCCTCCCAGGCGGCGAACAGCTCCTCCTGGTGGAACCGCAGATCCTCCAGCTCGTCGCTCTTTTCCCGCAAAAGGCGGGGGTCGTTGTAGACCTCGGGGGAGTTGATCTCGTTTTCCAGCTCCACTTCCCGGGCGCCGCAGGCCTCCATCTCGTCCTCACAGGCCTTGATCTTGGCCCGCAGCTCGGCCCGGCGGCGGCGCTGCTCCTTGCCGTAGCCCGCTTTGGGGGCCTCGGGGGCCTTCTCGGCGGCCCGGTCGGCCCCGGCGTCCCGGCCCATCAGGGCGTCGTAGCTGGGGTAGATCACCGCTTTGCCGTCCTCGAGGTAGAGGATCGGGCAGGCGAGGCTGTTCATCAGGTGGCGGTCGTGGGTCACCAGCAGCAGGGTGCCGGTGTAGGCCGCCAGCGCCTCGGTGAGAGTCTCCCGGGTGTAAATATCCAGATGGTTTGTGGGCTCGTCCAAAAAGAGCAGGTTGGGCCGCTCGAGCAAAATCTCCGCGAACCGCAGCCGGGCCAGCTCGCCGCCCGAGAGGGCGTCGCAGGACTTAAAGACCGACTCGCCCCGGAAGCCCAGTTTCGCCAGATGGCTGCGGACTTCCAGCTCGGTCATCCGGGGGTATTTGTTCCAGAGGGCGTCGATCACCCGGCCCTCCCCTGCCCGGCTCTGCTGCTGGACAAAGATGCTGGGCCGCGCCCCGGTGCCGAGGCGGACCATCCCGCCGGAGGGGCGGCGCTTGCCGTCCAGCACCTGCATCAGGGTGGATTTGCCCGCGCCGTTGGGCCCGGCGATGATCAGCCGCTGGCCCCGGCAGACGGTGTAGCTGAAGGGGGCCAAAAGCTCCCGTGTGCCCAGCCGGATGGAGAGGTTTTTCATGATGACCAGCTCGTTCCAGGGCTCCACGTCGTACTCAAACCGGAGCTTGATTTTGTTGGTCTCGTCCACCGGGGCCTCGGTGATCTCCAGCTTTTCCAGCTGTTTGCGGCGGCTCTGGGCCATCTTGGTGGTGGAGGCCCGGACCAGGTTCCGGTCGATGTAATCCTGGAGCTTTTCGGCCAGGGCCACGTCGGCGTCGTGCTGCTTCTGGCGTAAAGCGTCGGCGGCCTCCTTCTGGGGCAGATAGGCCGAGAAGTTGCCCTTATAGGTGGTCAGGGTGCAGCCCGCCACCTCCCAGATCTTGGTGCAGACGTTGTCCAGGAAATAGCGGTCGTGGCTGACCACCAGCACCGCGCCCTTATACTCCTTGAGGTAATTTTCCAGCCACTCCATGGTGACGAAATCCAGGTGGTTGGTGGGCTCGTCGAGGATCAGCACATCCGGCTTTTCCAAAAGAAGTTTCGCCAGCCGCAGGCGGGTCAATTCGCCGCCGGACAAAACCCCCACCGGCTTTTCCCAGCTGTCCTGGGGAAAGCCCATGCCGCTGAGGATCTTTTTGATGTTGACGTCCATGTTGTAGCCGTCGGCGGCGTCGATGACGCTCTGGAGGGCGGCGTGCTCCTCCAAAAGGGCCGGGTCCTCGGGGGCGGCGGCCATCTTCCGCTCGAGTACCTGCATCCGGGCCATGGCGTCCAGCACCGGCGCAAAAGAGGAGCGCATCTCGCCGTAGACGTCCCGGCTCCGGTCGGGGGCGGCGTTCTGTTCCAGGTACCCCAGGGTGACCCCGTGGGTGATGTTGAATTCGCCGCTGTAATCCGCATATTCACCGGTCAGAATCCGCAAAAGGGTGGTTTTGCCCGCCCCGTTCTGGCCCACGATGCCGATGCGGTCCCCCCGCTCCACGGCGGCGGTGACCTTTTCCAGCACCACCTTTTCGCCGAAGGATTTTCCAATCTGTTCCAAATAAATCAGCATACTAACTTTTCCACCTCAAACTCCCGCGTCCTATGGCTCGGGGGCCGCTCTCACTGCTGATGGCGGCGGTTTTTCTGGCCCACACAGGCCAATTCTTCCGGCTCCATGACGATCTCGTAGAGCTCCTCCAGCCGGGCGATCTCGTAGGTCGGGTTGACCCGGCCGGGGTTCTCGGCCCGGCTGGAGTTGAACCAACAGGTATCCAGCCCGGCATTCTCGCCCCCCTGAATATCGCTGGACAGGCTGTCCCCCACCATCAGAACGTGCTCCTTGTTCTCCACCCCCAGGGTGCGGAGGGCGGCGTCGAAGATCTTCCGGCTGGGCTTTTCGGCGTCCAGCTTCTCGGAGACAAAGACCTCCTCGATATAATCCAGCAGCCCGGCCCCCTTGACCCGGCGGCTCTGGACCCGGTCGAAGCCGTTGGTCACGATGGCCAGGGTGGCCACCTCCGAGAGCTCCCGCAGCACATCCGCCACCCCGCCGGGCATCAGGTCGGGGTGGGTGGAGAGCTGTTCCAGGTAGTGGCGGTTCATCTCGGCGCCATTGCCTGCCGCGCCGATCTCCTTCAAAAAGCGGGTGAACCGCTCGGTCATCAGTTTTTCCCGCCGGATCTGGCCTTTTTCCAGCTGCTGCCAGAGCCCGGCGTTGATCCGCCGGTAGGTCTCGACGGTCTGGCTGTCCGGCTCGATGCCGTAGTGGACCAGGGTCTCGGCCAGGGCCTTGGCCTCGGCGGCGTCAAAATCAAGCAGTGTGTTGTCGGCATCGAACAAAATGCAGTAATATTTCGCCATTGTCATTCCCTCTCTGGTAATTTTTGTCGTACTATCGTTTGTTCCGGCTCGCGGCGTGCACCCGGGCCAAAAACAAGGAGAAGCCAGCTCCGCCCACGCAGAGCTGGCCTGTGTTATTCGTCTACGATTTCGTATTCCTCCCAGTCCACCGAGCTGGTCTCCACCGCCCCGGCGCTGCCGGCGCAGGTCCGGCCGCAGCGATTGGAACAGCTCCGGCTGCACCGGCTGGCCGACTGGCTGCAACGGCTGGAACGGCTGGTGCAGGAGCAGCGGCCCCGGCCCCCGCACCCGGCGCAGCGGCACCGGCTTTGGGTTTCGCCGCAGGATGCGGGGCAGTCCTGGTCGCTCTCCCGCACCCAGTCGATCTCGAAGGAATCCACGCTGCCGTCGGTCACGTCCTCGACGCCAGGCATAGACACACAAAATTCTCTCATTCTCTCGCCTCCTCTCCGCCCAGCTTATGCAGGGGGAGAGTCAGGGGTTCCGGCGAGGTGGGGTCCGCTCAGCCCCGGCTGGCGGGGGATTCGCCCTCGTTGAAGAGGTCAAAAATCCCGGTCAGCGCGTCCCCCAGGGCGTCCTCATCGCCGGAAGAGGCGGGTTTGCTGTGGCTGCCCGAGTTGGAAGAAGCGCTGGACGAAGAAGCCGGTTTGCTGGAAGAGCTCGAGGAAGACGAGCCCGAAGAAGCGGGCTTGCTGGAAGAGCTGGACGAGCTGGAGGAAGAGCTGCCCGAGGAAGCGGGCTTGCTGGAAGAGCTCGACGAGCTGGAAGAAGAGCTCGAAGAATCGGGTTTACTGGACGAGCTCGAGGAAGACGAAGAGCTGGAGGAAGAGCCGGAATCGGGCTTACTGGAAGCGGCGGCCTCCTGGCTGTCCTCCGAGGAGGCGGCCGACGAGCTGGACGACGAGCTGCTCGAAGAACTGGACGAGCCGGAAGAACTGCTCGAAGAACTGCTCGAGGAGCTGGAGCCGGACGACGAGCTCGAGCTGCCGGAAGAGCTGGAGGAGGAGACGCCCTCCTTGAAGGAGACGGTCAGGGTGTTGCTGACGATCTCGCAGTCGTTGTAGCTGGCGGTGGCGTAGATCTTATAGGTCTGGTTGGCCAGGACGGGATCCACGATGAAGGTGATGGAGGTCATGCCGGCCACATCCTTCTGTTCCTCGCCGTTGACGAACCACCGCAGGGTGTCGGCGCTGGTGTATTTGCCGCTGAGGGTGGCTTTAAAGGTGTAGTTCATCCCCAGAACGCCGCTGCCTTCGCTGGAAATCTGGACCGAGGCGCTGGCAAAGATGGCGGTGACGTCCAGATTCTGCTTGAAATCGGTGTCGGTGCGGGTCTTGCTGGTGACGCCGTCGCTCCACTTGACAAAGACATAGCCGGAGCTGGGCTCGGCGGTCACGGTGACGGACTGGGCCGGGTCGGTGATGGACACCGCCAGGCTGGTCTGGCCGGAGCTCTCGCCGTAGGTCAGGGTGCCGCCCACGTTCTGGTCGATCTGATAGCGGGCCTCGTAGAGGACCTCGGGCTCCACGGTGGAGGGGGCCACGGGGTCGCTGGGGTTGCTGGAATACTCGATGGTCCGGGTGGGGATGTTGTCGGTGTCGGGGCGGCGGTCCTCGGTGATCCAGGCGTGGGTGGTCAGGTAATTGAGGATGGCTTTCAGGCCGCTGTTTTTCAGGTGGATGTCCCCGCTGATATAGTAGTCGGGGTTGCCGTAGCCGGTCTCATCCTTGAGCACCTCGGCGCTGTTCAGGAACTTGACCCCCAGGTTCTCGCACATGGAGAGCAGGGCCATGTTGAAGTCGTCGATCTTGCTCTGCTCCATGTCGGGGTAGTTGGAGTGGTTCCGGGGCACCGGCGGGACGGTGTTGACGATGATGTCGGTGTAGGGGTAAGCCGCCTGGATGGCCTGGACAAAGGCGGTGTAGTGGCCGATGAAGGTCTCCACGTCCATGTGGTTGTCGTTGGTGCCGAACATGATGACCACCCGGCGGGGCTTCATCATGGCCACCGCCTCGGGGATGGTGTAGCGGCTGTCGTGGCCCTTAAAGGTGACGATCTTGTCGTTGAGGGCGGCCTGGATGCCGATGCCCTCCTTGGCGCAGAACTGCTGGAGGCTGATCAGGCCGTTGTTGTAGTACCGCACGGTGTTGGAGTCGCCCAAAAAGAGGGTGTCGGCCAGATAGGCCTCGCCGGCGTCCTCGGTCTCGGGCAGGATGGCCCCCGAAGTCTCGTCGATCTGGTAGTAGTCGGACAGGTCGCCCTCGTCGATGGTGACCACCGAGCTGACCGGAGGGGCAGCGCCCCCTTTGCGGCGGATCAGCGCCCAGGTGACGCTGGCCGTGATCAGGATGGCCAGCGCGCAGATGCCGCAGACCAGGGCGGCCTGCTTCTGGGTGGGCGACATGGAAGAATTGTCGGACTGAGTGTTTCGATTCATGATTGTTCCCTACCTCACTTCGCGGCCGGAGCTCCCAGCAGGAGATCCGCCAGTTGATCGCAGCTGTCCAGATAGAACACCGGGCCAAAGGGTTCCAGCTCCTGACGGGAGCCGTAGCCGTAGAGGGCGGCGGCAGCGTCCAGACCGCAGTCGGCCGCCCCCCGCATATCCTCGGCCCGGTCCCCCACCATCAGGACCCGGCGGCCCCGAAGCAGGGGCTGGTCCAGCACATAGCGAATGACATCGGTTTTGGTATCCCGGCTGGCGTCCATCGAGGCGCCGTCGATCCGGTCAAAGAAGGGCGCGAGACCCTGCTCGGCCAGGATGGGGGCCGCCACCTCGGTGGGCTTGGACGTGGCGGTGCAGAGGATCAGCCCCGCATCCCGCAGGCGGCCCAGCATCCGGGCCGCGCCGGGGTAGGGCTGGCACATATGGCAGCCGCGGCGCTTATAGCTCTCTCTATACAGCAGTGTTGCCCGCTCGATGTCGGCTTCATCCAAAAAATGTTCGCCGAAGGTGCGGCGGAGCGGCGGCCCCAGGTACCGGCGCAGATCCAGCCCGGCGGGGTCCACCCCCATCTGACGGAAGGTCTCTTCCATCGTAGACAAAATGCCCGGCGCGGAATCCAGCAGGGTGCCGTCCACGTCGAACAGAATTGCATCGTATTTCAGCAAGGTTTTGACCCCTTCTTTCACAGATATACGAAGTATAGTATAGCACAATTTTTCCAGGGCGGCAATTCCAAGGTTTGGCATTTCAGAATTTTTACACGAAAAACGATCCCAATTGCGGATGGCGGGCCGGGGCACTGTTTATTTATACTCCCGCCCTCCCACCCAGTCAGATGTATGGGGGCTCCGCCCCCATGCCCCCTCTAACCGTCAGGCCCTGCGGTTTTCCGCAGTCGGTGGTCGCTCTCGGGGAAATTAAACCGCCAGCGGCTGCTCCTGGGGCCGCCGCCCGGATTTGCCCGGCAGTCCCCGCAAGTCGGTCCACAACGCGGCCCGAGAGTGCGGGCCCTGCCGTTCAAACCGTTCGGCTGCCCTTCTGCGGAGCAACAACGCCAAAGCGCCGCCTGGGGGAAAGAGACGAGACCTTCCGGGAAGAAAGGGCGGGTGGGTGGGCATCTCAATAAAACCGCGCTCGCCTATCTGTTTCCTCGCGGTTGAGGATATTCCTCTATTCCGCCTGCCGGTTTCGCCCTGCATCTTGCAGCCTCAAACGGCAAAACCGCATAACCTCCCCGGCCGGAAAATTAGCAATTAAAAAACGGACTGACTCCAAAACAGGCCAGTCCGTTTTTTAATGTTATTTCAGGGGTTTATTCAGCCCAGCTCGGCCAGAGCCTTGCGCAGGTTCTTGGCGATCTGGTCGGGGCAGCTGGTGGGCCGGGGGCCGCAGGTGGTGCCCTCCATCCGCTCGATGGCGTCCTCGGCTTTCATCCCCTTGAGCAGCTTGCTGATGCCCTTCAGGTTGCCGTTGCAGCCGCCGACGACTTCGATGGATTCGATGGTGTGGTCGGGCGCCAGCTCGATCTTGGTCATCTTGGAGCAGGTGCCCTGGTTGGGATAGGTAAAGGTCATGGTTTGGACTTCCTTTCGTCTGGTTGGTTTTTACAATCGGTTCAGGGCCGGCCGGCAGCCGCCGAGGCCCGGGCCGGGAAAGCGTTGGGTTTCTCCCCTTTTGGGCCTCTCACCCTCTGGCCCGCTGGGCGGCCAGGGCGTCGATCCGGGCGATCTGGTCGTCGGGGGTGGTGCAGGTGCCCACCGGGTGGGGGTGGGCGGAGTTCGACCCGTGGAAATCGGTGCCCCCGGTCTGGATCAGGCCGTATTGTTCGCAGAGGGCCCGGCACTCGGCCTTGTCCTCCTCGCTGTTCCGGGGGTGGTTGATCTCGATGCCGTCGATCAGCCCCTCGGCGGCCAATTCCCGCACCAGGGGCATACTCTTGTACACCGTGGGGTGGGCGAACACCACCACCGCCCGGGCGGCGCGGGCGGTCTCCAGCACCTGGCGCACCGGGAAATACTCCACCTCGTGGAGGATGATCCCCCGGGGGTTCCAGCCAAAGAGCTTGTGGTAGAGCTCGCCGTAGACGCCATCGCACAGACCCAGCTCGTGGAGGGCCTCCATCATGCCGCTCTTGAACAAAACCCCGCTGTCCTTGGCGTATTCCAGGGCCTGCTCGGTGCGGAACTGGGGGTAAATGGCCTCCAGCTCCCGGGCGCTTTGCAGCCCGCACTCGTTCCGGCGCTGGCGCATCACGTCGCAGTGGGCCCGCAGTTCGGGGCAGTCCTGGGGGTAGTAGCAGAGCAGATGGACCCGGTGCTTCCGCTCGTAGTCGTAGCCCGTCAGCTCGGCGGCGGGGATCAGCCTCACCCCGTCCTGGGTGGGGTGACACCAGCAGTATTCGGCGCTGAGCAGGGTGTCATGGTCCGAGATGGCCAGCACGTCCAGCCCCGCCCGGGCCGCCATGGGGGCCAGGCGCTGGATGGGGGTGGAGCCATCGGAACAGGTGGTGTGGTTGTGCAGATCGCCCGGCATGGGCAAAACGCCTCCTTATGGGGTTCAGTGTTTGTAGAAGTTGATCAGGCAGCCGTCCGCCAGGATCTGGCGCTCGTCGTTGGTCAGCGCCGCAATGGAGAGGGTGAAGGCCCGGGGCTCAGACCCCAGCACATAGGCCGGGATGGCGCTCAGGTCCCCCGCCAGGGCTGCCCGGACGTTGGGGATCAGGAGATAGTCCCCCAGCCCGAAGGGCACCGCCCCCGCCAGCTGGAAGGGCAGCATGCCCCAGTTGATGAGGTTGGAGCGGTAGCGTTTGGTGGCGTACTCGGCGGCGATGTTGGCCCCGGCCCCCAGCACACGCTGGCAGCTGGCGGCCTGCTCCCGGGCCGAGCCGTCCCCCGGCTTGACCGCGTAGATGGTGGAGGCGATTTGCAGCTGCTCCCAGGTCAGCGCCTCGCAGCCGGGGACTTTATGCACCTGAGCCAGCAGGGCCTCGTCCCCTTCCCCGGCGCGGCGGGCGGCCTCCTCGGCCTGGACCGCCTTGGCGCGGCCCACGTAGGCCGGGTCTTTCCGGCTGAGGGTGAACTCGGCCAGGCCCAGGGGGTTGGAGCGGTAGGAGCTGGTCTCACCCGAGGGGATCAGCTCGTCGGTGGTGGTCACCGGGTCGGTGATGAAGGAGGCCACTTTCAAGAGCAGATTCTCCCCCAGGGGTGCGATCTCGGGCCAGTCCTTGATGTTGGGGCCCAGCTTGAGCAGGGCGTCGTACTCCCCGTGACCGAAGCCCTGGTAGACCCGGGCGGCGTAGCTGGAGCCGTCGTACTGGTACTCGGGGACGGTGGGATCGTAGTCGATGTCGGTGGCCGGGGTCAGGATGCCGCCGTTTGCGGTGGTGGCCGCAATGCTGCGGGCATCCATCAGGGCCACGCCCGCCAGCTGGCCGCTGCCCGGCTTGGAGCCCTCCCGGCTGGGGAAGTTGCGGGTGGTGTGGCGGATGGACAGCGCGCCGTTGGCGGGGACGTCGCCCGCGCCGAAGCAGGGCCCGCAGAAGGCGGTGCGGATGGTGGCGCCCGAGGCCATCAGGGAGGCGATGGCGCCGGTGCGCACCAGTTCCATCATCACCGGCTGGCTGGCCGGGTAGACGCTGAGGGCGTAGTCGCCGCAGCCGCCGGTGCGGCCCTTGAGGATGGAAGCCGCCTCGGTGATGCTGTCGTAGAGGCCGCCGGCACAGCCCGCGATGACCCCCTGGTCCACCCGGAGCTTGCCGTTCTCGATCTTGCTGCACAGGTCCAGGGTGACGTCCTTCCGGCCCACCAGCTGCTTGACGTCCTCCTCGCAGGCGTGGAGGATCTCCTCGAGGTTTGCGTTCAGCTCCTCGATGGTGTAGGCGTTGGAGGGGTGCATGGGCAGGGCGATCATGGGCCGGATGGCGGACAGATCCACCTCGACGACGCCGTCGTAGTAGGCCAGATCACCGGGGGCCAGGGGCGCATAATCGGCGGCCCGGCCGTGGACGGCCAGATATTTCTGCGTCGTCTCGTCGGTGCACCAGATGGAGGACAGGCAGGTGGTTTCGGTGGTCATGGCGTCGATGGCGTTCCGGGTGTCCTGGCTCAGGGTGGCCACACCGGGGCCCACGAACTCCATCACCTTGTTTTTCACATAGCCATTCTTGAACAGGGCGCCCACCAGGGCGATGGCCACATCGTGGGGGCCGCAGCCCACCGGCAGCTTGCCGGTGAGGTAAATCGCCACCACGCCGGGGCAGGCCACGTCGTAGGTCCGGCCCAGCAGCTGCTTGGCCAGCTCGCCGCCGCCCTCGCCGATGGCCAGGGTGCCCAGAGCGCCATACCGGGTGTGGGAGTCGGAGCCCAGAATCATCTTGCCGCAGCCCGCGAACTTCTCCCGCATGTACTGGTGGATGACCGCCAGGTGGGGCGGCACAAAGATGCCCCCGTACTTTTTGGCGGCGGACAGGCCGAAGCGGTGGTCGTCCTCGTTGATGGTGCCGCCCACGGCGCAGAGGCTGTTGTGGCAGTTGGTCAGCACATAGGGCAGCGGGAACTTTTCCAGCCCCGAGGCCCGTGCCGTCTGGATGATGCCCACAAAGGTGATGTCATGGCTGGCCATGGCGTCGAACTTGATTTTCAGGTTTTCGGCGTCGCCGCTGGTGTTGTGGGCCTGGAGGATCTTCCAGGCGATGGTGCCCTGACGGGCGGCGGCTGCCGCTGCGGCGTCAAAACCCTTGGCCGCCAGAGCCGCCGAGGCCTCGGGCCCCGCCGGGACCCACTCGCCGCGGGCCAGGTAGGCCCCGCCGTTGCTGCATTTGATCATGGTATACCCCTCTCTCCTGCCCCGAAACCCACCGGGCAGGCTCGTTTTTTGCGGAGCTCCCCCGGCCCGTGTGCCGGGGCGCCGCTCCCCTTAAACGGTAGTATAACACGAAACGCGGTAAAGAAAAAGCACTTTTTTGTTTTAAATTGGTAAACTGGCCCGATGTCCCCGGGCGCAGGCAAACAAAAAACCGACAGGCCCAGATGGAACCTGTCGGTGATGGAGCAGGATACGGGACTCGAACCCGCCGCCTACTGCTTGGGAAGCAGTCGCTCTACCGGATGAGCTAACCCTGCAAGTACTCCATTATTTTAGCACCATCGGGGCGGGTTGTCAACCGTTTTTTTTGGGTCGAATTGGGGCGGGCGGAAAAAAATCGGTTGCATTTTGCCCCGGATGCCTTATAATTTAGGTATCCCCCCGCCTCTTTTGCGGGGGCTGTATTTTCTTGGAGGGAGCCATACCATGCCGCAGATTCCCTTGCTGCATTATTTTAAGTGTAAGAACATTTACAGCGCCAATATCGAGGGGCTGTTCTACCGGCTGACCCCCGGCAAACGGAAGGTCACCGGGCCGGACGGCGCCGAGCAGGAAGAGAGCATCCTCACCCTGGACTACTGGCCCGGGCCCTGGACCTTGGAGCGCACCGACCCGGCCCTGCGCCGCCGGGAGGAGTTTTTGCTGGACGAAGAAGGCCGCACCCAGGCCGCCGCCCGGCTGGAAGAGATCTATACCGCCGAGACCGACCGCTGGCGCAGCTGCCCCTCCATCCTGGACTGTGAGCCCTGGAGCCCCACCCCGGCGGCCGAAGAAACGGAGGGCTGAGCCATGATCTACCGCCTGAAACCCCAGCAGGGGGACACGGTGGCGGTGCCCCAGCTGGTCTTTTCCAAGCTGGGCATCGCCGAGGAGTACAGCGTCCGGGTGGCGCTGTATGTGCTGGCCACCGGGATCACCGACCCGGACAAGCTCTGCGCCGCCCTCAAGCTCCGCAGCCGGATCTCGGCCGAGAGCGCCCTGGCCTTCTGGGCGGGGGCGGGGCTTTTGGAGCGGTACGAGGAAAACGCCGCCCCCGCCGAGGAGCCCTCGGCCCCCGCCCCCATGACCTGGGCCGAGATCGCGGCGGCCTCCCGCACCGACCCCATGATTTCCAGCCTCATCGACTGCGCCCAGGCCGGGTTCAACCGCCCCCTGACCCACAGCGAGATGGAAAAGCTGGTCAACCTCTATCTGCAAGAGGGCTACGAGCCCGAGACCATCATGCTCTGCCTGGCCTATGTGTCGGCCCAGGGCAAGCGGACCCTGGGGGCCACCACCCACGAGCTGAAAGTCTGGCGGGCCGAGGGGGTGGAGACCGGCGAGCAGGCCGACGCCCACCTGAAACTATTGGCCCTGCGGGCCGAGCGGGAGCGGTACGTCTGTTCCCTGCTCCAGATCCAGCCCGAGGGGCTCACCCTGGGCGGGCGGAAAGCCATCGCCCGGTGGTACGAGGTCTATGGCTACGACGACGCCATGGTGCAGGAGGCCGCCGTCCAGGCCGGGCCCAAGCGGGACCTGTGGTACTGGAACAGCATCCTCAAGACCTGGAACGCCAAGGGCCTGCGGAACGTCCGGGACGTCCGGGGCCCGGTGCCCCTGTCGGGGGCCGGGCGGAACCTGCGGGTGGACCGGGAAAACCCCAGCGGCAACAACTTCCTGGCCGACGCCGCCACCCGCCCCCTCCGCCGCAAGCGGAAAGACTAAACTACCGTTAACTGAAAGGATGGGCTGACCATGCGCAGCAAAAACGAACTCTATCAGGCGGCGATGCGGGCGGTAGCCCTCCGCCGTCAGACCGCCCGGGCCCTGGCGGAGGACCGCCGGGCCGAGGCCGAGGCCGCCATCCCCGCCCTGCGCCACGCCGAGGACGAAGTGCGGGTGCGGGGCATCCGCTGTGCCCTGGCGGGGGCCGCCGGGCAGGATAAAGCCGCCGCCGCTGCCGCCCTGGCCCAGGCCCGCCAGAACCTGGCCGACCTGCTGGCCGCCAGCGGCCGGAGCCCCGACGCCCTGGAGCCCAAATACACCTGCCCCCTCTGCCAGGACACCGGCGTCGCCGAGGGCCGCACCTGCGAGTGTGTCCGCCGGGAGATGCGCCGGATGCGCCGGGAGGAGATCGAAGCCCTTTCCAGCCTGAAGGTGGCCAGCTTCGACACCCTCAAGGCGGACTACTACCCCAACGTCCGGGACCCCCAGATCGGCCGAAGCGTCCGGGCCTACATGGACGATTTGCTGGAAGATCTGCGGGGCTACGCCGAGGAGTTCGACCTGGACAGCGAAAACCTGATGCTGGTGGGCAACGCGGGCCTGGGCAAAACCCACGCCGCCCTGGCCATCGCGGGGGCCGCCCTGGAAAAAGGCTTCGATGTGATCTACGTTTCCAGCCCCGAATTTTTCGGCCGGCTGGAGGCTCTGCGCTTCGGCCAGGACCCCGACAACGAGCGGGAGCTCTTGTTCCGGACGGCGGCCGGGGCCGACCTGCTGATCCTGGACGATCTGGGCACCGAGTTTAACTCCAACTTCCTCATCAGCACCCTGTACAGCCTGCTCAACGAGCGGCTGGGGGCCCACAAGCCCACCATCGTAACCTCCAACATCACCGACGGCTCCCTTTTGGAAAAGCTCTACACCGAGAAGGTTTCCAGCCGGCTGTCGGCCTTCTCCCCCCGGCTGTTTCTGGGCAACGACATCCGGGCCATCAAGTCGGCGGAGTGAGCCCCACAGAACAAAACAGCGCCTGTCCTCCCTTTGCGGGGGCACAGGCGCTCTTCTTTTTTGTCTCTCAGTTCCGGAGGGGTTTCGCCATCTCATACTGCCGGGTGATCTCCTGAAAGCCGAAGGACCCCAGCAGCTCCAGAATCGCCCCTTCCCGGGCGTCGATGTCCTTGGCGGTGAGGCTGCCGTACCGGGCCAAAAGGGCCTTTAGAACGGGCTTCAAGTCCGCCGCGCGCACAAAAAAGGGGCACTGTGAAACACAGTGTCCCTTTTGGTTTTAGGTGGTATTCCGGGGCTTACTCGTCCTTCAGCTCGCCGCGGCTGGCAGCTTTCAGGTAAGCGAAGATGAAGCCGTCCAGATCGCCGTCCATAACGGCGTTGACGTTGCTGGTCTCGTAGCTGGTGCGGTGATCCTTGACCATGGTGTAGGGCATAAAGACATAGCTGCGGATCTGGTGGCCCCAGGCGATCTCGTTCTGGACGCCCTTGATGTCCTCGATCTTCTCCATGTGCTGCTGCTGGGCGATCTGGTAGAGCTTGGCTTTCAGCATTTCCATGGCGTAGTCGCGGTTCTGGAACTGGCTGCGCTGGGTCTGGCAGCTGACCACGATGCCGGTGGGCTTGTGGATCAGACGGACCGCACTGGAAGTCTTGTTGATGTGCTGGCCGCCGGCGCCCGAAGAACGGTAGACCTGCATCTCGATGTCCTCCGGCCGAATGTTGACCTGGATGCTGTGGTCCAGCTCGGGCATGACCTCCAGGGAGGCGAAGCTGGTCTGACGGCGGGCGTTGGCGTCAAAGGGGCTGACCCGCACCAGACGGTGGACGCCGTTCTCGCTCTTGAGCAGGCCGTAGGCGTTGGCGCCCTTGACCATGATGGAAGCGCTCTTGAGGCCGGCCTCGTCGCCGTCCTGATAATCCAGCACCTCCACCGTCATGCCGTGGGCCTGGGCCCACTTGGAGTACATCCGGTAGAGCATCTCGGCCCAGTCCTGGGCCTCGGTGCCGCCGGTGCCGGCGTGGAAGGTCAGGATCGCGTTGCTGTGGTCGTACTCGCCGTTCAGCATGGTCATCAGCTGCAGCTCGTCCACCGCTTTGCCCACGGCCTCGACGGCCTCTTCGCCCTCGGGGATCATGCCGGGGTCGTTCTCTTCCTCGATCATCAGGAGCATGGTCTCGGCGTCGTCGTAAAGGCCCTGGAGCTTCTCGTACCGGCCCAGTTTGCCCTTGAGGTCGCCCACCTCGTCAAAGACCTTCTTGCTGGCCTCGGCGTCATCGTAAAAGCCGGGGCGGGTCATGGTGTGCTCCAGCTCCTGCACACGTTTTTTGCTGGCTTCGATGGCCAGCGCTTCTTCCAGGTCCTTGACGGCCGTCTTGTACTCGGCCAGCTGGACCTTGAGTTCTTCAACTGTAATCATATCCCAAAGTACCTCTCTTTTCCGCTTTGCTGCGGTCGAAACTCGCCGCCCGGCCCGGGTTCCAGGGGGCGGCCTGCCGATCTTTCGCCCCGCTGCGGACCGCCGGGCAAAAAGATACTCTCATATACAGATACTCTTTTAGTATACCGGGCTTCGGGGGCAAAATCAATCCCCAATTTCCCGCCGGGAGGCCTTTTACGGGGTATTTTTGGGCTTTTGGTCGGCCAGAGCGCCGGTGCCGCCCTCCACCACGCCGTCGTGGCGGAGCACCACCGCAATGGTGCCGAAGAAGCATTTCACGTCCATCCAGAAGGAGATGTTCTTCACATACTCCCCGTCCAGCCGGGCCTTCTCGGGGATTTCCAGCTCGTCCCGGCCGTGGATCTGGGCCCAGCCGGTGAGGCCGGGGCGGACGTCGTTGGCGCCGTATTTGTCCCGCTCTTCCAGCAGGTCATACTGGTTCCAGAGGGCGGGGCGGGGGCCGATCACCGCCATGTCCCCCGCCAGGATGTTCAAAAGCTGGGGCAGTTCGTCCAAGCTGGTCTTGCGCAGAAACCGCCCCACCCGGGTAATATACTGGTCGGGGCTTTTCAGCAGATGGGTGGGCATATCGTGGGGGGTGTCGCTGCGCATGGTACGGAATTTCAGGATCTGGAAGTGCTTTTTGTGGATGCCCACCCGCTTCTGTTTAAAGAGCACCGGCCCCGGGGAATCCAGCTTGATGGCGATGCAGAGCCCCAGCATCAGCCAGGAAAGGCAGATCAGCCCGGCCAGCGCCAGGAAAAAATCCAGCCAGCGTTTGAATACTTTTTGGTACATTCGATTTCCTCCCATGCCCACGGGGACGGGGCACTTTTTTACAGTATGCGCCCAATGCGGCGGGCACCAATCACCGATTATTATAACATCCTCCCGCCGGGCGGGCAAGGAAAACGGGCCCGTCTCCCCCCCTACCGGAAGAAAAACAGGCCCGCGGTTTTCCGTTTTCGGGCGGCCCCGGGCCTTTTCCTCAGGCCAGCGGGTCCCACAGGGCCATGGGCAGAGGCTCCTGGGCCAGCAGCGCCCGCTGGGCGTCGCTCAACAGGTCCTTGCGGACGGTCACCTGGTAGACGTACCGCTCAAACCATTTTTCGCTGCCGATGAAATACCCCTTCTGGCCGGAGGCGTCGCCCCAGCTGTTCTCGATCTTCCAGCGGTCGGGTTTGCCGTCCGGGCCCAGGTTCACCCCGCAGAAGATCATGCAGTGGTTCATCCGGCTCTCCCGGGTGGTCAGGCAGTCGGCCCGGCTCATTTCCAGGTCGAGCCCGCCCAGCACCGCGCCGTACTGGAAGGAATCCGGGTCCCAATACCCCAGTTCCCGGTCCCGGTCGGGGTGGCAGTCGCAGCTGAAAAAGACCGGCTCCCCCGCCTGGAGCTGGCGGACGGTCAGGTCCTCCAGCTCTTCGAGGGTCAGGTTGAGCCAGAACATATTCTCCTCCACCAGGTCCCCCATATAGGGCTGGCAGAAGGTCCGGTTCAGGGGGTGGATGGGGGACGCGATGACCACCTGGTAGTCGTCCAGGTTGTCCCCCACATACTTCTCAAAGAAGCCCTTGGGGGTCAGCCCCGGGTCGCAGTGGTAGACCCCCGCTTTATCGGTATAGATAAAATCGAAGGTCTTGGGGGGCTGGCCGTAGAGGATGCAGAGGGCGTTGTAGACCTCCTGGAGCATCTCGGCCCGGCGGGGGGCGGGGTCCTGGCCGGCCTGGGCCAGAGCCCGGAGTTCCAGGCCGTCCCGCCGCAGCTTGCGGCAGAGGATGGCGTTGTACTGCTCGGTGCCGGTGGAGTGGACCGTCTCGGGCATGGCCCAGTCGGGCAGAAGGCCGTATTTCCGGATCAGGCTGACGGTCATATCCCACTGGCCGCCGTCGGGCAGCGGGTTGCCCATCAGGGTATGGGTCTCCCGGTCCTCCAGCTTCTGGGACGCAAAATGGAGGATGTTCTCGTAGAAAAGATTCGCCTTTTCCAGCTTGTCATAGAAGGCCAGGTATGTACCCGAGAGGGCGAACTCGGCCAGGTTGCAGTTGCGGATCACCCGCTCCCGCAGAATGTTCATGGTGGAGAACATCCAGCACCGGCCGCTCTTTTTCTGGTTGGTGATGCCGGTGGTGGGCACCACCACCGAGAACTCCGGCCGCAGCTTGGCGGCGGCCGCGGGCACAAAGGCCGCGTCGGCCAGCGGGGTCCGGCTCAGGGCGCTGGACCAAAGCCCCAGTTCGGGGCGGGCGGAATACCCTTCTTCCAGCCGGGCCAGCAGGCTCGGGTCGATGGGGGTTACGTTATGCATCGAAAATCACACTCCCTGCTTTTATATTGGGTCTCTGGCCCTAGTATAGGCCAGGCCCGCCCGGTTTGCAAGGAGCGTTTGCGACAAAGTTCGCGGGGGTTGCCGCCGGATTTTTAGCCGGCGAAGTAGGCGTTCTGGACCGCCAGCAGCACCCCGGCCCGGCTGGCGGCGAAGTTCAAACCGCCCTGGAGGTAGCAGGTATAGGGGGCGCGGATGGGGCCGTCGCAGGACAGCTCGATGGTGCTGCCCTGGGTGAAGCTGCCGCTGGCCATGATCACCTCGTCGGTGTAGCCCGGTTCGGGGCAGGGTTCGGGGGCGGCGTAGCTGTCCACCGGGCTGGCGGCCTGGACCCCCCGGCAGAAGCCGATCAGGGCATCGGCCGTCCCTGCGTCAAAGCAGGTGACGATGTCGTTGTGGTCCTCCCAGTACCGGGGGATGGGGTTCTTCCCCGCCAGCTCCAAAAGGCACTGGGCATAGATGGCCGTCTTAATGGCCTCGCAGACCACGCCGGGGGCGTAGTAGAAGCCCAGGTACATATCCCGGGGGGTGTCCAGGGTGCAGCCCAGCTCTTTGCCCAGGCCCGGGGCGTTGAGACGGTAGGCGCACTGCTCCACCAGATCCCGCCGGCCCGCGATGTAGCCGCCGGTGGGGGCGATGCCGCCGCCGGGGTTTTTAATGAGGCTGCCGGCGACTAAATCCGCCCCCGCCTGGCAGGGCTCCTCTTTCTGGGTGAACTCGCCGTAGCAGTTGTCCACGAAGACAATGATATCGGGGTTGGCGGCCCGGGCGGTGTCGGCAATCTTTTGGATGGTGGCCAGGTCAAAGGCGTTCCGCTGCAAATAGCCCCGGCTGCGCTGGATGTGGCAGACCTTGGCCCCGGGGGCCTTGGCGGCGATCTGGGCATAGTCGGGGGTGAAATCTTCCAGCAGGGGCACCTCGTCGTAGTGGATGCCGTAGTCCGCCAGGGTGCCGGTGCCCTGGCCCTTGCCGTCGATGCCGATGACCCCTTCCAGGGTGTCGTAGGGGCGGCCGGTGGCGGCCAGCAGGGTGTCCCCCGCCCGCAGCAGCCCGAAGAGGGCCACCGCCAGGGTGTGGGTGCCGCTCATGAACTGACTGCGGACCAGGGCGTCCTCGGCCCCCATCACCCGGGCGAAGATCTGTTCCAGCTTCTCCCGGCCGGTGTCCCACAGGCCGTAGCCGGTGGTGCCCAGCATATCGGTGGAGGACATCTGGGTGTCGGCGAAGGCTTTCAGCATCTTGAGTTGGTTATAGTCCCGGATCTCCTCCATCTTCTCGAAATAGGGGCGGCAGAGCTCCATGGCCTTGGCGTCCAGGGCCAGGACTTCCGGTTTATAGTCGAAAAATTGTTCCAGCATAGTATTCCTCTTGTTTTTATGGTTCTGTGTGGCCGGGGGTGTAGAGGGCCAGGGCCCCCAGGGGTTCAAACCCCAGCCGGGTATAAAAGCGGACCCGTTCTTCCCGGCAGAGAAAGCTCACCCGGTAGCCCTCGGCGGCCAGGGCGTTGGCGGCCTTTGCGATCAGCCGCCCGCCGATCCCCTTTCCCCGCAGGGCGGGGTCGGTCATCCCGCAGGCCAGGGCGGCCTCTCC
Source organism: Faecalibacterium gallinarum (assembly GCF_022180365.1). Classification (GTDB taxonomy): domain Bacteria; phylum Bacillota; class Clostridia; order Oscillospirales; family Ruminococcaceae; genus Faecalibacterium; species Faecalibacterium gallinarum. The sequence goes on from NZ_BQKV01000106.1 coordinate 74,302, forward strand.
GCCCCAGAGGGCGTAGGCCCCCACAGTGCAGCGGATGTTCCCCGCCTCTTCCAGGGTCCAGGCCCGGGCCAGCCCCCGGCTGTGCTTGGTGCAAAGGGCTGAATAAAAGTCGTCCCGCTGGGCGGTGTCCTGGGGGTAGAGAAACTTCGCCAAATCCATGGGCCGGGGGGCGTCGTTCCAGGTCAGGGCGGCCCAGAGTTTTTCCTCCGCCGGGGGCAGGGGCAGCGCCCGCCCCGCCCCGAGGCCGAAGAGGCGGAGGGTTTCGTCCCTCCCCCACCCCGCCGGGGCCGGGCCGTCGGCGATCAGCCGCTCCACCCCGCCGAAGGCCAGAAAGCCGGCCAGCTCCTCGGGGTTGGCGTGGCCCAGGGCCACCGCCGTCCGGCTGCCCAGGTCCAGCGCCAGGGTGGGCCCGGCGTAAAAGCGGCCCGGCTGGCTCCTGCCGAAGAGGGCGTGTTCCAAAGGCAGGATGGCCCCATAATAAGGGACCTCCCGGCAGGCCGACCGGAACCGCCCCCGCCGGGCGGGGGTATCCGCCCGGGCGATCACAGGCTGTTGACGATCTGCTTGTAGTGGCGGCCCCGGACCTCAAAGTTGGGGTAGAGGTCGAAGGAGGCGCTGGCGGGCGACAGGCTGACCACGTCGCCGGGTTTGGCCGCCGCCCGGGCCAGAGCCACCGCCTGCTCCATGCTCTCGGCGTGGAGGATCTCGAGGCCGCTCTCGGCGAACGCGGGCAGCTCCCGGACGGCTTTCTCGATCCGGGGGCCGGTGGCGCCCATCAGCACCAGGACTTTCACATGGGCCAGGATCTCGGGGGCCAGGGGCTCATAGGGGATCTTCTTATCGTAGCCGCCGGCGATCAGGATGATCTTCTGGTCGAAGCTCCGCAGCCCCGCGATGGTCCGTGTGGGACTGGAAGCGATGGAATCGTTATAATAGGTGACGCCGTCCAGCACCCGCACCGGCTCGATCCGGTGTTCCACCCCGGTAAAGGTGGAACCCACCTTCTGGATGGCCTCCACCGGCACCCGGCCCCAGACCGCCGCGGCGGCGGCCAGCAGGTTCTCGATGTTGTGCAGGCCCCGGAGCTTGACGTCCTTCTGGGCCAGGAAGGGGGTCACCACCCCGTTCTCGGCCATGCAGAGCATCCCGTCCTCCCGCAGGAAAGCGCCGTTGTCGGTCTCGTGGAGCCGGGTGAACCAGACCTGCTGGCCCTTGCAGTCGGCCTCCATGGCGTGGGAGATGGGGTTCTCGTAGCCCAGCACCGCCCGGCAGCTGGCATCCTGGTAGAGCAGGATGTTCCGCTTGGCGTCGATATACTCCTGCATATCCTTGTGGTGGTCCAGGTGGTTGGGGGTCACGTTGGTGACCACGGCCACCTTGGGGCTCTTGCGCATGCTGATGAGCTGGAAGCTGGACAGCTCCACCACCGCCACGTCGTCGGGGCGGACGTCCGGCAGCATGGGCAGCAGGGCCGCGCCGATGTTGCCGCCCAGGTGGACCCGGCGGCCCGCAGCTTTAAAGAACTCGCTGATGAGGGTGGTGGTGGTGGTTTTGCCGTCGCTGCCGGTGACCGCCACGATCTCGCAGGGGCAGAAGTCGAAGAACAGCTCCACCTCGCTGGTGACCATCGTGCCCGCCGCGATGGCGTCCTGGAGCGGCTTCTGGTAGAACTCGAAGCCGGGGGTCCGCAGGATGATGTCCTGGCCCGCAAAGCCGTCCATATAGTGTTCGCCCAGGCTCAGGCGGATGCCCAGGGAGCGGATGGTCTCGGCGTAGTCGCCGAACTCCTCCACCGAGTTTTTCCGGTCGCAGAGGGTGACCTCGGCCCCCAGTTCCACAAACTCACGGATCAGGGTTTTATGGCTGACCCCCGCGCCGATGAACGCCACCCGCTTGCCCCGCACCAGATCGGCCAGGCGCTGCTGTTCCTGCTGCATAAAAAGAATGCCTCCTCCATATTGTATCTGCACAGCGCATTTTTGCGCCGCGGAAAATCATACTGTTCTATTATAGTCTTTTTGGGTGCGATTGGCAACGAAATTTCAAAAACAGGCGCTCAAATTACACAAAATCAGATTGTATTTTTTGAGCATTTCTGCTACACTGGAGCCATTGGGGCTTTTTGACGAAGCTACATTCTCTTAGGGCGCCCTCGCCCGTCCGCGCAGCCCCCTGGTTCAACGCTTCAACGAAAGGATGTTTGTCTTGCAGAAGATTTTACATAGATTCTCCCGCTGGCTGGCCCTGGCGCTGGCCGCCGCCCTGGTGCTGGGGCTGGCGGGCTGCGGCGACGCCTCCAACAGCTTCACCTGGTTTGTGGAGGAGATCCCCTCGAACCTCGACCCCCAGGTGGCCTCGGCCCCCGCCGACGTCATCGCCTGCAAAAACCTCTACGGCGGGCTGCTCCGGCTGGGCCCCGACGGCCAGCTCCAGAACGATCTGTGCGAGAGCTGGAGCGTCTCGGCCGACGGGCTGCGGTACACCTTCACCCTCCGGGATGGGCTGACCTACACTGCCGCCAAGGGCGAGCCCACCGAATACGCCATCACCGCCGAGGATTTTGTCTACGCCTTCCAGCGGGTGTTCCTGCCCGAGACCCGCTCCCCCTACGCCGCCGAGTTCTCGGCCCTGGAGAACGCCGCCGCCATCCTGGCGGGGCAGATGGATGTTTCTGCCCTGGGGGTGTCCGCCCCCGACGAGCGGACGGTGGTTTTTACCCTCAGCCAGCCGGACGACGGCTTTCTCCACAAGCTGACCCTGCCCGGGGCCATGCCCTGCGACGAGGAGTTTTTCCTCGGCACCCGGGGCACCTATGGGCTGACGGCCTCTTCCACCCTTTCCAGCGGCAGCTTTTACCTCTACAACTGGACCTCCAGCGGGTTGTTCCTCTGGCGGGCCGCCGACGGCACCCGGATCGACAGCCTGCGGCTGGTCCAGAACACCGGCGCCGCCGGTCAGTCCGCTGAAGAACTGATCCTCAATGAGCGGTGTTCCGCCGCCCTGGACGATACCGCCGCCCCCACCGCCCTGCGGTCCGTCTCCTACTCCGACACCACCTGGTGCCTGGTGTTCAACTGCGAGGCGCTGGACTCGGCCCTCCTGCGGCAGGCTCTCTCCGCCGCCGCCCTGGACGCGGACTACCAACCCGACTCGGCCCTTTACACCGCCGCCCAGGGGCTGGTGCCCGACGGGCTGACGGTGGATGGCCTGGATTACCGGGAGCAGGCCGGCAACGCCATGCCCAGCCTGGGGGATGCCGCGGGCCTCTACCGGGCGGCGCTGGCCGCCGACCCCGCGCTGGATCTGGCCGGGGTGACGATCCTGCTGCCCACCGGCAGCGGGCTGATCTCCACCGCCGAGCAGATCAACAGTTTTTGGCAGAAGGAGCTCAGCCTCTTCTTCTCGGTGGAGGAAGCCGAGGCGGCTGACTTCGCCCAGCGTCTGGCCGAGGGGGATTACACCATCGCCCTGGTGCCGGTGACCGCCGAGAGCAACAGCGTCTACGGCCTTTTGAGCCAATTCTCCCCCGAGGGGCTGACCCGGTACGATAACCCCCATTTCGCCGCCCTGCTGGACCAGAGCCTGAACGCCACCGGCGCGGCCCGCTGCGCTCTGCTGGCCCAGGCCGAAGCGCAGCTGGTGGACGATTGTGCCCTGCTGCCCCTCTTCGCCCAGCAGAAACGGCTGCTCATCGCCGACGGGGTGGAGGGGCTGGTCTTTGACCCCTACGGCCCCCTGCTGGATCTGACCTATACCACCCGCGAATAACCCGCACGCACGCAAATAAAAACCAGGCGGTTCCCCAGCCCAAAGGCAAGGGAACCGCCTGGTTTTATGTTTTGTTGATCCTTACTCACTCAGGAGCGGAGGCCCAGCAGCTGCCCAAACAGGTTCTGAATCCCGTCGGTGACCTCCATAGCGAAGCTGAACACCGACCGGACTGCGTCGAACAACAGCTGGGGCGCAAAGGTAAAGCTGACGAACAGGATGGACGAGCCAAGGAACACATCCAGCAGGTGAATGTTATCCAAAAATGCGCTCACCGCATCCCCGACTGCTCCACCGCCTGTAATAGAATACATTTCATCTTGCGAAACAAGGTTATAACTTTCTGGCATCCGTAAATTTTGCATAAAAGTCTCCTTTCCCAAACTGTACCCTACTGGCTGAAAGAGAGTATGGAAATCAGACCGAGCAAACCTCTGCTCGCGCAGACAGTCACCTCAGAGCAGAGTCATCAGGCAGCAACCGCCTGGCCCTGAGCCTGGGCCTGGTTCTGCTGAACCTGCTGAACCGTCTCCTGGATGGACTGGCCGATCGCCTTCACGAGAGCCACAATCTGCATCACCTGGAGGGTCACATAGTAAGCAGCACAGGCCGTGCAGCCCACCAGTGCCGCCATCTGCCAGCCGTTAAAACCGGCAATGGTGTTGAAAATGCTCTGCATACCCAGGGAAAAACCCATGTTGGAAATGCTCTTGGTCACAGTATTGACGCCCATCGTCAAAGAAAGGCTGCCGACCACCATGGCGAGGTTGTGGGTAAAGGTAACACCGAACCGGATCACATCCTCCTTGGTGATGGAGAACGCACCACCCTCCAGATAGACCATTTCTTCCTCGGTAACAACCGCGTAGCAGGCAGGCATTGCAATCAGATTGGAACGAGTCGCTTCCATGTTAAATTCTCCTCTCGTATGTTCACATTGATCCATTTACGCACCTATCCCCTGCCAAAACAGGCAATAAGTTGAGGCGATTATACCATACCCGGCAAAAAACAACAAGCCATCGTCTGTTTATCGTTCACCCGCACAGCGGATCAACGCAATCAAAAAACAATCGAAGGAACGTTCTATTATTGATTTTTCCGTCTCGTTCCGCCACGAAAAAATGTTCCTTTTTGCCTTAAGTCCGTGCAGTCTGCCCCCCGGCTTTTCTCCGGAAAACCGTTTTCGTTCCCGGGGGTGTATTTCGGTCGGGCTCTTATCAGGACTGGCAGGCGGTGATCAGGCTCATCTTGTAGACCTCGTCGGCGTTGCAGCCGCGGGACAGGTCGTTGATGGGGGCGTTCAGACCCTGGAGGATGGGGCCGTAAGCGGCATAGCCGCCCAGACGCTGGGCGATCTTATAGCCGATGTTGCCGGCCTCGATGCAGGGGAAGATGAAGGTGTTGGCCTGGCCAGCCACGGCGCTGCCCTTGCACTTGGTCTTGGCCACCTCGGGGGAGACGGCGGCGTCGAACTGCAGCTCGCCGTCGATGGCCAGCTCGGGGGCCAGAGCCTGGGCCTTGGCGGTGGCGTCGTGGCTCAGAGCCACGGTGCCGCCCTTGCCGGAGCCCTTGGTGGAGAAGCTCAGCACAGCGACCTTGGGGTCGATGCCGAAGATGGCGGCGGTCTTGGCGGTCTCCACCACAACCTCAGCCAGCTTGTCGGCGGCGGAGAGGGTCACCTCGCCGGTGGCCTTGTCCACGGTGTCCTGGTAGTCGATGTTGATGGCGCAGTCGCCCATGGCGATCCGCTTCAGGCCCTCGTCGCCGAAGTCGCGGTCCAGGATGAAGCAGGAGCTGACCAGGTGGGCGCCCTTCTTGGTCTTGATGAGCTGGAGCGCGGGGCGGACGGTGTCGGCGGTGGAGTAGGTGGCGCCGCCCAGCAGGCAGTCGGCCTTGCCCATCTTCACCAGCATGGTGCCGAAGTAGTTGGACTTCTTGAGCAGAGCGGTGCACTCCTCAGCGGACATCTTGCCCTTGCGCAGCTCCACCATGGTCTTGACCATCTCGTCAAAGCCGGCGTAGTTCTCGGGGTCGATGATCTCGGCGCCGGAGATGTCAAAACCGCCCGCTGCGGCTGCGGCCTCGCACTCGGCCTGGTTGCCCACCATGACAACCTTCAGGATCTTCTCGGCCAGCAGCTTGCTGGCAGCCTCCAGGATACGGGGGTCATTGCCCTCGGTAAAAACAATCGTCTTGGGGTTTGCCTTCAGCTGCTCTACGAGCGGTGCAAACATATCAGCCATACTCAGAATACCTCCAACATACGTTCCAAATTCTAATCCAAAAACCTCTTAAAACAAGAGACTCTTTCTCTCTTATTCTAACACAAGCGCCAAAAACTTCAAGATAAAAACCGCCGGATTCTGCCGAAGGGCTCAATTTTCGGGGGTTTGGTCCGGGGTTTCCGGCTCGGCGGGGGTCTGGGCGGCGGCGGCCCGGAGCCGCTCCAGCCGGCGGTTGGTGCCCTCCCGCACCAGGGTATAGATCACCGCAGTGCAGGGGATGAAGAAGATCATGCCCAAAATGCCCATGGCCTCGCCGCCCACCAGGACCGCCACGATGGTCCACAGGGCGGACAGGCCCACCGAGCTGCCCACCACACGGGGGTAGATGAACTGGTTTTCAATGAACTGAACCACCTGATAGACCACCAGGCAGAGCACCGCCTGCATGGGGTTGACCATCAGGGTCAGCAGCACGCCGATGCCGCAGGAGATAAAGGCGCCCACATACGGGATAAAGGCGCAGACGGTGGTCAGCACCGCGATCAGGCTGGCGTAGGGCAGCTTGGCCAGGGAGAGGGCCACGAACATCAGACTGCCCAGGACCAGGGACTCCACCACCTGGCCGGACAGGAATTTGCTGAAAATATCCCGGGTCAGGTTGCAGACATGGAGGATCAGCCGAGCGTCGTCGGGCCGCAGATAGGCAAAGAGCAGTTTTTTGCACTGGCGGGAGAGGTTCTCTTTGTCCATCAGGATATAGATGGCCACCACCAGGGAGAACAGCGCCGTGGAAAAGACCGACACGGTGGCGGTGACCGCCCCCATCACCGTGCCCATCACGGTGCCGGCGCTGTTGGCCACCTGGCCCAGCAGCTCCTTAAAGTCGATCAGGGCCAGCTGGGCTTCCAGCATGCCGGTGTCGATGCCGCTCTGCTGCATCCAGTCCAGCAGCTTGGGCAGGCTGAGCTGGATCTGCTCATATACCGCCATCACCGAGCGGGAGAGCTCGGGCACCAGCATGCTCACCCCCACCGCAAAGACGGCGATGATGCACAAAAAGGTCAGCACCAGGCTGACCGGGCGGGTCCACTTGGTCCGTTTGTTCTTCTTTCGGGAAGCGAAGGCCCGCTGAAGCCCCCGCTCGATGCCGGACATAGGCACATTCAAAAAGAAGGCCAGGATGCCCCCCACCAAGACCGGCAGGAAGATGGCCAGCAGCCGGGCGATCCACCCCGCCAACACCTGGAAATGGGTCAGCGCAAAATAAAATCCGATGCCGCCAAAGACGATGGCGGCCACTTGTTTCATTTGTTTGTCCATTTTATACTCCTCATAACAGCCCGCGGCGGCCCACGCCGCCCCCAACAGGCTATACTCTTTAATATTGCCCCATTTTCCCCCGCGGGTCAAGGCCCGGGGCGGGTTGTTTGGAGAAAGTTTACAGAAATCGAGACACCTGCTCATTCGTAGTCAAAAAAGACCCTGGGCCCCATCGAACCCAAAGCTGTCGCGGCGCAGGGCTGCCGGCTCGCACCAAGTTACGGCGCGGACGAAAAACTGTCGCGACGCGGACCTGCCGGTCCTCACAACGTTACGGCGCGGACTAAAAGCTGTCGCGGCGCAGACCTGCCGGTCTGCACCAAGTTACGGCGCGGATAAAAAAGCGCGGATAAAAAAGCGCGATTGAAAAAACGCCGTGGGTTGTGCTATATTTAACCCGGATGTTTCCCACACTTTGCACAGAGAGGATGATCCTTCGGATGGATTTTGAAACCTTGCAGGCCCAGTGCCTGACCTGTACCCGCTGCCCGCTGGCCGAGACACGGCAGCACGTTGTCTTTGGTCAGGGGGTGCCCGACGCCGAAGTGCTTTTTGTGGGCGAGGGCCCCGGCCAGAGCGAGGACGAGCAGGGCCTGCCCTTTGTGGGGCGGAGCGGCCAGCTGCTGGATAAATACCTCTTCGCCATCGACCTGGACCGGAACAAAAACTGCTATATCGCCAACATCGTCAAATGCCGCCCGCCCCAGAACCGGGACCCTCTCCCCGAGGAGAGCGCCGCCTGTATGCCCTGGCTGCGGGAACAGTTCCGGCTTTTGCGGCCCAAGATCGTGGTCTGCCTGGGCCGGGTGGCCGCCAAACAGATGATCGACCCCAATTTCTCGGTGACCAAACAGCACGGCCAGTTCTTTGAGAAAGGGGGCGTGCTCTTTATGGGCACCTTCCACCCCGCGGCCCTGCTCCGCCAGGGCCAGAACAAGCCCGAGGCCTTCGCCGATTTTGTAGCCCTGCGGGAGAAGATCCAGGCCGTCTGCACCCACACCTACCCCGCCCCCTGAGGGGCCCTTTTGTAGCAGGGCCGCCCGCTTTTGCATACCTTATGCCAAAAGCGAGGTGCTCTGATGATGGAAAATCTTTATCCAAAATCCGTTGATTTTTTCCTTGGAACCACCACTCCGGCGGGGTTCCGGGGGTATTTTGAGGAGCTGCGCCGGGAGCCCGGCACCCAGATGTATCTGGTCAAAAGCGGGCCCGGCTGCGGCAAATCCACCCTGATGAAGCGTCTGGCCCAGATGTCCGGCGGGCCGGTCCAGTGCATCCACTGTTCCAGCGACCCCGACAGCCTGGACGGGGTGGTCTTCTGCGAGAAAAAGGCCGCCATTGTGGACGCCACCGCCCCCCACACCCTGGAACCCGCCGCCCCCGGCGCCGACGAGGTTGTGGTGAGCCTTTACCACACCCTGGACACCGCCGCCCTGCGGAAGAACAAGGCCGAGATCAAGGCCCTGTTCGAGAAGAACGCCGCCCTGCGGAGCCGGGCCGCCCGGTATATCACCTCAGCGGGCAGTCTCGTGCTGGACAGCCGCCGCACCGCCGCCTGCAGCACCAACTTCGAGAAGGTGCGCCGCTACGTCAAGCGGCTCTGCGCCCGGCTGCTGCCCCGCACCGGCCGCCAGCCCGCCGAACAGCTGCGGCTGCTCTCGGCCATCACCCCCAAGGGCCCGGTGTTCTATTCCAGCACCGCCGCCGCCCTGGCCGACAAGGCCATCGTTTTCCGGGACGAATATGGGGCGGTGTCCCGGCTGCTGCTGGAGCTGATCCGGGCCGAGGCCCTGATCCGGGGGTATGAGATCATCACCTGCCCCTGTGCCATGCACCCGGACGAGAAGATCGACCACATCTTTATCCCGGCCCTGCGGCTGGCCTTTTTGACCGACAACAGCTGGCACCCGGTCTCCCTGCCCGGCCAGCAGAGTGTCCGCTGCGCCCGATTCCTGGACCAGGAGAATCTGGCGGGGTACCGGGCCCGGCTGCGGTTCAACACCCGGGCCGCCCAGGAGCTGATCCAGCAGGCGGTGGCTCTGATGGCCCAGGCCAAGGCCTGCCACGACGAGCTGGAGAGCTATTACCGTGCGGCGGTGGATTTCGGCGCGGTGGAAAAGGTCACCCGGGACTGTGCCGCCCTGATGGGATTGTGATTTTTAACCCGCCCACCCTCCCTTTCGATGTATGGGAGCTCCTGCTCTCTTGCGCTGGCTGATTTCTGCGGCGCACCCTTGCGGATGCTTGCACAAATCAGAGCGCGGCGCCAACAACAGCTCCCTGTTTCCGCCACTGGCGGCGGTCACTGTTGTTGCCCCCATGCCCCCACCCAGCCGCCAGGCTCTGCGGTTGGATCGGAAAATTTGTAATTCCTTTGACGTTCAACCCACACGGAGGTGAAACCTTTGGCTCAGATACGGCTGGCCATCCGGCAGCTGGTGGAATTTCTCATGCAGCGGGGCGACATCGACAGCCGGTTCGCCGGGTTCGACCGGGCCAACGAGGGGGCCCGGATCCACCGCCGGCTCCAGAAACAGGCGGGCGAGGGCTACCGCGCCGAGGTGCCCCTGACCCTCACCCGCACCGTGGGCGGCGTCGAATACACCCTGGAGGGCCGGGCCGACGGCATCTTTGAGGAGGACGGCCAGACCGTCATCGACGAGATCAAGACCACCGCCCGCCCCTCGGCCGAGATCACCGAGGAGATGAACCCCTGCCACTGGGCCCAAGGGATGGTCTACGGGGCCATCTACGCCGGGCAGCAGGGGTTAGACACCCTCTCGGTCCGGCTGACCTATTTCCAGATCGACGAAGAAAAAATCCTCCGGTTCACCCGGCGTTTCACCCGGGGAGAGCTGGAGGAATTTCTTGACCGGCTGCTGGCCGACTACGTCCCCTGGGCCCGGCGGCAGCTGGACTGGGCCGCCCAGCGGACGGGCAGTTTAAACGCGCTCACCTTCCCCTACCCGGCCTACCGCCCGGGGCAGCGGGCCCTGGCCGGGGAGATCTATCGGGCCTGCCGCCAGGGCCGCACGGAGGCCAAAAGCGGCACCCGCCTGTTCTGCCAGGCCCCCACCGGCACCGGCAAGACCATGAGCGCCCTCTTCCCCGCCCTGAAAGCTCTGGGGGAGGGCCACGGCGACAAGCTGTTTTATCTGACGGCCCGCACCACCGCCCGCACCGCCGCCGAGGAGGCGGTGGCCCAGCTGCGGCGGGCATCCCCCGGGCTGCGGCTGCGGAGCATCACCCTCACCGCCAAGGAGAAAGTTTGCCTAGCCAAAAACGAAGCCGGGCGGCCGGTCTGCATCCCCGACCTCTGCCCCTACGCCAAAGGATATTTCGATCGGCGGAAGGACGCCCTGGCGGATCTTCTGGACGGCCCCGGCAGCCTGGACCGCCCCCGGATCGAGGAAGCCGCCCGGGCCCACACCGTCTGCCCCTTTGAGCTGGGGCTGGACGCCAGCGAGTGGAGCGATCTGGTGATCGGGGACTATAACTATCTCTTCGACCCGGTGGTGCGGCTTCGGCGGTTCTTCGAGGCGTCGGGCGGGGACTGGGTGTTTTTGATCGACGAGGCCCACAACCTGCCCGACCGGGCCCGGGAGATGTACTCCGCCAGCTTTGCCAAAAGCCAGCTCACCGAGGCCCGCAAGGCCCTGAGCGGGGGCAGCCGGCTGAAAGGGATGCTGATGCGGGCCGACCGGCTGCTGCTGTCGGTCCGCCGGGCCTGCGCCGAGTGCGCCCCCCGGAAAGGCTCTGCCCCCGAGACCGCCCCCGCCGAAACGCCCCCCGAGGCCGAGGCCCAGCAGCTGGGGATGTTCGGGGCCGGGGAGCTGGCCGAGGACCGGGAATCCCCCGGCGCCAAGGGTTCCCGCCGGGCCGCCAAGCCCTTTGCGCTGCCCGAGGCTCTCTACGCCGAGGATGGGGTGCTCTTTTTCGCCGAGCCCCCCGCCGGGCTGCTCCCGCCCCTTCAGGCCCTGATGACCGCCTTGCAGGAGTGGCTGGAGGATCACCCCGAGGCCCCGGGCTATGAAACCCTTTTGAATCTCTTTTTCTCCCTGCGGGAGCTGCTGCGCACCGCCGAGCGGTACGACTCCCACTCGGTGACCCAGCTGACGGTCCGGGGCAGCGAGCTGCGGATCGACCTGCTCTGCCTGGACCCCTCGGCCTTTGTGGACGAGAGCCTGGCCTGCGGCCGGGCGGCGGCCCTCTTCAGCGCCACCCTGACCCCGCCGGGGTTTTACCGCCGGGTGCTGGGCTGCGAGAGCGCCCGGGCCGTGGCCCTGGAAAGCCCCTTCCCGCCCGAAAACCTGGGGCTCTACTGCCTGCCGGGGATCTCCACCCGCTACCGGGACCGGGAGGCCAGCACCGCCGCCGTCTCGGACGCCCTGGCGGCCCTGGCCCGGGGGAAAATTGGCAATTACCTGGCCTTCTTCCCCAGCTACGCCTATCTGAACCAAGTGTACGAGGACTTCACCCGCCGGTACCCGGATATTCCCTCTTTCTCCCAGGATGCGGGGCTGGACGAGGCGGGGCGGGCGGCCTTTCTGGAGCGGTTCGCCCCCGACCCCACCGAGACCCTTTTGGGCTTTGCGGTGCTGGGGGGCGTCTTTGGCGAGGGGGTGGACCTGACCGGCAACCGCCTGATCGGCTGCGCCGTGGTGGGGGTGGGCCTGCCCCAGGTGAGCCCCCGGCAGGAGATGCTCCGCCGCTACTTCGAGGAGAAAGAGGGCGCGGGCTTCGACTTCGCCTACCGCTACCCCGGCATGAACAAAGTGTTGCAGGCGGCGGGCCGGGTGATCCGCACCGAGGCGGACAAAGGGGTAGTCCTGCTCCTGGACGACCGCTTTTCCCAGGGGGCTTACCGGCGGCTCTTCCCCCGACACTGGGCCCATCTGCGGTATCTGGCCGACACCGACGCCCTGGCCGGGGCGCTGGCGGAGTTTTGGGGAAAACAATGATTGATACTCCCACCCGCCCGGGAGCGTTGACCCCGGACTCCCTTTTAGGCATCCGCGCTCTTGCACTATGGCAGCCGAACGGTTTGAACGGCAGGAACCGCACTCTCGGGCCGCGAGGTGGACCGACTTGCGGGGCCTGCCAGGCAAATCCGGGCGGCGGCCTCAGTCGCAGCCGCTTTCCGCTTAGAGCCCCCACGGGGGGCGGGGCCACAGGCCCCAGGGGGAACATCTAAAGGGCGGGGTGGGCGGGTTCAAATCATCTTGACAGCCCCGCCGAAAATGGGCTAAAATAAAGAGAAAAGCCTATATTAAACCCCATCCAAACGGAGGACGTTTTTGTGAAAATACTGAAAGTCAAATGTCTGGCCCCCACCCGGCTGGACCAATACCTGATGCAGCAGTTCCCCGCCCTGAACCCCGGGCGGCTGAACAAGGCTTTGCGGGAGAACAAAATCAAGCTCAACGGCAAAAAACAGCCCCTCTCCACCCGGGTAATGGCGGGGGACGAGATCAAGCTCTTCATTCTGGACGAGATTCTGGAGGCCGACCGCCGCAGCGACGGCCCCGCCTGGAAGAACGCCCGCTGCCCGGCGGAGGTGGTGTTTGACAGCCCCCAGCTGCTGGTGGTGAACAAACCCGCCGGCCTTTCGGTGGACGGCCCCGAGGACGACACCCTTTTAAACCGGGCCCTGCTCTGGCTGAACAAAGAGGGCCAGTACAGCGAGGACTCCCTCTATCAGCCCGCCCTCTGCCACCGGCTGGACACCGGCACCAGCGGCCTTGTACTGATCGCCAAGACCCCCGAGGCCGAGCAGGTCTTTTTGGAGGCCATCAAGGAGCGGCAGATCAAAAAGACCTATCTCTGCGTGACCTTCGGGCGGCCGACGCCCCCTGCCGCCACCCTGGGGGGCTATCTGCTCAAGGACGCCGACCGGGGCATCGTGCGGATCATCGAGGAGAAAAAGCCCGGCGCCAAGGAGGTCTGCACCGAGTACGAGACGGTGGCGGTCTCGGGGCGGCTGGCCCTTTTGAAAGTCCGGCTCATCACCGGCCGGACCCACCAGATCCGGGCCCACATGGCCAGCATCGGCTGCCCCATCCTGGGGGACAGCAAATACGGCAACAACACCGCCAACCGGGAGCTGAAACTCAAGTACCAGGCCCTCTGCGCCTGGGAGCTGGCTCTGCCCGGCTTCTCCCAGCCCGAGTTTGAGTCCCTCAGCGGCAAGGTGTTCCACGCCCCCAAGCCCTGGTATTACAGCCAGGTGATCGACGGCACCTTAAAGTAACTCCAACAATAATGATCCCCCGGCATAGCCGGGGGTTTTTCATATGCGGGCATAGCCCTAGAATACTAGCCACGCGTCACGTCGCGTAAGTACGATCTGCCAGCCGCGAAAGATTTGTTACTTCCCGCCCGTAAACGGGCAATTCAGCTTACTGC
>NZ_BQKV01000107.1 GCF_022180365.1 Faecalibacterium gallinarum
CATTTCAAAGGCCGCCAGCTACCCGCTGGACGGGGATTTTTCAAAATTTCTTTTGCCTTAGTAATCCGGGCAACAGGATTTTGGCAACCGGCGGGGCAGAGAATTTTTCCTTTCACTCCCCACACCACCGCTCTTAGAAATTTGCCAAACGGAGCAGGCAGTTTTTTCTGGCTTCACCTACCTACTACGGGTGATTTTCGATTTTGCCAAATGGACACAAAAAAAGCAGCAAATCTTTTTCAGACTTACTGCTTTCGCTGGCCGCTGGTGGGCGGCTGATATTCAGTTTTGAAAGTTCGGGTCAGGGT
>NZ_BQKV01000108.1 GCF_022180365.1 Faecalibacterium gallinarum
CTCCTGCCTCTCGCAAGGCTAGAATTTCTTCCTCTTTCACTTGGATATGTGTGTATTTTTGTCTGGACATACGAACACCCCCTGTATAGGTTTATTTTCCTACACAGGGGGCGTTTTGTCTATTGTCCGTTTTTACTGGTTCAGTTCAATTATCCGCCGGACGGGGGCTGTTCTTATTTTACAGATTTATTCCAGGGTTTCGATCCGGTCGAACAGGTCCTTGGCCCGCTCGATGGCCTCCCGGCTGCCGAAGGTACAGCGGGCGCCGCCGGCCATCGCATCGGCCAGGCCGGCCGCCTCGGACTTCATCCAGGCGGCATCCACGCCGCAGATGGCGGCCCGGTCGGCCGCGTCCATCTCATCGGTCAGACCGCAGAACCAGCGGCGGTCGGCTTCCAGAGCCGCCTGCCGGGGCTTGCGGGGGGAGTCGAACTTGGCCACGGTGCCAATGATGGCGTCGGTAAGGTCGGCCTCGGTATACTGCCGCTCCGCCAGCGCCGCCGGACCCTGGGCGAAGTTTTCGTAGCTGCCCTTGACGTGGGGGTCCCGGTAGGTGTAGAGCACCTCGGTGCCGGTGCCGCAGATCATGCCGGTGCCGTAGGCGCCGCCCACCTCCCGGATGGCGTGCCAGAGGTACTCATAGGACATCACCTGGGCCAGCACCTTGCGCTCAGCCCGGGGCTCCATGGCCCAGGCCAGCACGTCGTAGTTGACGCCGCCCTGAATGATAAAGGCCTCATTCACCGGCGGGGTCAGATCCTCGGTATAGGCTTTTGCGGCCTGACGCTCCTCGGCCGCAAAGGCGCTGCCGGACAGAAGGCCCCGCACCCGCCGGGCGGCGTCCTCGCTGCCGTGGAGGCAGACGGTCAGGGCGTGACGGCCCAGCACCTCCACCCGCAGGGTATCCAGCCGGACCAGCAGATTCTCCCAATCGGCTTTTTCCAGCAGATCACAGACAAAGCGGTAGTAGCTCACGCCCACGCAGCGCTCGCTCAGGGCCTGGCCCACGGTGAAGTGAGATCCCGCCCGCATCATGGCGAAGGTGTTGCCCTGCCAAAGGAATTTCTGCTCCATGCTCAGCTTGGTCTGTTCCAGCACCCGCTGAAGGGCCGCCCGGGCGTTCTCGCCCCCCAGAAGGGTCTCGTAGAGCAGTTCGCTGCCCAGCTCCACCGCCTTTTCGGCGCTGCGCTCCAGCAGGCTGAGCCGCAGAGCCAATTTGGCGTGGCAGGGGCTGCCCTCCTGACGGCCGGCCCACCGCTCCAAAGAAAGGGTGGTGTTGCCCAGCCAGGTATCCCGCAGGGTGGTCAGCTCCCGGGCGGTGTGGCGGGCGGTGTCCAGCTCGGGCAGAAGGTCGGTCAGCAGCTGCAAATAGGGCATATCCTCGGGGCAGAGGCCGCCCAGGTCATAGTAGAAGTTAAGGTACAGGCTGCCGGCAGAGGGGCGGCACACCAGTTCCAGCCCCGCCACCTGCTCCACCTGGGGGGCCGGGGCGGCGGGAGGTGCGGTCAGGTCGGCCACCGTCAGGGGATGGTCCAGCTGCATCTTGCCCTCCACCCGCAGGGCGGCGGCTTCCTCGGCGGCGGGGTGCTGGGGCACCAGGGTCACCTGGACCGGCGCGGGGGCGAACAGCTCGGCCAGCATCTGGTTGAACCAGCCCTCGGCCAATTTTTCCCGCAGGGAATCGAAGAAGGACACCGAACGCAGGTCGGCCATGGGATCATCGGCATGGAGCCAGCCCGTCACCGCCGCAATGGCCGCGGTAACGCCGTCGGGGTAGCTGTCGGGGTGCTCGGTCAGGGCAAACTCGATGGCGTTGAGGGCCGCCAGCAAAAGATCCTGGGGCACACCCTCGGCGCAGAGTTTTTCCACCTCGGCCTTGACACAGCCCGCGAACTGAGCGGCCCGGGCCTCGTCGGTGCCCTTGAGCACCAGCTCAAAGACCGGCTGCTGGAGAGAATCGTCAAAGCTGTATTCCAGATCGGCGCCCAGCTTCTGCTCCAAAAGGGCCTGCTTGAGGGGGGATTGGTTTGAGCCCAGCAGGGCATTCAGCAGGATCTGAACCGCCAGCTGCCGCTCCCGGTCGGCAAAGTCGCCGGTGTACCAGGCCAGCACGCTCTGGACCGGAATATTCTCGGGGGTGTCGGTGTAGTAGGGCTGCACCCTCTTCACGCCGCTCTGGGGGTGCTGGAGGGCGGTGTGGGGCCGGGGGCCGGTTTTGGGCATCTTGGCGAGATAGGCCTTGTCCAGAAAATCCAGCTTGTCGGCAAAATCCATCCGGCCATAGAGGACGATGCAGCAGTTGTCCGCCCGGTAGTGGCGGCGGTAGACCTTGATGAACTGCTCATAGGTCAGGCCGGGGATGGCTGCCGGGTCGCCCCCCGACTCAAAGCCGTATCCGTTGTCCGGGAACATGGCCTGCACCAGGGCATATTCCAGCTGGGCCTCGGGAGAAGCCAAGGCCCCCTGCATCTCGTTGTAGACCACGCCGCTGATGGAGCCGTCCTCCTCCCGGTGCCAGGCCTCCTGATCAAAGACCCGCCGGTCGGTGAGGGCCAGGGGGCAGAACACCGCGTTCAGGTAGACGTCCATCAGGTTTTTGAAGTCGGTCTCGTTGGGGCTGGCGAAGGGATAGACCGTCTTGTCCGAGAAGGTCATGGCGTTCAGGAAGGAAGCCATGCTGCTCTTGATGAGCTGGAGGAAGGGCGAGGTCACCGGGTATTTCTCCGAGCCTTCCAGCACCGAATGTTCCAGAATATGGAACACACCGGTGTTGTCGGAGGGGAAGGTGCCGAACCCGATGCCAAAGGCCTTGTTGTTGTCCTGGTTCTCGAGCAAAAGGACGGTGGCCCCGCTGAAATCGTGGGTCAGCACCGTAGCCGTGCCGTGGAGCATGGGGCAGGGCTCGGTGCGCCGGGTGGTGTATCCGGGATATTGTGTCATGGGCTGTTCACTCCTGTTCTTTTTGATTCTTTAGTTTTCCCCTATTGTAGCATTGAACCGTGGAAAACACAATTCCATCCATTCCAAACAAAAAAGAGGCCCCGCCGGGCGGGACCTCTTCTCTCTTAAAATGGTTTATTCTGCGCCGTAATAGAAATCGGCCCCGGGCAGCGCGCCGCCCACCGAGGCGGGGTCTGCATCGTAGAGCACCTGTAAATACCCCTCGGCGTTGGTTTTCAGCTTCTCGCCGGTGAGGCAGACAATCTTGCACTGGGGCAGGGCTTTCTGGGCGATGGCCGCCTTGGCCACCACGCCCTGGGCCTCACAGAGGGCGGCGGTGCCCTCCACGTCGGTGTTGGCGGCCTCCACGCTCTGGGCGTACTCCGCCAGGAACGCCTCGATCACATCGGGGTGGGCCTCGGCGTACTCCTTGCGGACCACGGTCAGGCCGGTGATCAGCTGGGTATCCGAGACTTTTTCCCACTCGGCGGTGAGATCCAGGGCCACCCGCAGGGTCTCGTCCTGCATACCGGCGCTGGTAACGTAGGGCTGGGGCAGAACGGCGATGGCATCCTCAGCCACGGCCATCTGGGCGGTGACCTCGGTGGCCTCGCTATAATACTCAATGGTCAGATCCTTGTCGGGGTCGATGCCGTTCTGGGTCAGGATGTACCGCAGAACGTACTCGGGGGTGGTGCCTTTGCCGGTAGAGAGTACCGTCCGGCCTTTGAGATCCTGGATGCTCTGGACGGTGTCACCCTTCTCCACTACATAAAGAACGCCCAGGGTGTTGACCGCCAGAGCCTGAATCTGGCCCTCGGTCTTCTGGTAGAGAGTGGCCGCCAGGTTGGCGGGGATGGCCGCCATATCCAGCTCGCCCTTCATCAGCAGGGGGACGATCTCGTCCGCGGTGCCGTAGAGCTGCAAATCATAGTCGATGGCCGTCTCCCCTGCCTCCATCATGGGCAGCAGGTTCACCAGGCCCATGGTGGTGGGGCCCTTCAGGCCGGCGATCCGCACCGGCTCGGTGGTGGAAAGGGTCTCGGCAGCCTCGCTGGAAGCGCTGCTGGACGCAGGCTGAGAAGAAGCGGCGCTGCCGGCTGCCACACTGGAGCCGGAGGACGACGCCCCGCAAGCCGCCAGCGCCAGGCTCATGGCCGCCGCCAGCAGCAGAGAAACCAATCGTTTCATGGTAGAAAACTCCCTCTTTTTTGAAATTTAAGCAAAATCATTTGCTTTATGGGCTCCATTCTACTATAATAAGGGCAAAATTACCGTTGCCTGTGCAACAGATTTTCAGAAGGACAGGCCCGCCCTCTGCGCCAGGGCCAAAATCAATCTATGGAACGCTATCTGCCGCTGTTACAAACAACCACCCTTTTCGCCGGGCTGAGCCGGGACGAGCTCTCGGCTCTGCTGGCCGGGCTGGGGGCCGCTGCCCGCTGCTATGGCCGGGGTGAAGTGCTGATCCAGTCCGGAACCCCCAGCCGGAACGTGGGGGTTCTTCTGGCTGGCCAGCTGCAGGCTGTCCGCCCGGCGCCGGACGGCAGCGCCGTCCCCATCACCCACATCGACCCCGGCGGGGTGTTCGGGGATGTGCTGGGGGGCTCCAGCCTGTGCAGCCCGGTGACGGTGACAGCTGACACCACCTGCGAGGTGCTGTGGGTGTCCTACGCCCAGCTGCTGCGCCCCGACGGCACCCCCGCCCGGCAGCGGGTGCTCCTGAACCTGGTCCAGACCATCAGCGACAAATATTTTCTTCTCTCCCGGCGGGTTGATCTTTTGGTCCTGAAAACCCTGCGGGCCAAAGTCTGCGCCTATCTGATCAGCGAGGCCGAGGCCGCCGGGCAGCTGACTTTTACCATTCCCTTCACCCGGATCCAGCTGGCCGACTATCTCAACTGCGACCGCAGCGCCCTGAGCCGGGAGCTCTCCCAGATGCAGCAGGACGGGCTGCTGGAAACCTACCGCAGCAGCTTCAAGATCCGGGATCTGCCCGCCCTGCGGCAGCTGGTCCAGTAATTTCAAATACAAGGAGTATATTTCATGTCGGATTCTACCGCAAGACCCCTCCTTTGGATCATTGTCCCCTGTTACAATGAGGAACAGGTGCTGCCCATCACGGCCCCTCTCTTCCTCGAAAAAATCCACGCCCTGGCCGGTGCCGGGCTCATCAGCGAAAAGAGCCGGGTCTGCTTTGTGAACGACGGTTCCCGGGACCGCACCTGGGAGCTGATCTGTCAGTTCGCCCGGGAGGACGAACACTATATCGGCATCAGCCAGAGCCGGAACCGGGGCCACCAGAACGCCGTACTGGCCGGGCTGATGGAAGCCCGGGACAAGTGCGATATCACCATCTCCATCGACTGCGACGGCCAAGATGACATCAACGCCATGGACGAAATGGTCCAGCAGTATCTGGACGGCTGCGAGGTGGTGTACGGGGTGCGCTCCCGCCGGGACACCGATACCTTTTTCAAGCGGTTCACCGCCGAGGGGTTCTATCATTTGATGAACCTGCTGGGGGCGGACATTGTCTTTAACCACGCCGACTACCGGCTGATCAGTGCCCGGGTGCTGGAAAGTTTCGCCGATTACAAAGAGGTGAATATCTTCCTGCGGGGACTGATCCCCCTGGTGGGCTACAAGAGCGGCACCGTCTACTACGCCCGGAGCGAGCGGCTGGCGGGCGAGAGCCACTACCCCCTAAAAAAGATGCTGGCCTTGGCTTTCGACGGCATCACCAGCCTGTCTAACAAACCCATCCGGCTGATTACTGGGCTGGGGGCGGTGTTCAGCATTGTGAGCTTCATCGGGGTGATCTGGGCCTTTATCCAAGCCATGACCGGCCACACCGTGGCGGGCTGGGCTTCTACCGTCTCCATCGTCTGCCTGATGGGAGGAATCCAGCTGATCTGCCTCGGGGTGATCGGCGAATACATCGGCAAAATCTATATGGAAACCAAGGCGCGCCCCCGCTACATCATCAGCGAGCGGACCTGGCAGCCCTATGAAAGGAAGTATCGCGGATGAGCAAACAAAGTTGGAAGGGCAGCACTCTCTTAAACCCGGAGCCGCCGGTGTTAGTCTCCTGCGGCAGTCTCGAAAAACCCAATCTGATCACCATCGGCTGGACGGGCACCATCTGCACCCAGCCCAGCATGGTCTCCATCAGCGTCCGGCCCGAGCGGTACAGCTACAACCTGATTAAGGAGAGCGGCCAGTTCGCCATCAACCTGCCCACCGAATCCCTGGTGCGGGCGGTGGACTGGTGCGGCGTGCGCAGCGGCCGGGATCAGGACAAGTTCGCGGCCATGGGGCTCCACGCCGCCCCCGGCTCGGTGCTGACCAGCTGCCCCATCCTGGAAGAAAGCCCCCTGAGCCTGGAGTGCCGGGTGACCCAGGTGATCCCCCTGGGGTCCCACGATTTGTTCCTGGCCCAGGTGGAGGCCTGCGATGTGGATGAAGAGCTGCTGGATGAGACCGGCAAACTCTGCCTCTCCCGCGCCAAGCTGATCGTATACAGCCACGGGGAGTATCTGGCCCTTGGGCGGCGGCTGGGCAAATTCGGCTTCAGCGTCCGCAAAAAGAAAAAGCGGGGCTAACGGCGGCTTTGCAGGGAAAAAACCTGGCAAAAAGCGTTTCACCAGGCCAAAGTCAATGTAAACCAAAAAGAAAACGTCTCCTTTCCGGCAGCGGGCCGGGCGGGAGACGTTTTTTGATGTATAAATCAGGGCTGTTTTTTCTTGGGGCGGGGCAGGGGCATCCCCAAAACCAGGGAGATGCCAATGGCCAAGGCGATGGCGATTTTCAGGGTATTGAGGCCATTTTCCATAAACAGTTGGTTATCATCGAGAATAAAATAATAAGCTGTATAATAAATTCCCGCGCCAGGCACCAGGGGGAAGATGCCGCAGAGGAGAAAAACCGTCACCGGGGCTTTCAGCTTGATGGCGAAGATCCGGGCCAACAGGGTCAGGGGAATACTGGCCAGCAGGGTGGCCGTCACGGCGCCGCTATCCCCCAACAGCAGGATGGCCAGCTGGTACACGGCCCAGCCCACAGCGCCATCCACTGCACAGGCCAGATAGGTCCGCCGGGGGATGCCGAACAAAAGCCCAAAGCAGAGGGTACCCCCGCAGGCCCGGAGAAAATGCTCCGCCAGATACAAAAGATCGGACAAGGTCATACCACCGTCACCCCCGTCAGGATGGAATAAAGCCGCAGCACAAGACCTGCGCCGCAGGCCAGGCTCCCGGCGATGAGCACCGCGTCAATCATTCGGATGGTGCCCGAGAGGTAGTCTCCGTGGACAAAGTCCCGGATACCCATGGTGAAAGCCACACCGGGGGTCAGGATCATCAGCGCGCCGATGGTGGCGTGGTTGACGCTGGCCCCCAGCAGGGTGCAGACCAAAATACAGACCAGGGTGATGAGGGCCGCGCCGGTGATCTTCTGGAACACGGCGGGCACCTGGTATTTCTGGCAGGCCAGCAGATAGGCGCTGACCACAAATCCCGCCACCGCTGCCGCTGCCCCCGAGGCCAGGTTGCCCCCGAACATCAGGGAAAAGGCGAAGGCCCCCGCTGTCCCCGCCAGCAGCTGGGCCTGCCACCGGGGGAACGGAATCCGCCGGGCCTCGGCCAGCCGCTGCTCGGCCTCGTCCAGGGTCACCTGCCCCGCCGCGATCTCCCGGGAGAGCTCGTTGACCTGGTCCACCCGGCCCAGATGAATGGTCCGGTTGGGGACGTTCCGCACCTCGCTGATCTCGGCGGTGCCGGCACTGGCGAAAATGCCATTGGTCAGGACGTAGACGTTGAACTCCCGCAGGTGGAAGCTGCGGGCCATGATCTGCATGGTCTGCTCCACCCGGAACACCTCCGCCCCATTTTCCAGAAGGGTCTGCCCCGCTGCCATGATAAAATCCATAATCCGGCGGCGCTGTTCGCCGTCCGGGTATTGTTCGATGGGTGCCGCCATAGTGTTTGTTCTCCTGTGTTGGATGAAAAGTTTCCCCTATACTGTACCACGGCGGCCGCCAGTTCTCAATTGTTTTTTTCGGATTTGCCCCGCCCTGCCGCCCCGGCGGCCAAAAACTTGCGCCCGGCCTGTTGACAAATCGCGCCCATTTGCATACAATAGTACTTGATATTTCAAAGTGGCTGTGAAGAGAAGAGTAGGCTTTCGCATTGATCCTTACCAGAGAGCCCCGGCGGTGGAAACGGGCAGGAAACAGGGAGCCGAAAATGGTCTCGGAGCCGCGCGGGCGAAGAACAAGAGCTCTAAGCCTGCGACGGGTACGCCCGTTATCGCGTCCGGCTGTACGCACACAAAATCTGTGCCGCAGCGTCGAGGCCGTCGCCCGTGAGGGTGCGGTAAACCAAGGTGGTACCACGGAAGTTTTATGCTCCCGTCCTTGCAGGGCATCGGCCCAGCTGGGACGGGAGCTTTTTTCTTCCCCATCCCTGGGCAGCCTCCTGTCCGGCTGCCGCCAAAGATCCATTTTATTAAATAAGAAGAAAAGAGGAAAAATTCTATGATTACTCGTCGTGATTTTCTGAAAGTTTCCGGCGCAGCCGCTGCGGCTGCCGCCCTGGCTGCCTGCGGCTCCTCTGAGGGCGGCGCTGCCTCCGGCAAGCCCACCAAGTTCACTGTGGCTGTCCCCAACGACACCACCAACGAGGCCCGCGCCCTCCAGCTGCTGGAGAAGAACGGCTTCTTCACCCTGAAAGAGGGCAGCGGCATCACCGCCACCAAGAACGACATCGCCGAGAACCCCCTGAACATTCAGATCGACGAGGTGGAGGCTGCCCAGATCCCCAGCGTGCTCCAGGACGAGGACTACGCCGTCATCAACTCCAACTACGCCATCCCCGCCGGCCTGGACCCCATGACCGACGCCCTGGCCATGGAGGACGGCTCCTCTGCCTACGTCAACGTTCTGGTCTGCAAGGAGGGCAACGAGGAGAACCCCCTGATCAAGGCCCTGGCCGCTGCCCTCCAGAGCCAGCAGGTCAAGGACTTCATGGCTGAGCAGTACGGCGGCGCTGTGGTCTCGGTGGTGGAGAACCCCACCGACGGCTACGATCCCACCGTGGACTACGAGGCTCTGAAGGGCCAGACCGTCAGCTGTGCCGCCACCCCCGCCCCCCACTGCGAGGTGCTGGAGGTCTGCAAGCCCATTCTGGAGGCCAAGGGCATCACCCTGGACATCCAGGAGTTTGACGACTACATCATCCCCAACACCGTGGTGGACGACGGCCAGGTGGATACCAACTACTTCCAGCACCAGCCCTACCTGGACGACTTCAACGCCCAGAACGGCACTCACCTGGTGACGGTGGCCGGCATCCACGTGGAGCCCATGGGCATCTACGGCGGCAAGCAGACCAGCCTGGAGCCCATCCAGGGCTAAAAACCCCGCAATAGAACAGGAGCTACGCTGTGATCGAAATTAAACATCTGTCCAAATCCTTCCAGATGAAGGACGGCGCGGTTCAGGCGCTGAAGGACATCAACCTCACCATCCCGGACGGGTCCATCTACGGCATCATCGGCATGTCGGGCGCGGGCAAATCCACCCTGGTGCGCTGCATCAACCTTTTGGAGCGCCCCACCGAGGGCTCGGTGGTCATTGACGGCACCGCCATGGAGACCCTCTCCCCCGCCGCGCTGCGCCAGCGCCGCCGGGAGATCACCATGATTTTCCAGCAGTTTAACCTTTTGATGCAGCGCAGCTGCCTGAAGAACATCTGCTTCCCCATGGAGCTGGCCGGCGTCAAGAAAGCCGAAGCCGAACAGCGGGCCCGGGAGCTGCTGCAAACCGTGGGCCTGCCCGACAAAGCCGAGGCCTACCCGGCCCAGCTCTCCGGCGGCCAGAAACAGCGAATCGCCATCGCCCGCGCCCTGGCCACCAACCCCAAGGTGCTGCTCTGCGACGAGGCCACCAGCGCCCTGGACCCCAACACCACCCAGTCCATCCTGACCCTGATCCGGGACATCAACCGGAAACTGGGGATCACTGTGGTGGTCATCACCCATCAGATGAGCGTCGTCGAGGCCATCTGCGACCGGGTGGCCATCCTGGACAAGGGCGTCGTGGTGGAAGAGGGAAGCGTCAAGGAGATTTTCGCCAACCCCAAGACCGCTGCGGCCCGGCGTCTGGTGGCCCCCAACGGCGGCGCTGCCGCCCGGGATCTGGCCAGCTTTGCGCCGGACGACCACGTGGTGCGGGTGACCTTCAACGGTTCCTCCACCGAAAAACCCCTGGTGGCCAGCCTGGCCGCCGAGACCGGCATTTTGGTCAGCGTGCTGAGCGCCGACACCCGGGATCTGAGCGGCCAGTGCTACGGCAGCATGCTGCTGCGGCTGCCTCGGGACGTGGACCAGGCCCGTAAGGCCTTTGATTACATCAGCCGCCAGCCCGGCGTGACCGTAGAGGAGGTGACCGGCCTGTGACCATCGCAGATTACGGTTTTGCCATTTGGGAAACCTTTTATATTACCGTCCTGTCCACCGCCTTCGCGCTGGTGCTGGGCCTGCCCCTGGGCGTTCTGCTGGTGGCGGGCGACAAGGACGGCGTCCTGCCTCTGCCCGGCTGGCTGATGCAGGCCATCAACTTTGTCATCAACATCCTGCGCAGTATCCCCTTCCTGATCCTGATGATCTGCGTCTTCCCCCTGACCCGGGTGATTGTGGGCACCACCGTCGGCACCAAGGCTACCATCGTCCCCTTGGTGGTGGCGGCCTTCCCCTTCGTGGCCCGTCTGGTGGAGACCAGCCTGCGGGAGCTGGACGCCGGTGTGATTGAGGCCGCCCAGAGCATGGGCGCCACCCCCTTCCAGATCATCACCAAGGTGATGATCCCCGAGAGCCTGCCCAGCCTGATTTCCAGCATGACCACCGCCCTGACCACCATTCTGGGCTACTCGGCCATGTCCGGCGTCATCGGCGGCGGCGGCCTGGGCAAGGTGGCTCTTTCCTACGGCTACTACCGTTACCAGGGCGACATCATGGTGGTGGCCGTCATCCTGCTGATCCTGCTGGTCCAGCTGTTCCAGACCGTGGGCACCTACTGGACCACCCACAGCGACAAGCGGCTGCGCAAGTAAGCGCCCCGTTTCCAACATTTTGTCAAAGGAGTGTGTACCCATGAATCGTGATACCATCTGCGTGCAGGGCGGTTATACCCCCGGCAACGGCGAGCCCCGCCAGATCCCCATTGTCCAGTCCACTACCTTTAAGTATTCCACCAGCGAGGATATGGGCAAGCTGTTCGACCTGGAGGCCGAGGGCTACTTCTACTCCCGGCTGCAAAACCCCACCTGTGACGCCGTGGCCCGCAAGATCTGCGAGCTGGAAGGCGGCACCGCCGCCATGCTGACCTCCAGCGGTCAGGCGGCCAATTTCTTCGCCCTGTTCAACATCTGCCAGAACGGCGACCACATTGTTTCTTCCAGCACCATCTACGGCGGCACCTTCAACCTGATCTCGGTCACCATGGCCAAGATGGGCATTGAAGTCACCTTTGTGGACCCGGACTGCTCCGACGAAGAGCTGGACGCCGCCTTCCGCCCCAACACCAAGGCCGTGTTCGGCGAGACCATCGCCAACCCTGCCCTCACCGTGCTGGACATTGAGAAGTTCGCCCAGGCGGCCCACCGCCATGGCGTTCCCCTGATTGTGGACAACACCTTCCCCACCCCGGTGAACTGCCGTCCCTTTGAGTGGGGCGCCGATATCGTGACCCACTCCACCACCAAGTATATGGATGGCCACGGCGCAGCGGTGGGCGGCGCCATTGTGGACAGCGGCCATTTTGACTGGATGGCCCACGCCGACAAGTTCCCCGGCCTGTGCACCCCCGACGAGAGCTACCACGGCATCACCTACGCCGAGCGGTTCGGCCAGGGCGGCGCTTTTATCACCAAGGCTACCGCCCAGCTGATGCGGGACTTTGGCTGCACCCCCTCCCCCCAGAGCGCTTTCCTGCTGAATCTGGGTCTGGAGAGCCTCCATGTCCGGATGAAGCGCCACTGCGACAACGGCCTGGCGGTGGCCCGGTTCCTGGAAGCGCACCCGAAAGTGGCCTACGTCAACTACTGCGGGTTGGAGTCCAGCCCCTTCCATGCGCTGGCTGAGAAATATCTGCCGAACGGCAGCTGCGGCGTGGTGTCCTTCGGCCTGGCCGGCGGCCGGGAGGCTGCCAGCACCTTCATGAAGAGCCTGAAGCTGGCCGCCATCGAAACCCACGTGGCCGATGCCCGGACCTGCTGCCTGAACCCGGCCTCCAGCACCCACCGTCAGATGAACGACGAACAGCTGAAGGCCGCCGGTGTGCCCGCCGAGTTGGTGCGGATGAGCTGCGGTCTGGAGTCCAGCGAGGATCTGATCGCCGACATCGCCCAGGCACTGGACCAGATCTGATCGCCCATCCATCGTTTAAAGGAGAGACGGCTGTATGCCCCTGATTATCCCCAAGACTCTGCCCGCCTATGATGCGCTTTATCAGGAGAACATCTTTGTGATGCACCGGGAGCGGGCCGCTGCCCAGCACATCCGGCCGCTGGAGATTCTGATCCTCAACCTGATGCCCACCAAGATCACCACCGAGACCCAGATCGCCCGGCTGCTGGCCAACAGTCCTTTGCAGGTTCACATGACCCTGCTCCAGACCGCCAGCCACTCGGCCACCCATGTCTCGGCGGCCCATCTGGAGGCCTTTTACAAGACCTTCGACGAGGTCAAACAGATGCGGTTCGACGGCATGATCATCACCGGTGCGCCGGTGGAGACCATCCCCTTTGAACAGGTGGACTACTGGCCCGAGCTGTGCGAGATCATGGAGTTCAGCGAAACCAACGTCTACTCCACCCTCCACGTCTGCTGGGGCGCCCAGGCTGCCCTCTATTATCACTACGGGGTGAAAAAGGAGCCGCTGGACCAGAAAATGTTCGGCATCTTCGAGCACCGGGTCACCCGGCCCGCCAACCCTCTGGTCCGGGGCTTTGACGAGGTGTTCTACGCCCCCCACAGCCGCCATACCGGCATCTGCCGGGCCGACGTGGAAAACTGCCGGGCGCTTCGGATTCTGGCCGAGAGCGACGAGGCCGGGCCCTATCTGCTGAGCACCGAGAACGGCCGCCAGATCTTCGTCACCGGGCACCCCGAGTACGACAAGCTGACCCTGGACGCCGAATACCGCCGGGACAAGGCCAAGGGCCTGGACATTGCCGTGCCCAAAAACTACTACCCCGGCGACGACCCCAGCCGGAGCCCAATTTTCCGCTGGCGGGGCCACGCCCACCTGCTCTACTCCAACTGGCTGAACTACTACGTCTACCAGAACACCCCCTACGATCTGGGCACCCTGGATCGTGTCCGGCGGGATTGATCCCTAAAACAAGCGCCCCCTTCTGCGTCCGCCGCAGGAGGGGGATTTTCATTTTTTCGGCCCGGGCTCTTGCGGGCCGGGGCCGCCGCGGTTATACTGGAAACCAAAAACCGCTGTTTTCAGAAAGGAGTTTTCACTGTGGATATTATGGAAATGCTCGCCGCCCGCCGTACCTACCGGCGCTTTGAGCAAAAAGCCGTCCCCCAGGACGTGATCGACGATCTAATCGAGGCCGTCCGGCTGTCCTCCTGCGGGGCCAACCGCCAGGCCGTCCGGCTGGTGATCGTGAACAAGCCCGAGGATGTAGCCCGGGTGCAGCCCCTGGTCAAGTGGGCCGCCTACCTGCCCCCTGAGCAGGGTACCCCCAAGGCCGACGAGCAGCCCACCCTCTTTGTGGCGGTGGTACAGGACACCTCCATCCCCGGCGACCTGGACACCGACACCGGGATTTCTCTGGCCAACCTGACCCTGGCTGCCTGGGCCAAGGGGGTGGGCAGCTGCATCATGGGCGCCATCGACCGCCCCCGGCTCACCGAGCTGCTGGGCCTGACCGGCTGCCAGAAGCTCCACACCATGGTGGCCCTGGGCTATCCCTCCCACACCGCCCGGGTGGTCCCCATGACCGGGGAAACCGGCGTCAAGTATCATCTGGACGAAAACCGGGACTACTGCGTGCCCAAGCGCAGCGCAGAGGAAATCGCTCGATATTTATAACAGTTTTTCTGCATATTTTCACCTGTCAATCTCTGCAAAGGTGAAATTGGTTGCAAAAAGGTTTCAATTTTACGAGTTTTTTGCACAACACTTGACTTTTCTATTTGTACAAACTATACTACAAGCGTTCCCAAAATTGGGGTTAGTTCCCATCCCCTGCCCCAGACCGACACGCGGCAGGCAGTCAGGGGATGCGTATGTTTGGTTGATAGAGGAGTGTTTTGATTATGAAGAAGATTTCTCGCCGCAGCGTTCTGGTCGCTGCCGGTATGTCGGTTGTTGCCCTGGCTCTCACCGCCTGCGGCAGCAGCTCCACCGCTTCCAGCTCTGCCGCCTCCGGCTCTGCTGATGCCCAGGCCATCACCGCCCTGGAGGACCTGAAGGGCAAGACCGTCGGCGTCCAGCTGGGCACCACCGGTGACCTCTACATGTCCGGCGAAGTGGGCGGCGAACTGGATATCGCCGCTGTGGAGCAGTACAACAAGGCCGGCGACGCCGTCCAGGCTCTGCTGAGCAACAAGATCGACGCCGTCTGCATCGATGACCAGGTGGCAAAGAAGTTCGTGGAGGCCAATGCCGACAAGCTGACCATCCTGGACACCGCTTACGCTGTGGAGGATTACGCCGCCTGCGTCAGCAAGGATCGCCCGGAGCTGACCAGCGCCCTGAACAAGGCCATCGCTGAGCTCAAGACCGACGGCACCCTGGACGCTATCCTGGACAAGTACATCAACAAGACCGAGGGCGCTGCCGGCTACGTCACCCCCGATGGCACCGAGTACCCCAACGGCACCCTGATTATGGCCACCAACGCCACCTTCGAGCCCTATGAGTACATCGAGAACGGCGCCGTCATCGGCATCGACGCTGAGTTCGCCAAGGCCATCTGCGACAAGCTGGGCTACGAGCTGAAGATCGAGGATATGGAGTTCGATTCCATCATCCCCGCCGTCCAGAGCGGCAAGGCTGATTTCGGCATGGCCGGCATGACCGTCACCGAGGAGCGCCTGCAGAACATTGATTTCACCGACAGCTACTGCACCGGCGTTCAGTCCATCATTGTCCTGAAGTAACTCTTACTTTTTCGCAAAAACTCTTTACAAATCGCGCCTTTTGTGGTTTGATAGAGCGTGAGGAACAGAGCGTGGTTGCTATTCCGCTCTGTTCCTTTTATTTTGTGAATATATGCATAAAAATTCAAGTCATATGCATATCAGCACTCCGTGCACATTCTAAACAAGGAGGACCATTCATGGAGTTTCTGCAAAACTTGGCCGCGAACCTCTCGGAGCAGTTCGTTGCCACCTTTATCACAGAGCAGCGGTATATGCTGTTCGTCAACGGTTTAAAAACCACTCTGATCATCACCCTGTCCGCGGCGCTGCTGGGCATTGTGCTGGGCTTTTGTATCGCCTATGTCCGCACCACCTACGACCGCACCGGCAAGATGGGTTTTCTGAATGTGCTGTGCAAGGTATATCTGTCGGTGATCCGCGGCACCCCCACCATGATCCAGCTGCTGATTATGTATTTTATCATTTTCGGCTCGGTGAAAATCGATAAGGTGCCGGTGGCAATCCTGGCTTTTGGCATCAACAGCGGCGCCTATGTGGCTGAAATCTTCCGCAGCGGCATCATGAGCATCCCCGTGGGCCAGATGGAAGCCGCCCGGAGCCTGGGCCTGAACTACACCCAGGCCACCTGGAAGATCATCCTGCCCCAGGCCGTCAAGAATGTTCTGCCCGCGCTGGGCAACGAGATGATCGTCCTGCTGAAAGAGACCTCCATCAGCGGCTACATTGCCCTGCAGGATCTGACCAAGGCCGGCGATATCATCCGCAGCCGGACGTACAGCCCCTATTTCCCCCTGCTGTCGGTGGCTCTGATCTACCTTGTGATCGTGATGCTGATGGAGCGGCTGTTGACTATGATGGAAGTGAGGTTGGCACAAAGTGACCGATAAGATTCTGGAAGTCCGCGGTCTGTTCAAGACCTATGGCGGCGAGAAAAAGCGGGGCCTCAAGGGCCTGACCCCCAAGCTGGACGTGCTGAAGGGGATTGACATTGATATCTATCGGGGCGATGTGGTCTGCCTGATCGGCCCCTCGGGCTGCGGCAAATCCACCTTCCTCCGGTGCCTCAACCGGCTGGAAGTTCCCACCGGCGGCACCATCAAATTCGAGGGCGAGGTGGTGGACGAGGCCCACATCGACAAACTGCGGCAGAAGATGGGGATGGTGTTCCAGCACTTCAACCTCTTCCCCCACATGACCGTGAAAGAGAACCTCTGCATGGCGCCGGTTCTGCTGGGCCTCAAGAGCCGGCCCGAAGCCGAAAAGCGGGCCGATGAACTGCTGGAGCGGGTGGGCCTGTCGGATAAGGCCAATGTCTACCCGGCCAGCCTGTCGGGCGGCCAGCAGCAGCGGATCGCCATCGCCCGGGCCCTGGCCATGGACCCGGACGTGATCCTGTTCGACGAGCCCACCAGCGCCCTGGACCCCGAGATGGTGGGCGAGGTGCTGGAGCTGATGCGGGAGCTGGCCCACACCGGCATCACCATGCTGGTGGTGACCCACGAGATGGGCTTTGCCCGGGAGGTTTCCAACCGGGTCATCTTCATTGACGAGGGCCAGATCCAGGAGGACGAACCGCCCCAGGAGCTGTTCGCCCACCCCAAGAACCCCCGTCTGCAGGCTTTCCTGTCCAAAATGTTGTAATCCCCCGGCAGGCCTTGTGCGGCGGTTTGTGAGAGGGACGCCGGGCAGTGAGCCTGTACGGGAGGTTCTGTAAAAATGAGGAGGAAATCATGAAACGAGAAAATTTCAGTTCACGGCTGGGATTCATCCTGGTCAGTGCAGGCTGTGCCATCGGCATCGGCAATGTCTGGAAATTCCCCTGGATGGCCGGTTCCAACGGCGGCGGCGTTTTTGTGCTGTTTTACCTGCTGTTCCTAATCATTATGGGTGTGCCCGTACTGACCATGGAGCTGGCGGTGGGTCGGGCCAGCCGCAAGAGTGCGGTGCTGGGCTATAAGGCACTGGAGCCCCAGGGGAGCAAATGGCACATTCATGGCTGGTTCTGTGTCATCGGCTGCTGCCTTCTGATGATGTACTACACCACCGTGGCCGGCTGGATGCTGGACTACTTCTACAAGTTCGCCACCGGCGCCTTTGAGGGAATGAGCAATGAGGCCATCGACGGCGTGTTCAGCGCTATGCTGGCCAGTCCCAGCGAGATGGGCATATTCATGGTGATCATCGTTTTGGCGGGCTTCCTGGTCTGCTCCTTCGGCCTGCAGAAGGGCCTGGAGCGGATCTCCAAGTGGATGATGCTGGCTCTGCTGGCCCTGATCGTGGTTCTGGCGGTCAACAGCATCCTGCTGGACGGCGGCGCCGAGGGTCTGAAGTTCTATCTGCTGCCTGACCTTGATCGTGCCCTCGAGGTGGGCCTGGGTAACGTGATCACCGCCGCCATGAACCAGTCCTTCTTCACCCTGAGCCTGGGCATTGCGGCCATGGAGATCTTCGGCAGCTACATGAGCAAAGATCACACCCTGCCCGGCGAGGCAGTTCGGATCTGCGCGCTGGACACCTTTGTGGCTTTGATGAGCGGTCTGATCATCTTCCCCGCCTGCTTCGCCTTCGGCGTGCAGCCGGACGCAGGCCCCTCTCTGATTTTCATGACCCTGCCCCGCGTCTTTGTCAACATGGCTGGCGGCCGGCTGTGGGGCGCCCTGTTCTTCCTGTTCATGACCTTTGCCAGCTTTACCACCGTTCTGGCGGTCTTTGAGAACATCATGGCCAGCTGCATCGACAACTTTGGCTGGAGCCGCAAGAAGGCCACGGTCCTCTGCTGCATCTTCATCCTGCTGACCAGTCTGCCCTGCGTGCTGGGTTATAACCTGTGGTACTTCTCGCTGCCGCTGCCCAACGCGCCTGCCGGCGGCCAGATCCTGGACATCGAGGATTTCCTGGTTTCCAACCTGCTGCTGCCCCTGGGCAGCCTGGTCTACCTGCTGTTCTGCGTCAGCAAGTGGGGCTGGGGCTACGACAAGTACCTGGCCGAGGCCAACACCGGCGAGGGCCTCAAGCTGCCCGGCTCGGTCTGGCTCAAGCGCTATCTGCGCTATGTGCTGCCCGTGCTGATTCTGGTGATCCTGATTCAGGGCCTGTTCTAAATCCTGCCTTTGAGGGCCGCTTCTCCTGACGGAGGGGCGGCCCTTTTTCTGTTTGTCCTTCTGTCGCAGCGGGTCAAAAGTACGACTAAGTCACATGAGAACGCAAATTAATCCCCTTAAATATGGACAAACTATGTCCAAAATGGTAGAATGGCCTTTGTGATTCATGGCATTTCGCCCGGTCCGACGGGCTGAGCGAAACAATCATTCAGTCAAATAGGAGGAATTTCATGCTCGAACAAGTTTTCAAGCTGCGGGAAAACCACACCAATGCCAAAACTGAGATCATGGCAGGCATCACCACCTTCATGACCATGGCCTATATTCTTGCGGTCAACCCCAGCATTCTTTCTGCCACCGGAATGGACGCCAACGCCATCCTGATCGCCACTTCCCTGTCCGCCTTCATCGGCACCGCCCTGATGGCCCTGCTGGCGAACTATCCCTTTGCCCTGGCCCCCGGCATGGGCCTGAACGCCTACTTCGCCTACACCGTAGTGCTGGAGATGGGCTACTCCTGGCAGCTGGCCCTGATGGCCGTCTTTGCGGAGGGCATCATCTTCATTCTGCTGTCCCTGACCCACGTGCGGGAGGCTATCTTCAACGCCATCCCCGCAACCCTCAAATCCGCCGTCAGCGTGGGCATCGGCCTCTTCATCGCCTTTGTGGGCCTGCAGAACGCCAAGCTGATCGTCAACAGCGACTCTACCCTGCTGACCTACCAGAGCTTTAAGGGCGAGACCTTCCACAGCGTGGGCATCGGCGCCATCCTGGCTCTGATCGGCGTGCTGATCATCGCCGTGATGCTGGTGAAGCGGGTCAAGGGCGCCATTCTCTATGGCATCCTGATCACCTGGATTCTGGGCATGATCTGCGAGCTGTGCGGCCTCTATGTCCCCGATGCAGCCGCCGGGATGTATTCGGTCATCCCCACCTCTTTTGTCAGCTTCGACTTCTCCGCCCTGGGCCAGACCTTCGGCCAGGTGTTCAAGGTGGATTTCACCGGCTTGAACCTGCTGGACTTCTTCGCCGTGATGTTCGCCTTCCTCTTTGTTGACCTGTTTGACACCCTGGGCACCCTGATCGGCGTGGCCTCCAAGGCCGACATGCTGGACGAGGACGGCCGTCTGCCCCGGATCAAGGGCGCGCTGCTGGCCGACGCCATCGCCACCAGCGTGGGCGCTCTGCTGGGCACTTCCACCACCACCACCTACGTGGAGAGCGCTTCCGGCGTGACCGAGGGCGGCCGCACCGGCCTGACCGCCATGACCACCGGCGTTCTCTTCCTGCTGGCGGTGATCTTCAGCCCCCTGTTCCTGACCATCCCCTCCTTCGCCACCGCTCCGGCCCTGATCGTTGTGGGCTTCTATATGCTGGGCGCTGTGGCCAAGATCGACTTTAACAACCTGTCGGACGGCATCCCCGCCTTCCTGACCATCGTTGCCATGCCTCTGGCTTACAGCATCTCCGAGGGTATCGCCATCGGCGTTATCTCCTGGACTCTGCTCAACCTCCTCACCGGCAAGGCCCGTGAGAAGAAGATCAGCCCCCTGATGTATGTGCTGACCGTCCTGTTCATCCTCAAGTACGTGCTGCTGTAAAACAGCCCCAAAACAACGCAGAAGGACCTCCCCCACCGCTTGGTGGGAGAGGTCCTTTTTGTCTTTGCGTCAGCCGCCGAACAGCCCGAAAAAGGGGATATGGTTGACCCCCAGAAAAAGGAACAGGGCGATCAGCCCGAACAAAACGGCGATCAGGATATCCAGCTGATGCACCGTCAGGGGGAAATGGTCATAGATCTTCTCTTTCGGGTTTTTGAAGTTGGGATCACCGTTGTTCAAAAAGCTCCGCTTTTCGTCCTGGACGGCAGTCCGCTGAGCCTCTAGCTCGACCTGTTCCCGGGCCAGCTCCGCTTCCCGGGCAGCCAGAGCAGCCTCACGGGCGGCCAGCTCGGCCTCTCGCTGAGCGGTGGATTTGGTCGGTTCTTCCGACATTCGCATTCCCTCCTTGCGTGTATATAAGACGAACCTTGTTTTCTTGTATTATAACGGAAACCCCGCCCCGGCACAAGGGCACACCCGGCGCAAAAAAGGGCCGCCCGCCAAAAACGGCGGGCGGCCCCAACTGCCGGGAAAAACGAAATTACTTCTTGGCCAGGTACTTGCGGATATCGATGGCCACGGCCACGATGATAACCAGACCCTGGACAATGTAGGTGTAAGAAGAGTTGACGTTCATGAACTGCAGAGCAACCTTCATCAGCTCGAAGACCAGAACGCCCACCAGAACACCGGGAACAGTACCCACGCCGCCGGTGGTGGAAACGCCGCCGGTGGTGGAAACGCCGCCGATGGTGCAGGCCGCGATGGCGTCCAGCTCGTAGCTCATAGCGGTGTTGACGGAAGCGCCGCCGGACTTGGCAGCCAGCAGGCAGCCGGCCAGGCCGAACATGCAGGAAGCCAGGACGTAGATGCGGATCTTGGTGGCTGCGACGTTGACACCGGCGACCTCAGCAGCGGACTCGTTGCCGCCGATGGCGTACATGTACTTGCCGTGACGGGTCTTGTTGTAGAGGAACCAGAAGCCAACGGCCACGATCAGGGAGACCCAGATCAGCAGGGGGATCCCCAGGAAGTTGTCGATGGCGATGGAGGTGAAGCTCTTGTCCAGAGAGCCGATGGGGGTACCGCCGGTGTAGACCAGGCAGATACCGTAGACCACCTGCTGCATGCCCAGAGTTGCGATGAAGGGCTGCACCCGCAGGAAGGAGACCACCAGGCCGTTGCACAGGCCGATGACGGCGCAGATGGCGATGACCAGAACGAACACCAGCCAGGTGGGCAGGGTGGCCATATCCGGATAGAACTTGCCGGCGGCACCGGTGGTCTGGGCGAAGATACAGGCCAGGCAGGCGGCGAAACCTGCGGTACGGCCGGCGGACAGATCGTTACCGGTGGTAATCAGGCAGCCGGAAATGCCCAGAGCGATGATGTAACGGATGGAAACGTTCTTGAACAGGTTGACGATGTTGTTCCAGGAGAAGAAGTTGGGGTGGATGATCCCGACGATGAGGGACACCAGCAGCATCATAACGATAATGGCGTTGTTGCCGAGCCATTTGCCCACGGCCTTGCCATTCAATTTTTTGGTAGCTTCCACGATTCGACAGCCTCCTTATTTACTGATTGGCCGCAGCCGTTGTGGGCGCGGTTTCGAACTGGGTGGCCAGGGCCATAATATTTTCCTGGGTGGCCTCCTTGCCATCGATAAAGCCGGTGATCCGGCCGTCGCACATGACCATGACCCGGTTGGACATGCCGATGATCTCGCTCATTTCGGAGGAGATCATGATGATGCTCTTGCCCTGTTTGGCCAGGTCTGCGATGATGCAGTAGATCTCATACTTGGCGCCGACGTCGATGCCGCGGGTGGGCTCGTCCAGGATCAGGATATCCGGGTTGTTGGCCAGCCAGCGGGCGATCAGAACCTTCTGCTGGTTGCCGCCGGACAGGCTCTTGATCTGAGTCCGGGGGCTGGGCACCTTGATGGCCATCTTTTCCTTGTTGCTCTGGACTAGATCCAGGATCTTCTTGTTGTCCAGCATGATGGGGCCCTTGCGCAGGGAGTCCAGCGAGGCGATGGAAATGTTATCCGCCACGCTCAGAACACCCAGGATGCCGGTGGCCCGGCGATCCTCGGTCAGCAGAGCCACGCTCTTGCGGATGGCGTCCCGGGGCTGTTTGATCTCAACGGGCTGGCCCTTGATAGAAACCTGGCCGGAGGTGTGCATCCGCAGGCCGAAGATGCCTTCCATCAGCTCGGTACGCTGTGCACCCACCAGGCCCGCCACGCCCAGAATCTCGCCCTTGTGGAGCTCAAAGCTGCAATGACGGAAGCTGCGGGGGTTGATGGAGGTGAAATCCTCCACCTTCAGAACCACCTCGTTGGAGGGGACGTTCTGGAGGGGCGGATAGAGGTTGGACAGCTCGCGGCCCACCATCTTGGCGATGATCTCTTCCTTGGTCATATCGGCCACGTTCCACTTGCCGATGTACTGGCCGTCCCGCATGATGGTGACTTCGTCGGCGATCACCTTGATTTCGTCCATCTTGTGGCTGATATAAACCAGGGAGACGCCCTGGCCCTTCAGCTCGTTCATGATGCGGAAGAGGGACTGAACCTCGTTCTCGGTCAGAGAGGAGGTGGGCTCGTCCAGGATCAGCACCTTACAGTCGGCCGAAACCGCCTTGGCGATCTCCACCATCTGCATCTGTGCAATGCTCAAAGAGCCCAGCTTGGCCCGAGGATCGATGTCCAGCTTCAGCTTTTTCAAAAGAGCCTCGGTGTCCTTGTACATTTTGGCGTGGTCCACAGTGGTGACAACGCCGTATTTCTTGGTGGGGTAGCGGCCCAGCCAGATGTTTTCGGCCACGGTACGGGCCGGTATGGGCTGCAGCTCCTGATGCACCATGGCAATGCCACGGTTCAATGCATCCAGGGGGGTGGGGATGTTGACCTTCTGCCCTTCGTATTCGATCTCGCCTTCGTCCATCTTATAAATGCCGAACATGCATTTCATCAGGGTGGACTTGCCGGCGCCGTTTTCGCCCATGAGGGCCATGACTTTGCCGGGGCGGAGCTCCAGCCGGGCATGGTCCAGCGCTTTTACGCCCGGGAAGGTTTTGACCACGTCTTTCATGACCAGACGGTATTCTGACATTCCGTAGAGCCTCCTTTTTTCAGGTTAATTTTGGCGCGCCGTTGTCAGCGGCAAGAAAATGCGTGCGCAGAGAAGCAGCTTCTCGCACGCACGCATCCCTTTATATTCTTAACAACGGAAAAACGCCGTCAGAATCAACTGCGCACCTTGCAACTGCAGTTACTCTATTTCTTAGAGGTAGTTTGCAGCGTTCTCGGGGGTAACCTTGACGTAGTCGACCCAGTAGTACTGCTCGACGGGCTGGCCCTCGACGTACAGCTTGGTGGCCTCGGCAGCGGCGGTAGCCTGGTTCACATCGTCGTTCAGGACGGTGCCGGTCAGACGGCCGTCGATGACAGCCTGGACAGCCTCGGCCAGAGCGTCAACGCCCACCAGGTAGATGTCCTTGCCGACGGTGCGGCCAGCCTGCTCGATGGACTGCAGAGCGCCCATAGCCATAGCGTCGTTGTTGCAGAAGACAACCTCGATCTGGTCGCCGTACTGTGCCAGAGCGTTGGCCACGTCCTGCTGAGCCAGAGTCTGGTCCCAGTTGTCCAGGTACTCGTACAGGCACTCGACTTCCATGCCGGCATCGGTCAGAGCCTTGATGGAGTACTCGGTGCGGTACTGAGCGTCGATGTTCTCGGGGTCACCCTTGCACATAATGTAAGTAACCTTGCCGTCGCCGTTCAGGTCGCCCTTGGTCTCGGTCTCGAGGATCAGCTCGCCCTGGTAGGTACCAGACTGACGAGCGTCGGCGCCGACGTAGCAGCACTTCTCGGGATAGCTGTCCAGAACTTCCTTGGCGGGCTCACGGTTGATGAAGACGATGGGAGTACCGGAGGGAGAGATGGTGTCCACAATGGTCTGGGCCGAAGTGGTCTGAACGGGGTTGATGACCAAGACGTCCACACCCTGCTGCAGGAAGGTGTTGATCTGCTCGGTCTGGGTGTTCTGGTCGTTCTTGCCGTCCACGATGGTGACGTTGTAGCCCATGTCCTTCAGGTACTCGTCCAGATCGGTGCGGTACAGGGTCATGAAGTTATCAGCGAACTGATAGATGCAGACACCGATGTTGGCGCTGCCGGAAGCGGCAGCATTGGTAGAAGCTGCGGTGGAAGCCGCAGTGGAAGCCGCGGTGGAGCTGGAAGAGCTGCCGCAGGCAGTCAGAGCTGCAGATGCGCCGACCACAGCAGAAGCCTTCAGGAAGTCGCGGCGAGAAATCATTTTCATAAAGCATTCTCCTTCATTCTAAATCAACTCAGAATTGGCAGACCCGTCACAGGGGATCTGCAATCACTATGGTTATTATACCTTTGGTCTAAAACAGTCCGCAAG
The DNA here is from genome assembly GCF_022180365.1 of Faecalibacterium gallinarum. Taxonomy (GTDB): domain Bacteria; phylum Bacillota; class Clostridia; order Oscillospirales; family Ruminococcaceae; genus Faecalibacterium; species Faecalibacterium gallinarum. Next base: position 24,262 of record NZ_BQKV01000108.1, read on the forward strand.
AGTAAAAACCTCCAAGAATAGGCATCGTATTTTGGATATGTTTACATGTTTTTATTCATATTCCGCACAATTTTTACACAGTCAGCACAAAAATTCATTTTTTCGCAACAGATGTCCAAAATCAAGTCCATGGCTTTGGCGGCAAAAAAGACCGCCGGGGATTATCCCGGCGGTCTTTCGTGTGCAAATTTCAACCAAAAAATCAGGCGTTTTTCTCGGCCAGCAGGTAGCTGTACATAGCGCCCACCTGGTTGGCCTCGCTGCTGAACTGGCAGGCGACGATCTCAGGCCGGGGCAGGGTGGCACCCATGGGCCCGAAGGGGTGGTGCGCAATCAGGGTGTCATAGGCTTCCCGAATCTTCTCGATCAGGATGGGCTGTTTGCTGATGCCGCCGCCAATGGCCACTTTTTCCAGGTCCAGCAGGACGTTCAGGTTGTAGATCTGAACCGCCACCTTCTTGCTGAATGCGTCCAGAGTCTCCACGGCCTCGGTCTCCCCTTCCAGCACAGCGCCAAAGAAGATTCGGCCGTCCATGGGGGCATCAGGGGCCAGACCCTTCCGGGCCCGGTAGCCCGCCAGCAGGGCCGAGGTGCTGCACTCGTTGGCCATGACGCAGGCGGGGTTCTCCCAGTCGGAGGTATTGGTGTTGATAAAACTGAACTCGCCGGCGGTGCAGTCCCGGCCCCGCACCAGCTTGCCGTCCACGATCAGGCCGCCGCCTACGCCGGTGCCAATGATAAACACCGAGGCATTCTTGCAGCCTTTCAGGGAACCCTGCCACAGTTCCGCCATGGCCGCGGCCTTGCCGTCGTTTTCCAGCCAGACTTTGCAACCGCACTTCTCGGCCAGGCGGGGACCCACCGGGGTGCCGATGTTGTACAGCAGGGCGCCGCCGCCCCGGACCACACCGTTTTCCGCGTCGATGAAACCGGGCAGGCTGACAGCGATCCCCTCTACCTCGTCCTTGTGGGGGCGATAGATCTCCGCCATGGTCTCCAGAAAATGCTCCTGGTTGTCCATGGGGGTGGGCACCGAGCCCGCGCTGGTGCGGTTCATCTGTTCGTCCATGACGGAATATTTAATCTCGGTCCCGCCCACATCAAACACCATTACTTTCATTGGATGTCTCCTCCTTTGATTGGGTCTGTACTCCCTTTTTTCAACTGAATCTATTATTACAGAGAATTCTGCCGGTGTAAAGATTCCCTTTTCGTAAAAAAACACAAAAAACGCCCCGCGCGGCGGCAGAGCGCAGCGCGGGGCGAAATCCTGTGATTTTTAATTTAGGAGGCGATCAGCGAGCCGACACATACTTGTGCAGGGTCTTGCGGACAGCGCCGGGGCCAGCGTACAGCTCGGCCACCATGCCCTCGATCTTCTCGCCCAGGCCGACGGCGTAGAGATCCACGCCGAAGACATCCTTGCGGCTGTACAGAGCCTTCAGGCAGCTGAAGTCCTGGGGACCTTCCTTGACCTCCAGGGGAGCGACGATGGCGCTCAGCTCGGCCAGCAGCGGATCGGGAGAGGGCTCGAAGGCGTTGCCGTTGTCATCAATGCCCCGGATATAGCGGGCGTAGCCAGCCAGAACCAGCGGGATCAGAACCAGCTCGTTCATATCCAGGCCCTTCTCCTGGTAGGCCTTGATGGTCTCACCGAAGCGGATGGACAGCTTCTGAGAAGTATCGGTGGCGATCCGCTGGGGAGCGTCGGGCATGAAGGGGTTGGGCAGGCGGCGGTTCAGAACCGCGCCGATGAAGTCGGCGGGCTTCAGGACGCCCGGATCCACAACCACAGGCATAGCCTCGATATAGCCCATCTTGGTGATCAGGCCGCGGATGTCCTCGTCGGCCATCTCGTCCGAGATCAGGGTGTAGCCCAGCATGCAGCCATAGATGGACATGGCGGTGTGCAGGGGGTTCAGGCAGGTGCAGACCTTCATCTTCTCGACCTTGTCGACGGTCTCGCGCTCTGCATACATCACGCCGCCCAGCTCCAGCGGGGGACGGCCGTTGGTGTACTTGTCCTCGATGACCAGGTACTCGGTCTCCTCGGCGTTGACAAAGGGAGCGGTGAAGGTGTGGCGCTCGGTGATGATGGTGTAGTTATCCTCGAAGCCGTCCTCTTCCAGCATCTTCTGGACCTTGGCGTCCGGCCGGGGGGTGATCTTGTCGATCATGCTCCAGGGGTAGGTGACCTTGGTCTCGTCCTTGACGTAAGCGACGAATTCAGCGGGAACCAGACCCATCTCGGCCCACTTCTCAGCGTAGGCGAAGACACCGGCCTTGACCTTGTCGCCGTTGTGAGAGCAGTTGTCCATGCTCTGGAGGGTGACAGGCAGGGCGCCGGCCTTGAACCGCTCGTACAGCAGAGCGGTGACCTTGCCCATGGCGAACTGAGCGTTCATGCCCCGCTCCAGATCGGCGGGAGAGAAGCCGTAGCCCTTCTCGGTAATGGTGAAGGAGACCATCTGCAGGCTGGGAGCGGTGAAGATCTCCACCAGGCGAGCCCAGTCCTCGCTGAACTGGGGATCCGCCTTCAGGCTCTCGGTGACAGAGGCAACGACCTTCTTCTCGATGGTGCCGGTGGACTGCAGGCAGACCAGCAGGCTCAGGTTATCGTAGGGGCGGTAAGCCTTGTCGATGATCTCGTAGTCAAAGCTCTCGGCCACGATGACGCCGCGGTCGTACTTGCCGGAGTCCAGAACCTGCTGCAGGATGGCCGCCGGGAAGGCGCGGAAGATGTTGCCTGCGCCGAAGTGGATCCAGGTGGGCTCGGCATGGGTCTTGGCACGGACTGCCTCGATGTCGAACTTGGGCAGCTGATAGCCCTTCTCCGCCCACTCGGGGCCGATGCCCTTCTTAATATCGGTCAATTTCATGATAGAAACTCCCTTCTCAAAACGCTGAACGAATCAGCCCTTCTTCTCTGCGTCCAGCTTGTCCAGCATGTCCCAGACGCCCCACATATACATGATGCCCAGGGCGCGGTCGTACAGACCATAGCCGGGGCGGACATTGCCGGGGCCCTCGCCCCACAGGTGACGGCCGTGGTCCGGGCGGATATAGCCCTCGTAGCCGCAGTCGTGGTAAGCTTTCAGGATCTCCAGGATGCCGGTGTCGCCGTCGCAGTCGCGGTGGCTGGCCTCGGAGAAGTCGCCGTTGGGGAAGTGCTTGACGTTGCGGATGTGAGCAAAAGCGATCCGGTCGCAGTGCTTGCGGACGATGTCGGCCACGTTGTTGTTGGGGTCGGCGTTCAGACTGCCGGAGCAGAGGGTCAGGCAGTTGTAGGGATCGTCCACCATGGAGAGGAACCGGTCAATGTTCTCGGCGCTGGTCAGCAGGCGGGGCAGGCCGAAGATATCCCAGGGGGGATCGTCCATGTGGATGGCCATCTTGATGTCGCACTCGTGGCAGACGGGCATCAGAGCCTCCAGGAAGTACTTCAGGTTCTCCCACAGCTTCTCCTTGGTGACAGGGGCGTAAGCCTTGAACAGCTCGTCCAGCTTGGCCATACGCTCCGGCTCCCAGCCCGGGAAGGTCATGTTGTACTTCTCGGTGAAGCTCATGATATAGTCGGCCATGGCGTTGTAGTCGTCCTGGATCATGTCCTTCTGGTAGTACAGGGCGGTGGAGCCGTCGCCCACCGGGTGGAACAGATCGGAACGAGTCCAGTCAAAGATGGGCATGAAGTTGTAGCAGATGACCTTCACGCCGAACTTGGACAGGTTGCGGATGGTCTGGATATAGTTGGCGATGTAGCCGTCCCGGGTGGGCAGACCGATCTTGATGTCGTCGTGGACGTTGACCGACTCGACCACATCCATGTTGAAGCCGTAGGGCTCGAGCTGCTTCTGCACCTCAGCGATCTCGTCGACCTCCCAGACTTCGCCGGGCAGCTTGTTGTGCAGCGCCCAGACAATGCTGGTGACGCCGGGGATCTGCTTGATATCCGACAGTTTGATCTTGTCGTTGCCCTCGCCGTACCAACGGAAACCCATTTGCATTGGCATAGTATTCCTCCCTTAATTGGATTTTTGGTTCTCGCCTGCGCTCTGGGGCAGAGGCAGGCCGCTCTTGTTTATATTCTAATATATCAGTTGACATTTTACAAGTAGCGAACCAGCCATTTTTTATTGCCAAATCTTGTATATTTCCCCCAAAAACAACGGCCGTGGAGCGCCTGCTTTCTCCACGGCCGTTGTGTCGGGGCATTTTAGCCCTCAATAAAGTAATCCGGATTGGTCTTGCGGGCCCACTCCACCGATACCTTGTACCGCTGGAGATGGGCTTCCAGCGCCTGGGCCACCGCATCGGCGTCCTGGGCCACCAGGGCGTCCACGATCCGGGTGTGCTCCTGGCAGACCGACTTGTTCTCGTCGATCATCAGGCTGAACATCCGCAGCCGCTCGATGTGCTGGAAGGTGGAGAGCATATGGTCGAAATGCTCCTCCATCCCGTTGATTTCAAAAGCTTTGCGGTGGAAGAAGTTGTCCAGCTCCAAAAGCCGGGTGTTCCGCTCCGCACCGGTCAGGGTCTGCTCGCACCGGCCATACTCCTGGATATTCTCCCGGTAGGCGGCGATCTCCGCCGGGCCCATCTGCACACAGGCCCGGAGCATCATCTCCTTTTCCAGGGTATAGCGGGCGTACTGTTCCAGCTCCATCCGCTTTAAATCGATGGGCGCCACATGGGTGCCGCTCTGGGGCTTGATGCTGACCATGTGGGCAATATTGAGCATAATCAGGGCCTCCCGCACCGGGGTGCGGCTGATGCCCATCTCCTCTGCCAAAAGCCGGTCGTTCAGCGAGTCGCCCGGTTTGAGTTCCATTGTGATAATGCGGTTGTGCAGCTTTTGGTACGCTACTTCCCGCGCGCTGAGTGCCGCCATGCTTGAACCTCCTTGTGCGCCGCAGACGCTCTGCGGCGGCTTTACCCTCTTCTTATCCTCTATCATTTTAAACGCTTGGCCCGGTCTCGTCAATGCCCGGCTAACAGCCGATCCACAATAAAGGGAGCGTTATTCCGGTAATGGCCGGGACGGAACCCATTTTCCGCGAACCGAACCAGCCGGGCCATCACCCCAGCCATATCCGCCAGCTCATCCACCTGCACTTTGATGGCTGCGCGGCGCTCTTTCAGCTGCTGGATGGTCATGCGATCCTCGGCGACGGTGTCCCGGCCCATGAGGGCCGCGGGCTTGCCCGCCAGCAGGATCTCGGCCACGGTACTCCACCCCGCCTTGGCGATACAGTAATCCGCCGCGGCGGCGTAGTTCTGCATATCCTCCACCGGCCCCAGGCGGGTGACATTCTCCCCTTCCATGGCCAGCTCGGCGGTGGTGATGAAGTCATAGGGCAGGCCCCCTGCCTGCAAGGATTTGGCCAGCCCCTGGTTGGAAAAACCGATGCTGCAAAATACAATGGGCTGCCGGTGGGCCGCCCGGATGGCCGCCACCTTGACCGGGTCGAAAGGCCGGGCCGTCAGGCCGCAGTCCTCCCCGCCGGGCAGAAGCGCCCGGTACTGGGGGTTGGACAGTTCATAGTAGAGTACCCGGTCCGCCGCCCGGTAGGCCCGGCGGAAGGGCTCCACCAGCGAATCGGGCAGATACTCCCGGTAGATCTCTACCCAGGTGAAGTTGGTAATCAGCACGCTCTCCACCCCGGCGGCTTTGGCCCCCAGCAGGGCCCAGACCGGCATATCCACCACCGCCCGGTCGTACCCGCCCCGGCGGAGCAGCTGCTCGGCCCAGGCGGCCCGGCGGTCAAAGTCGGCGATATAGGCCGCCGCCCCTTCTTCCAGCCGGGGAACGTCGATCAACAGGGTGCCGGGAATAACCTCCAGGCCGTAATCCATCTTCTCAAAGGGAATCATCTCCACCTGGCCGGGGCGGACATACCGCCGCAGCACCTCCAGGTGGCTCTCAGCGCTGATCACCGTCAGCTCCACCCCGGGACGGGTCAGAGTTTCCAGAATCAGCGGGGTGTTCCGCATAATATGACCGTATCCATGGTCCGAGATAAACCAGGCGATCCGCATCAGACTCCCCCTTTCACCCCGGTCCGCCGCCGCCCGTACAGCGGCCAGTACCAGACTGTCGTCAGCGCCAGGCCGCAGACCACATCAATCACTGAGTGCTGTTTGGTGAACAGGGTGGAAACGCAGATCAGTCCCGCCCAGCCCCAGGCCAGAACCTTCAGCCAGGGGCGGCGCTCCGCCAGTTTGCTCTTGGAGAAGGCCAGGGCCATGCAGCCTGAGCTCTGGCAGTGGATGGAGGGGCAGACGTTGTTGGGGGCGTCCGCCTTCCAGATCAGCCGCATAATCCGCATGGCGATGTTATCCCGGCCCACCGCCTCAGCCGCCGGACGGAGATCCAGCCCGTTGGGCAGGATCATATAGACGATGAGGCAGAAGGTCATTCCTGAGAACATCATCAGGCACAGCTTGTTGTAAGAAGGGGTGTCGTACCACCAGAGCAGCGCCATTACCCCTGCCAGCAGAAAAAACCAGCTGCAATAGGGAAAAATAAACCACTCGCAGAACGGGATATACCCATCCAGCGGACTATAAATAATGTATTTGGGATCTTTGTTCAGCCAATCCAGGGCAAAAAACCAGATCACATAGAGAATCCAGTAGACCTGAAACCAGAGATTCGGCCGAAGTTTCAGCCTGTTGCGCGTTTGCATTCATCCTCCTTTGTCTTGCGGGGGGAGATTCCTCCCCTGTATTTCTGCCCGGGGGCAGTTCCTTTTTATTCTAGCACAGCCGGGCCGCTTGCGCAAATCGTCCCGAGGGCGTACAATAGAATTGTATCTGAATTTCAGGAAAAAGGAAACCAACCGGCGCCCTCGCGGCGCAGAAAGGCGTTGCAGAAATATGAACAGCTCTCCCATTCGTTTGATCGCTCTGGATCTGGACGGCACCCTGCTGGATGACCGCAAACAGATCTCCCGCCGCAGCCTCCGGGCCCTCCGGGCCGCCGCTGACCAGGGCGTGCTCCTGGTGCCCGCCACCGGCCGGACCGTCGCCGGCATTCCGGCCGAGCTGCTGGCTCTGCCCGGCGTGCGGTATGCCATCACCGCCAACGGCGCCCGGGTGATGGATCTGGCCGAAAACCGCGCCCTTTCGGAGGACTATATCCCCCGGGATCTGGCCCTTCAGGTCTACGATCTGCTGACCCAATACGAGTGTTTGGTGGATCTGTTCCAGGATGGCCAGGGCTACACCACCGAGGCCAACGCCGCCCAAGCGGACCGCTATGTGCCCGAGAACCTGCGGGCCTATGTGCTGAACAGCCGGGTGCGCCTGCCTGATCTGCGGGCTTTTATCGCCCAGCAGGAGCGAGGGCTGGAAAAACTCACCCTCTTCTTCCTCTCGGAGGACCAGCGGCAGAAAGCCTGGGCCAAGGTGGCGGCCCTGGGGCTGGAAGTAGTCTCCAGCCTGCCTTTGAACATGGAGATCAGCGCCGCTGGAGTCACCAAGGGTTCCGGGCTGAGAGCTCTGGCGGGGGCCCTGGACCTGCCCGCCGAAGCGCTGATGGCCTGCGGCGACGGGGGCAACGACATCCCCATGATCACCGCCGCCGGGCTGGGGGTGGCCATGGGGAACGCTTTCCCCGAAGTAAAGGCCGCCGCCGATTTTATCACCCGGACCAACAACGAGGACGGCATAGCCTACGCCATCCATAAATTTGTTCTGGGGGATGACCCCGACGCCGACCCCCGCTGTGATATCCGGATGGTGGCCCTGGACCTGGACGGCACCCTGCTGAACCACGACAGCCAGATCACCCCCCGCACCATGGAGGCCATTGCCGACGCCATCCGCCGGGGGATCGTGGTACTGCCCGCCACCGGGCGGGGCCTGTCCAGCCTACCGGTGGCCATCCACCCCATGCCCGGGCTGCGGTACGCTCTGACCTCCAACGGCGCCGCCGTCTGGGATCTGGGGGAAAAGCCGGTGGACGCCATCTTCAGCCGGTACGGCGACCCGGGGGACCACCCCACCGCCGAGCCCAAACGGCTGCTCTATACGCCTCTGCCGGCCGACACCGCCCGGACCGTCTTCTGGATCCTTTCCGGCTTTGAGGGCGAGCTGAGCATCTTTGCCGGGGGGCAGACCCTCAAGAGCGAGGAAGGGATGCGCCGCACCATGGAACGGATGAACGATTTCCGCTCCACCGAGGCCAAGCAGAAAAACGACGGCCGGTTTGTGATTCTGCCTGAGCTGGCCCCCTGGATGGAGGACCATGCCGCCGATGTGGAAAAATTCTGTATGTTCTTTGACACTGTGGACCAGGCCCAGGAGGCGCTGAAAGCCCTGGAACCGGTGGAGGGCATCGAGCTCACCCAGGGCGCACCCGAAAATGTGGAGGTCACCGCCGCCGGGGTGAACAAGGGCACCGCCCTGCTGGCCCTGGGCCGGGCGCTGGGGATTCAGCGGGAGCAGATCCTGGCCATCGGCGACAGCGAGAACGACCGGGCCATGCTCCGGGAGGCCGGGGTGGCTGCCGTCATGGCCAACGCCATGCCCAGCATCCGCTCTCTGGCCGATCTTGTCAGCCGACAGGACTGTGATCACGACGGCGTAGCGGAGCTGTTTGAGCGGCTTTCGGTCTGATTTTATGCAATGTATACAAGATGCGCGCTGAAATATTGTGCTTGTTGAGTATTACCAAAGCGCCCGTTCTCGTTTATACTAGTAATATATCAAAGTGTGTGCGGGCGTACCCTGGCTGTGGTGCGCCCGGTACATTGAGCGTGTAAAAAGCAAAGGAGAAATGCGTCATGAATCCTGTAATTGAAAAGGTCTACCAGATCGGCATTATTCCTGTTATCGCCTTTAACAGTGTTGAAGAGGCCCTGCCCCTGTGCAAGGCTCTGGCCGACGGCGGTCTGCCCGCCGCTGAGGTTACTTTCCGTACCGCCTGTGCTGAGGAGTGCATCAAGCTCATCCACGAGCAGATGCCCGAGATGCTGCTGGGCGCCGGCACTGTCCTGACTAAGGACCAGGCCGACCGCGCCATGGCTGCCGGTGCTTCCTTCATCGTGGCCCCCGGCTTTGACCCCGAGGTCTGCCGTCACGTCATCGACAAGGGCGGCATCATGATGCCCGGCACCTGCAGCGCCGGCGAGATGCAGCAGGCCATGAATCTGGGCTGCGAGGCCCTGAAGTTCTTCCCCGCTGAGGCCAACGGCGGCGTGGGCATGCTGAAGAACATCGGCGCTGCCCTCAAGAGCGCCAAGTGGATGTGCACCGGCGGCGTCAACGCCAAGAACGTCAACGACTATCTGGGCTACGACCAGATCTTCGCCGTGGGCGGCACCTGGATGTGCAAGAGCGACGTCATCAAGGCCGGCCAGTGGGACAAGATCACTGCAATGTGCAAAGAGGCGGTTGACACCATGCTGGGCCTGAAGCTGGTCCACATCGGCATCAACTCGGCCAACGAGGAAGAGGCCATGGCCACCGCCAATGCCATCGCCGGCCTGCTGAGCATGAAGGTCGCCCCCGGCAACTCCAGCATCTTTGTGGGCAACAAGGAGTTCGAGATCATGAAGAAGCCCGGCCGCGGCACCCATGGCCACATCGCCATCGGCTGCAACAACGTGGACCGCGCCATCTATCACCTGTCCCGCCGCGGCGTCAAGTTCGACCTGGACAGCAAGAACGTCAAGAATGGCAAGACCATCTCCTGCTACCTGGCAGACGAGATCGGCGGCTTCGCCTTCCACCTGGTCCAGGCCTGAGCCCTAACCACCCCGAAACATGCCGCCGGGACCCCACCGGAACGGATGCTATCATTTACACTGAACTAAAAGGAGAATACAACAATGAGAGTCGTTACTTTTGGCGAGCTGATGGTCCGCCTGCAGCCGTTTAACTACGAGCGTTTCGTGCAGGCCAGCACTCTGGAGTTCACCTTCGGCGGCGGCGAGGCCAACGTCGCAGTCTCCCTGGCCAACTACGGCATCGACGCCGCCTTCGTCACCAAGCTGCCCGCCCACGCCATCGGCCAGTGCGCCGTCAACAGCCTGCGCCGTTACGGCGTGGATACCAGCATGATCGTCCGCGGCGGCGACCGTGTGGGCATCTACTACAACGAGAAGGGCGCCTCTCAGCGTGGCTCGGTCTGCATCTACGACCGCGCCAACAGCGCCATCCAGCTGGCTCAGCCCTCCGATTTCGACTGGGAGAAGATCTTCAAGGGCGTGGATTGGTTCCACTTCACCGGCATCACCCCGGCTCTGGGTGAGAACGTCGTCGAGATCTGCCGCCAGGCCTGCAAGGCTGCCAAAGCTGCCGGCGTCAAGATCAGCTGCGACCTGAACTACCGCGGCAAGCTGTGGACCCGTGAGCAGGCCCGCGCTGCCATGACCGACCTGTGCCAGTATGTGGACGTCTGCATCTCCAACGAGGAGGACGCAAAGGACGTCTTCGGCATCGAGGCTGAGGCTACCGACATCTACGGCGGCACCCTGAACCACGAGGGCTACAAGAGCGTTGCCAAGCAGCTGGCTGACAAGTTCGGCTTCGAGAAGGTCGCCATCACCCTGCGCGAGTCTCACAGCGCTTCCGACAACGGCTGGAGCGCTATGCTGTACGATGTGGCTTCCGGCGAGTACTGCTTCTCCAAGAAGTACGAGCTGCGGATCATCGACCGCGTGGGCGGCGGTGACTCCTTCGGCGGCGGCCTGATCTACGCTCTGCTGAATGGCAAGAGCACCCAGGATGCGGTTGAGTTCGCCGTGGCTGCTTCCGCTCTGAAGCACTCCATCGAGGGCGACTACAACATGGTCAGCGTCTCCGAGGTGGAGAAGCTGGCTGGCGGCGACGGCTCCGGCCGTATCCAGCGCTAAGCGCGTTTTCCTGGAACACCCAAACGAATAAAAAGGCGGGGCTCCTCTTTCCGAGGGGCCCCGCCCTTTTTGCTGCGTTTTTTAGATCTTGTCGATGGTGATGCTCCACTCGCTGGTCATGGCCTCATCGGGCTCCAGAACCTCGTGTTTGCCCTCCTCGTTGACGCTGTTGGCCCAGCCGTTCCAGGGCTCCATGCAAACGAAGCTCTCGGCGTCCTGCTGCCAGAGCACGCCATTGGAGAAGGTCTCGTCGGCGTCCACCGTAACCTTGTGGCCGTTGCCCGAATCGGTGAAGGTCATGGGGAACTCTACCCCGGTCAGCAGCCGGATGGAGTTGTCCGCGCCCTCTTTGCGGGTGAGGATGATCTTCTCAGGGGCGGCGGGCTGCTCGCCCTTGGCGTTCTCGGAGCAGGTGGCGGCCTTGACTTGGAAGTCCACATTCTCCAGCTTGCTGGTCACGAAATAGGGGTGATAGCCGAAGCTGAAGGGCATGGGCTTGTCCCCTTCGTTGATGACCGTCAGGCTGATGGTGGCGGTCTTGCCCTGGAGGCCGTAGGTCACCAGCAGGGTAAAATCAAAGGGATAGAGGAACTTGGTCAGCGGGGTGGACTCCAGCACCAGGGTCACGCCGTCGGGGCCCACGCTCTCCACCTCCCAGCTGCACAGGTCAGCCAGGCCGTGGATCTCCATGGGGTAGTCCTTGCCCTCAAAGGTATGGACGCCGCCGTCCGGCATCCCGCAGTTGGGGAAGAGGATGGGCACCGCAAACCGGGGGCGGTTGCACTCGCTGAAATTGGGGCGGCGAATCCAGATGTATTCCTCGCCGTTGAGGGTAAAGCCGGTGATCATGCCGCCCCGCTCGGGGGTGATGGTCAGAGCCGTACCGGCTGCGGGGTCGGTGATGACGTACTGCTCATAGCAGGTGCCGCCGTCGGTGATGTACTGGGTGGTAATCTGGTTCATGGCAGGGGCCTCCTTTTATTTTTCAAAAAATCAAACGGTCTTTTGCCGTAAAACAGGCAGATCAATTACTTTTAATTTAGTGCGTTGTGTACAATAAAGTCAAGAGAATTTCTTTCGTTTTGGAAAGTTACGCCAGTTCGGGGGAATTTCCAGCGGTTTTTACAATCATTCACAAGAAAATTTGTCATTTTTTCAGTTGTATACAAAGTGCTTTTTCCTGTATACTATATATAAGTCGAAGTGTGCCCAGGCACTCTAATAAAAGAAAAAGGAGTATCGTCCCATGAAAGCATTTATGGATAAAGACTTCATGTTGCAGTCTCCCACCGCGCAGCACCTGTACCATACATACGCAGAGGGAATGCCCATCTGCGATTACCACTGCCACCTGTCCCCCCGCGAGATCTACGAGGACCGCAAGTTTGAGAACATCACCCAGCTCTGGCTGGGCGGCCGTCAGCCCGACGGCAGTTATGCCGGCGACCACTACAAGTGGCGCCTGATGCGCTCCAACGGCGTGCCCGAGGAATATATCACCGGGGACAAGCCCGATCGCGAGCGGTTCCAGAAGTTCGCCGAGGCTCTGCCCATGGCCATCGGCAACCCCATGTATCACTGGACCAACCTGGAGCTGCACACCTATTTTGGCTACGACGGCGTCCTGAACGGCGACACCGCCGAGGAAGTCTGGAACCTCTGCAACGAGAAGCTCCAGAACGATCCCAAGTTGACCGCCCGCGGCCTGATCGCCCAGTCCAACGTCGCCTTTATCGGCACCACCGACGACCCCATCGACAGCCTGGAGTGGCACGAGAAGATCAAGAACGACCCCACCATCGAGTGTATTGTGGGCCCGTCCTTCCGCCCCGACAAGGCCGTCAACATCCAGAAGCCCGGCTTTGTGGAGTACATGGCTCTGCTGGCCAAGAGCGTCGGCAAAGAGAAGCTGGCGTGCATCCACTGCGTGCTGGACGCCCTGACCGAGCGGCTGGAGTTCTTCGTCAAGATGGGCTGCCGCGCCGCAGACCACGGCCTGGACTACGTGCCCTACCGTGAGGCCACTCTGGAAGAGGTCAACGCCATCTACCAGAAGGCCATGGCCGGCGAGGCTGTCACCGTAGAGGAGGCCGAGAAGTACCAGACCGCCATCCTGATCCACATGGGCAAACTCTACCACAAGCACAACGTGGTCATGCAGCTGCACTACAACTGCCTGCGGGGCGTCAACCGCAAGATGAACAGCCTTCTGGGCCCCGACACCGGCTTCGACATGATCAACACTGTCTCCTGCGGCGGTGCCATCTCCAGCCTGCTGAGCAAGCTGAACGAGACCGATGAGTGCCCCAAGACCATTATCTACAGCCTGAACCCCGCCGACAACGAGATGATCGGCACCCTGCTGGGCGCCTTCCAGAACGACGAGGTCCCGGGCAAGATTCAGCACGGTTCCGGCTGGTGGTTCAATGACCAGAAGGTGGGCATGGAAAACCAGATGAAGAGCCTGGCCAACCTGGGCATCCTGGGCAACTTTGTGGGCATGCTGACCGACAGCCGCAGCTTCCTGAGCTACACCCGCCATGACTATTTCCGCCGCATTATGTGCAACCTGATCGGCGGCTGGGTGGACGCCGGCGAGTACCCCAACGACGAAAAGGCTCTGGAGAAGATCGTCCGCGGCATCTGCTTCGAGAACGCAAAACGGTATTTTAACCTGTAAGTCTTCGGCTTTTTCGAGAAAAAGTCGGACAAAAAGCTTTTAAAACAGCAGCCCCTCTGGCTTTGGCCAGGGGGGCTGCTTTCTGTTTGTTTTGGTTATTTTGCACACAACGAAAGACCCCCTGAAGCATTACTGCCTCAGGGGGTCTTGAGAGAAGCCGGCGACTACCTATTTTCACAAGCCGTTTCCAGCTAACTATCGTCGGCACAAGTGAGCTTAACTTCTGTGTTCGGAATGGGAACAGGTGGGTCCTCACCGTCATCGACACCGGCCTATTTACTGAGTTACCTCAGCGCTTCTCTCTTAGAAGGACGTGCCTTCAAAACTGAATAATAATCTGCGAAGTGTTGTCAAACAGAGTATCAAGTGAATTGTGGTCAAGCCCTCGATCTATTAGTACACGCTTGCTGAATGGATCGCTCCACTTACACATTGTGCCTATCAACCTTGTAGTCTTCAAGGGATCTTACCTGATTTTTCAGTGGGATATCTTATCTTTGGGTCGGCTTCACGCTTAGATGCTTTCAGCGTTTATCCGATCCGTACATAGTTGCCCAGCTATGCTCTT
>NZ_BQKV01000109.1 GCF_022180365.1 Faecalibacterium gallinarum
CTTGTTCTTCGCTCAGCACGCAATCGCTTGCGTCCTATACGAATTACTTTGTTTTTGGAATTGTTTAACGTGCGTTTCCAAATCCGCACGCAATAAGGTTCCGTTACAAGTTTTTCGATATTGTTCAATTTTCAAGGTCCTGTGTGTCGCTCGCCTCTCGGCTGACGACCTCTTTATTTTACCACCGAACCGCTCGTTTGTCAAGCACTTTTTTTCGAAGTGTTTTGAGCTTTTCGATCGGTTTCGTGGGCTCCCGCAAGAGTCATTCTTTCGTGTGACCCGGGGTGCCTGAGTATAATACCACCGCCCCGCCCTTTTGTCAACACCTTTTTTGGGATTTTTTGGAGTTTTTTCGGGACAGGCCAAAAAGGCCGCCGGGCGGCTCTCTTCTGGACTCCGCCTTATATAAATATATACCTATTATAGAGCGCAAAAGCTCCGGACGAGGGCTTTTGTTTGTCAAGCGTGACCCGGGGAGATTTTAGACTGAAAATCCAGTCTAAAATTTGGGTAAACCTACAAATTCCAATATATTGTGGTGCATCTATTGACTCACCCCCAAATGATGGTGTATTATCTTAATCACAACAACAAGTGCGATAAGACATTGCAGGCTGTGGCTGATCTTTCTGCCACAGCCCTTTGACAGATGGAGGATACGTCATGAAGATCATCAAGCGCAGCGGGACAGAGGTCCCCTTCGACATAACCAAGATCATTGTGGCCATTACCAAGGCCAATGACTCGGTGGATGCCCGCGATCGTCTGACCCAGGAGCAGATCACCCGGATCTCCTCGGCCGTGGCGGAGCGCTGCCAGGCCCTGAACCGGGCCGTCAACGTGGAAGAGATCCAGGACATGGTGGAGAACGAGCTGATGGACGCCCGGGCCCACAACGTGGCCCGCCACTATATCACCTACCGCTATGTCCAGAACCTCAAGCGCCAGACCAACACCACCGACGAGCGGATCCTCAGCCTGATCGAGTGCAACAACGAGGAAGTCAAGCAGGAGAACGCCAACAAGAACCCCACCGTCAACAGCGTTCAGCGGGACTATATGGCGGGCGAGATCTCCAAGGACCTGACCAGCCGGCTGCTGCTGCCCCCGGACATCGTCAAGGCCCACCAGGAAGGTCTGATCCACTTCCACGATTCGGACTACTTCGCCCAGCACATGCACAACTGCGACCTGGTGAACCTGGAGGATATGCTCCAGAACGGCACCGTCATCTCGGGCACCTATATTGAGAAGCCCCACAGCTTCTCCACCGCCTGCAACATCGCCACCCAGATCATTGCCCAGGTGGCCTCCAACCAGTACGGCGGCCAGAGCATCAGCCTGACCCATCTGGCCCCCTTCGTGGACGTCTCCCGCAAGAAGATCGCCCTGGAAGTGGAGGAGGAGATGGCGGGCCTGGATGTCTCCGCCGAGCGGAAGAAGGCCATTGTGGAGCGCCGGCTCCGGGCCGAGATCAACCGGGGCGTCCAGACCATCCAGTACCAGGTGGTCACCCTGATGACCACCAACGGCCAGGCCCCCTTTATCACCGTCTTTATGTACCTGGGCGAGGCCCGCAACCCCCAGGAGAAGGCCGACCTGGCCATCATCATTGAGGAGACCATCCGCCAGCGGTACCAGGGCGTCAAGAACGAGAAGGGCGTCTGGATCACCCCGGCCTTCCCCAAACTGATCTATGTGCTGGAGGAGGACAACATCCGCCCCGGCACCCCCTACTACTACCTGACCGAGCTGGCCGCCAAGTGCACCGCCAAGCGGATGGTGCCCGACTATATCTCGGAAAAGAAGATGCTGGAACTGAAGGTCGACAAGAACGGCGAGGGCCACTGCTACACCTGCATGGGCTGCCGCAGCTTCCTGACCCCCTATGTGGACCCCGAGACCAACCAGCCCAAGTACTACGGCCGGTTCAACCAGGGCGTGGTCACCATCAACCTGGTGGACGTGGCCCTGAGCTCGGGGGGCAACTTCGAGAAGTTCTGGAAGATCTTCGACGAGCGGCTGGATCTCTGCCACCGGGCTTTGCAGGCCCGCCACAAGCGGCTGCTGGGCACCCCCAGCGACGCCGCCCCCATCCTGTGGCAGTACGGCGCCCTGGCCCGCCTGAAGAAGGGCGAGAAGATCGACAAGCTGCTCTTCGGCGGTTACTCCACCATCAGCCTGGGCTATGCGGGCCTGTATGAGTGCGTCAAGTATATGACCGGCAAGAGCCACACCGACCCCAGCGCCAAGCCTTTTGCCCTGAGCGTCATGCAGCACATGAACGACCGGCTGGCCACCTGGAAGAAGGCCGAGAACATGGACTACTCCCTCTACGGCACCCCCCTGGAGTCCACCACCTACAAGTTCGCCAAGTGCTTGCAGAAGCGGTTCGGCATCATCCCCGGCATCACCGACAAGAACTATATCACCAACAGCTACCACGTCCATGTGTCGGAGCAGATCGACGCCTTCACCAAGCTGAAGTTCGAGAGCGAGTTCCAGCAGCTGTCCCCCGGCGGCGCCATCAGCTATGTGGAAGTGCCCAACATGCAGGATAACCTGGAGGCCGTCATGAGCGTGCTCCAGTTCATCTACGACAACATCATGTACGCCGAGCTGAACACCAAGTCCGACTACTGCCAGTGCTGCGGCTACGACGGCGAGATCAAGATCGTCGAGGACGACGGCAAGCTGGTCTGGGAGTGCCCCAAGTGCGGCAACCGGGACCAGAACAAGCTGAACGTGGCCCGCCGCACCTGCGGGTATATCGGCACCCAGTTCTGGAACCAGGGCCGCACCCAGGAGATCAAGGACCGGGTCCTCCACCTGTAATTCTGAACGCTCCGGCTTTTGCGCAGGCGCTCCCCCAACACAAAGCCCCCGCCGGGCGAACCCGGCGGGGGCTTTGGTTTAGGGTTTTAGGATTTAGGGGGTGTTATGGGGCTCAGGCGGTCACGGCGCGGACGCAGATGCGCAGGGCGCGCTCGTTCTCCGAGACGATCTGAACCGGGCGGCTGTAATCCAGCCGCAGGATGCCCAGGATGCTCTTGGCATCGGCGATCTCGCCGTTGGCGTCGTGGACGCCCACGTCGCTGTCCAGCCCGCAGGCTGCATCCACCAGGGCCTTGATCTGCTGAACACCCGCGATCTTAACCTTCTGAATCATTCCAAACGCTCCTTTCGGTCTATTGGCTGAGAGGAATCAGACATCCTCACGCTGGGTCTGAACGGCGCCCGCAGTGTAGATGACCTCAAACACAGAGTGCAGGATCTTGTTCATGATCTTCATGATATCGTGCTCCTTTATGAGAAAACAAATCAACAAAAAAGTTTTGCCGAGTTTGTCAGGCAAAAGCCTGTTCGGCGGGGGCTCCAACGGAGAGCCCCCTCTGCCGGCCGGCCGAGGACACGCCTCGAACCGGTAGAACATATTGTATCCATGTCCATGGCCGTATTATATTCACCTTGCACATCAAATGCAAGTGGTTTTTGTGCAATTCGTCAGGCTCAACAATATTAACACGACCAAGACAATAGTTTTCAGCGCAAGAGCACGGTTTTGTGTGCACGCAGGAGAAACACGTACGCCCCAAAGAAACGCTGCTTCGTTATAAACAAAACGTTCACTATTTTGTGCCGGAGTTTGTCCGCTGCCGGCCCGCTCTCCGTCCACTTTTTGGGCGGGGAACAGCGGCCGCCGGGCCCCCTCCCGGAAAGGAGTTTTTTTTCATGAATTACGCCACCGTCAAATACTACGACATCGCCAACGGCCCCGGGGTACGGACCAGCCTGTTTGTCTCGGGGTGCACCCACCGGTGCAAGGGCTGCTTTAACGAGGTGGCCTGGGATTTCAGCTACGGCCAGCCCTTCGACAAAATCATCCGGAACGAGATCTTTGCCTCCTGCCAGCCGGACTACATCACCGGGCTGTCCCTTTTGGGGGGCGAGCCCATGGAGCCCGAGAACCAGCGGGAGCTGGTGCGGTTCGCCCGGAACTTCAAGGCCCTCTACCCCCAGAAAACCATCTGGTGCTACTCGGGCTACACCTTCGAGCAGCTCACCGGCCAGGTGGAGAGCCGGGGCCGGTGCGAGGTGACCGACGAGTTCTTGTCTTATCTGGACGTGCTGGTGGACGGGCCCTTCGTGGAATCCCTCCACGACATCTCCCTGCGGTTCCGGGGCAGCAGCAACCAGCGGCTTTTGGATATGCCCAAATCCCTGGCCGCCGGGCAGCCGGTGCTCTGGGTGGACGAACCGGTCTTTTCCACCCACACCATGGACTGAGCCCCGCGCCTATATAATGTATAATATAAAAAAGAGCGGCGCCGCCCTCCCCTTTTTGGGGGAAAGCGGTTCCGCTCTTTTGTGGTTTCGGGTTATCCGTTCCGGCTGTCCAGCATCTCCTGCACCAGCCGGACAAAGCTGACGCCATAGCGGGCGGTCTTGGCCTCGTTGACCCCGGGAATGGACCGGAACTCGTCCAGGCTCACCGGCTTTTTGGCGCAGATCTCCCGCAGGGCGGCGTCCCCCAGCACCAGGAAGGCCGGGATCTTGGCCCGGGCGGCCAGCCGTTTGCGCAGGCCGTAAAGGGCCGACAGCAGTTTCTGGTCGAATTCGTCGGGGGCGGCTTTGGGAGCCGAGCGCCGGGGCGGCGGGTTCTGCCGGGCGGCTTCCATCCGCGCGGCGGCGGCCCGTTCTTCCCGTTCCAGGGCCAGGCAGGCCGAGCAGCGGCCGCAGCGGGCCGGGGCCTTCTGGCCGAAGTACCCGAGGATGAACCCCCGTAAACACCGCCGGGTGGTGGAATAATAGGTCATGTACTTGAGCCGCTCCTCCGCCTTTTCGGCGGCCTCGGTCTTCACCTCGGGGGGAAGATCGGTCTGGTTCTCCTGTTCCCGCTCCATCAAAAAGCGGATGGTCCGCACGTCCATCCCCGCGTAGAGCAGCACGCACCGGGCGGGCTCACCGTCCCGCCCCGCCCGGCCGGCCTCCTGGTAATAGCTCTCCAGGTCCTTCGGCATATTGTAATGGATCACAAACCGGACGTTGGGCTTGTTGATCCCCATGCCGAAGGCGTTGGTGGCCACCATCACCTGAATCCGGTCGTAGAGAAAATCGTCCTGGTTTTTCTGCCGCACTTCGGGGGCCAGCTTGGCGTGGTAGGCCGCCGCCCGAATCCGGTGGCTCATGAGCAGGACGGTGACCTCGTCCACCTGGCGGGTGGTGCTGCAATAGACGATCCCGGTCTTGTCCCCCTGTTCCAGAATCAGCTCCAAAAGCCGGGCGGGCTTTTCGCTGGAAACCATCTGCCGGGTCTCAAAAAAGAGGTTGGGCCGGTCGAAGCTGGCCGTCACCTCGTAGGGGGTGCGGAGATCCAGCGCCGCCCGGATATCCTCCCGCACCCGGGCGGTGGCCGTGGCGGTGAAAGCCCCCACCACCGGCCGGGCGGGCAGCTGGTCGATGAACTGCTGGATTTTCAGGTAGCTAGGGCGGAAATCCTGGCCCCACTGGCTGATGCAGTGGGCCTCGTCCACCGCCACCATGCTGATCCGCTGTTCCCTGGCAAAATGGAGAAAGCCGGGCATCTCCAGCCGCTCGGGGGCTACATAGATGATCTTGTACCACCCGGCCCGGGCCCGCTGGAGCATCAGGGCTTTCTGGCGGTCGTTGAGGCTGTTGTTCAGAAACGCCGCCTTGACCCCCGCCTGGACCAGGGCCCCCACCTGGTCCCGCATCAGGCTGACCAGGGGGGAGACTACGATGGTGATGCCGGGCAGCAGCAGGGCGGGCACCTGGTAGCAGACCGACTTGCCCGCGCCGGTGGGCATAACCGCCAATACGTCCCGCCCCGCCAGCAGCTGGCGGACAATTTCCTCCTGCCCGGGGCGAAAGGTATCGTAGCCGAAGTATTTTTTCAGTACATTGATTGCTTCCTGCATATCCCTTTTTTCCGAAAATCCTGTGAAATAAAAGGCCTCCATTGGGGATTGGAGGCCTTTTTTGAGAAGAAATTTTATTTGTTGATCAATCCTACCACGTAATTGGCAATCTTTTTCGCGTTGTCCAGATCCCGGTACTCCCGCTGGGCCGCCGCGATCTCGTGGTACTGCTGGCAATGGTTCTGGAGCAGAATGTCGATCACCTGCGGGATCTTTTCCGGCCCATCGCAGATGACGCCCAGGTTGTGCCTTGTGATCAGCTGGGGGTTATCCCGTTCCTGCCCGGGCAGCGCCCCGGTGACGACCAGGGGCAGGTTCATCACGATGCCCTCCATCAGAGAGTTGGGGCTCCCTCTTGCAATCAGCAGATCGTGCTCCGCCATCTCTTTCTGCATCTCGGTGACAAACCCCAGAATCCGCATCCGGCCTTCGTATTCCGGCAGGAAGGAAGCCTCCAGCGCCTCTTTCATCCGGCGATTCCGGCCGCAGATAATGGTCAGCGACACATTGGTCTGGGTCATCAGCATCTCCGCATACCGTTTGAGGTTGCCGCTCCCTTCGCCGCCGCTCATCATCAGGCAGCGCAGCGGGCGTTTGCCATCGTATTCCTGTTTGGGGTGGTTTCTCGCCCAGTCTGTAAACTGGCGGCGGCTGGGGAACCCGATCAAAACCAGTTTTTCCCGGGGCATCCCGTGGCGCAGCGAACAGTCATAGGCCTCCTGGGTGGGGCAGATCGTCCGAAACGCGCCGGGCTCACACCAGGTCCTGTGGATGTTGATGATATCTGCCTGGAGCACCACCAGAGGGATATTCAGTTTCAAATGGTTCAGGATTCGGAGGATCGACCCGTTGAACATCGAGTGGACGCTCAGGATCAGATCCGGGCGGAACGACTCCATCAAACGCCGGAAATTGTGCAGGCTGAAAGAAGAGATCCCTGTAATTCCGGTTTTGAGGAGAAGGTTGTCATGATCCGACAGTTCATACGACAGCTTCCACAAACCGCTGGCGTAGCGGGTGGTCACACCATAGATCTTGGACATCCGGGGCCCATAGGGGCCAAGAAGTTCAAACCCATCGATCACCCGGACCTCGAGATCCGGGATCTCTTTGAACTGCTCTACCAGAGAATCGGAAATAGACTTATGGCCGTAGCCGGTATACATCGCTGTAATCAATAATATTTTTTTCATAACCGATTGTCCTCTGCGGGAAATACCCGTTTTTCACCATTATAGCCCCATTATACACAATTTTCTGCGGTTTTCAATCTGCTGTTTCTGGAATCTCCTTTTTGTCGCATGAACCCGTCCGAATTTTTTTGTTGAGTATAGCCAAAACCAGGAAAAAAACAGACCGCCTCTTTTGAACCTGGCACATTGAATTTCAAAATCCAACGTAGTATACTCATACTGGTTCATAGAGCGTTCTGCCCTTTGGCTTAAAAATCAAGGAGGATTCACGGGGCCTGGCCCCTGACTGTTTTATGGAACAAATTCTCATTACCCTTTCCGTCTGCCTGATCGCGGGGCTTTTGATGTCCCGCGCCGTCAAGCTCGTCAACCTGCCCGCCGTCACCGCCTATCTGGTGGCGGGGCTTCTGCTGGGGCCCTTCTTTTTGGGGCAGCTGGGCCTGCCCCTGATCGGCTTTGTTTCTCTGGAGGAAGTCGAGTCCTTTAAGATCGTCACCCAGGTCGCCCTGGGCTTCATCGCCTTTGTGATCGGCAACGAGTTCCGGCTCAGCCAGCTCAAGAGCATGGGCCGCCAGGCCATCACCATCGGCATCCTCCAGGCGGTGATCACCACCCTGGTGGTGGACGCCGCCCTGCTGGCCCTCCACTTTATCCGGCCGGACGTGATCTCGGCGGCCTCGGCCATCACCCTGGGCTCCATCGCGGCGGCTACCGCTCCCGCGGCAACCCTGATGGTGGTCAAACAGTACAAGGCCGACGGCCCCCTGACCCACCTGCTCCTGATGGTGGTGGCCATCGACGACGCCGTGGGCCTGGTGCTCTTCTCGGTCTCCTTCGGCATCGCCAACGCCCTGGAAAAAGGCCACATCGACATGATCGGCGTCCTGGTGGAGCCGCTCTGCGAGATTCTCCTCTCCCTGGGTCTGGGCGCTGTGGCGGGCTTTGCCCTCAACGCTCTGGAAAAATACTTCCACTCCCGCTCCAAGCGGATGAGCCTCTCCATCGCCTTTGTCCTGCTGACGGTGGGCCTGTCCATGCTGGAGTTTGACATCGGGCCGGTGCACCTGGGCTTTTCGCTGCTCTTGGTCTGCATGATGACCGGCACCGTCTTCTGCAACATCTGCGAGACCAGCGAAGAGCTGATGGACCGGGTGGACCGCTGGACCAGCCCGGTGAACATCCTCTTCTTCGTCCTCTCGGGCGCCGAGCTGGACCTGAACATCCTGAAAAACCCGATGGTGCTCCTGATCGGCGTGGTGTTTCTCATCAGCCGCTCGGCGGGCAAGATCTTCGGCGCCTATTCCAGCTGCCGGCTGTCCCAGTGCAGCCCCACCATCAGCCGGTACCTGGGCCCCACCCTGCTGCCCCAGGCGGGCGTAGCCCTGGGCATGGCTCTCACCGCCGCCAACCTGTCGGACGGCGCCGTGGTGCGGAACGTGGTCCTCTTCTCGGTTTTGGTGTATGAGCTGGTTGGCCCCACCCTCACCAAGATCGCCCTGACCAAGGCGGGCGAGATCAACCCCGAGGGCCGCACCAGTTCCCGCAGCCCCAACAAGCCGAAACCGGGGCACACCCTGGGTTAAGCGCTGTGCGCTTCTAGGGGGGACCCATTTCTGCCTGCATTCGCAGGTCAGAAATTCCTCCCCCCTAGTATTCCCCCGGGGACAAAATTTCACGGCAAACCGCGCACTCGGCCTTTGGCCTCGCACACAATTTGCCGCAAAATTTCCCTGTATGTATCCGGCCCGTACGCACATGTCGTCCGGGCCGGATGTTTTTATAATTTCGCCGCCACATCAAAAAAGCCGCCCGCTCCCAAAGAGCAGGCGGCTTTTGATTTTAGGATAACTTTCAGCGCAGGACGATCTCGCCGTTTTCGGCGTCCACCACGAGGCTCCCGCCGGAGGCGAGTTCGCCCCCGATGAGCCGCTCGGCGGCCACATCCTCCACATTCTTGCGGATGATCCGGCGCAGATCCCGGGCCCCGAACTTGCCCCCCTGGCACTTGGCCACCAGGGCCTTGAGGGCGGCGGGGGTGTAGCTGTACGCGATGCCCCGGGCCTCCATGCCGGGTTTGTATTCGTCCAGCATGAGGGCGGCGATCCCCTCCAGAGTCTCGTCGCTCAGGGGCTTAAAGACCACCACCTCGTCCACACGGCCCAAAAACTCCGGCCGGAGGAACTGGGAGAGGGCTTTCATGGTCTTTTCCTCGCTGAGCTGGGCCTCGGTCTTGTTGAAGCCGAGCCCGGTGCTCTGGCTGGTGCTGCCCGCGTTGGAGGTCATACAGATGACGGTGTTGGAGAAATCCACCGTCCGGCCCTGTGCGTCGTTGATCTTGCCCTCGTCCAGAATCTGGAGGAGGATGTTCATCACGTCGGGGTGGGCCTTCTCGATCTCGTCGAAGAGGACGACGCTGTAGGGGCGGCGGCGGACCTTCTCGGTGAGCTGGCCGGCCTCCTCGTAGCCCACATAGCCCGGAGGCGAACCGATCATCCGGGAGACGGCGTACTTTTCCATATACTCGCTCATGTCCAGCCGGATCAGGGGGTCCGGGCCGTCGAAGAGCTGGCTGGCCAGCTGTTTCACCAGCTCGGTCTTGCCCACGCCGGTGGGGCCCACAAAGATAAAGCTGGCCGGGCGGCGGCGGCCCGCCAGGTCGGCGCGGCTCCGCTTGATGGCCTGGGCCACCAGATGGACGGCCTCGTCCTGGCCCACGATCTTCTTTTTCAGCTCCGTCTCGAGGGAGGCCAGTTTCACAAACTCGCTCTCCCGAATCTTGACGGCGGGGATGCCGGTCCACAGCTCGATGACCCGGGCCACGTCGTCCATGCTCACATTGATCTCGCTGGCGGCGGCCTGCTTGGCGGGCAGCTCATTTTCCAGCTGGGCCAGGCGGGTCTTCCGCTCGGCGGCCTGCTCGTAGTCGATGGGCTGGTTGGCGTCCGCCTCGGCCATGGCGGCCTCCTCGGCTTTCAGGCGGTCGGCCTCCTGCTGCATCTCGAGATACTCCGAGATCACCGGGTGGGCCAGGTTGCAGCAGGCGCAGGCCTCGTCCAAGAGGTCGATGGCCTTATCGGGCAGGAAACGGTCGGTGATATACCGCTCCGACAAAAGCACCGTGGCGTTCAAAACGTCGGCGGGGACTTTGACGTGGTGGTGGGCCTCGTAATACCGCTTGATGCCGTTCATGACCGCCAGGGTGTCGGCCACGCTGGGCTCCTCCACCCGCACCGGCTGGAACCGGCGCTCCAGGGCCTGGTCCTTCTCGATATACTTGCGGTACTCGGCGAAGGTGGTGGCGCCGATGACCTGGATCTCGCCCCGGGAGAGGGCGGGTTTCAGGATGTTGCCGGCGTTCATGGCGCCCTCGCTCTCGCCGGCGGCGGTGATGGTGTGGACCTCGTCAATGAACAGGATGACGTTGCCCGCGGCCTTCACCTCGCTGAGCAGGCCTTTCACCCGCTGCTCGAACTGGCCCCGGAACTGGGTGCCCGCCACGAGAGCGGTCAGGTCCAGAAGGTAAATCTCCTTGTTCTTGAGCTGGGCGGGCACCTGGCCCTTGGCGATCCGCTGGGCGATCCCCTCGGCGATGGCCGTCTTGCCCACGCCCGCCTCGCCGATGAGGCAGGGGTTATTCTTCTGGCGGCGGCTCAAAATCTGGATGGTGCGGTAGATCTCCCGGTCCCGGCCGATGATGTCGTCGATCTTGCCCGCCCGGGCCTTCTCGGTCAGGTTCTCGCAGTAGGTGTCCAGGAACTTGCGGCGGGGGGGCTTTTTATTCCCCGCGCGGCCGGCGTCCTTTTTCTCCTCCTGGCCCGAGAGGCTCAGAGGGAAGGTGGCGTTGCCCCCGGGGGTGAACCCCTCGGCGTCGTCGGTTTCCTCGTTCTCGCCGGGCTGGCCCATCCCCATCATCATGGAGAAGGGGTTGGCCCCCTCGCCGCCCATCTCTTCCAGCATATTTTCCATCCGGTCTTCCATGTTGTCCATGTCCTGCTCGGACATCCCGAACTGCTTCATCAGGTCTTCCACCGGTTTGATGTGCAGCTCCCGGGCGCAGCGCAGGCAGTAGCCCTCCTGCTTCATCTGGCTATTGGAATCCATCCGCTGGACAAAGATAATGGCCGGACGCTTTTTGCATCGAATACAGACCATAGGTTCCTCCTTATTTTGAAAAAACGCATCTCACCCGCTCAATAGAGGAAGGGGTTCACGAGATTAAATGCCTTATAGTAGAGACTGCCGCTGAGGGTCGCCTCGTTCAAAAGGGGCAGCCCGCCGCCGGTGATGACCACCAAAGCCCAGATCACACAGAGCGCAAGGAACACATCCACCAAACTGGCAAACCCGCCCACGGCGAAGCCCAAGCCCCGGTTGACGGCCCCGATCACCGGCAGGTGATTCACCAGCCCCAGCACCGTCACCAGCAGGCTCACCAGCATCCGCAAAAGGGCGTAGGCCACAAAAAACAGGACGATGGAGATCACCGGGGTCAAAAGGGGCATCAGGACGTGCTGGACGATGGCGTCGGCCATAACCACCGCGTTATCGGTGAGGACGGCCGAGAGGGACCGCTGACAGGCCTCCACAATGGACTGGCGGAACCCCTCGGGCAGAAAGCCCGCGTATTCCGCAGCGATCTGGCTCAGGTCCACGGCGCCCCCGGCGGCGATGCTCTCGGCGATGGCGGTGCGGAAGCCCCCGGCGAAAAACCGGTTAAAGACCGCCGCCGAGCCCCAGACGGCGAACCGCCAAGCCCCGATCAGCCCCACCAGGCTCCCCCCGATCTGGACCAGGGAGGCCAGCATCCCTTTGCGGGCGTAGCGCAGGGCCATGACGAGCCAGAACACAGTACAAATGATATCAAAAACTAATGACGGATTCATGAACATTTCTCAATTCCTCTGGTGGTTTTTGGTCCGCAGAGTACCAAATTAGCATGATTCCCACCCCGGGGTTTTATTCTTCGGGGGCCGGCGGTTCCAGCTGCTGGACCGTGTTGCTGCAAAAGAGGAGCAGCTGCCGCCCCGCCAGCAGCGCCTCGGGCTTTGCCTCCAGCTGCTGGCTCCACTGGTAGACCCCGTCGGCGCCGAAGACCTCCACCGACTGGTCACAGAGCAGATAAAAATTCTCTTTGGTCCGGAGAATCCGGTTGGCCGAGGGCACCGCCCCCTGGTACTCGATCCCGAGGCCCTTGTTGAGCAGCGCCACCTGGCCCCCCTCGAAGAGAAGCGCCGGACCCGCATCCCCGACGGAAAAGTCCACAAGCCCGTTTCCGCCGTAGTCGTACCGGCCTTTTTCGGCGCCGCTTACGTCATAGAGGGCCGCGTGGTCGTCGTAGATCACCAGGATCTCCCGGTTCGAGGTCCACCCCACCCACTGGGGGATGCAGCCCGGGACGCCTGCCAGGCAGACCGGGTCGCCCTCGCTGACCCCCAAAAGATAGAGGTTCGAGAGGATGGCGCTGTCCTTGGCGGTGAGGGTGGCCACCGCCAGTTTGCCGTTATCGGGCGAGAAGGCCACCCGCAAAGGGGTGCCCTCGGTGGTGGTGACGCTCCAGCGGAGCAGCTCTTCCATCTGGGCCGAGTAGACCGTCAGCCGGGCCAGAGTCCGGGTGTCCTCGGTGACCACCGCCAGTTTGCCGTCGTCTGCCATGCCGCACAGATAAATCTTATTCTCCATGGTCATGGTATAGAGATTCTGGGTGCGGCTTTCCACCCGCAGCTCGTTGCCCGAGCGGTTATAAAGGACAAAATGGGTCTTGCCCACCGCCAGGGCGGGGCGGGCGTAGCTGGTCTGGATGGAGTTCAGGCGGTTGCCCTTGTCCGAGTAGACCACGCACCCCTCCTCCCCCAGGAGCACATAGCCCCCGGCCAGGGGTTCTATCTGGTAAATTTCCTGGATGCCGGTCTGCTGGGGGTAGCCCTGGCGGGGCAGGAACGCGATCTTGACGCTGTCCACCAGGTCTTTGGCCAGGGCGATGGAGCTGCCCACCGCGCCGGTGGCGTAGACCACCAGGGCCGCCAGCAGCAAAACGATCACCACCGTCCGGCGCAGCCGCCGGGCCTGGACCCGCCGCCGGGCCTGCTCGAGATATTCCACCCGCCCGGCGGAGAGGTTTTCCCCCGAGCGGGGGCCGCGATTGGAACGTTTCATCCCCGTGTCTCCTCCTCTGGCAAATCATAGCTCACATGGTGCAGAAAAAGCCCCTTGGCGGGCAAGGTCGGCCCCGCCCGGCCCCGGTCCCGGCTGGCCAGAATCCCCCCAATGGCGCCGGGGTCCATCCGCCCGGCCCCCACCTCGCAGAGGGTGCCCGCCAGGATCCGCACCATGTTGTATAAGTACCCGTCCGCCGTCACCAGAATTTCCACCCGGTCCCCTTTTCGGGTGACGGTGCAGTCGGTGATGGTGCGGACGGTGTCCCCGTGGGCCGCCGCCGAGCTGCCCGAAGCGCAGAGGGCGAGAAAATCGTGCCGCCCCACAAAGCCCGCGGCGGCCTTCGCCATCCGGTCGGTATCCAGACGCCCGGGGATGCGGTGGTAATACCGGGCGTCAAAGGGGGAGTCGATGGCGCTGTTTAAAATCCGGTAGAGATAGGTTTTGGTGTGGGCGGCGTACCGGGCGTGAAAGTCCTCGGGCACCAGACGGGCCGAGAGCACCCGGATATCCCGGGGCAGCCGGCTGTTGAGGGCCAGGGGCAGCTTAAAGGGCGGGATTTTGCAGTCGGCGTGGAAGTTGAGGGCGAAACCCAGGGCGTG
The DNA here is from genome assembly GCF_022180365.1 of Faecalibacterium gallinarum. Taxonomy (GTDB): domain Bacteria; phylum Bacillota; class Clostridia; order Oscillospirales; family Ruminococcaceae; genus Faecalibacterium; species Faecalibacterium gallinarum. The sequence goes on from NZ_BQKV01000109.1 coordinate 13,888, forward strand.
GACCCCCGCGTCGGTGCGGCTGCACCCCTTGATGTCCGGCCGGGCCCCCAGCACCGCCTCCAGCCCGTCCTGGAAGGCGGCGGCCACGCTCCGCCCGTTGGGCTGCACCTGGAACCCGCAGTATTCGGTGCCGTCGTAGGCCAGGGTGAGTAGATAGTTCATACAGCGTCGGGCCCTCCTTCAAAGGGATAGAACAAGAGCCGCAGCCCGCGGAGATTGCCCCCGCGCGCCGCAGCTCGGCGATTCTTGTCAGAAATTGGGGAAAAGCAGCCGGGAGGCCAGAATCCCCCCAAAGCAGACCAAACAGACCGCCAGGCTGATGTAGTCCTGGCGGGTGCAGCGGAGCACCTTCAGCCGGGTGCGGCCCTCGCCGCCCTTGTAGCAGCGGCACTCCATGGCCATGGCCAGCTCGTCCGCCCGGCGGAAGGCCGAGATAAAGAGGGGGATCAGTACCGGCACCAGGGCCTTGACCCGCTCGGTGAGTTTGCCGGTGTCCAGCATGGCGCCCCGGGCCTTCTGGGCGTTCATGATCTTGTCGGTCTCCTCGATCAACGTGGGGATGAACCGGAGGGCGATGCTCATCATCATGGCCAGCTCATGCACCGGGAAGTGGAGTTTGCCCAACGGCCGGAGCAGCGCCTCGATGGCGTCGGTCAGGACGATGGGGCTGGTGGTGTAGGTCAAAAGGCTGGTGCCCGCGATCAGGGCCATGACCCGGACGCTCATTAAAATCGCGTACCGGACGCCCTCGGGGTAGATTTCCAGAATCCAGAACTGGAAGAGCGGTTCCCCCTGGCCGGTGACAAAGAAGAGGTTCAGCACCGCCGTGAAAAGCACGATGGGCAGGATGGGTTTCAAACTCCGGCCGATCATCTTGAGGGGGATCTTCGCCACCTTGTACATGACGGCCAAAAACAGAATCGAGAGGGCCAGCCCCAGGGGGTTGGAGGCCGCAAAGAGCAGCACAATATAAAGAATCGTCAACACCAGCTTGAGCCGGGGGTCGAACCGGTGGACGAGGCTATCCCCGGGGAAGTGCTGGCCGATGGTAATATCCCGCAGCATTACGCCTCGCCTCCTTTCTTATTCTCCCCCACGGTGCGGCGGGGCAGGGTCAGATTTTCGCCCGCATCCCGGCGGGCCTTGGCCTCCAGGATGGTTTTCACCGCATAGGGGATGGTGTAAACGTCGGTGGGCAGGTCAATCCCCATCTCCCGCAGTTTCAGGAAAATTTTGGTCACCTGGGGCACCGAGAGGCCCAATTCCAGCAGCTCGGGGGCGCGGTCAAAGACCCGCTCCACCGTGTCGTACATGGCCAGCTTCCGCTCGGCCATCACCAGGACTTTGTTGGCGTAGCGGGCAATATCCTCCATGCTGTGGGAGACCAGCAGGACGGTGGTGCCCGTCTTTTTGTGGTACTCCTTCACCTGGGAGAGGATGGTGTCCCGCCCCTCGGGGTCGAGGCCGGCGGCGGGCTCGTCCAACACCAGAATCCGGGGCTCCATGGCCATCACGCCCGCCACGGCCACCCGGCGCTTCTGGCCGCCGGAGAGCTCAAAGGGGCTGCGCTGCAAGAGCTCCTCGCTCAGGCCCACGAACCGGGCCGCCTCGTGGACCCGGCGGTCGATCTCCTTTTCGTCCAGGCCCATGTTCTTGGGGCCGAAGGCGATGTCCTTATAACAGGTCTCCTCGAAGAGCTGGTACTCGGGGTACTGGAACACCAGGCCCACCATGAACCGGAACTCCCGGATTTTGGCAGGGTCGGCCCAGATATCCCGCCCGTCGATATAGATTTTGCCGCTGGTGGGACGGTTCAGGCCGTTCATGTGGGAGATGAGGGTGCTCTTGCCCGAACCGGTAGAGCCGATGATCCCCACGAAATCCCCCTCTTCCACCTCGAAGCTGACATTTTCCAGCGCGGTGGTGGCCCCGGGCATCCCGGGGTTATAGACATAACTCAGGTTTTCTACCTTGATGATGCTTGCCATTGGTTCCGCCCCCTTACTTCAGCAGCTCATAGAGCGCCTGGGCGCACTCGCCCGTGTCGATGATGCCCTCCGGCAGGGGGACGCCGGCTTTCACCAGCTCGTCCCGCAGTTCTGCCGCCTGGGGCACGTCCAGATGGAGGCTGCGGACCTTTTCGGTCTGGCTGAACACCTCTTTGGGGGTGCCCTCCATCACCACCTCGCCCTGGCTCATCACCAGGACCCGGTCGGCCTGGGCGGCCTCCTCCATATAGTGGGTGATGGAAACCACGGTGATCCCCATGGTCTTGTTCAGGTGGCGGATGGTCTGCATCACCTGTTCCCGGCCCCGGGGGTCCAGCATGGCGGTGGCCTCGTCCAAAATCAGGCAGTCGGGCCGCATGGCCACCACGCCCGCGATGGCCACCCGCTGTTTCTGGCCGCCCGAGAGTTTGTGGGGGGCCCGCTCCCGGTACTTGTAGATCCCCGCCATCTTCATGGCGTCGTCTACCCGGCGGCGCATCTCGTCGGTGGGGACACCCAGGTTTTCGAGGGCGAAGGCCACGTCCTCCTCCACCACGGTGGCGACGATCTGGTTGTCCGGGTTCTGGAACACCATGCCCACCGTCTGGCGGATGTCATAGAGCTTGTCCTCGTCGGCGGTGTCCATCCCTTCCACCAGGACAGTGCCCGCCTCGGGCAGCAGAATGGCGTTGAAGTGCTTGGCCAGGGTGCTCTTGCCGCAGCCGTTGGCCCCCAGCACCGCCACAAACTCCCCCCGCTTCACCTCCATCGAGGCGCCCTTGAGGGCGTAGACCGGGGAATCCGGGTCATAGCGGAATTTCAAATCTTTTGCGGTTAAAATCGTTTCTTCCATTGCGTTTCTCTTTCCGGTAGTGCGCGCCCCCGGCCCGGCGGGCCCGGCGCTGTACTCCACTTGGTTTGATGGGTTAGCCCTCGGCGCTCTCCCAGATGGCGGTGGCGCCGCAGGGCACCACCCCGCCGGTGGCGGTCACCGGCAGGCCGATCTCGTCGCAGGAGGTGCGGCCCCCGAACCGGGGGCAGAGGGTGGTTTTGAGCATATATTCCATGACCGCCGGGGAGAGCCCGGTGGTGTAGCTGTTGACGGCGAAGAAGAGGGGGTTGTCGCTCAGGACCTCCTCGCACTGGCAGACCAGGTCATAGATGCAGTCCTCCAGCTTCCAGACTTCGCCGCCGGGGCCCCGGCCATAGCTGGGGGGATCCATGATGATGCCGTCGTAGGTGTTGCCCCGGCGCTTCTCCCGGGCGACGAACTTGCCGCAGTCGTCCACCAGCCAGCGGATGGGCCGGTCGGCTAAACCGCTGGCGGCGGCGTTCTCCTTGCCCCACTGGACCATCCCTTTCGAGGCGTCCACGTGGCAGACGGTGGCCCCCGCCGCGGCGCAGGCCAGGGTGGCCCCGCCGGTATAGCCGAAGAGGTTCAAAACCCGGACCGGCCGCCCGGCGGCGCGGATTTTTTTGGCGTACCAGGCCCAGTTGACGGCCTGCTCGGGGAAAACGCCGGTGTGCTTAAAGCCGGTGGGGCTGACGATCAGGGTCAGTTTATCCTCCCCTTCGCCGCAGGTGATCTGCCACTTTTCGGGCAGGCGGCGGCGGTACTCCCAGGAGCCGCCGCCCTGGTTCGACCGGTGGTAGACCGCGTCGGCCTTGGCCCAGAGGGGGCTCTGTTTGGGGGTTTTCCAGACGACCTGGGGGTCCGGGCGGACCAGCAGGGTCTGGCCCCAGCGTTCCAGCCGGTTGCCGTCGGTGGCATCCAGCAGCTCGTAATCTTTCCAGGTATCAGCAGGGCGCATGGCGACTCCTTTCTTATTTGTGCAGGATGCGGCGGTCGATCTGGTCCACGATCCGGTTGGCGCACAGGCGGATGGCCTCCAGGTCCTGGCCCTCCACCATCACACGGATTTTCGGCTCGGTGCCCGAGACCCGCACCAGGACCCGGCCCATCCCCATCAGCTTCTGCTGTTCGTTCTCGATAAAGCCCGCCAAAACTTCGTCCTCTTTGTAGGCGGCTTTCTGGGCGGCGTTGGCGGTGACGTTCACCAGCACCTGGGGGAACTGGGCGTAGATGTCGTTCAGCTCGCTCATCTTCTTGCCGCTCTGGGCCAGGAGTTTCAAGAGCTTACCGGCGGTCAACTCGCCGTCGCCGGTGGTGGCGTGATGGAGCAGGATCACATGGCCGCTCTGTTCGCCGCCCACGGCGTAGCCGTGCTCCCGCATATTTTCCAAAACGTACCGGTCCCCCACCGCGGTTTTCTCGGTGTGGATGCCCTGGGCCTCCATGTATTTGATAAAGCCCAGGTTGGACATGACGGTGACCACCGCGGTATCCCCGTCCAGCCGGCCCTTTTCCTTCATCATCATAGCCAGCAGGGCGATGATTTTGTCGCCGTCGATCTCCCGGCCCTTTTCGTCGCAGGCCAGGCACCGGTCGGCGTCCCCGTCAAAGGCGATGCCGCAGTCATAGCCGCCGTCTACCACGGCCTTTTCCAGGTTTTCCAGGTGGGTGCTGCCCACCTCTTTGTTGATGTTCTTGCCGTCGGGGGAAACACCGATGAAGGTGCACTTGGCCCCCAGACGGGGGAAGAGCTTCTGGGCCACCGCCGCGGCCGCGCCGTTGGCGCAGTCAATGCAGAGGTTCAGGCCGGACAGGTCCCCGCCGATGGCCTCGTACAGGTGGTCCACATAATCCCGCAGGCCGTCGCTCCGCAGAGAGACGGTGCCGATCTCCTCCCCCACGGCCAGAGGGATATCCTTGCAGTCGTTGTCGATGTGGGCCTCGATCTGCTCCTCCACCTCGTCGGGGAGCTTGTAGCCGGTGCCCGCGAAAATCTTGATGCCGTTGAACTCCATGGGGTTATGGCTGGCGGAGATCACCACGCCCGCGTCCGCCTTGTACTTGCGGACCAGGTAGGCCACCGCCGGGGTGGGCAGAACCCCCAAGCTCTCCACGTCGGCGCCCACGCTGCACAGGCCGGCGGTGAGGGCGGCTTCCAGCATATCGCCGGACTGGCGGGTGTCCTTGCCGATCAGGATGCGGGGCCGGCGGCCGGTTTTCTCGGTCAGGACGGCAGCCGCCCCCCGGCCGATCTTCATGGCCAGCTCACAGGTCAGATCCACGCCCGCCACGCCGCGGACGCCGTCGGTACCAAAATACTTTCCCATCTTCCAATTCCTCCTTGCTGCCCTCATTTTATGCGCCCGGGGGGCCAAAGGACAGCGGATTCTTTTTCTTTTATTGTATTTTCAGGATTTGCCGGGGGCGGTTTTCCACCGCCGGGGCAAACGCCGGTTTAAAACAGGCTCTGCTGGCCGTTCTCCTCGGGGGTCGAGTCCCCCTCGGGGGCCCGGAGGCCCAGGTGCTCATAGGCCAGGTGGGTGACGCAGCGGCCCCGGGGGGTCCGGGTCAAAAAGCCCAGCTGCATCAGGTAGGGCTCGCACAGGTCCTCCAGGGTGACGGCCTCCTCCCCCAGGGCGGCGGCCAGGGTCTCGAGGCCCACGGGGCCGCCGTTGTACATCTCGATCACCGCCCGGAGCAGGCTCCGGTCCAGCTCGTCCAGGCCCAGGGCGTCCACGTCCATCCGTTTCAGGGCCATCAGGGCCACGTCCTGGTCGATGACGCCGTCCCCCAAAACGGTGGCGAAGTCCCGCACCCGTTTCAAAAAGCGGTTGGCCACACGGGGGGTTCCCCGGCTGCGCTTCGCCATCTCATAGGCCCCCTCGGGGGTGATGGGCTGGTCGAGAATCCCCGCGCTCCGCTGGATGATCCGGGACAGTTCGTCGGGGCTGTACAGTTCCAGCTTGAGCAGCACCCCGAACCGGTCCCGCAGCGGGCCGGTGAGCTGGCCCGCCCGGGTGGTGGCCCCCACCAGGGTAAACCGGGGGAGGTTGATCCGGATGCTCTGGGCGCTGGGGCCCTTGCCGATCATGATATCCAGGGCGTAGTCCTCCAAAGCCGGGTAGAGGACCTCCTCCACCTGGCGGGAGAGCCGGTGAATCTCGTCGATGAAGAGGACGTCCCCCTCCTGCAAGCTGGTGAGGAGGGCGGCCAGATCGCCGGGTTTCTCGATGGCGGGGCCGCTGGTGATCCGGATCTGGACCCCCATCTCGTTGGCGATGATCCCCGCCAGGGTGGTTTTGCCCAGGCCCGGGGGGCCATAGAGCAGAATATGGTCCATGGGCTCGCCCCGGCGGCGGGCCGCTTCAAGATAGATTTTCAGGTTTTGTTTGACCTTCTCCTGGCCGACGTAGTCCTCCAGATGCTGGGGGCGGAGGGTGTTCTCCTCGCTGTCGATGCCGGTGAGGCCGGGCTGCATCAGCTGTGCGCCGTAGAGTGCCGCTTGGTCCTGCATGGTTTACCTCCTGCCCGCCATGCCCCGCAGGGCGAGTTTGATGATCTCCTCCACCGGGAGGGCCGGGTCGATCTTGGCCACCGCCAAAGCCGCCTCGCTCTGGCTGTACCCCAGGGAGACCAGGGCCGCGATGGCCTGGGTGCTGCCCTGGGTGGCCGCCGGGCCTGCCCCCGCTGCGCCCGAGAGGTCCTCCAGCTGGATGCCCTCCACAAAGCCCTTGGCGACCTTGTCTTTCAGTTCCAGGGTGATCCGCTGGGCCAGTTTCGGGCCCACGCCGCTGGCGGCTTTAAAGGCCTTGTGGTCCCCCGCCGAGATGGCCAGGGCCACCCGGTCCGGCTCCATCACCGACAGGATGGCGAGGCCCACTTTCGGCCCCACCCCCGACACGCCGGTGAGCATCTTGAAACAGGCCTGCTGCTGTTCGGTGGCGAAGCCGTAGAGGCTGATGTCGTTTTCGCTGACGTTCAAGACGGTATAGAGGGTGGCCTCGGCCCCCACGCCGGGCAGCGCCCCCGCCACGCTGGCGGGGCACTGGGCGTAATAGCCCACCCCGCCGCAGCTGACGACCACGCCGTCCAGATTTTTCTTGAGGATTTTGCCGGTCAGGCAGTGAATCATGTCCCTTCTCCTCCCTTATCGTATCCGGCGATCAGATGGGGCCGATCTGCCGGGGGGTCAGCCGGTCCAGCCGGTTGCCGCTGGTGTGGCAGTGGGTGATGGCCATGGCCAAAGCGTCGGCGGTGTCGTCGGGTTTGGGCACCGCCTGTAAATGAAGCAGCAGGCGGGTCATCTCCTGCACCTGCTTTTTGACGGCTTTGCCGTAGCCGGTGACGGCCTGCTTCACCTGCATGGGGGTGTATTCGTAGATGGGCAGCCCCGCCTGGGCCGCCGCCAACAGGACGACCCCCCGGGCCTCGGCCACCCCGATCACGGTGGTCTGGTTGTGCTGGTAGAACAGTTTTTCGATGGCCAGCGCCTCGGGCTGGGTGCGGGCGATGATCTGGCGCACCCCGTCGTAGACCTGGGCCAGCCGCTGCTCAAAAGCCATCCCCGCGGGGGTGCACACCGCGCCGAAATCCACCGGCGCAAAGCGGTTGCCCGCATAATCCACCACGCCCCAGCCCACAATGGCGTAGCCGGGGTCGATGCCCAAAACTCTCATCCTCTGCCCTCCCGGGCCGAGGGCGCAAAAAGCCCCCCGGCCGCGATATTTCTAACGATTTATTATACCACGTTCTCAAGGGCAGGGCAACCAAAAAGCCCCCCGCCCGGGGGCGGGGCGGGGGGTCTTTTAAAAAAATTCACATTTTCTTTGAAAAAGGGCTTGCAATCCGGGTCGAAATGTGGTAATATAAGCGAGCTGACAACAGCAAACGAGTTGGACGGTTAGCTCAGCTGGTAGAGCATCTGCTTGACGTGCAGGAGGTCACAGGTTCGAGTCCTGTACCGTCCACCAAAAAATCCCTCGAACGCGAAAGCGTTCGGGGGATTTTTTCATTCGCGCCGTAGGCGGGCGGAAACCACAGCGCCCCCGCCGCGACAGCCCAAGGCTCCGGCAGTTCCCGCCCATTGAAAGAGCCCAGGGTTTTATTACTTATTCACTCTTCACTTTTTCTCGCCCCGGGCGGCCAGGGCGGTGGCGATCAGGTAGCAGCAGATGCACCCGCAGAACAAAATCCCCGAAACCCGGCTGCGGGGCAGCGGAGCGTTTTCATACAGGCCAAACCCCTCGCAGAGGGCATTGACCCCTTCCACCAGGGCGAAAAAGAAGAACACCCGGCTGCCTACCCGCTTGACCCGGGGCCAGCTGGTTTCGTCCACTTCAAAGGGCAGGCTGAAATTTACCACCGGGTAGGACATGCCCGGGTGATTTCTCTGAAACCGGGGGAAGGAATCGGGCATCCACGCCACGATCACCCCCAGGGCCAGATAGACGGCGACCATCAGAAAAAGAGTTCCATCGATATGCAGCGGCATCCTGTTTCCTCCTCTCGGCGACAAACCCGTTTTTGCCGGTTGTGTTCGACCGGACGTTGTTTTTTTCAGTATACCACAGGGGCTCGCCCCAGCACAATCCTCCCGCACGTCCAAAATACGGCTGATTTTTTGTCACCTCCGCTGTCTTGACACCCCGCCTGTCTTCCGGTATTCTTAGAATAGAGGATTTTGCATAGATCCCGGGCGGCCCGGGTCTCTGACAGAGGGAGGTGTTTTCCATGCTGCCCAACTGGCTGAACCGGCTTTTCTTCGACCGCTATGTGGAAGTTTACTGGACCTACGACCTGGCCACCAAGGCCAAGGTGACCGCCAAGCTCCACGCGGCCCATATCCCCTACCGGGTGCGGGTGCGGGGGGCCAGCGGCCCCATGCGCTCGGCCCGGGGGATGATCCCCACCACCGGCCTGCGCAACGCCTATCTGTACCACTACACCATCTTAATCCGGCGCAGCACCCTGGAAACCCTGCCCCCCGACTTCTTCCACGACCTGGCCCGGTAACCGCTGAAAAATAAGGCTCCGAGTCTCCCCCCTGCACGAGGGAAGGCCCGGAGCCCTTTGTTTTTTCTGTTTTTTGGGTCAGGTCAGGGGGCACTCCATCACATAATCGTCCATAAAAAAGCCCCCGCCGATGTCGTTTTTCTCCTCCCGGACGATCTGAAAGCCCAGGTGCTCATACGCCCGGATGACCCCGGTGTTGCCCCGGTTGACGTTGAGGTAGACGGCGCTCAGCCCCTCGGCCCGGGCGGACTCGGCCACAAAGGCGAACATCTTCCCCGCCAGGCCCCGGCCCCGGAACCCTTCCAGCAGGTAGAACTTGCTCAGATAGAGCTTGCCCTCCCGGGGGTAAAAGGCCAGAAAACCGGCGGTCTCGCCCTCCTCCATCACCCAGTAGTACCGATAGCCCCCGGCCCGCTGGGCCCGGATGGCCGGTTCCGACTGGAATTTCTCGATCATGTAGTCGTTCTGGGCCGGGCCGATCAGGGGGTCAAAGTGGGCTTTCACCACCCGGGATGCGATCTCGGACAGGCGGGCGGCCTCTTCGGGGCCGATTTTGCAGAAGGTGGTCATGGGGGAATGTTCTCCTTTGTTCTCGTCTTGGGGGCGTTACTGGGGATTATCGGGGATCTGGGGGTTCTGGCGGGCGGCGGCGCGCTTTTCCTTCTGGTCTAGGTAGTAGTCGATGCCGTACCGGATGAAGTATTTCACCAGGGCGATGCCCACCAGAATCGGCACCACAAAGAGCAGCAGCATCGTGAAAATTTCAATCGTTGCGATCCGCATACCGTTCCCCTCCTTTGGTTTGTTCCTCTGTGCCGCCGGGGACCTCCCCCGGGGCTTTTTTCCAGTATAGCATATTTCCCCGGGGATTTCCAAATGTTTCCCGCAAAAAAAGAGCCTGCCTTTCGGCAGACTCTTTGGCGTTCCGGGGGGTTCGGGGGATTCGGCTTATTCCACCGGCTCGATGGTCAGCATGGCCTGGGCCGGGATGCAGGCCGCCCAGTCGTACACCTCGCTGATCCAGCCGAAGCCCTCGCAGACGTGGTCTGGGCAGGGGCTGTCCACAAAGGCGATGGTTCCCTCCCGCACCTGGAGATGGATCTCGTACCCGTTGGAATCAAAGGTATAGTCCCCGTCCTCCCGCAGATCGATCTCCACCTCCCGGCGCTCGCCGGTGCCATAGACCAGGTGGGCCATCTTTTCCGGGCGATTGGCCCGCTGAACCCAGTAGTACCCGCCGATGGCGCCCGCCAGGGCCAGCACCACCAGGGCAAACAAAAGGTTCTGCTTCCAGCTGCCGGGGCGGGCCCGGCCTTTCGTTTGTTCTTTGCTCATCCTGTACTGTTCTCCCTACCCAAGAAGGGGCCGCCGCAAACTGCGGCAGCCCCCTGGTTGTCTGTTGTTTCCCTCAGCAGAGGGGTTCCGGTTTACTTGCCGGCAGCAGCGTTGCCGCCTGCAATGTGGCCGTAGGTGAAGATGTCTGCCACAGCGTTGCCGCCCAGACGGTTGCCCGCGTGGATGCCGCCGGTGACCTCACCCGCAGCCCACAGGCCCTCGATGATCTCGCCGTCGGTGTTCAGGACATGCGCCTCGGTGTCGATCTTCAGGCCGCCCATGGTGTGGTGCAGAGAAGCCTTGCGGGGAGAGATGACAAAGCCCACGTTGGGGTCGGCCTCGATGGCCTCGATGTCAACGGCGCCCGCCAGAACCTCCTTGTGGAAGTCGGGGTCCTCCTGGGCCTCCACATAGCTGTTGTACTTCTCGATGGTGTTGCGCAGAGCCTCCTCGGTGAAGGCAGGGGCAGCGCCGCCGGCGCTGGTAGCAGTCGCCTCCGCCAGCTCGGCCAGGGTGGAGCCGTACCAGACGTGGCCGTTGTCCACCATATCCTGGATGGTGGTGCCGAACATGGCCTGATCCAGGGTAGCGCCGGTGGTCATGCCGTTCTCGCCCACGGGGCCGGCGTAGAGGATGTAGAAGATGCCGTCCTCCAGAGCCAGAGAAGCCTTGGCCAGGACGTCGCGCTCGGCGTACTCATCGACGAAGCGGTTGCCCTCGCCGTCGATCCAGATCTGCTCGGAAGCATCGCCCCAGACGCCGTCGGTCATGGTGCCCTTCAGCGGAGAGGAAGAGGGCATCAGCTGAGCCACTTCCATGCCCACGGTGTCGGCGCCGATGGCCTGAGCCATCAGGATGCCGTCGCCCTCGTTGGTGCCCACGTTGGTGGTCAGGGTGTGATCGGTCAGATCGTCGCCCCAGTACTGGTCATACTCCTTGACCATAGCGGGGTTGGCGCAGTAGCCGCCGCTGGCCAGGACAACACCGTTGGCGGTGTTGATGGTGATCTTGGTGCCGTTGGCCTTCTCGGCGGTGGCGCCGATGACCTTGCCGTTCTCGTCGGTCAGCAGGCTGGTGGCGGCGGTCTCGGTGTAGACGGTGACGCCGGCGTCCTCAGCCACAGCGCGCAGGTCGTCCATCAGCTCAGTGCTGGTCTCGACCCGGTGGGTCCGGGGCCACATAGCGCCCAGAACGGTGTAGAGGGTGTCGCCCTCGCCCTCGCCGGAGGGGGCGTACAGGCCCAGGTCGTCCCGCATCCACTCAAAGGTGCCCAGGGCGCTCTCGGCCAGGTTGCGGGCCAGGTCGATGTCGGAGGCCATCCAGCTGCCGTCGTTCATCTGGCGCAGGCCGCCGGTGTAGATGTGCCACATATGCAGAGAGATGGAGTCGAAGCCGGGCATATCCACGCCGGCGGTCTTGTCCGCGTTCTCTGCATAGAAGGTGTTGATGTCGCTCTGGAGCTGGGTCAGGACCTCAGCCCACTCGGGGAACTGATCAAAGTGCAGGTTCTCGTCCGAGGTGGAGAGGGCCAGATAGCCGTCCAGGGTGTTCTTCTGGGCCTCGGTCAGGATCACTTCGGCCTGAGCGGCGGGGTCCACCGCATTGAAGGCGCCGCCCTGCATCAGGGTGTTGCCGCCGATGACCGAGCTCTTCTCGATCAGGATGACCTTTGCGCCGCCCTGTGCTGCGGTGATGGCAGCCGAGAAGCCGGCGCCGCCGCCGCCCACCACCAGGACGTCGGTCTCCCAGGTCTCATCCTCGCCCGCGGGCTCGGAGTAAGCGTTGGCCTTCAGCTGGTCCATATCCAGGCCGGCAGCCTCAGCCGCAGCAGAAGCTGCCCGCATGATGGCGTTGCTGGCCAGGGTAGCGCCGGTGACGGCGTCCAGGGTAGTGGTCTGGTGCTCCACCATCTGCTGGGGCAGCCGCTCCATGGCCACCGAGGCGATGGACGGGGTCTCGTGGCACTCGGTGAGCTCCACGTTGGTGATCTTGCCCTCTTCGACGGTCATAGCCACCGTGACGGTGCCCTGCATGCCCACAGAGGAGCCCTCAAAGACACCCGATGCGGTGGAGCCGGAGCCCGAAGCTGCCGTGCTGCTGGCAGCGGTGGAAGCGGTGGAAGCGCCGGTACCGCAGGCGGACAGGAGCATCATTGCGCTCAGCACGCCCGCGAGGATCCGCTTTTTCATCACAAAATTCCTCCATTTCAATTCTTTTTTCCTATCTCTCTGGGTGGGTCGAATTGACCTTTTGGGGCCAATTTTTCCCACTTCCGCTCCTAATATATCACATTGTGAAATGTTTGTAAATCGTTTTACCTGCAATCGCCCTGTTTTTTTGGTTTTTTCTCTGAACACGAGAAGAAAAGGCGGTGTTTCGCCCGGCCGGCGGATCAAAAAAAGAGCCTGCCTCTCGGCAGACTCTCTTGGGTTTACTTATTTTCCGGCCGGTACCGCCGCACCACGCCCAGGCCCAGCGGGTAGGGCCCGGTATGGACGGCAATCGTCGCGCCGATCTGGAGCAGCTCCACGTCGCAGGCGGAGCCGGGGTACTTGGCCCGGAGGGCGGCGCGGGCCTGCATCCAGAGCCGCTTGCCCTCCTCCTCGTCGTAGCCGTAGCCCACGATGATCCGGTAGTCGTCGGGGTCGGCGTTCCGCTCGGTCAGGTAGCCCAGCAGCTGGTCCAGCGCCTTCTCAAAGCTCTTCTGACGGCCCCGGGCCACACCGCCCGAGAAGATCTCGCCCTCTTTGAAGTGGATCATGGGCTTGACCCCCAGGAAGTTGGCCGCCCGGCCCGCTACCTTGCCGATCCGGCCGCCCTTGATGAGGTAGTCCAGGTTGCCCACGGTGAAGAAGATCTGGTTGGTGGGCATCACCCCGTTCAGCCAGGTCAGGGCCTCGTCCAGGGTGCAGCCCGCGTCCCGCAGGGCCACGGCGTTCTCCACCGTGGCGGCCTCGGTGACGGTGGCGCCGGCGGTGTCCAGCACCTCGATCCGGGCGTCGGGGTAATCCTCCAGCACCAGGGTGCGGGCGTTGCGGGCGCTGCCCACCCCGCCGCTCATCTTGCCGGTGAAGCAGAGGCAGAGCACCTCTTTGCCGGCGGCCGCCTTGGCGCGGAACACCTGCTCAAAGTCCTCGATGCTGGGCAGGCTGGTCTTGGGCGTGGCCTCGGGGTGATCGACCATGAACTGATAGAACTCCCGCACCGGCATCTCCTGCCCTTCTTTCAGGTAGGTCACGCCGTCGGTGGAGACATAAAAAGGCACCACCGTCAGCTGCATGGCCCGGGCCTGTTCGGGCGTCAGATCGCAGGCACTATCGGTAATAAGTTCAAACATTTCGCTTCCCCCTTGTTTTCGCCCCGGCAGGGCGGTTTTCTCGGCCCGTTGGGCTTAAGTGCGGTGGATATAAGCCTCCCGCTCGGCGCCCACCGAGATATAAGTGATCTTGCAGCCCACGGCCTGTTCCAGATACAGGATGTAATCCTGGGCGGCTTTGGGCAGGTCCTCCCACTTGCGGGCGGCGGTGATGTCGCAGTGCCAGCCCGGCAGGTACTCCACCACCGGCTGTGCGGTGTCCAGGGCCTCGCCCATGGGGAACCGGTCGGTGATGCTGCCGTCCGACAGCTTATAAGCCTTGACCACAGGCACCTTCTCCATGTAGTCCAGCACGTCCAGCAGGGTCAGGGCGACCTCGTCGCAGCCCTGGCAGAAGACGCCGTACCGGCTGGCCACCAGGTCGATGGGGCCGACCCGGCGGGGACGGCCGGTGGCTGCGCCGTACTCGTGGCCAGCCTCCCGCAGGTAGTGCTTCTCCTCCTCGGTCATGGCCAGCTCGGCGGTGAAGGGGCCGTCACCCACGCAGGAGGAATAGGCCTTCATGATGCCGATGGAGTTGTCCAGCTTGTGGCCGGGGATGCCTGCGCCGATGGGGGCGTAGGCGCCGATGACGTTGGAAGAGGTGGTGTAGGGATAGATGCCGAAGTCCACATCCCGCAGAGCGCCCAGCTGGGCCTCGAAGAGGATCTTCTTGCCCTCGCGGTCGGCCTTGTCCAGGTAGGCGCCGGCGTCGCAGACGTAGTCCTTGAAGATGGCGGCGTACTTCTGGAGCCAGGCCCACATCTCCTCCACGTCGATGGGGGCGGCGCCGTAGCTGCCCTCCATCACCAGGTTCTTGGAGTCCACCATGGTGACCAGGCGCTTCTTGACGGCCTCGTCCAGGTGGAGCAGGTCGCCCATCCGCAGGGTCTTCTTCATATACTTGTCGCCGTAGACGTAGGCGATGCCCCGCTTGGTGGAGCCGAACTGGGCGCCGGTCTTGGACAGACGGGCCTCTTCCAGGCCGTCCTGGGCCACATGGTAGGGCATGGTGATGGTGGCGCGGTCGGAAATCTTCAGGTTGGCGGGGCTGATCTGGATGCCCTGCTCCCGGAGCTTGGTAATCTCGCCGTCCAGGTGCTGGGGGTCGATGACCATACCGTTGCCCATGACGCAGACCACCTCCGGGCGGAGGATGCCGGAGGGCAGCAGGTTCAAAACGAACTTGCCCCGCTCGTTCTTGACGGTGTGGCCGGCGTTGTTGCCGCCCTGATAGCGGACGACAATATCGTACTCCTGACTGAGCAGGTCCACCATGCGGCCCTTGCCCTCGTCGCCCCAGTTGATCCCTGTGATTGCTGTAAGCATAATTCTTTGACCTCTTTTTTTATCGAAGAACAGCCTTTTCCGGGCACCTTGCCCGGGATACGCCATCCTGGAAACCATTTTTTGCCGGGCGGTGAAAAGCACACACCCGTACAGTATCTATTATACTCGCATTTGCCCCCGAAAAAAAGGGGCAATTTCGTTCCCGGGGGATTTGGCTCAGTTTTTGGGCAGTTTGGGGACGGGGCGGCGGGGCAGTTTGTGGATGGTGCCGTCCGGCTCCTGGATGGAGGTGTGCTCCAGCTGGTTCTGGAAACTCCGGCGGAAATCTGCCAGGTACTCCTGGCGGAGGGCCTGCTGCTCCTGCTTTTCCGCCTCGGTGAGGCCCTCGGGGGTTTTGCTCTTGTGGGCCAGCTCGTTGATGCGGGCGATCTTCTCCTGTGTCATGGCATGTTTCTCCTTTTGATTTTTCCCGCCGGCGGGGCGTTTTGCGCTTTGGGGCGGGTTGTGCTATACTCGGGGCAGAGCCCTGATCTTTGATTTTTACCGCGAGGTGATGTTTTATGCCCAAACAGCTGACCTACGCCCAGCAGATGGACGCGGTGCTGGCCTCTCTCGGGGGCAGCCGGCCCCGGCTTTTGCTCCACGCCTGCTGCGGGCCCTGTTCCAGCGCGGTGCTGGAACAGCTGAGCCAGTTTTTCGAGATTACCGTCCTCTATTATAACCCCAATACCTGGCCGGAAGCGGAATACCGCCGCCGGGGCCAGGAGCTGGAGCGGTTTGTGGCCGCGGCCCACCCCCTGGGGGTGAAGGTGGTGGAGGACCGCTACGACCCCCAGGAGTTTTACTCCGCCGTCGCCGGCCTCGAGGCCGAGCCGGAGCGGGGCGGGCGGTGCACCGTCTGCTACCGGCTGCGGATGCGCCGGGCCGCCCAGTACGCCGCCGAACACGGGTTCGACTGGTTCGCCACCACCCTCTCCATCAGCCCCCACAAGGACGCCGCCCGGATCAACCAGATCGGCCAGGAGCTGGAACAGGAGTTCGGGGTGAAACACCTGCCCTCCGACTTCAAGAAAAAGAACGGCTATCTCCGCTCCTTGCAGCTGTCGGAGGAGTACGGCCTCTACCGCCAGGACTATTGCGGGTGCGAGTTCAGCGCCCGGGCCCGGGGAATCACAGAGCCAAATAAAGGATGAACCTATGGGGCCAGCAAGTTTGCGGCCCCTTTTTTGCAGGAGAGGGATTTATTTTATCCCACCCTCCTCTTGTGCTGAGCCGATTTCCGCGGCGGGATGAACGAACTTGCGCGCTGTGGCAGCCGAGCGGTTCGACCGGCTGGCTCCGCACTCTCGGGCCGCGTGGTGGACCGACTTGCGGGGCCTGCCGGGCGAATCCGGGCGGCGGCCCTGGAAACAGCCGTTTTCGGTTCAGAGCCCCCACGGGGGGCGGGGCCGCAGGCCCCAGGGGAACATCTAAAGGGCGGGTGGGTGGGTTCAAATCATAACCCTTCCCTCATCAAAAAGGCCCCCGTAAAACCGCCCTTCGGCGGCTCCACAGGGGTCTTGTCATTTCAGAGCGGCCTTTGGCCGGGGGTCATCCCTCACGCCTTCTTCAGGGGGTAGGTGATGATCTTCTTGGGGCACTTGGCGACGCAGGTACCGCAGCCGGTGCACTTGTCGTAGTCGATCCGGGCCAGGTTATCCACAACATGGATGGCGTCGGAGGGGCAGTTGCGCTGGCACATACCGCAGGCGATGCAGGCGGTGGTGCAGAGCTTGTTGGCGGTGGGGCCCTTGTCGCAGTTGGAGCACATGACCACCGGCTTCTCGGGGCCGGCGGTGTCGATCATGATGACGTGCTTGGGGCAGACGGCAGCGCAGGCGCCGCAGCCGGTGCACTTAGACTGATCCACCACAGCCACGCCGTCCACAATGTGGATGGCGTCGAACTTGCAGGCCTTGACGCAGTCGCCCAGACCCGTGCAGGCAAAGGAGCAGCTCTTGGGGCCGCCGTAGAGGGCCGCAGCCGCGGCGCAGCTCTGGATGCCCTTGTACTCATAGCTGGGCTTGCAGTGGTCGGCGCTGCCCTGGCACTGGACCACGGCCTTCTTGACCACAGCGGAAGCCTCGCTGCCCATGATCTTGGCGATGGCAGCGGTGGCCTTGGGGCCGCCGGGGGCGCACTTGTCGCAGGCCTCGCCGTTCAGGACGACCGCCTTGGCGTAGTCGGCACAGCCGGCGTAGCCGCAGCCGCCGCAGTTGGCGCCGGCCAGGCAGCCCGTCACCTGCTCAATGCGGGGGTCCTCCTCCACAGCCATGAACTTGGAGGCGGCCACCAGGATGATGGCGCCCACCGCGCCCACGACGGTACAGAGGACAACAGCCAATACGATATTCATTTTCCGTTTCCTCCTTAGAGCGTGACGTTAAACAGGTTCTCGACGATGCCGCCAAAGCCCATGAAGGACAGGCTGGTGATCGCCGCTGCGATCAGGGTGATGGGCAGACCCTTGAAGGGGCCGGGGGCCTCGCAGAGCTCCACACGCTTGCGCACGCCGCTGAACAGGCACATGGCCAGCATAAAGCCCACGCCGGAACCCACCGCGCAGACCAGAGCCTCGATGTAGGCCGCCGCAAAGCCCAGGGTGGCCACATCGGCGCCGTAGTCGTCCACCACCAGGATGGTGACGGCCAGAACGCAGCAGTTGGTGGTGATCAGGGGCAGGTAGACGCCCAGGGAGTTATACAGGGAGACAACGTATTTCTTGAGGAAAATCTCGATGAACTGGACCAGAACCGCAATGACCAGAATAAAGACGATGGTTTGCAGGTAGCCCAGGTCCGCCGGGTCCAGAACATAGATCTGGATGGGGAAGGTGACGGCGGTGGCCATCAGCATAACGAAGATGACGGCGCCGGACATGCCGATGGAAGAATCCAGCTTCTTGGAGACGCCCAGGAACGGGCAGATACCGTAGAACTTCACCAGCACGTAGTTGTTCACGAGGATCATGCTGAAGAAGATGGCAGCGAGTTTGACGATCATTCTTTATCCTCTCCTTCCTGCAGTTCCTTGAGGGGCTGGCAGCCGATCTTCCGCTCGATGCGGGCGTCCAGCTTGCCTTCCAGCCAGACACAGCCGGCCATCAGCAGGCCGAAGCAGAGGAAGGCGCCGGGGGCCTGGGTCATGATGCCGATCTTGGGCAGGCTCTCGGGCAGAACCTGGAAGCCCAGCCAGGTGCCGCTGCCCAGGATCTCGCGCAGGGTAGCCATGCAGACCACGGTCAGGGTGTAGCCGATGCCCATGCCCACGCCGTCCAGGGCAGAGTCGATGACGGTGTTCTTGCAGGCGAACATCTCAGCACGGCCCAGGATGATGCAGTTGACGACGATCAGGGGCAGGAACACGCCCAGAGCGGTGTACAGGCTCTCAAAGTAGGCGTGCATCACCATCTGGACGATGGTCACGAAGCCCGCGATGATGACGATGTAGCAGGGCAGATGGACCTTGGCGGGGATGACGTTCCGCAGCATGGCGATCATGATGTTGGAGCAGACCAGCACGAAGGTGAAGGCCACGCCCATGCCCAGCGCGCTGGAGACAGCGGTGGTGACAGCCAGAGCCGAGCAGGTGCCCAGGATCAGCCGCAGAACCGGGTTCTCTTTAATAATACCGTTGGTAAGGATGCTTACCTTGGAAACTTTTTCTTGTGCCATTTCTTACCAACCTCCCTTATGCCAGCTCATTGTAGCAGTTGATGCAGTCATTGATGGCGGCAAAGAGCGCATCAGCAGAATAGGTCGCGCCAGAGTAGCTGTCGTAACCGTTGCCTGCGGTGATGTTCTGGGTGCCGTCCATCCCGTTGAACTGGGCCAGGTAGTCGGCATTGGCCACGTTGGAGCCGATGCCGCTGGTCTGGGTGGAAGCGTCCACCCAGATGCCGGTGACGGTGCCGTTGGCGTCAAAGCCCAGGATGACGGTGACGATGCCGCCGTCGAAACCGGACTCGCCGGCCTTAACCGCCATGCTGCCGTCGGTGTACTTCACCACGCCGGAGACGCCGGGGGTGGTGTAGTCGGTGACTTCTTCCAGGTCAGCCGCGCTGGAAACAGAGGGCATGACCTCCACATAGGCCGCCAGGGTGGTGGCCTTCTCGTTGGCTTCGATCACAGGAGCCGTAAAGGAGTTGATGACGGCCAGCAGCAGGCTGACGACCAGCGCGCTGACGCTGAGCACCAGGATCGGCTTGACCGTGCTCTCCCAAGTGGTAGACTTATTCATTTGCCGGCGCCCTCCTTTGCTGCTTTCTTCGCGGGCTTGACATAGCCATAGGGGGTCTGACGGGTCCAGTCGTTGATGAAGGGAACCCACAGGTTCATGAACAGCAGCGCGAAGGACACGCCCTCGGTGTAGCTGCCCCAGTACCGGATGGCAAAGGTCACAGCGCCCAGGGCCAGGCCGTAGATCAGCTTGCCCTTCAGGGTGAAGGGGCTGGTGACGTAGTCGGTGGCCATAAAGACGGCGCCGAAGAGCAGGCCGCCGGACAGGACCGCCGCCAGGCTCTCATGGACGCTGCCGGTGGCGATCATGTAGAAGACGAACATGCTGCCCACATAGGCCACGGGGATAGCGGCGCTGATGGTCTTGGTGACCACCAGGTAGACAAAGCCCAGCACGATGGCCAGGGCGCAGGTCTCGCCCAGGACGCCGCCGTGGATGCCCATGAACAGGTCCAGCAGGTTGAGCTTGCCGGGGTTGGCCACCTGAAGCGGGGTGGCCTTGGACAGCTGGTCCACCGCTGCGTCGGGGTAGACCCAGGCGTTCATCTCGGTAGCGAAGCTGATGAAGAGGACAATCCGGCCCACCAGGGCGGGGTTGGCGAAGTTCATGCCGATGCCGCCGAACAGCTGCTTGACGATGATGATGGAAACCAGAGCGCCGATCACCAGCTCGCCCAGGGGCATATTCACCGGCACGTTCAGGGCCAGGATGATGCCGGTGACCACAGCGGACAGATCGCCGATGGGGCTCTGCTTTTTCAGCAGCTTGCAGTACAGCCACTCAAAGGCCACGCAGGCGATCACCGAGACGGCCACCACCAGCAGAGCCCGCAGGCCGAAGATAATCGCAGAGGCCACCACGCAGGGGGTCAGGGCGACGATCACGTTGGCCATCAGGTCCTGGGTGCTCTCGTCCGACCGCAGATGCGGGGAGGCCGAAACAATAAGTTTCGTATCCATTACTTATTGCCTCCTTTTTTGATTTGATCAAGATAGTAGGCCTTGGCCAGACTCATCATCTGGGTGCAGGGGCGCTTGGCCGGGCAGACGAAGGTGCAGGAGCCGCAGTTGAAGCAGTAGTCCACGTGCAGCTTGCCCAGCTCCTCCACGTCCCGGGTGGCGTAGGCCGCATTGACCTCCACCGGGGCCAGGCCCATGGGGCAGTACTCGATGCAGCGGCCGCAGCGGATGCAAGCCTGGGCGGGGGCGGGCTTGGCCGCGGCCTCGCTCAGCAGGATCAGGCCGGAAGTGGTCTTGGTGGTGGGGTAAGAAAGGCTTTCCACCGCGGGGCCCATCATGGCGCCGCCGGCAACGACCTTGCCCAGGGTGACGCCGTCCTTGATGCCCACAGCCGCAATGATATCCTCGTAGGCGGTGCCCACGGGGACGACCAGGTTCTTGGGCTGGGCGCAGGCGTCGCCGTCCAGGGTGATGGTGCGCTCCACCACCGGCATGCCGGTGGCCAGGTACTTGCCCAGGGCGCTGACGGAGGTGACGTTCATCACGATGGCGCCGGCGTCGGCGGGCAGACCGCCGTGGGGCACCTCGCGGCCCAGGCACTTCTCGATCAGGATCAGCTCGGCGCCGGTGCCGTAGACGCTGGGCAGGGGTTTGACCTCCACGTTGCTCAGGTCCTTGGTCTTAGCGCAGAGCAGGTCGATGCACTCGGGCTTGTTCTTCTCAATGCCGATGATGCACTTGGGGATGCCGGTGTACTGGAGCACCGCCTGGATGCCGCGGACGATGTCGTCGCTGCAGCAGAGCATCTCCTGGGTGTCGCTGGTCAGCCAGACCTCGCACTCGGAGGCGTTGATCAGCAGGGTATCCACCGGGGTCTTGGGCTGGAGCTTGACGTCGGTCGGGAAACCGGCGCCGCCCAGGCCCACCAGGCCGCAGGCGCGCACCGCCGCCAGGAAGCTGGCTTTGTCGGTGACCACCGGGGGCTGGATGGCGGGGTCGACGGTCTGCTTGCCGTCGGTGGCGATGACCACCGCGTCGCAGGTCTTGCCATTGGCCAGGCGGAAGGTCTCCACCGCCGAGACCGTGCCCGAGACGCTGGAGTGGATGTTGGCGGAGACGAAGCCAGCCGCCTCGCCGATCAGGGTGCCGACGCAGACAGCGTCGCCCTTTTTGACAACGGGTTTGGCCGGTGCGCCGATATGCTGGCTCATCAGGATGCGTACCTGCGCGGGCAGAGGCATCGGGACCGGTTTGCTTGCAGCAGTTGCTTTGTCATGCGGCGTATGCGCGCCAAGCGCCGCACGTTTCAGCTTGTTCAACATGGACTATACAATCCCCCATTCTGATTGATGGCCGGGCCCCTTTATCTGCGTGAAGGCGCACGGGGGCCCGACAGCTGCTTAACATATTTATTTTATCATTTCATCCGCTCAAGTCAACGTCAAACAAGACAAAAATTTAGCAGATCCTTAAATTTCCTTACTATTAGTCCTGGCTAACCGGCATTCTTTTTTCCTTTTTCTTCCTCGGGGCAGGTTGTGGTTTGCCAACGGGGTGGGATTATGGTATACTAAGCAGTACAGACATTCTCACGGCTCAAAACCGCCCCTGGCCCGGCCGGGCGGCGCTGAATTGATCGACCCGCCGATGATTAAAGGAGGTTCTTGTTTCATGATGAAAGCACTCAAAACCCTGCTCGCCGTATTCACTGCCCTGGCTGTCGGGCTGACGGCCCTTCTGCTGTTCTACCACGACAAGAACGGCCCCCGGTATATCCATATTTACGGCGACGAGTTCTGATCCCAACACAAAAAAGCGCCGGCCCCTGCCGCCCAAAAAGGCGGAGGGGCCGTTTTTTTGTATTTTTATAAAGGCTCAGTAGTCCTTCTGGACCCCCAACAGGGCCCGGATGTAGGCGAAGGTCCGCTCCTGGCCGCAGTCCCGCACCATGAGCAGCAGTTTCTCCAGCATGGCCCGGGACTCGGGGTGCATCAGATAGTGGTCCCGGCTGCGCTGGTAGTACTCCCAGGCCGAGGCGTCGGTGTATTTGTCCCCGAGATAGACCCGGCTGGCGGCCACCCGGTCGCAGACCATCTCGCAGATGTACCGCAGGGGGATCTTCATCCCGGTGAGGCCCGCTTTCTCGGTGCCGTAGTCGATCCAGTATTCCAGGTGGTGCTTGTTCCGGCCCTTGTGGTGGAGCCAGGCGGCGGTGTAGCCCTTGGCCTGTCGCTCGGCCTCGTTGGGGCTGTGGTCCCCCTGGTAGTAGATGCACCCCGGGATGAACTCGGTGGGGCTGTATTTGCTCAGGTCGTGGGCCAGCCCCTGGGCGTAGAGCCCGCACTCGAAACAATACTCCATCACCAGCAGCTTGTGCCGGGTGATGGTCTTGAAATGGCCCGCAATGTTCATGGCGTACTCTCTCCCCTTTGGAATATTTTTGTTGGATTTGACCTTTTGTTAAACTTTACTGCCGGAACCGGACGGTCAGTTCCCCGTTTTGGAGCCGCCGCAGGTCGGCGCTCTCGGAGAAATCCTCCCGGTCGTAGGTCAGGCTGGGGTTGTAATAGGGGTCGTCCAGGATGTTTTCCCGGCCGTGGCGGTCGTAGAGCCGCTGCTGCTCGGCGGCGAACCGCCGGGCCTTCACCGGGTCTTTCTCGTCCCCGCCCCGGCTCTTGCTCTCGTAGTGGTAGAGCTGGGCGTAGGGGGTCCAGGCGATCCGGTAGCCCGCCTCCCGCACCCGGAGGCAGAAATCCACGTCGTTGAAGGCCACCGCGAACCCCTCGTCCAGGCCCCCCACCTGGTCATAGACCGAGGTTTTCACCAGCAGGCAGGCCCCGGTCACCGCCGAGAAATCCTGCACCGTGGCCGCCCGGAACAGATAGCCGCTGCCGCCCCGGGGGCGGTATTTGTGGCTGTGGCCCGCATAGCCCCCGAGGCCGGTGACCACCCCCGCGTGCTGGATGGTGTCGTCCGGGTAGTAGAGCATGGCCCCGCAGATGGCCGCGCCGCCCTCGTGGGCGCAGGGCCGGAGCAGCTCGGTGAGCCAGTCCCCGTTGAGGATTTCCACATCGTTGTTTAAAAGGAGCAGATACTCCCCTTTGGCGCTTTCCCGGCCGAAGTTGTTGATGGCCGAGAAGTTGAACCCCTTCCCCGGCCATTTCACCACCCGCAGACCCGGGTACCGGGCGGGGGCCTTTTCGTAATAAGCAAAGGTCTCGGGCTCGGTGGAGTTGTTCTCGATGACGATCACCTCGAACTTCTTCCACTGGGTTTTCTCGTAGATGGAGGAAAGGCATTTTTCCAGGTCGGCGGTGTGGTCCTTGCTCGGGATCAGGATGCTGACGAGAGGCTCCCCCTCAATCTCCCACTTCACCCGGTAGGTGCTGGGGAAAAGCCCGTCGCACACCTCCCCTTTCCGGCCGGTGCGGGCCAGGTGGTCGGCCAGGGCCTTTTTCGCCGCGGCGGCCACATAGGGTTTGGCCCCGGTGCCCCCCGAGGTGGAACCGGCGTGGACCCGCCAGTAGTAGAGCACCTGAGGCAGATGGGCCGCGCCGCCGTTTTGCTCGATCAGCCGGAGGAACAAATCGTGGTCCTGGCTGCCGTCGCACTCGGGCCGCTCGCCCCCCACCGCCTCGAATAAATCCCGCCGGAAAACCGCCAGGTGGCAGATGTAGTTGCAGCAGAGGAAATAGTCCGGGGCGTAGTCGGGCTTGAAGTGGGCCGCCCGGGGCCGCCGGATGTCCTTTTCAAACAAGGCTTCGTCGCTGTACAAAAAGCCGTCGGGCTGGCCCTTGGCCCGCAGGTCGAGGATGGCCCGGCCCATCTCCGCCATAGCGTGAGGGGCCAGCACGTCGTCGTGGTCCGCCAGGGCCAGATATTCCCCCTCGGCCAGGGCCGCGGCGGCGTTGGTGTTGGCGGCGATCCCCTTGTTTTCGATCTTTTTGTATACGATCTGTTGATTCTTCGCCCGATATTCCTCTACGATCCGCCCCACCTCGGGGTGGGCGGGGTCGGAGGCGTCCGCCAGGCAGAGCTGGCCGTTGGGGGCCGTCTGGTTCACAAAGGAATCCAGGAAGGCCCGCAGGTAGGCGGGCGGGGTGTTGTAGAGGGGGGTCAGGATGCTGATTTTGGGCAGGCCGCAGCTCTCCGCCGTCTTGCCCGCATATTCCGCCCGCTGGGCCGCCAGATAGTTTTTGGTGGGCAGGTAGCGGGCTTTTTTGCCTAGAAACCGCCGCTTGAAAAATCCGGCGCCCCGCCGGGCCATGGTGGAAAGCCCCTCTTCCCGGGCCAGCTGCACCGCGTAGCGGCCCAGCTCCCGGGCCCGTTTCAGCTGCTGGTTCATCCTCTCTCCCCTTTCGTTTTTGGTTTAGGCCTGGCCCCGCTGGACGGCCTTATAGGCGTCGCAGACGGTTTTTGTATCGCCGTTCATCTTGAGCTGGCCGTGGCTCAGCCAGGCGACTTTCGAGCACATCCGCTCGATCTGCTCGATGGAGTGGGAGACCAGGATCACGGTGGTGCCCCCGGCCATCAGCTCCTGCATCCGCTTTTCGCACTTCTGCTGGAAGAGGAAGTCGCCCACCGACAGAACCTCGTCGGCAATCAGGATCTGGGGTTTCGTAATGGTGGCGATGGCAAAGCCGATCCGGGCCACCATGCCGGAGGAGTAGTTTTTCAGGGGCACGTCCAGGAAGTTCTGCAACTCGCTGAACTCCACGATCTCGTCGAACTTCTCGTCCAAGTACTTGGGGGAGAAGCCCAGGACCGTGCCGTTCAGATAAATGTTCTCCCGGGCGGTCAGATCCATGTCGAAGCCCGCCCCCAGCTCGATCAGGGGGGCGATGGTGCCGTTCACCGTCACCTTGCCCCGGGTGGGCTTGTACACCCCGGCGATGGTTTTGAGCAGGGTGGATTTGCCCGAGCCGTTCAGCCCCACCAGGCCGTAAAAGTCCCCGGGCATGATGTCGAAGCTGACGTTTTTCAGGGCGTAAAACTCGTCGTAGTGCAGCCGGCCCTGGACCATGGCCAGGAAATATTCTTTCAGGCTCTCGTGCTTTTCGCTCGAGAGGTTAAAGCACATCGAGACGTTCTCGATGCGGATCATCGGTTCCATTGTTCCAGCGCCCTCCTTAAATATGCAGCACAAAGCGGTCCTGTGTCTTGCGGAAGACCGACACACCCACCACCATGGAGATCACCGCGCAGACCCCGCAGACCTCGATCATCCGCAGATCCAGCGCCTGGCCCCACATGACCGTCCGGCGGAAACCGGTGATATACCAGTAGATGGGGTTGAGGGCGATGACCTGCTGCATGTTGAACCCGCCGATGTTGAAAGTCATCTGGGCGGGGTCGTAGAAGATGGCCGAGAAATAGAGCAGCGCCGTGATAAAGACGCTCCAGATGTGCATGATATCCCGGAAGAACACGGTGCAGGCCGCCAAAAAGAGGCTGACCCCGAGGCTGAAAAAGAAGAGGGTCACCAGGGGGTAGAGCGCCTCGAACACCGTCCAGTGGAAGGGGCTGCCGGTGAAGAGCATCACAAGCAGCAGCGCCACAAAGCTGAACAGGCAGTTCACCATGGCGAAGCAGCATTTTTCCAGCGGGAAGATATACTTCGGGATATAGACTTTTTTCAGAAGGGGCGCGGCGGAGAGGACGCTGCTCATGCCGCTGGAGGTGGCCTCGTTGAAGAAGTTAAAGAGCAGCTGGCCGCACATCAGAAAGACGGGGAAGTTGTCGATCCCGCTGCCCCGCATATCCATCAGGCTGCTGAACACCGCCCAGTACACAAGGCACATGAGCAGAGGGTTCAGAACGCTCCACACCACGCCCAGCACGCTCCGGCGGTATTTCAGCTTGAAATCCCGGCTCACCAGGTTATACAGCAGATACCGGTACCGCCAAAAGGCGTTTACCATTCCTTTGAGTTTTGCCACGGCGCTCACCACTTCTCAAAGAACTCGAACTTCTGGGCGGCGAAGGGCTCGTGGAGCTTATCCTTGGCGCTGGTCTTGTGCTCGCAGCCGCAGTCGGGCCACTGGACGTTGACGGTGGGGTCGTCGTAGGGGATGCCGCCCTCCGAGGTGGGGTCGTAGACGTCGGTGCACTTATAGCAGAACTCGGCCACGTCGCTCAGCACCAAAAAGCCGTGGGCGAAGCCCTCGGGAATGTAGAACATCTTCTTGTTCTCGGCCGAGAGGGTCACCCCCACCCACTTGCCGAAGGTTTTGCTATTGGGGCGGCAGTCCACCGCCACGTCGTACACCTCGCCCAGGGTCACCCGGACCAGCTTGCCCTGGGTGTGCTCTTTCTGGAAGTGGAGGCCCCGCAGCACGCCCCGGGTGGAGCGGCTCTGGTTGTCCTGGACGAACTCGGCGGGGATGCCCGCCGCGGCGAAGTCCTCTTTCTTGTAGGTCTCCATAAAATAGCCCCGGTCGTCGCCAAACACCTGGGGTTCAATCACCACCACGCCGGGAATCTCGGTCTCAATAAACGTAAACTTGCCCATGGTTTCTACCTCTTGTTCTTCTTGTGTAAAAATTCATCCATACGGTTTTGCAATCTATCCTGAACAGGGGGTTGTTCCCCCTGTCGGGGTCAGGTTTTGCGGGGGGCGGCCCGGCGCCGGGTCAGCCGGAAGGCCGCCGCAGCCAGCGCCAGGGCCGCCACAGCGGCCGCCGCCAGTTCCCACCGCACCACGGCGGGGGAAACGTCCTCGGCGGCGGGCAGGATGCCGCCCCGGCTGGAATCAAAGAGGGCTGCGAGCCCATCGAGATGCAGCGGCACCCGGACGCTGGCGGTTTCCTGGGCGGCGCCGCCGTTGACGGTGTAGACGGCAAAGGCTTCCAGCTCGCTGCCCATCAGGTACCGGTCGGGCAGTTCCAGGGTGACCGAGACATCCTCTGCCGTCAGGCCCGGGGCCAGCAGCAGGCTCACCCCCGGGTCGGTGACCGCCACCGCGCCCACGGCCCCGCCGCCGCCGGCGACTTCCAGCTGGCGGGTCTCGGCGCCGCCGGAGATCTGGGTATAGCCGGTCCACTGGCTGAAGGCGTAGTCCAAAAGGGTGGCTACGTCGGCGTATTTATCGGTTTTCAATTCGCTGTGGATGGTGGCGCAGATCAGCCGCACCCCGTTCTGTTCCGCCAGGCAGACGTAGCTGTACCGGGCGATGTTGGTGTAGCCGGTCTTGGAGCCCAGAATCGAGGGGATATAATATCGGCTGCTGCCGATCCGCAGCGAGTCGTCCAGGGCGAAGTACCGGGTGACGGGCTGGAGGTTGGTGGGTTCCATCACATAAACCTCGTTCCGGGTGATCAGGTCCTGAAAACCCGGCTGGCCCAATGCCCAGCGTAATATCCGGGCGATATCATAACAGCTGGTATAATGCTCGTCGTTGCTGATGCCGTGGGGGTTGACGAAGTGGGTGTGCTGGAGGCCCAGTTCTTCCACCTGGGCGTTCATGGCCTCGACGCCCCCCTCGATGGTCCCGCCGCCGAAGTATTCGGCCAGGACGTTGGCGGCGTCGTTGGCGCTGGCCATGGCGGTGGCGTAGAGCAGATCTTCCAGCGGGGCCTGTTCCCCTTCCTGGAGGGCGATATGGCTGGAGTCGGTGCCCGCCAGGGAGTAGACGTCGTCGTGGCTGACGGTGCACAGGGTGTCCCAGCTGCCCTGGGCTTTTTCACAGGCCAGGCCCATGGTCATCACCTTGGTGATGGAGGCGGGGTGGAGTTCCATATCCATATTCTGCCCCGCCAGCACAAGGCCGGTGTCGGCGTCGATGATGCAGTAGGCCAGGGTATTTTCCAGCGCCGGCCCCGCCGCCCCGGCGGGCAGGGCCGCCAGGGTCGCTAGGGCCGCCAGCAGCAAAACGCAGAGCGCCGCGGTGAGTTTCGTCATCTTTCCCTCTTTCCGCCGCCGGGGGCGGCCAAACGTCTGCGCGGTATGGTCTCCGCGCGCTATCTTTTACAGTATAGCACACTTTCCCCCCTCCGCAAAGGTTTTTATTCGCGCTGTACGTTGGGTGGGGGCCGCTACGCCCGAGTCGCGGCAGCTGTAGGTTTCAGCGCGCCTTGGGCGCAAGTGATACGCAGACCTAAACTTTTTGTCTGTGTTGTATACCTTAAAAACCGGTTGGCATCTGCACCAAAAGCCAGCCTTTCTACAATTTACATTGTTAATTCGCATTTTTTGTACAGGTCTGGTTTTTGTCTTTTAAAAAGCCAATTTCTCCAAATTTTGTATAAAACACGTTTATTTCACATCTTTAAAAAAATTTATTTGTATAATATGCATCTACCCCCCCCCC
>NZ_BQKV01000110.1 GCF_022180365.1 Faecalibacterium gallinarum
CAAATCCGCACGCAATAAGGTTCCGTTACAAGTTTTTCGATATTGTTCAATTTTCAAGGTCCTGTGTGCCGTTCGCCTCTCGGCTGACGACCTCTTTATTTTACCACCGAACCGCTCGTTTGTCAAGCACTTTTTTCGAAGTGTTTTGAACTTCTGTACTGTGTTTCAACAGGAAACGGCTTCAGTTCGACAGGCATCCTGTTTTGTCTGCCTGACAGTTATATATGATACCATAGGTTTCAGCAAAAAGCAATCCTTTTCTTGGGATTTTCTCCCTGTATTTTATATTTCCCTCTTATTCTTCCAATAGTCGCATTCGCATCACTTGCAGGATCTTTCTCTCCCGCCGGGAGATCTGCACCTGTGTGGTATTCAAAAGCTTTGCCGTATCACTCTGGGTCCGATTTCCGTAAAACCGAAGTTGAATCAACTTTCTGTCCTGTTCCGGCAGACTTTCCAGCACCTCATTCAGCCCAATCCGGTCTGCCAGCTCTTCCTCCGGGGATTCCACCGGGATATCCATTTGCCGGTCGCTTTCCTCATCCCCTTCCGGGGTGAGGCTCATAGTAGGCATGGCCGCCCGGATGGCCAGGGCGACTGCTTCCGGGGTTTCTCCCAGTTCCTCAGCGAGCTGGGAAACCGTCGGCTCTACTCCATATATTTTCAGGTGCCGTTCCCGAGCTGCATTGATCCGCAATCCCAGCTCCTTGATGGAGCGGCTGACCTTTACCGTTCCCCCATCCCGGAAGAGTTTTTTAATCTCCCCCAGAATCACCGGAACCGCATAGGTAGAAAAACAGACCCCCCTGCTCTCGTCAAAACCATCATAGGCTTTGATAAGCCCCATGCATCCCGCTCCATACAGATCGTCGTATTCAATCCCTCTGCCCCGGAACCGCCCCGCGCAGGAGTGAACCAGCCCTAAATTTTTTTCGATAAACGCACTGCGCCGGGTTTTATCCGCTACCAAAATGACCGCCTCTTTCTTTTATTATGTAGAGGAATCCTTTTCGGCCAGATGCTTGGTCAGAACCACCCGTGTGCCGCGGGCCGGATGAGAGGACACCTGCACTTTATCCATAAAGCTCTGCATCACCGCGAACCCCAGCCCCGAGCGCTCCTCGGGATCGCCGGTAGTGAAAAGAGGTTCCATGGCCTGGGGAATATCCGGGATCCCCACCCCTTTATCCGCTACGGTGATCCGCACCTGGCGGTCAGGGTAGACAGCGATAGTCAGAGTCACCGGCCCCACCCGGTCGGGGTAGGCGTGAACAATGCAGTTGGTAACCGCCTCCGATACAGCGGTTTTGATATCCGCCAGCTGGGGCACGGTGGGGTCATACCGCGCCAGAAAAGCTGCTGTCGCCCCGCGGGCATAGGCTTCGTTGGCGCTGAGGGAATCGAACTGAATCTTGGTGGTATTTTCTGCTTTCATGGTTTAGTCCTCCTGTTCTGGATCGGTGCAGGGTATCTGGGCCAGCTGAAGCACCCGCCGCAGCTGACGGGGCGCATGCTGAATCCGCAGCCGGCCGCCCAGGGCCTGAACCCGCCGCTGACGCCCCAAAATCAGCCCCACACCCGAAGAATCCATAAATCCCACGCTGCCAAAATCCAGGGTCAACGTGGCCGGCACATGGGATACAATCGCGTTGTCAATCTCAATCCTCAGCTTCTGGGCAGAATCGTGGTCAATCTCCCCTGCCAGATAAGCATAGAGGGTATCATCCGCCGTGCTGAAGGTTACATTTGCCATAGGCTTGTCCGTCCTCCTTTTTCAGGGCATAAAAAAAACCCGTACACTATGCTTCTAGTGTACGGGATATGCGGTGTATTTTTTAGAAAAGCGTGTCGATGACTCAGCCTAACAGCTGGGCGGCCTCTAGGACCAGATCTTCACGGCCACAGACCACCATGCCGCGCCCTCCGGCTGCCCGGGCCTGTTCCAGTGCCTGGGCCAGATCGGGGCAGAACTCCGCCTCGAAATGATACCGGGCCGCTTCGGCCAGGGCGCGGGTCAGACTCGGTTCCACCCCGGCAGGGGCCACAAAGTACACCCGGTCGAACACGCTGTCCGACATACCGGGCATGGCCTTCTTGTCCCCTTTCTCCTCGCCGGGCAAAAGACCTGTTTCCAGAGTGGTGAGGAAAGCCTCGGTCCCTTCCCGGCCGGGCAGTCCCACCACCGCGCTCATATGCTCCACCTTGGCCACCTTGAGGACCCGAACCAGCGCTGCCGCTTGCTGCGGGGTGTGGCAGGCATCCAGGATCACCAGGGGACGCTGGCGCAGGACCCGGATGCTACTTTGGTTCTTGGTTTGGGCCAGACCGGCCAGAATCGCCTCGTCGGAGATCTCCACCCCTTTACGCCAAAGGGCCAGGGCCAACTCCACCGCTACCGCCGCATTGCAGGCCGCGTGGCGGCCCAAAAAAGCCAGAGGAGCTTCGTAACCGCCGTAATCAATCTGACTGGCGAAGCGATGAGCTTTCAGGAACTTGATGTCCTCGGCGTCCGGCACCACCAGCTCACAGTTGGTTTTGCCCGCCGCCACAATGATCTCGGTCAGGGCCGCCTTGGGCTGATCCGGCGCGGTGACGCAGATGCTCCCCTCCCGCAGGACCGCCGCCGCATCGTGGGCCAGCCGTTCCAACGAGCGGCCGCTCTCGTCCGGGCCGATGTGGGTCACTGCACAGACCGGCATCCGGGGCAGCGCCGGGGCAAGACCAGCGTCGGGCAGTTCCACCACCGCAAAGCTGCATCCCGCCTGGGCAAAGCAGGTACAGGCCGCCGCCAGCTCGGCCGCCGCCCTGGGCAGCGGCTCGAAGGCAAAGCGAGACTGGTGCTCTGCCGCCCCGCAGAGGAGGGATTCCTCCACCGGAGCGCCGTCGATCCGCACCCGCTGGGACATGGGGCCCCAGCCCGCATGGTAGCAGCCGGTTTTAAACCCGGCAGCCTTGAGCATAGAGCTCAACAGGGCGGCCACCGCCGTCTTGCCTGCGGTGCCGGAAATGCCAATATACCGCAGTCCCTCTTCTTGGGGCAGATACCCCCGCAGCTGGTCAGCGGAGAGGAACCCCTCCGCCGGGCAGGATGCAAAATAATCGTTTGCCTGTTGAATGGTCATTCTTTTTCCTCACTCCTCACGATGCCGCAGCAGAATCACACACATGCGCCAGAAGCTGAGCAGGAACAGCCCCACCAGCAGCCCGGCCAGCACGCCGGCAAAATCCAGCCAGACATCGGTGAGCTGACTGCTGCGCCCGCTGGTAAAGATCTGAATCGTTTCGTCGCAGAGGGCGGTCAGCAGGCCGCCCAGCACCGGCCAGCTGATATGCCGGACATAGTGCCGGGTGTAGACCCGCAGACAGAGCATCAGCCAAAAGCCCTCCAGCGCATACTCGCAGAAATGGGCCATCTTGCGCACAAAATGCTCGGTGAGCTGGGCCGCCAGCCCCGGCAAACCCGCACGGCGGAGAATCCGCTGGAGCAGATCCAGCACCCGGCCGCTGGCCGCCTGGGAGACAGCCGCCACCTGCATGGAATTTGAAAAGATAAACCAGATGGTTCCAATCAGCGCAATGGTAAACAATACCCGCACGGCGATAACCCAGGGCGAAGTTTTTTCCTGATTCGTATCCGTTGTCCTCCCGTCCGGGCCGGGCCTCAGCCCAGCGCCTTAATGCTCTGTTCGATGTTGGCCAGCTTATCCTGGCTGCGGGCGTACTTAGCCCGAATCTCCTCCACCAGAGCGGCAGGGGCCTTCTCCACAAACTTGGGGTTGGCCAGCTGGTTTTGGAAGATCCCCATCTCCTTCTCGGCCTTGGCCTTTTCCTTATTCAGGCGGGCCAGCTCCTTCTCCCGGTCAATCAGCTCCATCATGGGGATGAAGCCGCGAGCCGCGTGGGTGGACACCTGGACCATGCCGTCGGTGCTGCCCTCGTACTTATTGGTAAAGGACACGTCGGTGGCGAAGGCGAACTTGGCCAGGTAGACCTGGGCGTTGACGAAGGGGGCCGGGTCGGCGGTCTCGATCACCATGCTGGTCTTTTTGGCGGGATGGACGTTCATCTCGGTCCGCATGGTACGCACGGCCTTGATGTAGTCCATCACCTTCTCAAAGGCTTCCTCTTCCTCGGGCCAGTTGTGGCTCTCGTCCACCGTGGGCCAGGCCTGGGTCACGATGGTCTCGGCGCTGCCGGGCAGGGCCTGGTAGAGTTCCTCGGTAATGAAAGGCATGAAGGGATGCAGCAGCTTGAGGGCCTTGTCCAGCACATAGACCAGCACCCGGCGGGCCGTATCGGCCTGGGCAGCATCGCCGGAGTTGAGGCGAGGCTTGGCGATCTCGATGAACCAGTCGCAGTAGACATCCCAGATAAAGCTGTTGATCTTGGCAGCAGCCAGGCCCATCTCGTAGTGGTCCAGGTTGTCGGTCATGGCGCCGGCCACCTGGTTCAGCTTGGTCAGAACCCACTTGTCGCTCATATCCAGCTGATCGTCAGCGGGCAGGCCAGGCTGGAAGTCCTCGGGCAGGTTCATCAGAACAAACCGGGTGGCGTTCCACAGCTTGTTGGCAAAGTTGCGGGCTGCCTCCACCTTCTGCTCAATATAGCGCATATCGTTGCCCGGGGTGGAGCCATCCACCAGCATAAAGCGCAGCGCGTCGGCGCCGTACTTGGCAATAACCTCCAGCGGGTCGATGCCGTTGCCCAGGGACTTGGACATCTTGCGGCCCTGGCTGTCCCGCACGATGCCGTGGATGCAGACGGTGTCAAAAGGTGCCTTGCCGGTGTAGGCCAGGCCGGAGAAGATCATCCGGCTGACCCAGAAACCGATGATGTCGTAGCCGGTCACCAGGGTGTTGGTGGGGTAGAAATACTTCAGATCCTCGCTGTCCTCATTGGGCCAGCCCAGGGTGCTGAAGGGCCAGAGGGCGGAAGAGAACCAGGTATCCAGGGTATCGGGGTCCTGGGTGAGATTGGTGCCGCCGCACTTGGGGCAGGTGCAGGGGGCGGATTTCGCCACCACCGTCTCGCCGCAGTCGGCGCAGTACCAGGCCGGAATCTGGTGGCCCCACCACAGCTGGCGGCTGATGCACCAGTCGCGGGTGTTCTTCATCCAGTTCATATAGGTCTTGGTGAACCGCTCGGGCACAAAACGGATCTCGCCCTTTTCCACGCTCTCGATGGCGGGGCCGGCCAGGGGCTCCATCTTGACGAACCACTGCTTGGAGACCATGGGCTCGATGGTGGTGTGGCAGCGGTAGCAGGTGCCCACCTCGTGCTTGAGGGGCTCGATCTCCTTCAGGTAGCCGCCCGCCTCCAGGTCGGCCAGGATGGCCTTGCGGGCCTCCATGGTGGTCATGCCGGCGTACTTGCCGCAGTCCAGCACCTGGGGCTCGTTGATGGTGTTCTTGCCGGCGGCAAAGAGGGCGTCGGCGGCGGCCTTGTCCTCAGCGCCGGTCATGTGGCCGTCGTAGGTAAAGACCCGGACGATGGGCAGGTTGTGCCGCAGACCCACCTCGAAGTCGTTGGGGTCGTGGGCGGGGGTGATCTTCACCACGCCGGTGCCCTTGGTCATGTCGGCGTGCTCATCGCAGACAATGGGGATCTCCTTGTTCAGCAGGGGCAGCACCACATGGCAGCCGTGGAGATGGGCGTAGCGGGGGTCCTCGGCGTTGATGGCCACAGCGGTATCGCCCAGCATGGTCTCGGGGCGGGTGGTGGCCAGCTCCAGCATCTCGCCGGTCTCCTTAACCGGGTAGAGCAGGTGCCAGAAGTGGCCGTCCTGCTCGGTGTACTCCACCTCGGCGTCCGAAATGGAGGTATTGCAGTGGGGGCACCAGTTGACCATCCGGTTGCCCCGGTAGATCAGGCCCTGGTCATACAGCCGGACAAACACTTCCTTGACGGCGTCGGAGCAGCCCTCGTCCATGGTAAAGCGCTCCCGCTCCCAGTCGCAGCTGCTGCCCAGCTTTTTCAGCTGGCTGACGATCCGGTTGCCGTACCGGTTCTTCCAGTCCCAGGCACGCTCCAAAAAGCCGTCCCGGCCCAGCATCTCCTTGGTCAGGCCCTCGGCGCGCATGGCCTCCACCACCTTGGCCTCGGTGGCAATGGATGCGTGGTCGGTGCCGGGCACCCAGAGGGCGGCGTAGCCCTGCATCCGCTTGGTGCGGATCAGGATATCCTGCATGGTGTTATCCACCGCGTGGCCCATGTGCAGCTGGCCGGTGACGTTCGGCGGCGGCATCACAATGGTAAACGGCTTTTTGTCCGGGTCGGCCTTGGTATGGAAATAGCCGCCCTCCTGCCAGAACTGGTAAATTCGGTCTTCCACCTGGCTGGGGTCATACTGTTTTGCGAGTTCTTTCATTGGTGTTCCTCCCTTTGAATCGGTGGGGTGCAAAAAAGCCGCCCCACGGAATTGTCCATGGGACGGCTGTAACATTCTACAAACCGCGGTACCACCCAAATTGCGCCCTGCTCAAAAAGCACAGCGCCCCTTGTGGCCCCGATAACGTGGGGCAGCCCCGAGAGAGGCTAAGCCACATGGCTTCACCGCTCCTGCTCAAAAGTGACAGCACGCCGCGCTGCCTTGCCGGGCTTCCACCTGCCCCCGGCTCTCTGAAAGGAGGATGCGGCGCGCACTCTTTTTCATCGCATTTGATAGAAGGAATATAACGGATTTTGGTTATTTTGTCAATAAGCTTTTTGAAATTTGTTTGTCAGGGGAGGTCAGAACGTTCCAACCGAAGCCCCAAACCAGGCGGAGCGCCGCGTTTTTTGTGTAAAACACCGATTTTTGGCCCTCCGGCTTGACATTTTGCCATTCGGTGATAAAGTTAAAAAGATTTATCTAACTGTTTTTATTCTTCTCACAAGATCCTTGCCTGACGGCGGGCCCGCGCTTATAATAAGGAGAAACATTATGAACACCCTGCGCAAAATTTGGTGCCGCACCTACCAGACCGCTTTCCGTGTTGCCCTGCCCCTTTTGCCCTACCGGGAGCCGAAGCTGCTGGAGAACATGGACGCTGTGGCTGACCTGTTGGCGGGCAAAGGGCTCTCGCCCGTCCTTATCGTCACCGACAAGGGGATCTCCTCCCTGGGCCTGCTGAGAGGTCTGACCGACGCTCTGGATGCCCAGGGGGTCGAATGGCGGTTTTTTGATGAGGTGACCGCCAACCCCACTATTCATAATGTGGAGGCCGCCCGCCAGATGTATCTGGACGAGGGATGCAAAGCTTTGATCGCTTTCGGCGGCGGTTCCTCCATGGACTGCGCCAAAGCCTGCGGGGCGCGGATCGTCCGGCCCAAAAAGCCGGTGCAGAAGATGCGGGGCC
This sequence comes from Faecalibacterium gallinarum, assembly GCF_022180365.1. Classification (GTDB taxonomy): domain Bacteria; phylum Bacillota; class Clostridia; order Oscillospirales; family Ruminococcaceae; genus Faecalibacterium; species Faecalibacterium gallinarum. Next base: position 7,338 of record NZ_BQKV01000110.1, read on the forward strand.
TGCTGCAGGTGATGCACCGGCTGCCCACCCTGATCGCTGTACCCACCACCGCCGGTACCGGCAGCGAGACCACCCTGGCCGCCGTCATCACCGACAGCGAGACCAAGCACAAATACCCCATCAACGATTTCAGTTTGATTCCCCACTATGCGGTGCTGGACCCCGCCGTCACCGCGGGTCTGCCCGCCGGACTGACCGCTACCACCGGCATGGACGCCCTGACCCACGCGGTGGAGGCCCACATTGGCCGGAGCACCACCGCCCACACCCGTGCCATGGCCATTGAGGCCGTCCAGCTGATCCGCCAGTACCTCAAGCGGGCCTACGACAACGGCCAGGACCTGGAGGCCCGGGCCAAGATGCTGCGGGCGGCCTACTGCGCGGGCATTGCCTTCACTCAGTCTTATGTGGGGTATGTCCACGGGGTGGCCCACTCTCTGGGCGGGCAGTACGGCCTGCCCCACGGGCTGGCCAACGCCATCATCCTGCCCTGGTTTTTGGAGGAGTACGGCCCGGCCTGCCACCACCGGTTGGGTGAGCTGGCCCGAAAAACTGGTGTCGCCCCGGCAGACGCCTCGGATGCTGAGGCGGCAGGCATCTTCATTGCCTGGGTGCGGGAGATGAACGACTCTATGGGGATTCCCCGGACGGTGGACTGCATCCAGCCCGAGGACATTCCCCAGATGGCCGCCCACGCCGACCAGGAATCCAACCCCCTCTACCCTGTGCCCAAGCTGATGGACGCAGAAGAGCTAGCCCATATGTACGATGTAATCGCCGGCAGCCAGACCGCCGGGAAAGGAGCATCCCATGAACGTCGAATCCCTTATCAGAGTGCAGCGGCAATTCTTTGATTCCCGTCAGACCTTTGATCTGAATACCCGCCTGCAATGCCTCCGCCGCCTGCGCCAGGCCATCTACACCCACGAGGAGGAAATCAACGCCGCCCTCAAGGCCGACCTGGGCAAATCCGCCGAGGAGAGCTATATGTGTGAGACCGGCATGACCCTGGCTGAACTCAACGACCAGATTCGTCATCTACGCAGCCGGGCCCGGCCCCGCCGCCGGATGAGCAACCTGGCCAATTTTCCTTCCAGCGCCCGGGCAGTCTTTGAGCCCTACGGCGTGGTGCTGATTATGTCCCCCTGGAACTACCCTTTTATGCTCTGCATGGAGCCTTTGATTGGGGCCATCGCGGCGGGCAACTGCTGCGTGGTCAAACCCTCGGCCTACTCCCCCGCCACCTCGGCGGTAATCCGCTCCATTGTGCGGGAGGTCTTCCCGCCCGAGTATGTAGCGGTGGTGGAGGGCGGCCGGGCCGAAAACGCCGCCCTGCTGGAACAGCGGTTCGATTACATCTTTTTCACCGGCGGTGTCACCGTGGGAAAACTGGTGATGGAAAAGGCTGCCGCCCACCTGACCCCTGTCACCCTGGAGCTGGGTGGCAAAAGCCCCTGTGTCGTCACCGCCGACTGCGACCTGAAACTGGCCGCCCGGCGGCTGGTGTTCGGCAAGTTCCTCAACTGCGGTCAGACCTGCGTGGCCCCCGACTATTTGCTGGTGGATCAGGCCGTCAAAGATCAGCTGCTGGGCTATATCAAGACGGAGATCGCCCGCCAGTACGGCGAAAATCCCCTTGACAACCCCGACTACGGCAAGATCATCAACCAAAAGCACTTCGACCGGCTCTGCGGCCTGATGGACCCGGCCAAGGTGGTTTATGGCGGCCAGACCCAGCCCAAGGCCCTGCGGATCGCCCCCACCCTGCTGGATCATGTCCAGCCTGAGGATCCCATCATGCAGGAGGAGATCTTCGGACCCCTGCTGCCGGTGCTCACCTATGAGGACCTGGACGAGGCGGTGCAGTTTATCCAGAGTCGGGAAAAGCCCCTGGCCCTCTATCTCTTCACCCGCAGCCGGGCGGTGGAGAAGATGTTCGAGGAATATGTTTCCTTCGGCGGCGGCTGCATCAACGATACCATCATGCACCTGTCGGTGCCCAGTCTGGGCTTCGGCGGGGTGGGCCGCAGCGGCATGGGCAGCTACCACGGCCGCAAGAGCTTTGAGACTTTCAGCCATGAGAAGAGCATCCTGAAAAAGCCCTTCTGGCTGGATACGCCCCTGCGCTACCAGCCCTATACCAATAAACTCTACCAGAAAATGATCCGCATTTTCCTTCGCTGAAAAAAGCGGGGCGGCCGTTGTCCGTCAACGGCCTGCCCCGCTCTTTTATTTTGTCTCGTTTATTCCCCGATGACCTCGGTTTTCAGCCGGGCCACCAGCCGTTCCATCAGAGCCACCCGGTTAAAGGGGGTCATGAGATAGAAACCGTCCGCAAAGGGCAGCGCTGCCCGGGCCATCTCCACCGAGAGTTCGAGACCCAGGGCCTCCCCTTCGGCCCGGTCCAGACCGGCGTACCGCTCGACGATCTCAGGGGCCACATGGATGCCGTTGACCTCGTTCTCCATAAAAAGGGCGTTCCGCTGGCTGACCACCGGCAGAATCCCCGCCAGCAGCCGTACCCCGGGGCCGAGAGTCTCCCGGGCCTGGCGGAGGTTTTCCACCGCCGTCTCCGAGAGGATGGGCTGGGTCAAAAAGCCGCCCATACCGCAGGCAACTTTCTCCTGAGCGCGGCGCAGCTCCACCCCGAAATTCCGGGCGTTGAGGTTCAGCGCCCCAAACACTGTCATGGGGCCGGGCATTTCCCGCCCCGCCAGGGAAAGAATATATTGAGCCAGCTTCCGGGAGTTGAACTGATAGACATTCTTCACTTCGTCCCGCTCGGCGGTGGGGATGGGATCACCCGTGATGGCCAGCACCTCCCGCACCCCCTCGGCGTAGAGCCCCAGCAGCAGGGCCTTGGTGGCGTTGAGGTTCCGGTCACGGCAGGTCATATGGGGCACCGCCGCCAGCCCCAGCTCTCGCCGCAGCTTGCAGGCCACCAGAGAGGAATCCATTCGAGCCCGGGCGATGGGACAGTCGGCCACCGTCAGGGCATCCACCCCCGCCGCCTGCAAGCGCCGGGCGCTCTCCATGTAGCTGGTGAGGTCGGCGTCCTTGGGGCTGTCCAGTTCCACGGCGATGACCTTGCGGCCCTCGGCCAGACCTTCGAGCAAAGCGTCTGGCGGGGCGGGCATCGTTTTCTGCTCCGCCGGGACGGCGGGGGCTGTTTCCGGGGAAATAGGCATGGGAGTCTTTTCCAGCGACTGGCGGAGGGCTGCAATGTGCTCTGGCATAGTACCGCAGCAGCCGCCCAGGATCACCGCCCCTTTCTGGCGGATGCGGCAAAGGGTCTGGGCGAAGTAATCCGGTTTGCCCTGGTAGACCACCCGGCTGCGGGTGACGATGGGATATCCGGCGTTGGGCATCACCGCCAAAGGCAGGGCCAGCCCCGCCAGCTCGGGCAGGAGTTTCTCCATGGCGCTGGGGGCCGAGACACAGTTCAGGCCCACCGCATCCGCCGCTCCGCAGTCAGCCATCCGCTGAGCCAGCACCCGGCAGCGCAGACCCTCCCGAGTATAGCCGTCGGGCAGCACTGCAAAGGAGACCATCACAAAGGCCTCCGGGCACCGTTCTTTAATGTACGCTGCGGCCTCGGTCACCCCGGCGTCGGAGCTCAGAGTCTCGAAGAGGAAACATGTTGCCCCCTGGGCCAGAAATACTTCCGCCACCCGCTTGTAAACCGCAGCAGCGGGCTGGCCCTCGGTATCGGGAGCAGGCCCCAAATCGGCAGAGCAGGCCCCAAATCGGCAAAAACCGCCGCCTTCTCCCCCGCCGCCTGGCGGGCCAGACGCCAGCCGGCTTCGGCCAGAGCCTGCCAGCCCGGAGCCCCTGCCGCCGCCATCCGGGGCAGACCGAAGGTATTGGTTTTCAGCGCCTCGGCCCCGGCGGCAAGGTATGCCCGGTGTACTCTCAAAATTCCTTCCGGGTCGGTCAAGTTGGCCTGTTCGCACTCCTGGCCGGGCTGGGTCTGGTAGTAGGTGCCCATGGCACCATCAAACACCAGCACCCTCTTCTCTAAAATGGAACGCACGTCCTTCAATCCCATCCACCTCTTTTTATAGATTCGTGTTTAAGTGTATGGGTTTTCCGCCGGTTGTCAAGCCCGGGCCCCTTGCGCGGGCCCCTTTTTTGGGCTATACTATCCCTACTTTGGAACCAAAAGGGGGAGATCGTCATGCGCCATGCAGGCACCGAAACCATTGAGACGGAGCGGCTGGTTCTGCGCCGCCTGCTGCCGGAGGACGCGCCGGATATGTTCAAAAACTGGGCCAGCGACCCAGCGGTCACCCGCTGGCTGCGGTGGGAGCCCCACAAGGATGTCTTTGAGACCTATGCTCTCCTCACCGCCTGGGCAGAGCTCTACAAAAACCCCGACTATTACCAGTGGGCCATCCAGAAAAAGGCCAGCGGTGAAGTGATTGGGGCCATTTCCCTGGTCGATGATCTTCTGGGGGAAGCCTATCGAGACAAATGGACCGGCGTGGACTTGTCCGACGGCATCTGGGAGCCGGGCTACTGTTTGGGGCGAGCCTTTTGGGGAAAAGGCTACATGACCGAGGCTCTGCGGGCGGTAGTGGATTACTGGTTCACACGGACCGACGGCAGCTGGCTGACCTGCTGCCACGCCAAGGGCAACCCCGCCAGCGGTGCGGTGATGAAAAAAGCGGGCTTTGTTTACGACCATGAGGCCCAGTATCACAAATTCGACGGCACCCCGGTGGACTGCCTGGTCTACCGGCTAACCCGTGCCGACTACGAGGCGTTTTGCCACAAAAGATAAGAGAGGATTTATTTTGAGCGAATTATACAACATTTTAGTGGAGACCCCTCCCACCCCGGTGCTGCTTCTGGCGCTGGATCAGGGGGAATGGGACTGCGAGCGCAGTCTGAAAGAGATGGCCGCTCTCTGCGAGGCCAATCACATGAACGCCGTGGGCGAGGTGGTGCAAAAGCGCTCTACCCCCGAGACCGGCACCGTGCTGGGCAGCGGCAAACTGGAAGAAGCCCGGGCGGCCATAGAGGCCCTGGGGGCCGAGTGCGCCGTCTTTGACGGGGAACTCACCGGCAGCCAGATCCGGAACATCTCGGCCGCCCTGGGGGTGGAAGTCATCGACCGGACCATGCTGATTTTGGAGATCTTCCGCAGCCGGGCTGTCACCAACGAGGGCAAACTGCAAACCGAGCTGGCCCTGCTGCGGTACCGCCTGCCCCGCCTTCAGGGGATGGGCGAAAGCATGAGCCGCCAGGGCGGCGGCGGCGGGGGCGGCGGCGGCGCACGCCGCGGCGCAGGTGAAACCAAGCTGGAACTGGACCGCCGTCACGTCCACGCCCGGATCGACGCCCTGGCCGAAAAGCTGGCCGAGATGGAAAAGCGCCGCAGCGAGAGCCGGAAAGCCCGGGCCAAAACCGAGATGCCGGTGGTCAGCCTGGTAGGCTACACCAACGTAGGCAAATCCAGCCTGATGAACGCCCTCTGCGGCCCCAGCGTGGCCGAGGCGGATATGCTCTTCGCCACCCTGGACCCCACCAGCCGGAAGCTGGTTCTGCCCAGCGGAATGGCGGTTCTGCTGGTGGATACCGTCGGCTTTGTCTCCCGGCTGCCCCACAACCTGGTGGAAGCCTTTAAGAGCACTCTGGAAGAAGCCGCCTGGTCGGATGTAATTGTCCGAGTGGCAGACGCCGCCGACCCCCTGCGGGAGGAACAGTTGGACGTCACCGACGAGGTTCTGGACACCCTGGACTGCGCTGACATCCCCCGGCTGACTGTTTACAACAAGTGCGACAAATCCGGGGCCATCTCCTTTGACCCGGATATCCTGCTGACCAGCGCCAAAACCGGCTATGGGCTGCCCCAGCTGCTGGAAAAGCTGGATCATCTGCTCAGTGACCGGGTTCGGACCATCCGGGTGCTTTTGCCCTACGACAAGCTGGGCCTGGCCGCCCCTATGCGGGAGCGGGGCAGCGTCCAGACTGAGGAATACCGCCCGGAGGGGCTCTACCTCGAGGGAATCGTCAAGCGGGAGGACCTGCACCATTACGAGGGATATCTGGTCTAACCCGCAAAAAACCTGCCGCCAGGCGGGGCAGCAATCCCTGCTTACCATCCCCAAAACCGGAAAAAGAAAAACCCCCTGCAAAACACAAAAACCCGCCTGGCAGCGGGTTTTTGTGTATAGAGGGGTGGGAAAGTATATAAAAGTGTGAATCTCATTTTAAAAGGGTACTTGTCCTTGGCGTTAGAAAGCCGCCGGAGCTGTACCACACCTGTATTATAACAATTTCTGTTTCAATGTCAAACTGAAAAATCCAAGTATACTTTACGATTCCACTTTACATTTGGGCCAAAACTTTATATAATTAATAAAGCCCGTTCGCATTTCGGATTTTGCGGCTCTTTTGTGATTTATCACAACTCAAAACTTTATTTTCAGAAAAATTTATGTATTTCACCAGAAATAAATTGCGGAGGTTCCTCACAGATGGATGATTTGGATCGTAAAATTCTCTCCCTGCTGGCCGGCAACGCCCGGATGCCCGTCAAGGAAATCGCCGAACAGGTGGCGCTGACCAGCCCCGCCGTGTCCAGCCGAATCCACAAAATGGAGACGGACGGCATCATCGGCGGATATACGGTGGTGCTCAACCGCCCGGCGGACCGACTCTATGTGGACGCCCTCATCAGCCTTTCTGCGGTGCCCAGCCGCCGGGATGAGCTCTTAAGCCTTTTGCAGAACAGCCGCGAGGTGCTCCAGTGCTACCACGTTACAGGCGAATATACCTTCCTTATCAAGGTCAGCTGCGGCAGCATGGCCCAGCTGGAACACCTGATTATGCAGTTCCAGACCCTGGGGCGGACCAGCACCCAGATTATCCTCTCCACTCCGGTGAGCCATGGCGAGCTGGAGGCCATGCAGCTCTGATTCCCCTTCCCCCGCACCGGATATGAAGGGTTTTTGAACGGTTTGGGAAGTTTTTGTTTTTCTTTGGCCCGATGCAATCTTCTGCAATTGCCATTCGTATAGCATACGACGGCAGTTCAGAATAACGCGGCCATTTCTGCACACACTGAACGCAGACACCTCCTGCGCCGCCCCGAAAATGGCTCTGCTCTGCCCCAGTATCCGATAATGTTCGAGCGAAAGGAATATCTTATTATGAAACGTTTGATTGCGATTGCTTTATCCGCACTGGCCATCTTTGCCCTGGTGGGCTGCAGCTCCGGTTCTTCCAGCAGCTCTACCCCCAAGGACTACGCCCAGATCATTCACGACGCCCGCAGTGACGAAGAGAATGAATACCAGATGATCGCCCGCCCCGGCGAGGAGGAGGGCCAGTTCACCGCCATCGACGGCTCCAGCGCCGATTTCACCGCTGAGGACCTGAGCAGCAACATCGCCAATTTCACCATGCCCCTGCTGGGCCTGGAGGAGGGCGACTATGAGGACTTCGCCGCTTCTGTCTCCGGCATCATCACCCAGAGCTACGGCATCGCCATCGTGAAGCCCGCCGAGGGCCGCACCGACGCCGTCAAGGAGGCCCTGGAGAACTTCGTCACCACCCAGCAGAAATCCATGGAAAACTACCTGATGGATCAGTACGAGATCGCCAAGGCCGCCAAGGTCGAGGTCGTCCCCTCCGGTGAGGTCGTCCTGGTCTGCTGCGAGAATTCGGACGCCGTTATGGCTTCCATCAAGGCCGCTCTGGCTGCCTGAGCACCCCCTGTAAACCTTATAAACTTTAGGGCCGCAGTCCAAATCCGGGCTGCGGCCTGTTCTTTGCCGGAAAAATGTGGTATACTGATTTTATTGCGTGCTGCGGCCAGGGCCGCCCCGCCATTCTGTCCATTCTGAAAATCCAGGAGCATACAGCATGAAAGCAACCATCGTCATCCCCAACATCAACGGCAAAGGCTGGCTGAAGGATTCCATCGAGTCCATTTACGCCCAGACCGAGCAGGATTTCCACCTGATCGTGGTGGACAACGGTTCCACCGACGAAAGCCTGGAACAGGCCCGCAGTTATTGCAGCCGCCCCAACTTCACCCTGATCGAAAACGGGCACAACACCGGGTTTTCCCACGCCGTGAACCAGGGCATTGCCCTGGCCGAAAGCGAATATGTGGTTTTGTTCAACAACGACGCCTTCGCCGAGCCGGACTGGCTGGCCCAGTTGTTGGCGGCAGCAGAAAAAGATCCCAAAATCTTCGCCGTCCAAAGCTTGATGATCCGGCATTTTGAGCGGGAGCTGGCCGACGATGCCGGGGATTATGTCACCCTGATGGGCTTTGCCTGCAAGACCGGCGACGGCCGGCGGGTGGAACGGTACAGCCGCCCCCGGCGGATCTTCTCGGCCTGCGGGGGTGCCGTCCTCTACCGCAAGAGCATCCTGGACGAAATCGGCGGGTTCGACGAAAATTTCTTCGCCTATTTCGAGGATGTAGACCTGAGCTGGCGGGCCAATAACGCCGGGTACAGGAATGTGTTTTGCCCCGCAGCCCGCTGCTACCACATCTGTGGGGCCAGCACCGGGGCGACCCGGTACAACGAGTTTAAGAGCTGCCAGAGCGGACGGAACAGCATCTTGCTCCCTCTGAAAAACGAGCCGCTTTTGATGCTCCTGGTCAACAGTCTGCCCCTTTTGGCGGGGTATCTGCTCAAATCTTATAAATTCCACCGCCAGGGCTTCGGCGACGCCTGGGACCAGGGCATGCGGGAGGCTTTCGCCATCCTGCGGGAAGGCCGGCTGGGCAAGCGGCCCTTCCGCTGGCGGGACCTGCCCCACTATCTGCTGATGGAGCTGTGGATGATCTGGAACATGGTGCCTTATCTGTGGTATCGTTTGGTAGTGGTGCGGTTCGACCTCAAATAATCCCCTGTTTCGCGGATTAAAACCGAATTTTCACAAAAAAACCATCCGCTGCATTTTGCGCACCCGCGCAACTTGTGGTATACTTAAATCTGTAATGCCCGGCTGCCCTGTGGCGCAGCCCGAGGAAAAATACTTTTTGGGAGAAGGAAACTCAATGAAGTCTTATGTGACTCCAGAAGAACACGCCCGCCTCCACCGGCGCCGCCGCCGTCAGGCGCTTGGTCTGGGCATGGCTCTATTGATGCTGATCGGCGTTTTCACGGTGCTGGGCTCCGGTTTTAGCCTGGTGGCCCGCCTGTTCGACGACACCGAAGAACGTCTGGAATATGAACAAAAACTGGAAGGTCTGGTCCTCTTTGATCCCCTTCCCTTCGATGGCATCGAGAACATCGACGACCTGACCCTGCGGGAAGCCGCCGTCTGGGGCTGCGTCTATGCCATCCAGGAGACCGACGGCAACTTCGATCACTACGAGCGAGACCCCGAGACCGAACAGCTTATGCTGCCCGCTGTGGATGTGGACGCCTATCTGGCCAAGCTGGTGGGCCCCACCTTCCAGCTGAACCACCGCAGCTTTGATATGGACGATATGACCATCGAATTCGATGAGACATCCCAGTGCTATCTCATCCCCATCACCGGCAGCGTGGGTTATTACCGCGCCAGCGTCACCGCCCTGTTCAAGCAAGAGGGCAAACTCCATGTAACGGTAGGTTACATCCCCATGTCCAACGAACAAAGTGTCATGGCCACCCAGTCGGACACCCCCACCAAATATATGGACTATATCTTTGAGCGGGTGAGCGGCAGCTGGTATCTCACCGGTCTGACCGAGAGCGCTACCAAGCCCGAGGCCACCAGCGAAGCCGCTGCTTCGTCGGTTATTATGATGGATGAGCAGACCCTTCAGGAGGCCATTCTGGCCGGGGTAAACCCGGACGCCGCTTCCAGCGAGGCCGTCGGAAGCGCAGCGGCCAGCGAGAGCACGGCTTCGGAATCCACCGAAAGCGCGGCCTCCAGTGAAGCAGCCAGCGAAAGCGCGGCTTCCAGCGACGCCGCCGCATAACCCCTATAGAGACAGTACCTGCACCGGGAGCACCGGCCCAAAAGGCTGGCGCTCCCGATTTTTTGTCCCCGAAAACAAGCTCTTGACATTTTTTGGCATCGGGATATACTGAGTAACGGACATAAAAACAGGGGCGCCGAAAGGCTGAGATCCGCTTATGCGGAGTACCCTATAACCTGATCCGGATAATGCCGGCGTAGGTAGGTTTATGGAACGTCCGTTTTTGACGCCATCCCATGCGCCTGCTGCCCAAGCAGGCGCATTTTGTTTTTATGTACTAAAACAAAAAGGGAGAGATATATCATGTCAAAGACCTATTCTAAGACCCACATCCTGGTGGAATGTGCCCTGATGATTGCGGTGGGCACGGTTCTGTCCAACATCAAGATTTTCACCATGCCCAACGGCGGCAGCGTCACCTTGCTGAGCATGCTGCCCTTCATCCTGGTTTCCTTCCGTCATGGAGTGAAGTGGGGCCTCTTCACCGGCTTTGTGAACGGCTGCCTGCAGATGCTGCTGGGCTTCTGGGCCCCTCCCACCCCGACTTTCCTCTATTTCCTGGGGGAGATCCTGCTGGACTACCTGCTGGCCTTTATGGCCCTAGGCCTGGCCGATCTGTTCGCTCGGCCCTTTAAAAACCGGCTGGTGGGTGTAGCCGTGGGCTGTGTCGCCGCAGGGGTACTTCGCTTCCTGTGCAGCTTCCTGTCCGGCGTTCTGATCTGGGGTAACCTGTCCGACGGTCTGGCCGCCTGGACGTACAGCCTGGGTTACAACGCTAGCTACATGCTGCCCGAAACGGTGCTCACCGTTTTGGCCGCAGTACTTCTGGTGAAACTGGCACCCCAAATGTTTGAAAAACAGACCGCATAATCCTTCCCGCTTTCGCCGAGCCGCCGCTGGTATACGTACCAACGGCGGTTTTTATTATCCACATATAAAATCAGAAAAAGAGTAAAAAAGTGTTGACAACCTGCCTCTTCCCTGCTATAATAATCAACGTCGCCAGGGGGAACACCCCAGAGACAAAGCCATATAGAACCGAATATGGGGGTATAGCTCAGCTGGGAGAGCGCTTGAATGGCATTCAAGAGGTCAGCGGTTCGATCCCGCTTATCTCCACCAAAAGAAATCCGTTTCCGAAAGGAAGCGGATTTTTTCTTTTACGCGGCTACTTCTATCATATCCAGCCCCAGGTCAAACTGGGTAAAGTCGATGTTGAAATCAACATGCAGTTTGTAGCCCCGATAGACTTCGATCCGACGGATCAGGCAGTTGACAATCATTTTCTTTGTCTCCAAGTCAGCCGTGTCATATAGCTCCGCCCAGGAGATCACGTTGTTGTACTGATTTTCCAAAGATCGAAGAAGGCTCTGCCCTTCTTCATAAGCAGCCTGAGCATCCTCAAACTGTTTTTGCAGCTTGGCGCATTTTGCTTCAGACTCAGAGAGCATCGTTCCCAGCAATTCTTTTGGAAAGACACTTTCTCCCCGCAGAGCCTTGATGATCTCTGCTTTCAGCATATGTGATACGGTCAAAAGGAAGATGCATCAATACGAATCCTATGCAGTTTTCAAGGTGCACAGTGATAATCACCGTCTTGATTGTATCGCCGTTTTGAGACCGTTGCAAGGATGTCGCCAGAGGCAGATCTGGAGGTGCTGTTCACAAAGGATGCCATCAGAATCTGCTTCAGGTGATGGGTGATGGTTCTATTTGGTGTATCCGCAAAGGTGGCTAGGACTTCATATCCATCCACCCGAAGGGAAAGAGACTTTCCAGACATTTTCTCTGCATTCCTCCTCTCAGCTTATCCCCAGGCTGATCTTTATGGCCGCCTCGATCTGCTTCATCTCTTCTTCACTGGTTTGACCGGCGAACCGCTGTACGCGGCGCTTGTCAATGGTGAAGATTTGCTCCAGCTGTACGATAGACGGAACTTTCAGTCCTGGGTTGTGGTCCAGCAGGACGTGGGTGGGCAGGTGACGCTTCTTGTCCACCCTGGATGTAAGGGTGGCAATAATGAGTGTGGGTGAATGTTTGTTGCCCGCATCATTTTGCAGCACCACTACCGGCCTCTCCCCGCCCTGCTCGGAACCAACATTGGGGTCCATGTTGGCGTAGTAGATGTCTCCCCGGCTGTATCGCCAGTTCTTGGGAATCATAGGCTATGCACCCCCTTGTGCTTCATTATGTAAGAAGCCGCCTGTTGATTTACAGGCGGCTTCTGTGCAAAAAGGGGGGATTAGAATGGCAGGTTAGAACTTCATGGGCAGCACGTTCTTCTTGCTGCTGCCGTTGTAGATGCAGAAGACCTGGTAGAGGTATTTCTTGTACCCAGCCATGTTGACCCCCATGGCTCGGCCCTCCCGGTAGATGGTCAGGGGGTCGGTCTTGTGCAGGCGGGTGACCAGACGCCGGGGGTCATATTCATCGCGGTACAGTTCGATGAAGCGGATCACGCTCTGGATCGTTTCGGCCCGCAGGGACTCAGGGTCACCGTGCCAGGCGGCCACGATCAGGGAAAGTGCTTCTTTATAAAGGTCGGCTCCCACCCGTTTGAATTCTTCAAAGGCAGTGCCGATGCAGCCGATCCGTAACTTTCCGCGCCGCTGTGCGTAATCCAAATTCAAGCCAACCGATTCAGTGGCCTTGAGGAAGGCCATGCACTCCGGGTCGCCGCCGTAGATCATAGCCCGCATCCGGTCGCCCGGTGTCAGCTTGGCGGATTC
>NZ_BQKV01000111.1 GCF_022180365.1 Faecalibacterium gallinarum
CCTGGCTCAGGACGAACGCTGGCGGCGCGCCTAACACATGCAAGTCGAACGGGATGAATTCTTACTCCGAGTCTTTTGCAGAGTTAGCCGAAAAAGCGTCATTGATGCGTAGCATCAATTAGGCTTTTTAAGTAAGACTAACACAAATGTAAAGGGTTGGGAGTAAGGATTCATCTAGTGGCGAACGGGTGAGTAACGCGTGAGGAACCTGCCTCAAAGAGGGGGACAACAGTTGGAAACGACTGCTAATACCGCATAAGCCCACGAGACCGCATGGTCTTGAGGGAAAAGGAGCAATCCGCTTTGAGATGGCCTCGCGTCCGATTAGC
>NZ_BQKV01000112.1 GCF_022180365.1 Faecalibacterium gallinarum
GGGGGGTAGTCGCTTGTTTCACAAAGTTTACACGATTTTATTGGGTGTATTTACTAAAACATTGCGATAATATATGATTTCTATGCGGCTACTTTTTAAAATAAATGGATGTAAACAAAAACCGTCCTGTGCAATTTGATAGTCTGCACAGGACGGTTTTATTATCAGAGTCTGAAGAAAAATGTAGATATAAATCGGAAGGATATGTTTATAAAGCAGTTGGATTAGAGGGGCGTTTTTTAGGGATTTATTCTGTAAAATTAGAACGAGGGGGAATTTTTAATTTAGCCCGCTGTTGGCGCCGGGAGATCGCAACCATATTTTGTCGGGAGCATTTAACCAATTTTTGTCGGCGAACCCCAGAGCCAGTAGAATAAACAAAAAAGAGCGCCAACAACCCAGCACTCATAGATTAGTTATTCTTTCGTTATTGCCGGCTCA
>NZ_BQKV01000113.1 GCF_022180365.1 Faecalibacterium gallinarum
CCGCGCCGCTGTGCGTAATCCAAATTCAAGCCAACCGATTCAGTGGCCTTGAGGAAGGCCATGCACTCCGGGTCGCCGCCGTAGATCATAGCCCGCATCCGGTCGCCCGGTGTCAGCTTGGCGGATTCACCGGTCTGCTGGGCAAAGAGAAGGGCTTCCTCGCTCTCAGTCATACCCGTGTACACGATACAGCGGATCATCAGGTCCTTGCCGCCGTTGAGCAGCTTGAGGACTGCGATGGTATGCTGGCCGTCAAACACATAATAGTGACCGTTGCGGTAGCTGACCTTCGGGGGATTGACCAGACGAGGGTCAAACCTTGCAGCAATTTTGCGAACCCGCTTGACGTTCAGTTCCCGCTGGTAACTGCCCCGGGGGACTTCCAGCAGCTTGCTGTTGATCATCATTTCCTGGTAGGCGCTGGTGCTGTTCATTCTCATGTAGTCCTCCTCATCTCTTTCAGGTACCGAATTCCCTTATCTGTAAGACTTCTAATACCGTCCCGGCAGGCACTGCGCAGCTCCTTGTTATTTTCCAGGCAGGTGTCCCAGCGGAAGATCATGGTGTCCAGGGCGTCTTCCAGTTCTGCACAGATATCGTCTGCGTCGATTTCCCCGTTGGACTGCAGCATGTTGGCTGAGATATCCTGAATGGCTTGCAAGGTTTCTGCGGCGCTGCGCTTGGGCTTCGGCTTTTCTTCGGCTTTTTCAGGTTCTTTGGCCTGCCGGAGCTGCTGAACCAGAGCGGGTCGCTGTTCCGGCGGGGCCTTGGCGATGGCTGCCACGGCCTTTTCAGTTGGTTTGATGCTGCCGGTCAGGATTTCCTGCTTGATACCGGGAGCAACTTCTTCTGCAGCATCTACACCTTGGGCAAATTTCCCGGCACGCTGTACATAACTGACGCTGATGTTGTTCTCACGAGCAATTTTCTCACGAGTACGTTCACCGCTGTAGCCGGATTCATTTTGAATCCGGCTACTTTTGTCCGCTAAAGTGAATCGGTTCCCATAAAAAGACTCCGTTCTCTTTTCCGCCTCATATCGTTCGCCTATGAGGTATTTGTACTGTTCTTGTGTCAGGTTTCGCCGCCCGAGCTGATTCTTGCAGATCCAAGCGATGGCTGCGTACCGGTCGGAAAACTGCTTCTCATAGGTGGTGAACTGGATTTCCGGGTACTTCTGAAGAATGTGGTAGCGGTTGTGACCATCCACGATCACGCCGTTCCAGACGATCAGCGGATTGATAACCACCCCGTCTGCCAGAATGTTTTCCTCCAGTTGTTTCATCTCTTCCTCACGAAGCGGCGGAATCTTGCTCGCGAACTCCGGGTCAATGGTGAGATGCTGCAACATAGGTTCTTACCTTTCGACGGATGGTGTCTCGGTGAGCCGCAGCAGGTTGGACGTAATAGTCGAAACCATAGCGGGTCTGACAGTAAGTACAGACATCTTTGGTCTGCTGATGAACATCCGCCCGGCGCAGAAATGCTTTCTTGGCGTCCTGAAACGAGTTCAGACAAACCGGGCACAGGGTCATGAGGGATGCGGTATTGGCATTGCGTGCGTAACTACGGCTCATAGGGATTTTCCTCCTTTGTTTTGAAAGATTTGGTATGTAAAAAGCCCACCGTCTTGGGTCTTGTGATCCTGGACGGTGGGCTGAAACTGTTTTTGGAGTTCCTCCCCTATTTGTCCTCGACACCCCGGGGAGGGTTGGGAACCTTCTGGCGGCGGATTTGCACCGCTCCATCGGCCTTTCGGCCGCCCCGCCTTCTTTGTGGCCGGGCCGCGAGTTACGGAAGTATCATTGTCTGGAAGTACCAGGAGGCTGCTTAT
>NZ_BQKV01000114.1 GCF_022180365.1 Faecalibacterium gallinarum
TGTGCTGGTATTGCCAGCCCTGGTCGGAATGGAGAATCAGCCCGGTTCCATCCGGTATAACTGCAAAAGCTTTGTCAAGCATGGTTGTCACCATACTCAAAACCGGCCGTTCAGAGATGGTATAGCTGACCAAATACCCGTTGTGCAGATCCAGAATAGGAGAAAGATAAAGTTTCTGGCCAAACAGACTGAACTCTGTCACATCGGTGACCCACTTTTGATTTGGCTTTTCTGCGTAAAAATCTCTGTTCAGCAGATTGGACGCAACCTTGCCTACATTTCCTTTGTAAGAGCGATATTTTTTCACTCTGACATGACAAACCAGTCTCAGCTGCTTCATGAGTCTCTGTACTGTCTTGTGGTTCAGATATATTCCTCTGCTGCGAAGCGCAATCGTGATACGCCGGTAGCCATACCGACCTTTATTTTCGTGGTAGATAGCAGAAATCTCTGTCTTTGCTTGTGCGTATTTATCTGTCCTGTGCATCCGCTTTCGGTGGTAGTAGAAGGTGGCACGGGGCAGCTGAGCGATTTCAAGCAGAACAGACAATCGATATTTCGGCCTCAGTTTTTGGACTACCAGGGCTTTTTCCTCTGGCGTCGCTCTCGTTCCAAAACCAAGGCTTGTAAGTTTTTTAA
>NZ_BQKV01000115.1 GCF_022180365.1 Faecalibacterium gallinarum
GGGCCGCGAGTTACGGAAGTATCATTGTCTGGAAGTACCAGGAGGCTGCTTATTCAATTTTCAAGGTCCGCCAGCTTCGGGCTTGTCCTCCCTTTGGGGGGAGTCCCTTGCTGTGACTATATGATACATTAGAAATTTCCGCTGCGGGAGTGACTGGTAGTACACCTTTTGGTGTACTCTTAGTACACCTTCTTACAACATACGCTTTGCCTGCTCAGCCATAGCTACCGCTTCCGCAATTTTCGCTTTGGCAATATCTATCTGAGATCTTTTTCCAAGAATGAGAAAATCCAATGATTCATCGTATGTAAGGGCAATCTGAGCAATCAGATCGAGTGAACAGGCACGACGCCCACGCTCAATAGACTTTAAATGATCCAAACTAATATTCAGCTGCTCTGCGAATTGTGTTTGAGTATAATGTAAATCTTCTCTTAGCGTACGAATTCTAATGCCACATTCGACAACATCAAAGCGCATAAGGATATCCTCCAGATTTTGAAGCGTGTTTTGACGGTCAAAATCCGAAGGTTAGGGGTACTTGGCGATATACGTCTCCCAGCACTGGCGCATACGTCACTCCTGTGTGGCGAGACGGAAGCACCTCCCTGTGCTGTCTGGTAAGATAGGAGAAAATAAAAAAGGCCGACAGACAGCCGCAATTCCGCTGGGGAATTGCTTCCGTCTGCCGGCTCGTCCGGCCTATAGCCGGTTCAGTCCTATCGAACAAACTTTTGACTCCTGATTTGTGTTCTTAAGGGCTTAAACCCAGTTCAACACCTCTACAGTATGTCTCAATACAATATTCACTTGTTGGGTTATGTAATACTTTAATACAATGTTATTTATGCGAGATTAACCGCCAGATCCTCAAAAAATTTGGATGCACGGGTCACAATCACTTTATTATGTTCCATTTCAATTACCCAATGACGTTTGCATTTGGGGCATTGATGATAGCCAATGACTATAATTTTCCCACACATAAGCCGGGTTCCACACTTGGGACAGTTGGACACGCTCAAGTTGATTCGCTGGTCTGAAGTCATTAAAATGCCCCCTTTTCTTTGTGAATTTGATTTTGAGTTTACAGTAGATAGTGCTGATAGCAGGTTAAATTAAGGCTCATTATAGCGGAATATATTTTTTTGTTCAAGGTTTATTCTGTCGAAGTCCGTCGAGACAAAAAATTTTCTTTTTCCATGAAACCTAACCGTGTGTTTGATAATTGCCTACAAGCTCTACTGAACGGAACTCCTCAATTTGTTATACATTGAAGTTCCTTTCATCCACCCAAGTGCTGGAAAAACTGCCTATATCTCATAGAATCAAACCCAGAGATACCCTTAACATACGCTTTTTCAGCATGAAGATTGTTAGACTAAAGCGCGTTTGATTCTCCCAAGGTCATCCTTGGCTGATTTCAGCAGCAACTTATTTTTTGAATTAACTTGCTTTTCCATCCAGCTTAGATATAATATCAATAAAGACTATTTTTAAATTTTGAGATTTATTAGAGTGGTGACGACTTATGGCACGAAAATCCTATTCAGAACAGGAACGGGA
Source organism: Faecalibacterium gallinarum (assembly GCF_022180365.1). Taxonomy (GTDB): domain Bacteria; phylum Bacillota; class Clostridia; order Oscillospirales; family Ruminococcaceae; genus Faecalibacterium; species Faecalibacterium gallinarum. The sequence continues at coordinate 1,567 of NZ_BQKV01000115.1, forward strand.
ACAAGTAAAAGAGGCTTTGATGGCCACTGTACTCCAGTGTATTGTGGACCGGGGTCTAATCCACAGCAGCATTGAGACTTTGTGCCAAAAAGTGGGCATCTCCAAAACCTTTTTCTACAGCCTCTTTGCCTCCAAAGAAGAACTGGTCTGTCAAGCCCTGCGATACCAACAGCCCCGGCTGCTGAATTATGCGCGGCAGCTGATGAAAGATCCCTCCCTCAGTTGGCGGGCAGGAGTGGAGACATTCCTGAAAAACTGCTGCTATGGAGCCAAAAACGGGGTTGCCGTTTTGTCCATTGAGGAAGAACAACAAGTGTACCACTGCCTTTCTGAGGCGAATTTCCAGGCATTCCGGCGGGATCAGATTGTTTTTTATGTCAAGCTGCTCTCTATCTTTGGTCTGCCGGTGGACAGCATAGACCCTCGCCTATTTGGCAATCTGGCTCTGGCTATGATGATGGTTCACAAGGCCATCCCTGACACCATGCCCTTCCTTTTCCCGGAAGTGGCGGAAGATATGGTGGACTTTCAGGTAAAGGCCCTGGTGGATGAGATGCAGCGTATCAAAGAAAATACGCCCCGGGTGGAACAAGATGATTAGAGTTCAATCTCCATGTCCAAGCGGACATAAAACAACAGAATCTCCTCAGGCACACAAGGAACACTGTCCTCGGACAAACGTCCTTGGTTTTGTGCGGCCTTTTCGCGCCCTGTGTCAGTCTGCCCCAGTGACAGGCTGATGCGGGGCATTTTTTATTGTTCAAAAAGAGGTGGCCTGATATGAGTTTGCCAAAGCGCAACAGTGCGGATGGGCGCTGTTACTGGATGAAGCCCGAGGTACAGGAGGAGCTGCAGCCGCTCTTTGACCAGTGCATCCAGGACGCCATTGACGGCAGGATCACACGTCTCGATTCTCTCTGGCCGCCGGTGGTGGTCAGCAGCGAAGGCGCGCCCTTTGATGTGCACGATCTGGTGAGGAAATGGACCGAAACACAGCGGGCTGAGACCCTGGATGCGGAAAAGGCCATTGCCTTCAGCGAAAACCTGCGCCGCCAAAGCCGGTGGGGTGAAATTGACTACTATTTACGTGGTCTGTTGGAACAGGAGCTGCAAGAGAAGTATTTTGTTGTGACAGGCCGTGAAGATGACCACCGCTGGGATCGGGAGTATTCCCTGAAACCAGGCATCCGTGCAGAGCAGGTCCCAGAACCGCTGCTGCGCTTTGCCTGCTATGTGGCAGTGAGCTATAAGGTATATGGTATGGACTTTGAGTATCTGGACACCAATTATCTCTTGGGCTTGGTGGAGAAAGTCCGTCCTGATATGGTGAAAAAGCTCCGGGAAAATGGAACCGGCAAGTTGCCGATCTCTCTGCAAAAGCGGAAAACAGAGCACTTCACCGCATCGGCCAACGATGCCTTTGCCGTTATCCGAATCACTGCCAGGGACAACACGGAGGAATGCTGCCGTGAAGTGCTGAACTACCTGTGCGAGCTTCTGGAACAGGAGGATTTTCCCCGCAGCTATGCAGTGGAGTTCAAAGGACCGGAAAAGAGGTATCTTCCCATCACAGGTCTGCCCAAAAAGGGAGTAAACCAGCTCTTTGCCTGTGCCGTGCAGTACCCCGGCCTCCACCCCCTGATGGAACGGTACGCCCGGCTTGCTATGCGGCAATATGAGCAGTACACCAATCTCAGCGATGAGCAGTGCGCGCTCCCCGGAAGTTTTGCCGTGTTCGCCCTGGGAATGCTGGGGCAAGAGTGGCGGCAGCTGGTATGGGATTATCTTGATTTCTGTGATGATGAGCACTCTCACTTACAGGAAAAATTCCTCCGGGAGTATGCAAAACAGTTCGGCTTTACCGCCGCTACCGTCCCTGTATTTGTCCGTGGGATGCTGTCCATGCAGAACATGAAGTATTCCAAGGACTATGCCGCGTGGATGGCAAATGCAGAAAGCCTGGACGCTCTACTGGAGGCAAAAATCCATCTGTCCGAGATCGTTCCCAGCGGTTTTTCCTCCGACGAGGATGACGAGGACGAGGAACCCACCGAGGAAACAGAAGCCAGCCCGGAGGAAGTGCTACAATACGCTTGGGAAACGGTCTGCTATGTGATCTGGGGCAAAGCCAGCGCCAAGGGTGGTCAGAAGGTGGTGGAAGCCGCTCCGGAGGAGCTGAAGGAGCGCTACCGGCAGATTTTTATTCCGGTAACGGAGAACACGGAAGGATGAGGTGACTGGCAGTGAGTTTACCAAAACGTGACGGCGTGCATGGCCGTTATTATCTGATCCATAAACCGGACACGGACCCCGAAGTGCTGAAACACGCCGATCAGTGCATTCAGGATGTGTTGGATGGAACCGCAAAGGAAAACCACTCCGGCTATCCGGCCGTGGTTCGGAACCAGAGCGGAACCCCCTTTCTCCCCAGCCAGCTGCTGGAGCGGTATCTGTCCAAGCTGCCTTTGAGGGGATTCCCCTATGAGGACGCGGTCGCCTTTTGCGATGCCCTGCGGCGTCTGGTGGGCTGGAAAGAGATTGATCACACACTGGGACAATACATCGAACACCAGGTGCGGGACCGGTACTTTGTGGTCGGAGAGCGGGAGGATGGTTTTACGGTTTTCCCTCCTTGCACCATGCGGCCCGAACTGCACCCGGAGGATGTGGATGATGGGCTGCTGCGCTTTGCCTGCTATGTGGCGGTCTGCTATACCGTGTATGGGCTGAGTTTTGAGTACCTCACCACCGAGCATATCCTCAGCCTGGTTTCCCAGCTCCGCCCGGATATGGTGAAGGAGCTGAAAACGGGCGGCAGCGGCAAACTGCCGCCCAACATCCAAAAGCGGAAAACAAAGCACCTGACTGCATCGGCTAACGACGCCTTTGCCACCATCCGCATCACCGCCAGGGACTCCACCGAGGAGTGCTATGGGGAAATTCTGGACTACCTGTGCGCGGTGCTGGAGCAGCCGGAGTTCCCCCGCAGCTACTCCATCGAGTTCCGCGGGCCGGAGAAGCTCTACTTGCCCATCCCCGGTCTGCCCAAAAAGGGCGTCCACCAGCTCTTTGCCTGCGCCGTGCAGCACCCCAATCTGCATCCAGTTATGGAGCGATACGCTCGCCTGGCTATGCGGGAGTTTGAGTGGTACCAAAACCTCGCGGATGAAGCCTGTGCGATGCCCGGCACCTTTGCCGTGTTTGCTCTGGGGCTGGAGGGAGAACCGTGGGCACCGCTGGTGACGGAGTATCTGGATCTCTGCGATGACGAGCACTCCTCCCTGCAAGGGAAATTCCTTCATGCCTTGATCCGAAAGTTTGGGTTCCAACCATGGACGCTGGGGGTATTGGTGCGGGGCGCATTATCTATGCAGTGGCTGGAGCCTGCCAGAGAATTCCGCAGCCTGATAGCCAATGGGGAAAGCCTGGATGCACTGCTGGCAGTCAAGCGCCGCTTTTCCGCTTATCTCCTGCCGGAAGAAAACGAAGACCCGAAATTCCGGGCCATCGCTTGGCAGAGCCTGCTCTGGGCCATCTGGGGGCAAGCCTCTGAAAACGGCGGCAGCAAGGTCATTAAGACGGCTCCGAAGGAACTGAGAGAAAGGTATCAGGAAATTTTTCAATAGACTATAAGGAGGACTCGGATGAGTGAAGTAAGCTATTCAAATGTACCTCCCATGATGGCTGCCATCAAAAGTGGTGACATAGAGGCGATTCGTTCCCTGCTTCACGCAGGGCATTCTCCCAATGAGCCACAATGCTATCATGTAATGATTGGAGATTGGCCGCGGGATGACGAAGCCTCTCCGCTGGAATTGGCTGTACTGGAAAATCGGATGGACATGGTACAGCTCCTGATCGAATGCGGAGCAGATTTGACCCATAACCCGGAAGAATTGCTTTGTGGTTCCCTGCGCAGTCAAGACCTGACCCTGTTTTCCTTTTTGGTAGATGTGGGAGTCAGAATCCCCGCAACGCAAAGGGATATATGCAGGCTGTTTCTCCACTTGGTGGATCGGGATGAGCCTAATGTACTCCCCATTTTGAAAAGGATGGGCATGGATTTGAAACAATACGGCGGTGAAGCCCTGCGCAGTATGGCGAGCCATGGAAATCAGCTACTGGTGGAGTATCTGATTCAAAACGGGGCGGACATCAACTATCACAAGCCAGATATGGTGTTTCCCTACGCTTCGACTCCTGTCACTGAAGCTGCACGGCACAACGATTTTTCTATGGTGCGCTGGCTTGTGGAACAGGGTGCAGACATCACCATCCCGGATAAATACGGTGACCGGCCCTACACCGTGGCAGTACAGAACAAAAATCAGGAAATGGCCGCCTACTTAAAAGCTCTGGAGCCGGAGGAATGGCATAACGAACAGGAAAAGGCGCGTCAACTCACGCCTTACAAGCTGCCTGCCAAGCTGGTGGAATACTTAAAGACCGGCCCCTTGCGTCTGGAATTTCCAGAGCGGGAACTGGTGAAATGGGCGGAACTGTACCCCTACATGGATGTACAGGAGATGACCTGGAAACGAAAAAAGCTGCTCTCCCTTATGGCGAAAATGGACAATTACAGCGACTATTTGCTGCTGTGGAGTCCCAGAGATAAGAAACTCTGGTATCTGGACATTGAGCATAAGGAGTTTCATCCGTTAGCCAAATGGGAGGAATTTATTGCTGATCCCGGAAAATATCTTAATGGAATGATTGAGGGCGAGTTTGAGGAATAAGGAGAGAAGCAAAATGGAACAGGCATACTGCACCGCAGTTTTCTGGCGCGGCGGAGAAAAGATTGATCTAAATGGACTGAAACCAGATGCAGTACAGTGTCTGTCTGTGACGGGAGAGCGGAAGGTGAATCTGTCCTTCCTACGAGATTACCCCAATCTGGAGGAACTGACCCTAATGGAAAAATGTGAGAGTGTAGAAGTTCTCTCCGAGCTAAAGCAGCTTCATACACTGTCCCTATGGCTGTCGGCCCCTGTTTCCTGGGACACTGTTTCTCTCCCCGGCCTGCGTATCCTCCACCTGCGTGGGGAAAAGAATGGCGACATCACCCCGCTTCTCTCCAGCATTACCTATCTCCATTTGGAGGAAATGCGGAAAACGGAAGATCTCTCCCCTTTTCTGACACCAGCAACACAACTTCAAAAACTCTATCTTCAGTCACTGCCAGCTGTGCAGAAACTACCGGCTCTGGATGGGCTTTCTTCCCTTTATGCCCTGAAACTCTATGAGCTGCATAAACTCAGCGATTTGTCCGCCCTCTCTCACAGCCATTTGCGCTACTTTGCCGCCTCTCTGATTGCGGATCAGCTCTCCGCCCAGGCGCTGGCAGATGCTGTGATGGCGATTCCCAATCTGGAGGCAGCCGCGCTCCAGCTGGCGGATCGCTCCGAGCGGCGCTATAGCGGCGTCCAAAAAACCTTTGCCGCCGCTGGCAAGTCCCCACTGCTGCGGGAGGAACTCAGTGTTTTAACTACATGGCTGTCGCTGTAACCTGGGGATTGGGGGAAGAATGATATGGAACAGTTTTTTGAACATTCCGATTTGGGATTGGGAGCAATGACCTTTCAGAAAGGACCAGGGACCGTCCACTGCTGGACTGGAAGAATCGCAGACACAGAGATCCTGTTTTCCATTATTTTGAACACATCTGAACTCCGGTCGGCAAACCTGGATTTTATCCGTTCTGTGCTTCAAAACTGGCGGGAGTATCTTTCAAAAGCGGAGCATGAGATTCAGGCGCAGATTGGTAAAAGCCCTGAGAAGTTTGGATTGCAGCGCGCTCCATTCCCTGAAACGGAGATTCCCGCCGAGCAGCCGCAATTTCTGTTTTATGATGAGACAGAATGGGGCCTGCACTTTGAGATTTGTACCCTTCCTGTGGGGGAGCCATTTGGACTTATGGTTGAGTTTTCAGGGGATACGCCAACGGATGTATATGGCTTGTCGGAAGCGGAAGAAATAGAAGCGGACATGGAATAATATAAAGGAGCCGATCAGATTGTGTGAGAATGCGAAAATTCTTTGTCCTTACTGTTTGACGAGAGAAATTGACCCGGCACAGGCGATATGCTCTGCTTGTTATTCAAAAGAGGATAAATGGGAGCGAGGCAGTTGGGATGACCTACGCAAGCGCAAGAATGCCGATGAAATCCAGATGTTTACCATAGCCAAAAAAGTAGATGAAGCGTTCCAGATACCAGAAAATGAAGCTTATGCCTGTATAGAGAAACACGAAATGATTCAGGCTGAGGCCTTGGAACGGGAAATGGAGGCTTTTCACCGGCGGCGCATCCTTTGTATGGTGGAGATATTTTCCAAGATTGATTGCGGCGTCCTCTTTTCTGGCTATGTAGAACTGGATACCTATTTCAAGAATGTGTGGGATTATGCCCATCAGCGCATTGCCGCAGAACAGCTCAGAGAGGTTCAGGAGTATCTGCGGTCACAGATTCCATGGAAATCCCTATCCAGTCAGCGGATGGATCTGGGGGCAGAACTTCTCAACTTTTGGTGCGGAGAAGATGAGTTGGATTGGGGCTATTCTCAATATTTTGAGATTGCAGCAGGTAATCTCAAGCCGTTTCTTGCAATGACCTTATTCACAGAGATTCTGTGTAAGCATTTTCCAGATGTAATGTCTGCGCCAGTCAAGCGGCTGAGCAGCAAACTTTGAGGCACTAAAAAGGGGGTACTTTCATGCCAGACTGGGCACAAATCATATCCGATGCGCTGGACATTCTAAAATTTGACGGAGCCGTACAGGACACTCTGGCGGAACTTCGAGAAAAATGGGGCGCACAGGTCCCGGCGCTGCTGGATGAACGCTTTGATGCCGTTGGCGTTCAGTATATGAAACTATCCCATGAAAAAGGAGCGGCGGCCTTGGGGCAGGAGCTGTCTGCCTTCGGCTGGGGACTGTATAACCTGGACGATGAGGACGAGTATCTCTTTGTCCTGATCCCGGAGGAAGAACGCAGCGAATGGGAACGCTACTGCAAAAAGCAGGGGCAATATTGCCACCTGATGAAACAGCAAGGACGAAAATGGGGCGACCATGCCAAGGAGCAGGACCCTGGAAAGCTAATGCCCTGCGAGGAATACATACTTCAGGATGAGTACGATTATTTCTTCAACTCCCTGGCGGGTGATTTTGCGGCGGGCGAATGGAAAAACCAGGATGCAGAAGAATGGAAAAACGGCTGTGTGGCCGATCTGCGCCAGCGTCCGCCCCAGGTGACCCGCGCCCACAGTTTGCCGCATCTTGGGTGCCTCACTTATTCCGCAGAAAATGGACTCTATGCCGCGTCCAGGGCCGCTGGCAGCGGGACTATTGGCCGAGCATTATTGAGCAAGAATCCAGCCACGCTTAACTGGGCCGAACCGTCCCCCATTGGATATGACGGTCCACCCCAGACCCTGTGCTGGGCTGACCATTCCCTCTGGGTGGGTGATCCCACCAACGCTACACGGATTGAACTGACAGACCGGGGCACCTGTCAGGATGTGAAAAACTGGACTCTGCCGGAAGATGGATGGAGCACCAAATACCATTGCGGCATTACGACAGACGGTCTGGGCCGGGTCTACTTTTCCAACGAGTGGTACAAGGGGCAGATTTACCGCTGGGAAAACGGCAAGGTAACAAAACACACCTTCTCACTGGATGGATACGACCATCTCTCCGAGGCCGTTCCCGTTCCCGGCACAGGCCGCATTACCATGATCCACGCAGTCAGTGGCAAGGGGCGGATGGAAGAATGCCTGCTGGAACTGGACATGGACACCGGGCGGTGCCGCATCGCCTCCCTGCCCGGCATGGGCGAGGGGCTGAAACTTCGCTGGTTTACCGGGGACTGGCTGCTGGTGCAGGGAAACGGTGAAATCCTCTCCGATGACTTTGCCCAGCTCATCAATAGGAACACCCGTGAGGTGCTGCGGATCCGTCCGGGCATGTTCGGCGGGGAGAACATGCAGCACATTGGGATGCTCACCGATGGCACGGTGGTCATCGTCACCCGGCGGGACAGGGTTGGGCCGGTATTTCGTTATCCCACCGACTTCTGGGGCTTTTTGCGCTCGGCAAACAAGCCCAAAAAGCTGGAATGGCGGGACTACAAAGAAGTGTACCCGAATCCGCCAATCTATCTTCCGCCCAAGACCACGGAGCGAAAAATCGTGCTCAAAAAAGACAGACTGACCATCCTGGGGTCGGTATTTACGCCGCCGTTTACCCTTTCGCAGATGGCGGAAAAGCTGGGGCCTGCCCGCATAGTCCTGCAAAATGGAACACGGAAAAGCCCCATGACTGGCCGGGAGAGTCCCTATACCCAGGCCCTTGCTTTGTGGGACGAGCTTGGACTCCAGTGCTGGCTGGATGAAGATGAGCAGACCATCAAAACCCTTGGCGTCCGGGTAGCTGAGCAGGGAGAGTATGCGGTTCGGCTGACATTTGACGGAACGGTTTGGATCGGGTCCAAGGACTACCGGGAGGCCAGTTGGAAGGATTTCGCCGGATTTGCCCATACCCTCAAATTAGGCGGCTTTACCGTTTATACCCGCTTGCCGGGTCCTGTTTCAGAGGAGCAGTCAGCGCAGAAAGCAAAGCTGGAGGCCCTCTCCGCCATGGTGCAGATCAGCTGGAAAGAGCCAGAGCAAAAGGCGGCGAAAGCGCAGAAATACAAGTTATCCAAGCCGACTGAACCAGTGCTCACCTTTACCAGTTTCAACTTCAAGCTGGCGGTCATGGAAGTCCTGATGTATGAGAAAGGCTTACTGGCTCCTAAACTGGATGCCCATGAGTTTGCCAGAGATTATCGCCGCCGCAAGATCGACATCGATGCGGAAGGGTATGAACCCATCCCGGAGATTCGGAAGTGGCTGGAACAATACCCGGTTCCGGCGCGGCTGGCCCGGTCGGTCACAGAAATCGAGATGGATGGCGGCAGCGAGATCTATACCCAGCTCTGTCCGTTCTGGGATGGCGAGGATGGAGCCTTTGATCTTAATACCATTACGGAGGCGGAACTGCGCCAGTTCCCCAATCTCAAACATATTACCCTCATGTCCTCCAAGCCGGAACAGGTGCTGCCGATTCTGGAACGGTGCAGTATCAAGGCAGACTTGCTGTGAGGTGAAAGTATGAAAGCGAAACTAAAAGTGCTAAAGAACTGGGAGTTCGAGGAATTTGAACTGACGGGAACTTCCTTCAAATACAGCCCGACTGGATGCAAGGGTATGGTAGCCCGCAACGAGGATGAAATTGTGTTTTGGACCTATCATCTCTTGCAAAAGTGCAGCGGCGTTTTGTGGGTCAAAGGCGAAATTTCCAGGTGGATTCCCAGCCCGGAGCCGAAAGAGCAGCAAGATGTTTGGGAAGTTCCTGTCTTACTCTCATGCGACAGAGGAATCCTGTTGGTTTGCCCGGCCAGTAAATCCCTTTGGTGGATGCCGCAGATGGATGGAGAGTGGATTCCGATCCCCATGAATAACTGGTGTGCCCAGGGCATCCCCATGCCGGTGGCAGTCACCGGAAGCCAGGGCGTTTTCCCTATTGTGTGTCGAGTGGACAACTCCGCTGATGCGACCAACAGTTTTACCCGCCTGACGGTAGACTTTGAAACCATGACCGCACACTGGGCAGAAAGTGGCTCTTGCGTATACAGCAAAGCAGGAACCCGACAGACCCATTTGGCGGCGGTAGAGCGAGCTGGCGGCAATTTTGCCCAGTCAGACTTTCACTACAACTATCCTATGATTGGCTCCATACTGGAACAGAACGGACAGTTTTATGCCTTTTTGGAAAGCAGCACCATCAATCCGGCGGGTCTTTCTCTCATGGGCTACTATTGGTATCTGGAACTGGAGGAAAACGGACTATTCAAAAAGAAACTGTGGGGCAAGGATAATTTAAGCCGCCTGCCCGGAAAACACGGGATGCGTGGAAAATTCTCCGGTGACAGGACTTGCCTGATCCTATCTCCCATTTTTAAGAACGATGACTGGAAGGGTAAACAAAAGCTGCTGCGCCTTTCGGATTTGGTGCTGATCGACCTTGCCATGCCCCGTGGATACGCTTCCTTCCATGTGCTGGATGTATGGGGGAACCGGGCATTTCTCAGTGATGAGAAAGACAAGCTGGTTCTTTGTGAAATGACCTTGGAGTAGTTATGAGGGCTGAGTATGCTTTTCAAGAAAAAGATTGTATTTACAGAAGGAATGAATGAAACCCTTTGTTCTTTCGATGAAATACCCTGGTTTTCCTGTTGTGGAGTTTCGTATGATAAACCATCGTATTACCCATATCTTCAGGAAAAGGACCCAAAACGAGCAGAAAAACTACTGCTGCATACAAAGAACTACTCAGGAACCGTCTGCCTTACAAATTTGTTCAAAGAAGGCATTTGTCGTGCAGATACCTTTATTCTGCAAACGGCTGGGTGGAAGTTTTACCAGAATGAATTTATGCCATGTGTGGAGGCCAGTTGGCGCACTTATGAAAAAAGAGCATCGAAGGCAAATGGCCTCGATCTGAACTCGGCGGAAAAAAGATTCCTGCGTGATTGTGGCTTTCCTGACAGCATAGATCTTCAGTTGTGCCGAATGGTGCAATATTTACTGGTTGAACAATACTTCCTTGAAAGGTTTCCTCAGTTCCCTCTATTTTTCAGCCGGATCATTGATATTTACAAGGATGGGCATATCGTGCTCGGCTGGAATGGAAGATTTGCATCGCATGAGACGAATCTGGAAAATGAAAACGGAACCCCAATCTTACCAACAGACGGAAGTTTGATTATATGGTAAGAAAAGAAGAATTTAATTGCTGTGAGACGAGGGAAAATGATATGGCATTACAGGAAAAGAAAATAATGCCTCCCCCTTGGCTGGCTCACCGGGAGATCGAGCGATACTCTATTGGCTGGCGCATGGGCTATGGGGAGGAAACCATATCCCGCTTTGGCCATTGGCTGGACACCCTCTCCCCGGATGAGCGGACGGAATACCGCACCCTCTTTCCCGAGCCGGTAACCTGGAAGGGCTGGTGGGATGACGAAGATAGCAGCGAAGTGCTGGAACAGGGGGACTTCTGGGTGAATGCGTGGCAGCTGGAAGGAAGCCCTAAGTACACTCGCCAGTGGCTCCAGCAGGAGTTTGCTGCTGGGAGAAAGCGGGAATTTTGCTTATTCTGGGGCCATCAGCCTGCCGAGGACGGCCAGCTGACAAAAAGCTGCCTCAGCCAGTGGTGGATGGAGGATTTCTGGTCCGTTGCCAATACCTATCTTTGCATGGAGCAGTATATGATGGCGGGCAAGGCGGAACTCTTTGGTGATAGTGAAATCCGGGAGCAGATATTGAAGTGTAGCGACCCGAAACAGATCAAGGCCCTGGGCCGCAAGGTGCGGGGGTTTGACCAGAAGGTATGGGACAAGTTCAAATACGCCATTGTATTGAATGGCAACTGGTGCAAATTCAGCCAGAACCGCGACCTGCGTGAATTTCTTCTCTCCACCGGAGATAGTGTGCTGGTGGAGGCCAGTCCATACGATAACATCTGGGGCATTCGTCTCGCAGTCGGCTCCCCGGAGGCCCGGGACCCCATAAAGTGGCGGGGACAAAACCTGCTGGGCTTTGCGCTGATGGAGGTACGGGACGAGCTGCGCCGGGTCACGCAGAATGAAATGTTGTGCGACTGGAACGCAGTCTGAGGTAAAATGATGGAATTATTTGCAAAAAGAATGACTTGGGAGCTGGACAATGAGGAAGGGCTGTCCTGCCTGTTCTTTGAATGGGAGGATGGTTACTTTACACTCTCCCGCAAGACCGGCGCGGAAGCACTCCGCTTGGAAATGAATGATCCAGCCAATGGTCAGTTGATTGACCCGGACTGTTTTGAATATGCCCTTGATAATACCAGGTTTCGTCTAAATATCGTGCGGAACAACCGAAAGGTTCTGCGGTATCTGGAAGAACACCACATCAACACGGAGTTGTATGGAGAAATCGTCCTTCACTACACTCCTCTCAGCAAGCCACAGCTTGAAACATTATCTGCCGTGGTTCTTAGACTATTTTTTGGGGAACTGCTTTTTTAGGCGGAAACAGAAGTGTCGTTGGCAGAAATCATGCGAGGGGATAACTATGGTTAAAATTTATCGTATTTGGTTCAATACGGAGAGAATGGACAGAGAGGATCACTACAAGATTACATTATTCAGTCGCCCTCGTGTATCTATTCATGTGGACGAGTACATTTGGAGTTTCATCGAAGAAAACATTGTGAAGCCACACAAGCTTATGCGCAGTGAGAAGCATGGGTATCTGTTGAACATTTCGTTTGACCAGTTTGACCCGGCAAAACACCGATATTTTCCGCTTTCCCCATACAACGGCTTGCTTCGGGAAGGGGTTGAGATGGACAGCGCAAACAGAAGCTATTTCCGCGAGGATTTTGCAGGCGGCAAGGATCGGACTACCTGGTTCTCTCCCAATAAAATATGGACAAACTGCGGCGACAAGGTTCTGAATGTGGACATCAAAGCTGCCAACGTGAGCGAGAATATTACCCCCAGAGAATACACAGATTTGCTTTTCGATGGAATTGGAGCGGCCTTGGTGTTCAATTTCAAAAGGCTCAAGCGCGAGGAGTTTGATGGGCTGAAGCCCAAGATTGACTGGAGCATCGTAGAAAGCTTCCCCTTTCCCGCACCCTTTGAGGAACAGCGGTACATTGGGGATGGTGGCAAAATTCATGTATATTCCTGGGATGGCCGACAGAAAAAGACTCTTGTAGGCCCCTATTCCGTGCGAGAGTTATATCAGGAGCATTTCGGAGAATCGTGAGGAGGAATTTTGCTGTGCAAAGCTGGTCCAGAATGGATTTTGGCACTGGAAAGATCATCTTTCTGGATATCACACAAAAAGAAGATATGCTGCAAGTGGAATATCCGAACGGCTTTCTGCTGGATATGGGCTGGTATCAGGACCGGTACATCATTTTTGTCATTCATAATTTTGATTGGTCGCATCCAGTCCAGCAGTATGAAACGACAGAAACAAATCAGCTTCCCGCGCTGTTGACGGAGGCGGTTCGCCTTGTGGAAAAGGAATCACAGTCTGCCGGAGCAAATTGAAAGAGGACTTGCTATGAACGAGAATTTATTTCGCCCACAATTTGATGCCTTGAAACTGTCCGATAAGCTCTGGCTGATGCAGACGCTGGCGACTCGTTATTATTTGACATTCAAGGAACTATACGCCTTTTCCCGCTGGGGGCAGAGCTGCACCACCGGCCTGTTTGAAAAAGGCGGCCGGGAGTTTGTCTTTGTCCCGGGCGATACCGTGACCCTTGGCTGGGAGGGCTTTGTCCAAGGGATGGACAAGGCCAACCGGGAGGAACTGGCGGATATTTTTACAGAAATCGAATATGAGGGTACTGCGGAAGAATTTTTCCGGCAGGGCATGACCCCTGTACGCCAAGTGACCATCGGCCCCATGTTCGTGGGCAGAAAACTGGAGGAGATCGGCTGGGAAAGCGTACCCATGAACGACCCACGCATCACCGCCCACCCCGACTGGCTGGAGAACTTGCAGAAGTGGGCGGACCAGAACAGCCAGAGTTTTGAGATACATGAAACTGTCCGTTTTGAACGCAATGGTGATAGCTGGCGAGCGTGGCTGTGCCATCCAATGACCTACCCGGAGTTTCAGCGATCCCTGTTGTGGGAGATGGCAGCCAGCCTTCCCACGCCGGATGAGTGGGCCTATCTGTGCGGAGGCGGATGCCGCACCCTGTTTCCCTGGGGAGATGGACTGGATTACTCCATGCATCTGCACCACTTTGAAAGCGAGGAAGATCAGGGCAAGCCATACGACATGGAGCAGCCCAACTTCTTTGGCCTGTCTATTGCCTACGACCCCTATAAGCGGGAACTGGTAGACGGGAAAACATTGACCACCTGCGGCGGCGACGGCGGCTGCAATGTCTGCGGTGGCATGGGTCCTTTGCTTGGATATTTACCCTGTTCCCCTCACTGTAAACCGGAGGTTCGGGAGGATAATGAGATTCACAATGACTATGACTTTTTCCGTCCTGTTATCCGGGTGCAGACATCCGGGTGGAGAATGGTATCGCCCGGAGATGAGAGGTGATATTACCAGATGATCGAACAGCCGTATAGAAAGCCAAAATAAGGAGGTACTGATATGGATTTATTGAAACAATGCCAGCAATGGTTTGAACAGGATGAAACGCAGGAGGTAATTGACACCCTGGAAGCCATCCCTGCCGAGGAGCGCACTCCGGAACTGGACAGCGAATTGGCCAAGGCATATATTGCCGTTGCAGATATAGGAGAACGGGAGCCTTTTGAAAAGGCGCTGGAACTTCTGGCTCCCCATGAGGAGTATTTTGCCGAAGATCACTGCTGGAATTATCGAATCGCTTTGGCCTATTACTGTCTGGATGAGGAAGGCCCCGCCCTGCGTTACTTTGAAAAGGCCCTGAAAGCCCGCCCCGGAGACAAAGATACTCAGGAGTACATAAACGATTGCCGCCGTCGTTTGTCCCTGCCCCGCTTTGAAAAGAACTTCCGTGAAAGGACGCAGGAAGCATGGGCAGCCTTTTCTCAGATTGAGGCAGAACTGCGTCAAATCATAGATACGGACGAAACACACCAGCGCGGCGAAGAACTGGTTGAAAAATGCGGGAATGCACTCAAGACGGCCCTGCGTGATACTTCCTTCGAGCTGGGCTTCAATGGCGAAAAGTATGAATTGATCCTTAGTCCAGAGGGCCTTCGCTCCCGCCTGTTCCCGTTGGTGTACTTCCAGAAGCAGGCCCCAGAATCGGTGCTTGAGCATTGGAATATCTGGGTAGGCCGCCAGCCCTGTGAGGGGTTCGAGCTGCGGGCTGGAGAGATCGAAGTTCGGGCTGATGATGTGCAGATGTGGGCAGAGGAAACAGAGGATCATCAGGTAAGTCTGGTCCTTTACTGTGAAAAGCTGACGCCGATCTTGAAGGAGGACACAGACAAGGTCTGGTGGGCACTCTCTATGCTGGTGGATCAAACCATCGGAGAAGTTTCCGCTATCGCCTTTGTTGCTGGGTTTGATGTTTATGCTCAGCCGAAAGACGAACCGGCCAAGCTCCTTTCCGAACTGCCGGAGCTACTGCAATCCATGGGCTTTACCCTCTGGCGGGACGGCAGCGACTATCTGGAAAACAGTTATCTTGCCTATGAGCTGGAACCGGTGCAGGACCCCGACGCCGACTGGCGGCTGGATGTCTATGCTGGAAGCAGCCGCCTGCCGGTGCTCATCAACGACTATATGAGCGCCCACAGTGATTTGATGGATGAATACCACCGGGACGGCATCGCGGCCGGCTTCCTCTGTTATCCCCTGTCCAGTTTTACCGGTGAGGAGCGGAGCAAAACCGTTCTGGAGTTCCGAGATGACCTGCGGGATGCCATCCTGCGAGAGGCGGGAGCGGAAGCTGTGACCTTCCTGGGTGGGGCCACTGGTTTGTATTGCGGGTATCTGGATTTCATCGCCTGGGATCTGCCCGCCGTGCTGAACGCGGCACAGGCATTCTTTGAGGGAAGCGGTCTGCCCTGGGCCCACTTCCATACCTTCCGGCGGGATGTGGGCGGCGTGCCGCTGCTGGACGAGAAGGAACCGGAGCCTGAGATTCACGAGGACACCGGTTCCCTGCTCTCGGCTGAGGATATTGAAACGCTGAAATCCTTTGACGATGGGGTTTCCGGCTACTTCTGGAGAATGCTCCAATGGCTGGAGGATTTCATCAAAAATGGTGTAGGAGAAGGAAGATTCAGCGAAAAGCAGGCCCATCAGGATTTGCAGATCGCCCTTTGGTACGCCTTCGCTTGCAATAACATTGATGACTATATCCACTACTATCAAGCAGCAGAGTGGATGAAGGATTCGGAGAAAAATGCCGCAGGCTGCGGCACCTGGTACTACCGGTATTCTGTGGCGCTGATGTACTGCGGCAGGCTGGAAGAAGCGCTGGAATATGCGGAACGGGGCGCTCAGGAGGAACCGGACTACCCCTGGATTTGGCTGCAAGTGGGCAAACTGCGGGCGCATTTTGGTGATACAGCAGGCGCGCTGGATGCCGTCAACCAGGGATTAAAGCTGGAACCTGGCGATTATGAGTTCCTGACCTTGAAAAAAGAGATTAAAGCCGGAGCCACCCTGGAACAGATGGAATACCATTGGATCAACCCCGATGCCGACCAGACCCTCCAGCAGGGACTGGACAAGGATGCGGATGATAAACAGCGCGCCATAGCCTGCATCCGGGTGGACGAAGCAGGGCTTGCTGCATTTTATAAACTGTTCGGCCCAGAGCGGTATGGCTATGAGAAAAACGCCCCCTGCTGTGAATTTCAGTATCCGGTGAAGGAACACCTTGTGGAGCTTTCCTTCCGTATGAACGAAGCCGGGCTCTCCAAGATGGGAACTGACTGGCTGCGGCAGCTAAAAGAGTATCTGGACAGCGGGGAATGGCTGACCCATACCCCTGAAGGGGAGCCGGAAGGAACTTTGGTTGCGGTATTTGTGGAGCAGACCCGCCGGATCAGCCTTGTCTACCAGCAACCGGGAGAGGAGCAATATTTTCAGATTTTCCTGAATCCGGATGGCACAAAGGCAGATGCCATCTGGTCCTCGGCGAAAAACAATCAGCCGGAGATTTATACCGAAGAAGAAATGTCGGCGGTGGAGCAGCACATCAAAAACACCTTTGGCGCGTTTAAAAATGTGTTCCATGAGTTGGTTTCCCCTGATATCCATGTGGATATCTGCGTTGTTCCTCCTTCTGAGGGGCGGGACTATTATACGCTGGTGACGATGGGCATGGGTGCTCACCGGATGAATGTGCCGGAGGAACTGGCGGAATACAAGCTGGAACGGGCGGAACTTGCCATCGCTCTGCCGCCGGACTGGAAACTGGATGAAGAATCCCTCAAGGAGGAACAGTGGTACTGGCCCATCGGCCTCTTGAAAGTGCTGGCCCGTCTGCCCATTGCAGAGGACACCTGGCTGGGTTTTGGCCATACAATGGATAAGCAGTCGCCGTTTGCAGAGGGCACCAAGCTCTGCGGCGCACTTCTGGTGGGCCCGCAGGATATTGTCTGGACAGGCGGCGAGGTCTGCACTTTGCCCAGCGGAGAGGAAGTCAACTTCTATCAGGTGATCCCCCTCTATCGGAATGAGATAGAATATAAGCTGGAGCATGATGCGGACGCTCTGCTTAAAAAGATGGCAGGCATCAGTTTTGTGGTTAATCCTACCCGCCGGGATGTCCTCGCCGAAGACACCCTATGCAACTGAATCCATCATAACCTGGTAATAAAAGTTGGAGTTAACTGTTATGAATAGAGAACAAGAAATGTATTTTGATCAGTGTATAGATTTCCTCGCCCGCATGATTGAAAATACGGCGACCAAGTCAAACTTCCTGATGCACCCGAGCAAGATTCCTCTTATTATATAGCTTCTGATGATGGCCCGATGGGTTGAGACTAGATTCTCCAGAAGGTTGAGTTCATTACTTTAGGACATTTCTAACTTCAATTCGCCAAGTACGATTTGGCAAGCAGGGCCTTTGTATATACAAAGGCGAAATGCTTGTTGGGGCCGTACCCCAAACCCTGTGAACTGTGATGGAACATCACAGGCTGTGCGCTGCGGCGCGTGAGAAGATGAACAAAGCCCCGGCCCAAACACACTTGTGTTCAGCCGGGGCTTTTCACTTTGTTCAGATTCTTTTTCTTATTGCAGTTTACAGCGACTTCATCACATTTAGCAAGCTCTGATAGTTGTCCACATCGTGATACTTCACCTGGCTGGTGGACATTTCATTGAACAGTTTGCGGGCACAGAGGATCTTGGCCTGCTCGATGGGCTTGAGCTGAAGGGTCTCCATAGTTCCTTTGGTTTCTGCCACAAAGAAAATATGCTTTACCGTTCCCTCATAAAAGGCAATCGCCCAGTCCGGAGAATAGTTGCCCACCGGGGTAGGGATATGGAACCCCCGCGGGAGCTTGGCATAGACGCAGACTTCTTCCGCTGCATCCAAATCTTGTACAAAACGCCGTTCCACACTTTTTTCTGCGGTGCCGTCCGTAAACACATAGTCCTGGATCGCTTTGGTGGCGCGGAATGCCTTATCAAAGTCGTATGCGCTTTTTTCTATGGTAAAGATATTATTATCGTACTGGCCTTCAATGGTATCATAGGTGATATGATCCACGATGGTGGTCGCCTTCTGCTCGTTGATGAGGCGCACGATCTTGGTGATAAACTCCTCCGGGTTGTTCTTGAACATATAGAGTTTCTGCGGCCGCAAGCCTTTCAGAATTGCAACGACTGTCCGCCGGGTGAGCACCGTTCCCTGTGCGATTTTTCCAACCAGATCATACTTCAGATGTCCGCCATGCGCCTGGCGAAGGGTCCGTGTTCTGGTTTTCTCTCCCCCAAAGGAATCTCCTCGCCCCAGCTCATGCTCGTTCATCTCATCCTTTTGGCGGCCAACGGTCGTGGTGTACTGGAGTTCCGAAACAAAGAGCCGGTCATTGATGTGCGCGATTGCCTTCTGGATCAGCTCATCGCTGTCAAACTCCACCGTGTAAGCATACTTGTGATTGATTTGCTTCCAGAGCGCCTGGAACTCCTTTTTGGCAAAGTTCTCGTTCAGCGGATTCTCCTTCACCTTGGTTTCGTGGCCGTCGGTGATCATCGCCTTAAGGGCGCTCTCGTCGTATACGGCCTGCACCAGCAAGTGAACGCCTTCGGCCATGGGTGCCAATTCCTCCGGCAGAGGGGCAAGGGTACCCATCTGGACATCGGTGCGGTATTTATCCGTCACCTTACGCTTCATATCCACATAGCCGTTGCTGATCAGGTAGAACTCAATTGCATTGGCTGCCTCTGCATCAATCAGCGTGGGCACTCCATCCACCTTTACATACTTGCCTTTGAAGTATTCGCTGGTGGCGGTGATGGGGCGGTCGTACAGTTCCTTCTTGATGTCGCTTTGCAGGTCTGCAACAAAGGTCCTGTAACTCTCGCTGGCAATGACGGTCAGCATATTGATATCATGCACCTGGTCTCCACAGCTCTGTGCATCCATCCGGTTTCCCCCTTGATTCACACACAGCCGGAGGCCACGGCCCACTTCCTGCCGCTTAGCGGTCTGGTTGTCGGAATGTTTGAGGGTGCAGATCTGGAACACGTTGGGGTTATCCCAGCCTTCCCGCAAAGCGGAATGGGAGAAGATAAACCGGGTAGGCTCTTCAAAAGACAAGAGACGTTCCTTATTTTTCAGAATCAAATCATAGGCCGAAATATCATCCGAAAACTCACTGCCGCGTTTGATCTGACTGTTTACGCTATGCCCGGTCTTTTTGTCGATACTGAAATAACCTTTGTGTGCTTCGGCAGGAGCTGCACACATTTTTCTCAGGTACTCCTGATATGGCGTCTTTTCTAAAGTAAGGTGCTCGTTCAGCGCCTGGAGGTATTCCTCCTCAAACATCTTGCCGTATTCGCCCAGCTGTTCGTTGCCATCCTCGTCATACTGGCGATACTTTGCCACTTCGTCAATGAAGAAAAGCGAAAGGGTCTTGATGCCCAGGTTAAAGAGCCGCTCCTCTTTTTCAAAGTGGGACTGGATGGTCTCTCGAATCTGAATCCGGCGCATATCGGTTTCGGACACATCGCCCACCACATCGCCGGTCCGAATGGTGACGCCATTGGTAAAGGTCACGGTACCGCGCAGCGGGTCGATCTCCGAAATGGTGTAGCCCTTGTACTGCTCCATATTCTGGGAAATGAAATACAAGTTATCATCCACCCCGAGGATGCGGGTTTCACGGTTGATGGACTTGTTATAGCCGATCTCCATTTCGATCCGGGCCATAGGCGGCTTTTTGGGCGAAAGAACGATCTGCTCCAGGAACAGATAGCTGTCGGTTCCCCGCAGGTTTTTCACCTCAAAACCTTTGACCTCGATTTTCTTGACCAGCCGTTTGTTGAACGCATCCAGCGCGTCGAGGACGTAGACCAGATTATGCTGAACCGCATGGGTTGCAGAATAGTTCAGGCTGAACAATGGCTTGAAAGTTTTCAGTGCTTTTTGGGTCACAGCGCCGCCCATCTTCTGGGGCTCGTCCAGAATGATGATGGGCCGGTTGGCCGCAATCACATCAATGGGCCGGCGGGATGCAAATTCGTCCCGCTTGGAATAGATGATGCGGGCCTCCTTGCTCTTGCCGTCCTCTTTCAGGGAAGATGCAAAAGCCTGGGTGTTGATGATCATGACCTGGATGCCGGCACTGGCAGAGAAGTTATCCAGCTGATTCAGATTCTGGCTGTTGTAGATGAAAAACCGGGCCTTCTTACCATAATACTCCATGAAATGGTCCGCCGTGATCTCGAAGCTCTTTTTCACGCCTTCCCGGATGGCAATGGAGGGCACCACCACAATGAACTTGCTCCAGCCGTAGGTTTTGTTCAGCTCAAAAATGGTCTTGATGTAGACATAGGTTTTGCCGGTGCCGGTCTCCATCTCAATATCCAGACTGCACCGCCCCAGACTTTTCACAAGCTCAGGGGACAGTTTGATGTTGTTTTCACTTTGCAGCTTGTGAATATTTTGCAGCAGCTGATCGTCGGTCAGGGAAAGTTCTTCGTTTTTGTAGCCGGTATCATCGTCCGGGTCTGCCTCTGCCGTCCCCTTCATTTCGGTCTGCTCCACATCCGGGACAGTCCGTTTGCCCAGGTCCCGGATGTAGCGAATCCGGTCATGGAACCCCTGCCCGGCAAATACCTTGACCACTGCATCCACGGCGTCGGTCTGGTATTGCTGGATTTTAAAGTTGAATTTCAATGTCAAGACATCCCTTCATATGTATCCCATAAAAATGTTGCAAATGTAATACTACATCCAACTGCCAACTTGGCATGCCTTACCTCCAACTCTGTAAAAGATGCGCTTTTTCCATGGCCGCTTCCATAAGCATTTCTCATTTCAGCCAACTTTGAAGTTATACCTCTTAAATTTCCTAAAACTGCCTTTATTTCATTTGCAAGTGGATCACTATCTGGGATCTGATTTGGTGTCAAATTGAGCAATTTTAAGGTTTCTCCTGTCAACTTACCTATATCCCAATTTTTGTCCCACTCTACACCTAGTTCCTCAAGAATTGTTTTACAACAGCTTTCTATTAGCTCCTTTGCTTTTCCAATCGCATCTGTCGGATTTTCTGTTTGCATCTTAAGCATTAAGTCTATCTGCTTTGAAAGATATTCGCTTGAAAATTTTTGCTGCAACGCCGCGGCATTTGATGACAATGGAGTCACTACATTCAATACTTTATCCATATATGATCGGCACTTATGATACAGCCGTTCATATTCTGCACTGTAACGAGGGCTCTCCAAATCTGCTCGATATTCGGCTTCATAATTTTCCTCATAGTAATCCAGCAAGTCTTTTAAGAGCTTTACTTTATCCTCGTCTGAAGCCTCATTTAGATATGCCGATAGAGACTTTCCTTTCGACATTTTATATTGATCACAAAGGGCTACGCCAACACTTGACATTGTAAAAGCATCAAAGTCATTGGTCGAGAAGTCTAATACATAACCGCCCCGATTGAATAGTCTTGAAAAGGTTCCTAATTCTATATTTGACAGTCGTTCCATTATAGCACCTTCCTTATTGTCTCAGGGCTGTAGGTTGCAAAAATCTGATCAAAGTTGGTTGCGACGCTATCATTGGAAAGAGAGCTGTCACGCATGACAAAATAGATCGGCTTCTCCTTGGCGGATGGCCTCGATGACCTCGTTTGTCACGTCACGGTCAAAGCAGGCCACAAGGAAGTTATCCTCTACCTTGAAAACCTTTTTGCCTGCAATCACCGTCTCCTCGATCTTGCTGGAGAGCAGCACACCCAGGTCCAGCATCACCTGGAACAGCAGATCCTCCGGGGTGCGGTCATCCTTGATGTTGTCTTCTAGCAGATCATACATGGAGGCGTCATATTCGTCGGGTGTGTAATAAACATCCTTCATGTTGGATGTATCGCACTTGAGCACACGGAAACCTACATCCAAATCCACTGTGCCCATAGGGTTCTCTTCCTTGATTTTTGCCCCTGCACGGCGGATACGCTCTTTGCCAATTTCGCAGATGTTTTTGTAGCCGGCCTTGTATGCCTCGCTCTTTTCATCTGTTTTCTCCGGCAGCTGTACCATGATGAATTTGCGCTTGCCGCCGTCTTCGGCATTCAGCTGCATGACGGCATGGGCAGTGGTAGCAGAACCAGAAAAGAAATCCAGAACAGTTTCACTAGGACTTGAAAGCATATTAATAAAATATGTCACCAAATCAACGGGTTTAGGATTCTCAAAAACTCGGACGCCATCAAATAAATCTTGTACACATTGAGTGCCAGCATTGTAAATACTTATCATCTCTTTAGGTATTAGAGTAGATGGAGCCCCCATAGCATCACCCAAATATTTTTTTATATAAATATTCCAGTGTGCTTGTTCTCCATTTGCATCAACGAGAGGACCAGTATTTGTTTTTTTAAATGTAACAGCATTTTGTTTCAGTGCCTCTTGAAATTTGGAGTATATAAATCTATATATGCATCCTTCTTTTGGATATACCACTTGTCCATCCGGGCACTCTATTCCATATTTTTGATTTGGATTCTGTGATTTGTTTTTAAATACAAAGTCCTTGTTTCTATAGAGTCCCTTTTCATCTCTTTGTGTATACATTTTAATTGCTTCAGCAGACAGTGGTGCATATATCATTTCTATCACTTGTTTGTTTTTTCCATAAACAAGTATATACTCATGCGTTTTACTTGCAAATTTTGGTCTTATTCCTCCTCCAGTAGAACAATTCCAAATAAAAACATTAATTAAGTTATTCTCGCCAAAAACTTCATCGCAACATTTCTTCATATTATTCATTTCACTGTCATCGATGCTTATGGCGAGTATTCCATTTTCTTTTAGCAAATCTTTTGCCAGCTTCAACCGCGGATAGATCATATTGAGCCAGTCGGTGTGGAAACGGCCATTGCTTTCGGTGTTTGTGACAAGGCGGTTGCCTTCCTCGTCAAACTGGCCGCTGTTGGCCAGATATTCATCGGTGCTCTGTGCGAAATCATCCTCATACACAAAGTCATTGCCGGTGTTATAGGGCGGGTCGATGTAGATCATCTTGACCTTACCCAGGTAGGTTTCCTGAAGCAGCTTCAGCACCTCCAGATTATCGCCCTCAATATAAAGGTTTTCGGAGTCAAAGCCGCCGGGAGTACCGTCCTTGCCCATACTTTCCTCACGGCAGGGGCGCAGGGTCTTGGAGATGGGCGCATTGGCCAGAAGGACAGACTTTTTCTTGTCCGGCCAGGTGAACTGGTAGCGCTCGTCCTTGCCCTCCACTACCGTGGTGCTAATCTCCTGCATCAGCACATCCTTATCAATGGCGCGAACCACCTCGCCGTTTTCGTTGATGGTCTCGGTCACGGCATTGGGGAACAGGGCCGCCAGCTTGTAGAAATTTTCATCCGCCTTATTCGGCGTGTGCATTTTCAGTTTGTCCATTTAATTTATCTCCTGAATTTCCTTGATGAAAGCATCCAACAAATATTGTGATTTTTGTTCATCGTTTTCCAATTTGAAAATGCGTTGTATCTTATTTTTTAATTCAATCATGTTTGCCTTACAGTGCGCGTCTCCATTCAGTACTGCACCCATTTTGCTGGTATCAACAGCACATTCTCTGTATTTGGGATTACCAAACGAAAATGTAGGAACATAAATATTTGTATAGTCACCTTGAATAACCCACGCAGCTCCCATTTCATTCATACAAGCCGGGCTTTCCAAATACTTATCAGACCACAAAAAAATCATAAAGGTGTTTCCGTTGATGCGTTTTCTTAAATAATCATATATGTTGGCATCAAGCGGAATTTTATGGAGTGGATGTGAAGTGTAAATTAATTGATTGTTTTTTACGCCCAAACCTGTTATGAACTTTTCAAGTGCATCTGCATATTTTTTATCGTCTGATTTATGACTAAGGAAAATAATAGGTTCATTTTTATTTGGCTGTCTGTTTGGCTTCAACAAGAAATCTTCTGTTGTGCTTTCAAACGCTTTTTTGAAGTGCTTTAATTTTGCTATATTTTCGTCATGGCTTTCAGTGTTAACTACAAGATAATTTGAATGTATTCTAGAGATATTTTTTTGATACCATTTTAATATAGCGTTCAAGCAGTATTTGATTTTAACCATATCACCTGAGTTGATTCCTTCGCCCAATTGAGTTAAATAATTGGTGATATTTCCGTCATGCGTATAATCTTCTATTGTTTTTTTGACACCTTGATATTCTAATTTTAATTCTCGAAAACTTTTCTCAAGTTCACTCTCTGTAGCATTTGATTTTTCCATTTCATTAGCTCCTTCATCAATTATGTGCAGTTTTAAAATTCCAATAAGCGTTTCTGCATCTTGATCTGCTACTCGCCACAAAAGCGCATCATCAATCTCAGGCACTTCACCAACAAAAATGCCTCTAATCAAACGAATTTCATCAAATAAATCACCTGATGAAAACTCACCTTCTCCGAATTTTTCCAAGCATGTTTCTAATCTTGAAATGTAAGATTCAATAAATTCTTTCTTCGTCACTTTAGAACCTCTCCAGTTGTTTTTGTAGTTCTTTTATTTTGAAATTCAGCTCAAACTTCTTCTTCGGCTGCTTCTCGGCCCACAGCTGCTTTTGGAGACGTGCAATCTCTTTTTCCAGCTTAGCCTTTTGTTCGTCCTGGGCAATCTGCTGATCCAGCGTATTCCCCTCCTGGACCTGAATCCCGCCGATCTGGACAATGACATTCTCCCATACGGCATCCATGGTCAGACCTTCGACGGCAAGGGAAAGACTGTCCGGGTCCTTCCAAGGGGTTTGAAGCAGCTTGGTGTGGTACACCGCCAGTTTTGCCAGACCGTCATACTCCAGCAGGAGCACCATATTCTGAGGAATGAGTTTGGACAGGACAATTAGCGTCCGCTCATTGAACTCCCGGCGCTTTAGCATCACCTGCAGGACAAAGAACGCCTGAACCTTCTCTCCAGGTGCTATGTTCACTTTGGTTGCAGATACCTCATTGACGATGGTTATTCGGGAGATATCTGCATCAATCTTTGCCTTTTCCGCTGTATCCATCTGAAACTTGGCGTATACAGCGGTCTTTGGCAGTTTCTTATTCAGTTCTGTTGCCTTGGGCAGCCCCAGCATCCTGTTCACCTCTACCGTTTAATCTTCGTATTTTACCACTTTGCAGGGAAGCCCTTCCGCCTTTGCACATTCGATCATGTTTCTGGTGCCTGCGGACTTGCCATCCCAGAATACAATCACGGCATCTGCGAATTGAGCCATTTCCATGTTTCGTTTTGGCCCAGCTGACCTGCCAAAAAGCTCCCAATGCGCCGGAAATTCTTCCACCCTCATTCCATGGTTTCGGGCGTATTCTTCACCAAGACGGTCTGCGCCATCGGCTGTGCCGCTCACAACAATGATTTGTTTGTCCGTGTGGAGTTCTCGGATAAATCCATCTACTGCGCTGGCCAGGCAGTCATAATCCCTGAAATTCCTGCCTCCGGCAATCACCAGCCGCATTTCGTCTTTTACAGAATGCAGCGGAGTTTCATCCCGTACCACCAGGAAGCAAATCAGCTCAAAATCATCCAGCCCCTTGATCTCATTGGATAAGAAGCTGATCTGTTCGCCGCCCAGGAAGCTGTCGATGTCACTTTCTTCCTTCACCTCGATGATGGAAGCGATCGCATCTCCCAGCAGGGAAGAGAGCTGGGACATATCCTTTCCATCCCGGGTTTCCCGGTTGAAGGCACGATACACTTCTGGCAGAGGTTCGGTTTTCCCCTTACACAGGAACCGCATGGTATCCAGCATTTCTTTGGGTGAAAGGTGGTCACAGATCACCTCTCCATCGCTGCTGATGTAAACCATATAGAAGGGATGCAGCCGGTTCTGACTATTGATATTGACGCTATTGGAGCGATTTTTCAGCACATAAATCACACCAGCCGGGGCACCCGGAGCAGATTTTGCTACCGAATGGAGGCCGCAGGGCACCTTGTCGAGGTCGGGATACTGTTTCATATAAGCCAACAGGTCCATATGGAACTCATTCAGGCCCAGGTCCATGATGGAAATGCCGGTGGTCATATCCTCCATGTCCACGACTTCCTCTTTCAGGCGCTTGAGCTGTGCCTTGCGGTACTCAAGGTCGGTTTTTTCATCCTCACTTAAAAGATTATCGTCTCCTGTCGCCGTCATGTCAACAATCTTCATGCGGGTCTCCACCTTGGCCTTCAGGTCGATGTACTCGTCCAGAGTGACGTCCGGCCAGAAGTTTACCAGCTGAATCACCTTGTTCTTACTGCCGATTCGGTCGATTCGACCAAATCGCTGGACAATACGAACCGGGTTCCAGTGAATGTCGTAGTTGATGAGATAGTCACAGTCCTGCAGGTTCTGACCTTCCGAGATGCAGTCGGTTGCAATCAACACATCAATTTCGGTATTGTCTCCCGGCATTAAGAGTTCTTTATCTTTGGAACGCGGCGAAAAGCAGGTCAGCACCGTATTCATATCGCTGTGCAGCCGAGGCACGGTTGTCCGGCCATCCACTGACCCTGAAATCATGGCCGTGTTGAGGCCAAAATTTTTCTTTACATAGGCGCTCACATGCTGGTACAGATAGTCCGCTGTATCGGCAAAGGCGGTAAAAATCAGAATCTTCTTGTTTCCGGGATTGATAGGGTGCTCCATCTTGTCCCGAATGAGCACCAGCAGTTCCTGCAGCTTGCAATCGTGCTCAGGGGTAATGTCTTCTACCATCAGAGTCAAAAGCTCCAGAGTCTCCCGATCCCTTACCAGACTGCGCCGCCAGGACACATAATCCATGTCGGCAATCTCAATTTTGACCTTTTTGCCTATGGTCAGGAAATCCTCACTGTTCTGATCGTCCGAGTCGTAAGCCTCCAGGCCTTCCAACTCTATCGCACTTACCTTGACAGATTTGGATTTATCATAACTGTCAATAACTTCGAGTGTTTCGTCGATAAGATGGATAATCCGTTTAACAGTCAGGTTGAAGGAGTAGGCCGAGCTTTCCATTCGTTTCATCAGGTTAATGGCCATCAGTCGGCGGATGCCCTGTTCGCGGCTTGCCTGGGTAAAGCCCACATTCACCTTATTATCCTGATAAATCTCTGCATACTTGCTGAGTTTGCTGTCCAGGATAAAGTGAGACGGCATATAGATGAACAGTTCCAGGTGCATCAGCTGCTGAAAAATCTCGTTATAGTTGATGCTGTCTTTCAAATCTGTGAGCCGAGGGCTTTTGGAAATCGGCCTGAGCCGCATCGGGAAAGAGCCAATATCCGAAGTATCATAGTATTTTTGAATGTGCTTGCGGGAACGGGCAATGGTGACTGAATCCAGCAGCTCAAAGAAGTCAAAATCCAACATCTTCAAAAGAGCTTCGGTCGTCCGCTGCGGTGCAGAGAGCTTGCTCCAGGAGTTAAAGGCCCGCTGGGCGTTTCGGAAAATCTCGTCAATGGGGTGGGATGTATTCAGCTTGTCATCAATCAGGTCTGCATTTCCTTCATAGGCAAGCGCAAGCTGATTCCGTAAATCTGCAAAACGGTTGTTGACCGGGGTCGCAGAAAGCATCAGCACTTTTGTCTTTACGCCCTGACGGATCACCTTGTTCATCAGCTTCACATAGCGGTTTTCTTTCTCGTTTTCTCCCCCGGAGAAATTGCCGCCATTACGGAAATTATGGGATTCGTCGATCACCACCAGGTCATAGTTGCTCCAAACCAGCCGGTCCAGGTCGTTTCCGTTGGATTGGCCACTTGTACGGCTCAAATCCGTATGGAAAAGAACATCATACCGCAGCCGATCTTCCAATACGGGGTTGTTCTTATAGTTGTTTCGGTAGGTGTTCCAGTTGCCTGCCAGCTTTTTGGGGCACAAAACGAGAACAGACTTGTTCCGGTTTTCGTAATACTTGATGACCGCCAGAGCGGTAAAGGTCTTGCCAAGGCCCACCGAATCGGCCAGAATACAGCCATTGTACTTTTCCAGCTTGTTGATGATTCCAATCGCGGCGTCCCGCTGGAAATTGTAGAGCAGAGACCAGATCTTGCTTTCCTTAAATCCTGTCGCCTCGTTGGGCAGATTGTCCTCTGAAATATCCTCCAAAAACTCATTAAAGATATTGTACAGAGTCACCACATAGATGAACTCAGGCGAGTTTTCCTGATAGGCCGTAGTGATGTTCTCTATTACCTCATCGGTTACATCTTGCATCCGATTGCTGTCTGACCACAACTGTTCAAAGAGCTGTAAGTAAGCAAGTGAAAACGGAACCTCTGTTTTTTGAACCATGTTGTAGGCATAGTTTCCCCGCTCACATCCCAAATCCACTGTTGTAAAACCATTGACAGGCATATAGTTTTTATCATCCACGTTGATAAAACCCATCATGCTCTCGTCCGTGATATTGGATTTGAAAGTAACCTTTTTCCGAATCCACTCTGCACATTCTTTGGCGATTGCCTTTTGATTCAGCTCATTCCGAAGTTTCACCTCAAATTCGGTGCCATACAGGCTTCGCTCACGATTGAGACGCGGAATATAAAACTCACGCTTTTCTTTCTGCGGCTTTTCTCGAATAAATGCTGGTGATGTAAAGATAAATCGCAGTTCTTCAATGTCCTTCAGCTGTTTCTTCAACTCTTGAAAGGCATAGATCGAAAAGCAGGCGGCGGCAATCGAAAGTTTGCTGCCCTTTTTTATTTCCGACGACAAATCATCCCGCAATGTCTTTGTCGTGTTGTTGATCAGTTCCACTTTTACTTCCTCCATCACTCGGCACACCGTGTCCACGTTAAATAGAAAGAATCACAACTGTATCCCATCTCATTCAGACGAATCAACATATCATATTTTATTTATTATATCAAAGCAACTTCCACACTACAACTGGACCATAATATTTCCCCAACAACAAAAAAGCAGGCACAGCAGCCGCATTAATGCGAACTGCTGTGCCTGCCAAATC
The DNA here is from genome assembly GCF_022180365.1 of Faecalibacterium gallinarum. GTDB lineage: Bacteria > Bacillota > Clostridia > Oscillospirales > Ruminococcaceae > Faecalibacterium > Faecalibacterium gallinarum. The sequence continues at coordinate 30,795 of NZ_BQKV01000115.1, forward strand.
ATTAACTGTGTTCCGGTGCCTTTCTTTCTTCCTGTCGGTGGATTTCGGTTTGCTCCTGTTCTTTGTCATCCAGCATGACCGATACAATCTTCTGAGCCATCAGCCAGTCCTGCATTTGTGCTTTCTGCTGACGGTACTCGGCGTAGTTCTTTTTCTTTCGCTCCAGAAGCTGTGCATACTCGGCGTTCAGGTCCCGGATGCAGGGCAGCTTCTTCAGGTTTCGTTCATTGAAAGCCTCCTTGGCCGCTTTGTGGAGGGTCAGGTCCTGCCGGTGAGATTCAAAATATACCTTGCTGAATCCGCTGGCTTTATAACCCTGATAGATCTCCCGTGTTTTGACATAGTTCAGAATGTGTCCTCGCAACACCGCAATCTCGGCAAGGCGAGCTTCATCGGCTCGGATTGAATCTTTCAATCCTTCTGTTTGCTGTACAATGGCCGTGGTGCGGCCATTCAGCTGGTCCAAGCTCTCAATGCCGTTCTCCTGAAGAAAGAGCAGCGCTTTGGACATCTGCTTCAGGTTGAACACTTTCGCCCAGCGGACATAGCCTGTCCCCTTCCCCGCCTCCATCTTTTGCTGAATGTCAATCAGCAGGTTCATCTTCTGAACGGGCTGTTCTGTTCGTCTGCCGGGCTTACGGGGCTGATGCTCTCGTTCGCCGGTAAAAACGCGCCTCAAATCTTCATGGGTATATCCTTCTCCCAGGGACTTGAACCGAATAAACTTCTTTTGATTTTTACCACGAATCGCCGGATGCTTGCCTTCCTGGTACTCGTATCCTGCCTGCTCAAGGAGGCCCACCAACTCCTGAAAGCTCTGTGGTTTCTGCCGCATAGCAGCATCAATGTCATCGCGGATCTGGTCACGGATGGATGGGCGTTCTGGGTACTTGTACTTTGTGCGTTCCCGATAGGGCTTCGGTGTGATGACGGACAACTTGTGTTCCAGGCAGATCATGTCACTGAGCTTTGACAAAACCATCCAGGACAGATGAAAGTCCCGGAACTTCCGGGTACAATCCAGGGAAGTCGAGTTGAATACGATGTGATTGTGGATATGCGCCCGATCCGTATGGGTAGCTACAATGAAGGCATGGTTGCCCTTAGTAAACCTCTTGGCCAGCTCCTGGCCAATGGCGTTTGCTTCTTCCGGCGTCACTTCTCCGGGCTTGAAGGACTGCCGGATTTGGTAGGCGATCACGTCCCGCTTGTGCCGCCGTCCGGTGATGTGCTCATACTGGCGTTTTGCCAGCAGGAACTCCTGATCCGCCGTCATGGGGTCGCACTCATAAGCGGTGACAAGCTCCCCTTTTTCGGTCTTTTCCGGGTTTTGGGCGTAATCAGTTCGGTCCCGGAGGCACTGGGCAACGCTCTTGCCCTTGTTGATGTGCAGGGCGATCAATCGCGTGGCGGCCATACCATTCACCTCGATTCTATATAGAAAGGGAGCCTAACCATCTGGTCAGACTCCCTTGTGTTTTTTATTTCTTTTCCTCTGGCGGAATGAACTCCAGCAGGTCGCCGATCTCACAGTGCAGGACGGTGCAGATTCTTGCCAGCACGTCGATGTCCAGTCTCGTGATCTCGTTGTTGCAATAGTTGTTGATCTGTGAACGCTGCATTTCTGCTTTATGACTCAGTTTATTTTTACTGATGCCTGCTTTCTGAATCAGTTCGTCCAGCTTAATGCGGATGGTTCCGTACTCCTCCACGTTCTCACCTCAGCTCATTGTTTTGGATACCGGTCGTATTGTTGACAAATCAAGTGTATCCAACTTACAATAGCTTTATAAGATGTAGAAAGTCTTGTTAGACTTCTTACACATGGCAAAAAGTGAATATGGGAGGAAAACTTATGGCAGCACTGCGTTCCTGTGCCTTTACCGGGCACCGTCCGGCTCATTTCAGCTTTCAGTACGACGAGTTGGCCCCTGGCTGTGTTCAGTTAAAATCTGTGCTGGAAAAGCAAATTCTGCGGCTCTATCACCGTGGAATCACTGATTTTTACACTGGCTGCGCCCTTGGAGTTGATCTTTGGGCCGGAGAAGCCGTTCTTTCCCTGAAACGGCAAAATCCCGACCTACAGCTCCATTGCATCATCCCTTTTGAAGGTCAGGAACGACGCTGGAAAGCTGATGATCGGGATCGTTATTCCAGTCTCTTAAAGCAGAGCTATGAAGTGCTTGTTCTAAGCCCCAGGTATTTTTCTGGATGCTATCACGCTAGGAACCGGTTCCTGGTGGATCATACAGATGTTCTGCTCGGCGTATACGATTACAAAAACGAGGAACCCAGTGGCACAGGATACACAGTTCATTATGCTTTGGACCACAATAAACCTGTGCTTCTCATCCATCCCGAGACACTGGCGATCTATGCCAGAACCCCGGGTTCGCGATTAGGAAGCTAAAAAATCGCGCATCCACTTGTGCAAATCTTCTGCATTGGTCACCAGCCAAATCATTAAGAACAGGATCACGAAAAGCCCCAGCACTGTAACTGCAAAGATGGCAAGTTCTGTCCAGCGGGCCTGTACTGCACAGTAAATACAGCATCCCAGACCCAACAGCAACAGTGGAGAAATCACATAAGCGGCAGCCTTATAAGCAATGGTGCCCAGAAAGCACAGCATCCCCAGCAGTAAAGCCATCGGCCAAACGAAAAATTTCAAAATCATCTTCATAGAACTTGCCTCCTTCCCACCTTCATTTTAACGAATATCTTTGCCTGAAACAAGGATCTCGTCTTTATGTAACACGGTATAGCATCATCTGCCATACCGTGTTTGTTATTCAATGCCGGCCAGCTCGGTCAAAAGCTCCTTCTGTTGCTGCCAGATCATATCCATCCGCCGCTGCAAGTCCTCAATGTCTGCCTTGTAGATGGAGCCGGTTTCATTGGCCCGTTTTGCATATTGGTTTAGGTTGTTGCTGCAAATTCGCAGCAGACGATTCAATTCTTTGACCTCCTTTAAATCAAGCCGCACACAGTAACCGTCCAGGGCCATCTTGCGCAGATAGGCGCTCTGGTTGAGAACGCCCATATCCAGCATCTTCTTCCGAATTCGATCCAGTTCTTCCGGGGACACTCTCAGAATGATGACCTCGGATTTTTCCATCATCTTTCCGGCTCCCGCTTCTTATGAGTCGAGGCTTTGGGTACTGTCTGCTTAGGTCCCTGCTTCAAATGTTCCCGCACAGAAGCCCGGGGCTGGCGCTGCTGTTCCTCCCGTACCAGATCAATAAAGCCGTTCAAAACAGCCGGGTGGCATTCCAGCGCATATCCGAGGCGAACCGTATCAGAGTTGTGGTTGGGGATCGTCCTGGCCCAGTCCTTGTTGCTGCGGGAGTAGCGACCGTCCCAGTCCTGGAGCTGGATCGTATTGGCAAGGACCATCGCAACCCGGTCCATACCATAGGTTTCAATTACACCTTTGGCAGCGTCATGGCTGAGATACAGTCCATCGAAATGTTCCCGCACCGCCGTTTCAATGGCTTCCTTGCACTGGATATTGACCCGATTGGACGCCCGGTATTGCTCCAGCTCTCCATGTTCCCGTGCATAATCGGCGTTATGCTGATAGACGGCCACTTTTGCCTCCGCCTGCATGGTTTTGACCTGCTCTGCCCGGCTCTCGAAGCAGGCCCAGACCTCCTCCATGTGGCTGGACTCCATCTTCTCATACTGGTGAAAAAGGTCATCCAGCGGTGTGGGAGAGGCCAGCAGGGCTGCGGCCTGGCTGTTGGTCAGATCGTTGTACTCCAAAGACAGCAGAAAGTCCTCCCGCACCGTATACTCATAACTGTGTTCCAGGATTTTCTCAGGCGGCTGAGTCAACAGCCAGCCTTTGAACTTCTCCTGCTCTGCAAACATCTTCTTGTAGAGGGCCGTGTTCAGTTCTTCGTTGGTCATCGGGCATCAGCCTCCTTTTCGTGGGTCTTAGGCCGGGGTGTCCGGTCAGGCACCGCAGCTTTCAGCTCAGCCAGCACGGACGGCTTGCGGCCTTCCTCTTTTGCCTCCACTTTTTCTTCTCCGGGCGCTTCCTGGCTGGGGCTGTCCTCCATGTTCAGGCGGGCGTCCAGCTCTGCCAGGCGGGCAGATTTCGCGGCCAGTTCATCCTCCTGCGGGAAGGGTTTGCCCAGCTCGGCCTGAGCGGCATCCCGCTGCTGAATCAGGGAGCCAAGGCGGTTCTCGGCCTTTTCAATCCGTTCCGGGAAGTTGTCCAGGGCATTGTCCAGCCGGGTGATGTTGCCCCGGGCATCGGTGCCCAGGAACACATGGTTGGTGGACTGGCCCTTGAAGGCAAGCTCGAACTGATTGTGAAGGGTGCTGAAGGAAAGCTCCATCGGGAAGCCGCGGTAACTGCCGATCTCCACCGCCCCGGCCGAGGGCAGCTCCTGGCAGGCGGCCAGCAGCCGCTCACCGGCTGTGAGTTTATCCTCATAGTGCACTCCTCGGATGACCATGCCACAGAAGCCGTCCTTCACCTGGGGATGTGCTTCTGCGGTTTCTGCGTCCTGCTTCATGCAGGCAATAACCTCTTTTTGGTGCTGGATGGAGGCCGGGAAGGTCTTGAGCAGCTTATCTTCCAGTCGGTACTGCTGGCTCTGGTGGTCCGCTTTGAGAACCTTGAGCCGGGCCACCTCGATATCCAGGTCCATCTTCTCCTTGATAAGCGGATTTCCAGCGCACAGCGCCTTGATCTCGGCATAGCTGAGAGCCTGTTCGTCTACATCGTCACAGGAGCGGACGGGAGATTTCGAGGTCATGATTTGGGAGATGAACCGCTGCTTATTCTCAAGGGTTTGGAACAAGTAGGCATCGAAGGTCCCTTCCGTGACGTAGTTGTAGACCTGCACTTCTTTGTTCCGGTTGCCCTGGCGGATAATACGGCCATTGCGCTGGGTCATATCCGAGGGCTTCCAGCCCACATCCAGGTGGTGGACCGCCACCAGCCGGTCTTGTACGTTGGTGCCAGCTCCCATCTTCTGGGTGCTGCCCAGCAGAACTCGGACCTGGCCTGCCCGTACCTTGGAGAACAGTTCCTTCTTTTTTGCCTCGGTATCGGCGGTGTGGATGAAGGCCACTTCGCTCTCAGGCACCCCTGCTGCCAGCAGCTTCTTTTTGATATCATCATAGACGTTGAACTGCCCATCCCCTTTGGGGGTGGACAGATCGCAGAACAAGAGCTGAGTCAGCTTCTGCTCCTTTCCTTCTTCCCAGATCTTCAGGACATTGCGGACGCAGGCATTCAGCTTGCTGTCCGGGTCATCCGGCAGCAGCGGGTTCATAAGCCGCTGGTCCAGGCCGATCTTCCGGCCATCCGAGGTTATTTTCAGCATGTTATCCTCGGACGGGTCCACGTTGCCAACGTGAACGGCAGCAGCTCGCTTGGAAAGCTCGGCCACCATGTCCTTCTGGATATCCGAGGGCTTCACAACCACCGTTTCAAACTTAGCCTCCGGCACTGGCAGATGGAGTTGATCCGAGGTTTTGATATCGGCCACCTCTTTGAACATATTCATCAGCTCGGGAAGGTTAAAAAACTTAGCGAAGCGGGTGCGTGCCCGGTAGCCGGTGCCTTCCGGGGCCAGCTCGATGGCCGTTGTGGTTTCTCCAAAGGTAGACGCCCAGCAATCGAAATGGGTCAGCCCCTTCTGCTGCAACGTGCCGTACTGCAGGTAGCGCATCACTGTGTACAGCTCAGTCATGGAGTTCGAGACGGGGGTGCCGGTGGCGAAGATCACGCCCCGGCCGCCGGTCAGCTCGTCCATATAGCGGCACTTGCCGAACATATCGCTGGACTTCTGCGCCTCCGAGGTGGAAAGGCCCGCCACATTCCTCATCTTGGTGTACAAAAAGAGGTTCTTGAAACTGTGACTTTCGTCCACAAACAGCCGGTCTACACCCAGCTGCTCAAAGGTCACAACGTCGTCCTTCCGCTCGGTGGCCTTGAGTTTTTCCAGCCTCTGTTCCAGGCCCTTTCGTGTCTTTTCCATCTGCTTGATGGTGAACCGTTCTCCTACACGGTACTTCATCTCTGTGATGGCAGCCTGAATCTCGTCGATCTGCTCCTGGATGATGCGCTCCTGCCGTTCAAAAGAAAGAGGGATTTTCTCAAACTGGCTGTGACCAATGATGACCGCATCATAATCACCTGTGGCGATCCGAGCGCAGAACTTCTTCCGGTTGGCGGTTTCAAAATCCTTCTTGTTGGCCACCAGCAGCTTGGCGCTGGGGTAGAGGTGCAGGAACTCCTGTGCCCACTGGAGGGTCAGGTGGTTGGGCACCACAAAGAGGGATTTCTGACAAAGACCCAGCCGCTTGGCCTCCATAGCGGAGGCTGCCATTTCAAAGGTCTTGCCTGCACCAACCTCGTGAGCCAGCAGAGTGTTTCCGCCGTAGAGCACATGGGCAATGGCGTTTTTCTGGTGTTCCCGCAGGCTGATTTCCGGGTTCATACCCACAAAATGGATATGGCTGCCGTCGTATTCCCGGGGACGGGTGGAGTTGAACAGCTCGTTGTACTGCTTGACCAGGGTTTCACGGCGCTGCGGGTCCTTCCAAATCCAGTTGGCAAAAGCATCCTTGATGGCCTGCTGCTTCTGCTGAGCCAGAGTGGTTTCCTTTTTGTTCAGCACCCGCTGCTGCTTGCCGTTCACATCCTCAACGGTGTCATACACCCGCACATCTTTCAGATTCAGGGTGTCCTCCAGGATTTTATAGCCGTTGGCCCGGCTGGTGCCGTAGGTCTCGTAAGCGGCCACATCATTGAAGCCGGTTTTGGTCTTGCCCTCGATCTGCCACTCGGCTGTAAGGGGTGAAAAGTTCACCTGGATGGCCCGCCGCAGATAGAATGGGACTTGAAAGGTCTCCAGCATAAACTGCTGGATCACCTTGGGGTCCAGCCAGGTGGCACCCAAACGCACATCAATTTCAGAGGCTTCCAGATCACGGGGCTGGGCCTTGGTCAGAGCTTCCACGTTGGGGGTGAACTCTGGGTTGGTCTGGACGGCCAGCTGGGCAATCCGCAGCTTATTACGGACGTTGCCGGACAGGTATTCATCCGCGGTCTGCCAGCCTGCTTCCGGGTCGGTCACATCCTGCGAAGGGTCTTTGAAAATTACGCCCCGCAGGTCGGTGATGATGCTGTCATACTCTCCGGGTTTGCCCAGCAGCTCGGACATATAAGGCAGGTCCACCCGTCCTCGCTCTCCGATGGAGATGGCCAGCGCCTCGCTGGGAGTGGCAGCATGGCTGATGTTCCGTTCGGGCCGGATGGTCCGTTTCGTGAACATATCCGCCTTGCTTTTCAGCTTGCCGTTCTCGTCCAGGTTTTCCAGAGAACAGAGCAGGTAATAGGAAGAATCGTCCTCAAAGAGCCGCCCGTTTTTGCGGTCGTTCAGCAGGCCGTATTCTGCTGCAAACTTATCATAAGCCACATTGAGTTCGGACTGTTTTGCCTGGATGGCGTCATCCGGGCCGTCCTCCATCTGCAGGTCAATCAGCTCGTGGACGATTTGACGCAGTTCCACCATGCCCTTGACCCGTCCCTTGGCCGTGTCATTCAGCTCCAAGTGGGTCATGACCGAGTTCTCGCGGTAGTAAACCTCTCCATCTACCACCGTGTAGGAGAAGTTCTTCACGTTGGGGTCAGCGGGCAGGAAATCGCGGCCCGTCTCAGCCTCTCCCACATCCGGGGCGGTATGCTCGGCCTCCCGGTATTCGCCTTTCAGATGGGAAATGGCCTCCTTAAGCTGTTTGCCCAGGTCTGCACCTGCAATGGGCAGCACGGTGCTTTCCTCCCGGCCATACTGGGTGCTCTCGGTGGTCAGTTCTCCCAGGACCATTTCAGGATGGTCCACAAAATACTGGTTGATAGAGATGCCGCTCTCGGTCTGGCCCAGCTGTACCCAGTCGGGTTCCCGGTCGATGGGCCGGTCACGTTTTTGCAGGAAAATGATGTCGGACACCACATCGGTGCCGGCATTGGCGCGGAACGCATTGTTGGGCAGCCGGATGGCCCCCAGCAGGTCGGCCCTTTCGGCCAAATACTTACGGGCGGTGGAATCCTTGGAATCCATCGTGTACCGGCTGGTGACAAAGGCCACCACGCCGCCCGGGCGAACCTGATCCAGCGCCTTGGCAAAGAAATAGTTGTGGATCGAAAATCCCAGCTTGTTATAGTCCCTGTCATTCACCCGATACTGGCCAAAGGGCACATTGCCGATGGCAAGATCGTAGAAGTCCTGCTGCTTGGTGGTCTCAAAGCCCGCCACCGTGATGTTGGCTTCCGGGTAGAGTTTTTGGGCGATACGCCCCGAGATGCTGTCCAGCTCCACGCCGTACAGGCGGCTGCCTTGCATAGACTCCGGCAGCATTCCGAAAAAGTTGCCCACGCCGCAGGAGGGTTCCAGGATGTTGCCGGTCTGGAAGCCCATCTTCTCCACTGCATCATAGATGGCATGAATGACGGTGGGGCTGGTGTAGTGGGCATTCAAGGTGCTGGCACGGGCAGCGGCGTATTCCTCGGGAGAGAGCAGTTCCTTCAGCTGGGTGTACTCCTTGGCCCAGCTGTCTTTGTCGGGGTCAAAAGCATCTGCCAGGCCGCCCCACCCGACGTATCGGGACAGGGTTTCCTGTTCTTCCGGGGTGGCGTTTCGGTTTTCGTTCTCCAGGGTTTGCAGGGTGCGGATGGCCTCCACATTGCGGGCAAACTTCTGCTTGGGGCCGCCCTCCCCCAGGTGATCGTCAGAGATGCGGAAGTTTTGGGCCGGAGGGGCGGGCTTTTCCTGTCCGGGAGGCTCAATGTGGATTTTTTCGACTACTACATCATAGGGCAGGTTTGTTTCCTCTGCCGGGTAGGACGCCACTTGTTCTGTGGTAAAGGTGGGCTGTTCGGTGAGTTGTCCTTTCCGAGCTTCGATCTGCTCCCAAAGGGCGCTGCGCTGCTCATCACTCAGATTCAGGGTTTCCGCCCAACGGTAATCCAGAGCCACCACTTCAAGGGCGTCTGCATCCGCTGCGTGCTCGATGGATTTGCTCCAGTAATCAAACTCCACCGCTCTGGCCAGCACGTCCTCCAGCTTTTCCAACTCTGGCGGAGACATCTTTTTCCAGACGTCCTCGTTCTGGCCCTGGATGGTAAAACCTTCGCCGTCATCATGCTGGGATACGGTATAAAGGAGGGTGTCCGGCACGCCGTTGATCTTGCAGGACAGCTGATACTCTTTCTCCCGGGAGATTGCCGAGTAGCTGCTGCTTTCCACCCGGATGTCCGTCACATCTTCTGCTGTCAGAGGCTTCTCAGGTTTGGCCGGGGCGGCTTCCTTCTCCAGATACTGACGAATCACCCAAATCGGTTCTGAACGGAAGATCGGGAAGCCGGTGGCCTGGGCAAAGGTCACATCCCGCAGGCTGACCCGCTCCGAATCCAGGTCCACCTGGTCCACGATGAACCGCCGGTCATCCAGGTCAAAGGCGGTTTCGCCCGGAATGAGATTTTGACGGGCGTATTCTGCATCGGACAAGACTTCCGGTTTCGGCTCCTCCGGCACATCAACGGCGGGTTCTGCGGCTGCCTGTTCGGCATCTGCCACCACCTGCTGGATAAAAGGATCACGGTCCAGCTTTTCAAGGTCCACCACCTGGCCGTTTACGATGCCGCGGTCGGCCAGCGTTTCCCGCAAGCCGTGCTGTCTTTCTGCTTCCTGGATTGCATCTTCATCCCGGAACGCCCGGAAGCCATCTGCGCCAAACTCTGCCTCGTGGGCGTCAATGGCCTGCTCCGCTTCGTGGTCAATGGAGAGCATGGAATATTCCCGGCGCTGGGCGCTTCCATTCTGCACAGCAGAAATGGTGAGATCGTGCTTGTCCCGCAGCTGTTCCACAATCTGTTCCAACTGGTTTGCCGGGAAACCGCACATTTCCACCCGGCCCCCGCCCGGAATGGAACGACTGTGCAGAGCCAGATCCAGCTCGGGAGCTGCTATTCGGGCATCTTCGCCGTACAGCTCGAAGAAGTCCCCCATCTGGTAAAGGACCAGATCATCCGGGTGGCGTTCCTTGACGCTGTTGTACTCCCAAATGGTTTCTTCCTGTTTCGGCTTGTCCAGATACTTGCCCGCAGCAACCAAAAGGCTGATCCTTTTTGCCGCATCAGACCAGCTGAACCGCTGTTCCTGTCCCTCGGGATAAGAACGCAGCTTGATGCCGCGGGAATCGTGATCGAGGAAGCCATGACTGCCATCCAGGAAGGTCCAGCTCCGTCCCCCGATGCCGTATTCCTTTTTGAGAAACTCGGCCCGTTCTTTGGGGGTATGGTCCTCCTGGAAGAAGGCGGCGATCCGTTCTTTGCCGTGGACAAACCCGCTGCCGCTGGCCATGGCCAGGGCAATGTCCTCACTGGAAAAAGAAAAAGCGGAGGCTTTTTGTGCCTCCGCTCTGCGGTCGATCTGTTCGATTTGTTCCGCTTCGGTGGGGAAGAAGCTCAGCTGTTGATGAGCTCCGCCATCAGGATTTCCTCGGCCTGTGCCTTGCAGGTGTTCATCAGGCCCACCCACTGCATCGGGTTCCGGGTTTTCAGTTCCTCCGTTGCTCCCGCTTCCTTCGCCAGCTGGGGCATCATCTGCTCCAGCCGCTGGTGCGCTGTCTCGTCCACCTCCTGCAGGTGCGGGAACAGGCTCCCGGACAGCAGCATCTGATTGTAAATCAGGGGCCGGCGTTCCTTCAGATACGCTTTCCGCATCCGTCCATACTTGCCCAGGGGTTTGGCCGGGGCCGGGTCGAGGACTAGGTTCGGAATCAGATAATCCCCGTTCTGAGAATAAGTTAAGCTGCTCATATTCTTGGCTCCTTTCTGCATTTCTGCGCCGGGTGGTGGTCTTGATGGTTCTCTCGATCTGCCGCAGCACCTGACTGCAGCTTTCCGTGACTGCTGTGCCCAGGACGTTCGCGGCTGCCGGGGTGCTGAAGGAATAAACTGCCTGGAAATCATCCCGGTCAAACCATCCTTCCGGGTCGATGCCGCACCGGGACAGAAGCATCCAGGTGATGCTGATGGCACCTGCTGATTTAAATTCCAGCTCCAGGTTAAGATCATCATACCCTTCCAGGAGGGAACCGTCAACGATGTCACGGATGTCTTGGGCATTGTTGTCCCAGTAGTCCTCCACCAGTTTGCCGGAGAGGTTTGCAAGCTGCTGGGCGAAATTGGGGTCACTGACCCCATAGGTTTTCGCCAGCATAGCAGCCACCGGTTCCCGGAAGCTGTAATCCATCTGCCAGAGGTCCGGGTCCAGGGAGTTTCGGCGGGTGCCGGTGTCCGATACATCAAAGACATACCGCAGATACGGGGTGCCGCCGCTGTCATCCAAAAGGGCGATCCCCTTCGCACCCCGCCGGACAAACCGGTTCATCCGGTTGTTCCAGATGTCATACTCAGCGCAGGCGGTGGCGTCCGGGCGCTGGGCGTAAATCAGCAGCTGGTCGGAATAGGGGTACTTGTACAGCCTTCCGGCCAGAGACAAAAAATCCGCCCACCGTTCCCAGTTTCCTGTCAGACGGCGGGCGGTATCGGACGCAAGCTGTGAGTACAGCTCGGCTTTTGTGGGCATGATGGGTCCTCCTTTCCCATTGCAATAGAAAAACGGGGCGTCCAGTCAGATCGCCCCACCAGAGCCTCATGTGATCGGTTTACTCGTCAAAATCCGGGCACAGCTCCAGCTCGGCAAACTCCTCATCGCTCATAGCCCGGAGCTTTTCGAGGGTGTGATCCGTCAGTTCCCGCAGCTCTGTTTCTTCCGGCGAAAGATAGCCGCGCATCTCGGTCAGGACCTGGATTAATCGCTCTCTGTTGTCCTGGTTGTAGATGCAAAGCAGGTTGGTTTCCTCAAACGTGAAGTCTTTCATCTCAAATCTCCCTTTCTGCGCTCTTTTTGGGCGCTGTCTTTTTGCGGTCCGCTCGGGGCTGGGCTTTCAGCTGCTCCACGACGGATTTCTTCTTCTCTTGTTCCTGCGGTTCTTTAGGGCCGTTGTTGATGATGCCGTCGATCATGCCGTAATCATCTTCCACCGACATCTCCGCATTTTTCAGCGGGTTGCCCGGAAGGAATCCGGGGATCTGCTCAAAACCAAAGCTGTCGCAGTAATAACAGGATAACCTACCGCCCTGCCTGATTGCAACGATGTCGCTGACACTCATGGACGGGCTGTGAAAGTCCGTCGGTTTTTGCAGATTGAATTGCTGGTACAGCCGTTCCGGGGTGCCGCCGGAGCCGTTCAGCGGAGCCGTGTACACCAGGTCATAGTTGCTGTGCTGCACCTCCTGCCCGCTGGCTTTGAGCCGTTCCAGGCTCTCATAGCGGATGTCCCGCAGATCATCGGTATGCTTTACCTGATAAATGGCAAAGCAGTCGCCCCCATAGTCGAGGAAGGCCCGCTCCCGTTCTTCCTGATGGTTCATCCGGTCCTGGACTTTTCCATGGAATTCCGAAGTCCGCTCCCATTCGTCGCGGGACAGTGCAAAGATGCCGTCATGGGCGTCCAGGTCGGCGGTGTCAAAAGCCATTTCCGGCTTTTCTCCTTCCTGGATGATATAAACGGTCAGGTCGCGCTCCATCAGCTCATAGGCCCGCTCTTTGGAGAGGAGCAGAAGATCGCTGTCCAGGCAGCTGCACTTCGCCAGTTCTACCTCGGACAGTGCCGGGTCTGGCATGGGATACTCGTCCAAGGCTTGTTCCCTGGCACCGGGGAACTGGGCCGCTGCGGCTTCTGCGGTCTGGTGGTCTGCCACCTCCTGCAATGCCTCGATCATGGACAGCGACGCATACTTGATGGACTTGCGGCCCATGCCGAGATCGTCACAGATATAGGCGACCGCTTCCGCTCGCCCCATATTCGGATCATCCAACTGGCCGCCATCCATCTGCTGCATGGTTGCCGCATCGTAAAGCGTGTAGTCCCATCCATCATCGCAGGGCTGAACATGGAGATAGGCGGTGTCATCCAGCGCCAGCAGGGCCTCCCCGCGCTCTGCGCTGGATTTGGCGGAGAGCTTTTTTTCCGCAGCTTGCCTGGGTGCCTGTTCTACTTCCGGGAGAGCGGTCAGATCAATGCCGCGCTCCTTGCAGATTGCCCTGTAGTTGCGCTCAATCCCCGAGATCAGCTCACAGGAGGTCTTGTTGATGGTTTCCAGGCTGGCCCGCAGTTCTTTCAGTTCCTTGCCCTCGGACCAGGACGCGATATAGCCAAAGCTGTTTTCGCCGGTCTGGATGCCAAAATACTGGCAGACTGCATAGGAGATGCTTTCTGCTTCCACTTCTTCGGTGTTGCGATTTTTGGCGGCCTGTTTTACTGCCGTCTGATCTTCCTCCACTTCCAGCCGCCACTCAAACTGATTCTCGTCCACATAGCGCCATCCATCCTCGGCAGCGGCCTGTTCCGCCTCTGCTTCAGTTGCAAAATCCAAACGATAATCCTTTTTGGTGCCGCCCTCGCTGACCATGACGATCTTCCAGGTCGGCTCCGCCTCATACTTTTTGGAATCGTGGAGCTTGCTGTGTGCCACCTCATGGACAGCGGCAGAGATAGTCTGTACCTCGCTCATGCCTTCCCGAATGGCGATCCGCTGCTGGTCAGAGGAAAAATAGCCGTCCAGGTTCTCGGCCATCGGCTCAAACTCGATGGGGACCGGGGCAGTGCGGCGCAACGCCTCCAGAAATGCCTCATAGTTCGGCACCGTCCCGGACAGGCTGGAAACCAGCTCCGGCAGAGGTTTGCCGTCTGTCTGAGACACATCGAACACCTTGACGGGACGGAACATGGGGATTTCGACCTCCCGTTCTTCCATAATGGCTTGTCCGTTCGCGTCCAGAATGGGAGCCTGAGTATCCGGGTCCCGCTTCATTTCCTCGATCTTCTTTTTATACAGCGTGGGAGCGATGATGGTAATGCCATGCTCTCCCTTTTTCACATGGCGGCCAAACTGGTTTTTCCACTTGTTGTACCCAGCTACCAGAGTGGCATCCGGGCGCTGCATATAGATCAGCATGGCGTTGTTGATGGAATAGCGGTGAAACTTGGACATGACGGACAGATAGTGCGCATATTTCTCGCCCTGGAACAGTTCCTTGATGCCCTGCTCGATGCCCGCCGTGATCTCCTGCAGCCGCTCCCGGTTGGTGGGCTTGTCAGCCATGAATTTCACTCTCCTTTCCAAATCATCAATTTCTGATAAATGTTCAGCGATCCACTGCTTGTGTTCCTCTCGGCTGTACTCCCGAAAAAAGTCCAGAAGAAAGCCCACATAGCTCTTTTTCTGAACTGCTTCTTTAAAACGGGGATGCAGCTCTTCCTCCGGGGATTTCGGCGGATAAGCGGCTTCCCATTTTTGGAGCATCTGATGATAGTCCTTCAAGACACGAATGCTGCGCTCCCGGTCCTCCCTGAATTTCTGCGCCTCTGTTTTTTGCCGGACATAACGCCGTCCGGGAGGGGCATGACCGCTATAATTCAGGCCAATGTCATGGGCCAGCTTTTCCGCAGCCTCCCTGCGCGTCAGATCATAGAGCCGGGCTGTAAAGTCGATCACATCCCCGGTGGCCCCGCAGCCAAAGCAGTAGAAATAATCTTCGTTCAATTTCAGACTTGGGTTTTTGTCATCATGGAACGGGCAGCAGGCCATGCCGTTCCGGCCGATCTCGATTCCATAAAGCTCCGCGGCCTCTCTGAGGGAAACGGAGCGCCGAACGATTTCAAAGATCGTTTCCGTCATTCTCGTTCGCTTGTTTTGCTTCGATGCTTTTTCTGCGGCTTCTTCGGTTCCGGCGCTTTTTTCAGCTCCTTCAGCACCGATTTCCTCAGCATCGGTTTGAGGGGATGTTTCCACCGGCTGAAAGCCATGTCCTTGGGGCCGGTGAAGCCGCCATAGGCGTCCCGCTCATAGACCCGGACACGGTCGAAGCCCAGGTCTTTCCGCATTTGGCGCAGAATGTCCATCACCTCGGGACTTTGATTCACTGCCTCCATCCGGGTGTAATCGTCCACCAGGTAGTTCTTGCCCTGGCGAACCTGGAGCAGGTCAGCGGCGCTGGGCGGGTCCTCCCGCTGGACCCCAAAGGTCAGCCGGGCGGCAGGCAGATCTTCGCTGTTGTAGGGTTCGGACCGCAGCTCCTGGAACCGGGCCGCCGCCTGTTCGTAGCTGTCGTAGAACTCGATGGGGGTGTGATCGGATGCGGCTGCTCCCGTCCAGGAGGCAAGGTCGGGGATGATATAGCATTGCCACTTGCCGTCTTTCTCGTCTGCCATAGGCCCTCCTCACATGAAGTCCGGGTACAATTCCAGCGCGTCGAACTCGGCGTCGCTCATCCCAGCCAGCTTGTCGAGGGTGCTGTCGGTCAGGTCCCGCAGCTCCGTTTCCGACCAGGTGAGATAGGTCCGCATCTCGGTCAACACTTCGATCAGCCGTTCCCGGCTGCCGCTGTTGTAAAGCGCCATCAGGTTGACTTCTTCGTAGGTGAAATTCATGTTTTTCCGCCTCCGTTCTCAAATTCCAGGCTGAACTGCGCCCGACCGTCGGCCTCGGTGGTCATCTGAACTGCGGCGTTGTAGGTCTTGCCGGTGCGCTGACTCTTGCAGTCCTTGAGGCGGGCGCGGCTATCCCGCAGCAGCTTATCCACCAGCTGCCCCGTGATATGCTTGCCCAGCCGCTTGAAGAAGGCGTTGTCCTTCCAGATCACAAACCGGCACTCCCGGTTCGTGCAGAACCAGCCCTTTTCCCGCTCGGCCACTTCGGCACCACAGTGGGGGCAAACACCAACGATTTTCCCATTGTTCTTCATAAGCATACTCGCTCCTTTCACGGCCTCGCTGGTTTGGACCAGAGAGGCGACCATCTGTTCAATTTCATCCATAAAGGTTTCGGGGTCCAGCTCGCCCCGCTCGATCTGCAGGAGCTTCTGCTCCCAGTCGGCAGTCATGGCGGGAGACTGGATTTCTTCGGGCATAACAGAGATCAATGCCCGGCCCTTCTCGGTGGGAATCAGGTTTTTGGTCTTACCGCTGCCCTCACGGGTGAGAAAGCCTTTCTTTACCAGCTTTTCAATGATTGCAGCTCTGGTAGCAGGGGTCCCGATGCCCCGGCGCTCGGCTTCCTTCGGCAGTTCCTCTTTCCCGGCAGTCTCCATAGCCGACAAAAGGGTATCCTCGGTGTAGTGCTTGGGTGGGGACGTTTTGCCCTCTTTCAGCTGGGCATCCAGGACAGACATGGTTTCCCGCTCCTGCACCTCGGGCAGAATCTCCAGTTTTTCCTTGTCTTTTTCAGCGGTATCCCCAAGGACGGCTCGCTCGACCGCCTTCCAGCCCTCGGCCAGAACGGTCTTGCCCTTGGCCGTGAAGACGGTTCCAGCACACTCCATCTGCACCGTGGTTTCCGCATAGCGGTACGGCTCTCCCACGGCAGCCAGCAAGCGGGCCGCGATCAGGCGGAGGACATGGGACTCACCTGCGGGCAAAGAAGAAAGGTCAGCGTTTGCCATGCTCCTGGTGGGCAAGATTGCATGGTGGTCGCTGACCTTTTTGCTGTTGATGACCTGTTTTGCGTGGATGGGGATTTCGCCGGTCACACCGAAGTGGAAAGCGGTCTGACGAACCAGGTCCGGCAGACACGGCTCCATATCCTCGGTCAGATACCGGCTGTCGGTACGGGGATAGGTCACCAGCTTCTTTTCATAGAGAGCCTGGGTGTAGTCTAGGGTCTGCTGCGCCGAATAGCCCAGCAGTCGGTTGGCATCCCGCTGGAGGGATGTCAGGTCGTAGAGGGCGGGCGGATGTTCCGTTTTCTCCTTTCGTTCCGTCTTTTGCAGGACAGCCTGGCTTGCTTTCCGGCACTCTGCCAGCAACGCCTCAGCTTGAGACTTGTCCTTGAATCGTTCACTGGATGCCATACAGTCCTCCATCTTGAGAAGCACCGTGTAAAAGGGGTCAGGCCCGAACGTATCAATGGCAGCTTCCCGGCTCACCGTCATGGCAAGCGTTGGGGTCATGACCCGTCCTACATTGAGCGGCTGACCATACAGGCACGAAAAAAGCCGGGTGGCGTTGATACCGACCAACCAGTCGGCACGCTCCCGGCAAAGGGCTGCTTTGTACAAAGCATCGTATTCAGTTGAGGGTT
Organism: Faecalibacterium gallinarum; assembly: GCF_022180365.1. GTDB lineage: Bacteria > Bacillota > Clostridia > Oscillospirales > Ruminococcaceae > Faecalibacterium > Faecalibacterium gallinarum. The sequence goes on from NZ_BQKV01000115.1 coordinate 47,968, forward strand.
TGAGGTGGGCGAATCCATCCCGGATGGCGGCATCCTCCATGCTGCTGATCCAGAGCCGGGTAAAGGGTTTCTTGCATTTGCACTGGTGATAGACAAGTCGGAAAATCAGCTCGCCCTCCCGTCCGGCATCGGTGGCACAGATCAGGCTGTCCACGTCAGGCCGGGCCATGAGGCTGCGAAGGACCTCAAACTGCTTTTGGGTTCCGGGCGACACCAGGTACTGCCATGTTTTGGGCAGAATGGGCAGGTCTGCCCTGGACCATTTGACCAGCTTGGAATCGTAGCTCCCGGGCGGAGCCAGCTCCACCAGATGACCGACACACCAGCTGACGAGATAGTTTCCTCCCTCCAGATAGCCGGTCCGGCGTTTGGTGATGCCCAGGGCCTTACTAATGGATTGGGCTGTCGAGGGTTTTTCGGTTACGATCAGATTGGGCAAAGTTCAGTCTCCTTTCTATCTTGAAAATAAAAACAGCCCTGTGTGATACACAGAGCTGCCAAACGATTATTCAAGCGTTTCCCAGGGTTCAAGGCCCATTTCTTCCCAAGTCACACCATACGGTGCTCCACCAGAAGTGTAACCGGCAATAAAGAAAAATCGATCATCCTGCCAGTCTGGAAGGGCATTAGCCTGTTCCTGCTGCTTTTTAAGTTTTTTCTTTTTTGCTTTTCGTTGAGCTTTCTTCAAAGCCAACTTTTCTGCCTCGGTCTTTTTAACTTTTGGTTTTCGCGGCTCGGGAATTCCATTCTTTTCAATTCGTTCTGCAAAATGAGCCTGTTTTTTCCGAAACACAGCCAGCAAATCTTCAAAGGACACTTTTGGAACCATACCGTGAAGCATTGGAAACATCTCGCGACATATCGCTTCCAGCTCATCCTCCGGCGGCATTGCCTGATGCTCAGTGTAATATTTGCACACCACGTCAAACATCCGATTGGAAATTCTGGCCTTTTGTGTTTGTTTCAGCTTTTTGTATGGAACTTGGGGGATTATCTTTTTATGTTTTTGCCGGACTGTTTTTTCTTTCTCATCAGTGCAAATGATAATCGCCTCCTTATATTAAGATTATATTGAAAGCCGAAAAAAAACGCAATCTATTTTATGTATGGGCGGCATTGCCGCCCTTTTTTGTTATACGTCCTCGTACCCGTCGCTGGTCTGGTATGCCTTGCGCTCGGTTTCCTCGCTCGGCTCATCCGCCGGTTCTTCCTCCAGCGGGAGTTCCAGCTCCTCCTCGCCCTCGCGGTAGTCGGCATCCGGGTCTACGCTTTCTTTTTCGGCCTGTTCCTTTTTCTTCTTCTGGATGAAGAAGTAGAACCCGCCGCCAGCGACCAGACCGACCAGAGCTACAACGCCCAGGAATTTGCTGGCAAGACCAGTGAGGTCAAAGTCCTTGTCCTCCTTTTCAGCCTTGGCTGCTTCTTCAGCAGCCTTTTTGGCTTCCTCCTCGGCTTTCTGCTTTTCCAGCTCTGCCTGGGCTGCTGCCTCCTTTTCGGCGTTGTAGGCTTCGGCCTGCTCTTCCTCCATGAGGGCCAGCAGGTCCGCTTCGTCCACGAGGTTCATAAAGTGAACCGTCTGGTCCCCGTCGGCGGCCCGGTCGATCACCAGGTAGAAATAGGCCCCGGACTTGCTCACCAGGGTGATGAACTGCTGGCCGGAGCCATCCGAATAGGTGGTGTGGTAATCATCCACCAGGGTCAGGTTGCCCTCCGGCGTCAGGGGGCCAGTGACTTCTTCCTGTACCGTCACCGGGGCTTCTTCCGCAGGCTCCGCGGTGGGAACTGTGACGGGAGTCGGGGCCGGGTCGGGGGCGGGGTCCGCCGTTTCAGTCCCATAGGCAAAGGCCGGGGCGGCCAGACTGCCCATCAGCAGCGCCATCGAAGCCAAGGCGCAGCAGAACTTATTCCATGCTTTCATCCATGTCCTCCTTGTTGTCAAAAGTTACCCCAGCAGCAGCCAGGGCCGCAGGGTTCGGGGCTACACTGGCCGCCTGCTTCAAGAGCATGGCCAGCTGCTCCGGCGTGACATTCGCGGTGCGCACCATCTCGGCCACCTCCACCTTCTCAGCCTCTGCAATCCGGCGTTCCAGCAGCTCAATACGATTGTTGAGTTGGATACGGCGTTCCTTGGCTCTGGCCAAGTCTGCCCGCATCTTATCAAGTTTTTCGCTCATATTTCCTCCTTGTCACTTCGGGATTCTTCCAAATCCCAGCAGATGTTTGTCCCAGTAACTGGAATGGATATTCGAATACTTGATGGGGTCGCCGGCAGAGATCATCATGCCGTTCCCCACATAAATGCCCACGTGGCTTGCGCCGGGGGTGTCATAGGTGCCCTCAAAGAAAACCAGGTCACCGGGTTTTGCCTCTGCCTCAGAGATTTTCGTGGCCTGCTGCCACAGGCCGTTTGCCGTGGTGCGACCCACATTCCAGCCAGATTCATTGAGCACCCAACAGACATAGCCGGAACAGTCAAAGCCGGTTTCAGGAGTAGAACCGCCCCAGACATAGGGGGTGCCCAGGTATTTCTCGGCTTCTTCCAGCATGGCGGCAAATTCCGGGTCCGTCAGGGCCTCGGCGGGCACCTGGTAGTCGATGCCGGCCTCCCCGGAACCATCTGAGCTCCCCCAGGACAGGCTCCCGTTGAACAGATAGGGCCGGCCGCCCTTGGTGTCCTGGAGAATCTCGTACCGCTTCCACTGGTCATCGTCCAGCTCTTCCCGGATGACTGTTTCCAGCCCCCGGTTTTCCAGCTCCACATGGAGGATCAGGTACACATAAGGTTCCAGCGTGGTCGTAAAATAAGGCGGCACCGGGCTTGGGATAATGACCACCCGATACCGGATTTGTGGTTCAACCCAGGTTTTCAGCTTGTACTGCTTTTCAAAGGTATCCTTCAAGGTGCCCTGAACCTCGCTGCGGGTGTAGTCATCGTGCAGGGTGGTCAGGTAGGAGGTCAGCTCCCAGGGGTCGTGCTCAATCGGGTCAAGGTCGTACTGGTACTCGTCCATACCAGGATGGGTGATCTCCATCATGTCGATTTCCAGCTGCAGCTGCCGTTCCAGCTGCTTGTAGTCCTCCTCTGCACCCCGGATGTCCTCATCCTCAGCGGTATAGGTGGTTTGACCCATCACATGGGTGGTGCCCCCGAACAGAATAGAGCACGACGAGAACGCCGACAACATAAGGAGCAGCAGCATCGCCAGCACACCGCCGATCACCAGCAAATGCGCATGGCTTTTTGCAAAGACGGCTGCCCCTTTGGCCACGCCGCCCACCACCTCTTTGCCCTTTGTGACTACGCCGTTTACACCCGATTTCACCTTGCTCGCACCAGATGCGGTCGCTTTCTGGCTCCCGGCAGCTTTGCTGGTCTGGGCAGCCTGCGCCACCACTCTGGCCTGCTGCTGGTATGCCTGGCGCTGTTTCGCCTTGGAGATGGGGTTAGAACCGGCTTCGCCAGCCTTTTCCGCCGGCTGTTTTCCGGCGGCAGCCTTCTGCTTTGCGGCTTTGCTCTCCAGCTTTTTCTTCCGCTTTTTCAGCTTTTTGGCATAACGGGAATCGGATACCCGTCCGGCCAGCTCTGCGCCCTTTTCGACCTCGTGGGCACTCTTGATGCCCACATTGTCGTCCTCGTACTCCTCGATCTTGCGATGGACCGCCGTCAGGAGGGCCGCCGAAGCGTACATCTCCCGCTTCTGTTCCTTGGTCATCCGGGAGGCTTCATCCACCGTGATGTCTGCCTTGCCAAACCGCAGCTGTTCTGCCCGCTCTTTGGCTTTCTGTGCATCGCTTTTCAGCTTCCGGGGCTTACGCTTTTTCTCTCCGCCCCGGCTTCCGGGAGGGGCGCGGCCTTTGGTTTGGCTGCCCTCATCCACGAAGTTCAGCCGGGAAGGCTTGGACTTGTCCTGCCGCTGCTGCACTTTACCCATTCTGCGGTGCAACCTCCCCCAGCTTGGTAGTCATGATCCGGTAGAGTTCCAGATCCTGCGGGAAGCGGTCCACGAAGGGCAGAATCACATTGCCAAAGAAAAGCAGCCCTTCACCCTCGCCCGAGTGTGTCACATAGGACAGCTGGTGGGGCGAGATGTTGAGTTGCTTGGCGAGAATCTGCCGGTCGCCTGCGGCCTGGTTTAGCATGATAATCATGTCGCTGTTCTCGAAGATGTTTTCGACTTCACGCGAAGCAAGGAGGTCTTTGACGTTTTGGGTCAGCCCTGTCGGAATACCGCCCCACTTCCGGAACCGCTTCCAGATTTCCACCGAGTAAGCGGCGGTCTGCTCTTCTTTTAAGAGAAGGTGCATCTCGTCCATATAATACCGGGTGGATTTTTTCAGATTTCGGTTGGCGGTCACGCGGCCCCATACTTGGTCCTGAATCACCAGCATCCCGATCTTCTTCATCTGCTTGCCCAGTTCCTTGATGTCATAGCAGACCAGCCGGTTTTCCACATTCACATTGGTTCGATGATTGAACAGATTCAGGCTGCCCTTGACGTAGATTTCAAGGGCGGTGGCAACATGGTGGGCTTCCTTTTCCTCCTGCTGAAGCAGGGCGTTGTACAGGTCCTCCAGAAGCGGCATATTCTCAGGCCGGGGATCGTTGAAATAGCGGTTGTAGATCTGGTGGACGCAGCGGTCGATGACCGTTTTCTCCACCGGCTGCAAGCCCTCCTTGCCGCCCACCACCAGCTCGCACAAAGAGAGGATGAAGTCTGCTTTCAGGGCAATGGGGTTATCTTCCTCCGAGTAGTTGGCGTTGATGTCCATAGGGTTGACATACTGGTCGCTGTTGGGAGAAATTTTAATAACCTGACCTTTCAGGCGATTTACCAGCGGAGAGTATTCTCCTTCGGGATCGTTCACGATGATATCATCATCTGTTACCAGAAAGGCGTTTGCGATTTCCCGCTTGGCGCTGAAGGATTTGCCGGAACCGGGAGTACCCAGAATCAGGCCATTGGGGTTCTTGAGCTTCTTCCGGTCCACCATGATGAGGTTCTGGGACAGGGCGTTCAGGCCATAATAGAGGGACTCTTTACCGCTCTGGAACAGTTCCTGGGTGGTGAACGGGATGAAGATGGCGGTGGAACTGGTGGTCAGGCCACGCTGAATCTCAATCTGGTTCTCAGCCAGGGGCAGGCTGGACATGAGGCCCTGCTCCTGCTGATAGTCCAGCCGGCAGAGATTGCAGTTGTGCTTCTGGGCGATGCTGGATGCCTGGAAGATGTTGGTTTCCAGTTCCTGCTCGGTGCGGCCCGTGTTCAGGATCAGGAACGTGACCAGGAACATACGCTCGTTCTGGCTCTGCAGCTCCTTCAGGAGAGCTTTTGCATCCCGGCCATAAGTGGCCAAATCCGACGGAATTATGTCCATATCATATCCGGCGCGGACTGCTTTTTTCTGTTCCTCGATCTTCGATCTATCGAGTTCGGTGATGGTGCGCTTGACCGTCTTGATGGCCTTGTTCTGGTCCACGGACTGGATGTGCATGGTCACAATCTGGCTGGAATCCATCTCCAGAAAGTCCTTCAGGAGCTGGTCGCTGAGGTCAGAGGCCGTGATGGAGAGAAAACTCATGGCCCCATACAGCCCGCCCATCTGGAAGCAGCGGCTGTTCTTGAAGGCGAACACGGTGGGGGCAATGGCGTCCTTCACCGAGAGGCCGCTCCGGGTGAAGGTGTTCCAGTCAAACTCAAACTTTTCCCCACCGTCCATGTGAAAGATATGGTGCATCAGCTTGAGCCGTTCCTTGCCGTTGAGGGGCTTTGCGGTCACGCCCAGCCGGTGGAAGTTGTTGAGCAGGTCATTCTGGACGTGTTCCAGCCTGGGCTTGGCCAGCTTCATGCTGTCAGCCTCGATGCCGAAGGTAATGAACTTGGTCTTGGTCAGGCCGTTGTTGCCTTTGGCCAGCTGCTGACGCAGCATCTGGCTGTACTCGGCCCGCACATCATCGAAGCCGTCCTGCTGGAACGGGATACGGATGCTGCGCTCAAAGTCGGCGGCATCGGTGGCGACGTTGACAAAGGACAGTTCAAAGTGGATAGAGCTGTCAAAAAAGTTGAGGAAGGAGCACCATTCTTCAAAAATGGCCGTCTTGTCCTCCTGCTGGGCCAGCTGGTAGTTGATGTCCTGAAACTGGATGGTGCGGGTGTAGTAGTTGGAGCGCACCCGACAGGTCCCGTCCTCAAACATCCGCTGGAACGGGATGGACTGCTGGGCCGTCCTGGGCGGCCCCGTCGGCTTGCGCTTGTGGATTGCGGCTTGAATCTGCTTGTTCTGCTGGGGCGTCAGGGCATCAGCCTTTTTCTTTCGAGGAAAGGGAAACAATCGCATCGACCTCCTGTTCCAGCTCCGCCTGCTGCTGGAGCAGGGCGAAGTAGTTTGCGGTGCGGTAGGGCCGCACCTTGGGACGGATAAACCGGGCCTGGATATAGTGGTTCAGAAACTTCTCCAGGGGCTGGCCATTTTTTTCATACATGGCGAGGAAAAACAGCGGCAGCATCAGGATCATCATGCCGAGGGTGGCGAGGGTATTCCCGCCGTACTCCCGGAGCAAAAAGAAAGACGGTACTCCGATGAGTACCGCCGTTCCGAAGCAGATGCACTGCCGCTTGGTGAGATTCATGAAAACCTTGGATTTGACCCGTGTGAGGTCACGGGGAACCGAAATATAAGCTGCCATAACAAAACTCCTTTCTTTAATGTGCGTTCAGGACGCTTTTGGCAATCGAGCTGGTCTTGAACAGGGTGAAACAGAGCAGAACCGTGTAGCCGACAATGCCCCAAATAGAGGCAATGGCATCGTCAGAGACAGCCACCGACTGGATGAGCACAGCATAAATGCCCACACAGATCAGGATGAGGAAGCCCTGGAAACCCAGGGCAAAGAGGCTGCGCAGATAGTTCTGGCCCATCTGGCTCTGTTCATGGCTGCCGAAAGTGGAAAATGGGATGGGCGCCAGACTGACTGCCATATAAATCTCGATCATACGTCCATAAACGATGACAAAAATCACGATGGACAGGATGCGCAGGGTGATCCCGATGAAGAAGGACTGCAAAAACAGTCCAAACAGCGGCCCCACATCCATCTCCATCAGGCTGGCTTCCAGGTTTGCCAGGCCGGCTTCATTGACTGCCGTGTTTCCTGCGACGATGCCGCTGGATTCAGCAATCACCCCCTGCGCCAGATCAAAAACACCCATGACAATATCAAAGGTGTTGGAGATCAGGTAGACGGCGCAGCCGGTCTTGATGATCCATTTGGTAATCAGGGCAGGCTCAAAGCTGGCCAGGTTGTTGTGCTCGGTGACCATTTGCACCAGCTCATAGCAGGCCACCAGGGTCAGGAAAACACCCGCAATGGGAAGAATTGCGGAATTGGATACCCCGCGGATCATCTCAAATATACGGGGTTCAAAGTCCGCAGGACTTGTGCCCACCTGCGTGGCAATCTCACCCACCTGCTCGTTCACCGAATCGAACAGGCCGGAGAGGTTGGACATGATTGCGCCGGCCAAAATACCTTTGATCCAGTCCGCAATCGCGTTGAGTACGGTTTCCAAAGGGCGTCACCTCCCCTTAGAAGAAATGGTTGATAAGGGTCTTGAGCATATTCAGCAGGAAGATAATGTTGGTGAGAATTTCCATAGCGTTCATCCTTTCTATTATAATAAGGTAAGACGGAAGCCGTATCGCAATCGCCCATGGCATCTGTTTCTTGGATGCCGCTTGCCGCGGCGGGGCTGATGCTGGGTCGAAAGGTAGCACGGCTTGCTCCAGATAGGAGCGATGTAAATGGGCGGAAGCCCGCCCAAGCCGGATTTAGACTGCCCGGAAACAGTTGTTTGGACTCAGCCGAACAGACCGCTCAGCAGCGGGATCAGGGTGGTGCCAATCAGGGCGACACCGCCACCGGCCATCAGCTGTTTCATACCCAAATAGGTGTAGGAAACCGGCTCGATGGCGGGCGGCGGCGTGTCAAGAAATATCTATGGAGTTTTTTTAGAACCGCCCCGGCGGGGCAGGTCAGGCTGTGACCTGCTCCACTTCCGGGAGGGGTTTGAGATTAAAATGAATTTCGATAGAAATGTGTCTTGTTTTATCGCTGTCTATGCTCTCATGGACAACGATTTCTTTAATCAGGCGATTAAGGGTAGCTGCGTCCAGTTCCGTGATGTCGGCGTATTCCTGAATGGCTTCTACCCACTGGCGGGCGTCATACGCAAGCCGGATTTCATCGGCCAGCTTCTTCCGGCCTTCCTCAACCCTCGCCTTCAACTCGGCCTGTTCCTTCTGCGTCTTTTCCATCAGCAGATTGAAGTTTGCTTCGCTGATACGTCCGGCAACCATATCCTCATACAGCCGCAGAACCATCTTTTCCAGAACGTCAATCCGTTCCTCGTCTTTGGCAAGGGAGCGTTCCAACGCTTCCCGCTGGCCTTTCTGCTCGGCTTCGCAGGTGTCGGACAGCTTCCCGGCAACGGCTTCCCCGTCCATCAGGGCGGCTCTGGCACACTCCCGGATTTTGTTCAGTACAAGCCGGTACAGGGTGTCGTACTCAACCCGGTGCTGGGAACAGTGCTGTTTCCCATAGGCATTGTAGGTCTTACAGGAATAAATCTGCTTCGGGTGCTTCTCGTTGGTGTAGCGGATAGTCAGCGACTTCCCGCACTCGCCGCATTTGATAAGCCCCGCAAACAGGCTGATTTCCCCGGTCTGGCGGGGGCGCTGCCGGGATTTCAGCTTGCGCTGCACGATGTCAAAGGTCTTGCGGTCAACAAGCGGCTCATGCTGGTTCTCCACGACAATCCATTCCTCCGGCTTCTTCTCCCCGATGGTTCCGATTTTGAAGCGGTATTCCTTCTTCTGGGAAGCGATAGCGCCGGTATAGACGGGATTCATCAGGATGTCCTTAATCACGGTAAAGTCCCAGATATACCGCCCATTTACCGGGTCTTTCTTTTCCCACTTGGTTGACACGTTCCGAAAGCCCCGTACCCGGTTCCAGTAGGTCGGGCAGGGGATTTTTTCATCTTCCAGCCTGCGCCGGATGTAGTTGGGGCCGTGTCCTTCCAGCGCCCACGCAAACAGACGCCGGACAATGGGAGCCGTTTCCTCATCAATCAGCAGATGGTTTTTGTCCTCCGGGTCTTTCCGGTAGCCGAAGGGGGCAAGGCAGCCGGTAAACTGGCCTTTCTGCGCTTTCAGCAGATAAGAGGAATGAACCTTCTTGGAAATGTCCTTGCTGTACATCTCGTTGAGGATGTTCTTGAACGGCGCTATGTCGTTGTTGTCCCGCATGGTGTCGATACCGTCATTCATGGCGATATACCGCACGCCGTTGCGGGGGAAGAAATCTTCAATCAGGAAGCCGGTCTGCAAGTAATTCCTACCCAGTCTGGATAGGTCTTTCGTGACCACAAGGTTTATCTGCCTGCGCTCGATGGCTTTCAACATCCGTTTCAGGTCGGGACGCTCCATGTTCAGCCCCGTGTAGCCATCGTCCTGATAGACTGCAACAACCTCCCATCCCTGCTTCTCGCAGTAGGTTTCCAGCATATCCCGCTGGTTTGCAATGCTGGCGCTCTCCCCGTCAAGGTCATCGTCCTTGGAAAGCCTGCAATAGATAGCCGCCCGGAAGCTGCCCGCCAGTATTGCGTCCATGCCTGTATATTCAAATCCGTTCATCATAACCGTTTACCCGCACAATCCAGACGGAACACGGTCACTCTGAACCTTGTCTTTATTATACTCTAAATCTTGCTTTTTCGCAAGATATTCTTTATCATTTCTCTGGCTGTATTTCTGTGCAATCAGGCTCACGAAAACGTCCGTAGCGTCCAGTTCGCCGTCAAATACTGTTGTGACATGGATTTCAGTTTTGCTTTTTGCCATAGGCAGTTACCTCCATAAATGAAATAAGCCAGACAGGAGAGAGTCGGCAACGAAGTCCGGCAACGGGCTTCAAAAAACCTCGAAAACAATCTCTGTCTGGCGGGTTACTGTTTATTTACTTTTTCTTTTATTTTTCTGTTGCTTTGGTTGTCAGAGGGGAGAAAAGCCCGCAGTTATGGGCTTTTTCCCGGCAACCGGCCCGGCAACGGGATAGCAACGGGGTCGGCAACCGGCTGTGATTTTCCCGGATTTTTCAGGATTTTTCAGAAGGGAAGTTCCATCTGCTCCGTGACTTCCACAAATCCGTCCGGCGTTTTTTCACGCCCGTTGTCAGCGCCCGTTGCCGGGGCTTCCCGTTCCCAGCCCTTCTGTCTGCCGTATCCCTCAAATATCCGGGGATTGGAGAAATACTTCCATCCCGTGATACTGTGGTTCATAATGTCGTTGACTTCCCGGATTTCCCACTGTTTCGGCTCGTCAAAGGGGTGGTTCAGGGCTTCCCTGAAAAGCTGCTTGGAGCAGACGGCGCTGCCGGTGTAGCGGTCAAGGTACGCCTGTATCATCCCGCCCTTGGTGTCCTCCGGCATGAAATCCCGCTGGTGTTCTTTGAGGTACTGTATCATTTCGGGGGTAAAAGACAGCTTGAAATCGCCGCTTTTGTAGGTTGTCATGGCTTCCGCCCATACCTGTTCGATATAGGCTCTGGAAGCGGCTTCATCGTCCAAAATGTGTACCTCGGCCCGTTCGGGGTAGACCATGACCGGCAGGAAGCGCCGGTTCCCGGAACGGTCAAGGGGCAGGAAGTCCAGGGCGTTGGAAGTCCCGCCGAACACGCACTGCCGCAGCCTGTCCTCCGGGTGGGTTTCGTAGGGGATTTTATAGACCTCCTTCTGGCGGCTTAAAAATGACTTGATTTCCTCTATGCTCTTGGCGTTGGCGGTGGCAATCATCTCCGACATTTCGATTATCCAGTGGCCTTGTAGCTTGCGGTACACGTTATCATCGTCCAGCTTCCGCAAATCATCGGAAAACCACTCATCCTTTACGGCCAGCAGCCGGAAGAAAGTGGATTTCCCGGCTCCCTGGCCGCCTACCAGACAGAGCATGACCTCAAACTTACAGCCGGGGCAGAAAGCCCGGTGGATAGCTCCCAACAGGAACAGCCGCAGGGAATGGTAAGTGAAGTTGTCTGTGTCGGCTCCCAGAAAGTGCCGCAGGCAGTAGCGGATACGCTCTTTCCCGTCCCAGACAAGGCCGTTCAGGTAGTCCCGGATGGGATGGTAGCTGTTGGCGTCTGCCGCAAGGTCGGCGGCGTCTGCTATCTTTTTCTCGCTTGTCAGGCCGTAGGTATCTTCCAGATACAGCCGGATATATTTCATATCCGTGTCGGTCATGGCCTTGCTGCCGGTTCTGCGTTTCCTGCCGATGGGCTTTAGAAGGTCAATGCGCTCGGTCAGGAGATTTTTCGCAACCGCCCCGGAAAGGACGGGGTCATACTGGAACACGGTCAGGCAGTTGTGGATACTGTTCCGCACGCCGCCTTTCTCGGTGCTTTCCAGCATGGCCTTGGCTTCCTCAACGCTCCGGGGCGGGGGTGCGGCGTCGATGGTGTCCGTCACGGCCTGCCGCAGTTCTGGCGGCAAGGTCTGCCATTCTCCGCTCAAGGTTCCTCACTTCCTTTCCGTAGCTGGCAATCAGGGCAGCCCGTTCCCCTATGTCGGAGAACAGCAGCACATCCAGCAGATATTCCACATGGGATTGTTTCTGCAAGGCTTCCACGAAAAGCGGGTGCCATTCTTCCTCCGGCGTCTTGGGGGCATAGTCCCGCTTCCAGCGGCGCAGCAGATTGTGATAGTCAGACAGTACCCGGAAACAGTGGCGCTCCATGCGCTTAAATTGCTGCTCCGGGTTTTCCTGACGGGGCTTCCGCTTCGGGCGGCTCCTGCCGGGTGGCTCCCTGTCCTCATAGGGGATGGAGAAGTCCTGCGCCAGCATGAGGGCGGCTTCCCTGGGGCTGACGTTTTCCAGACGGGAAACAAAGTCAATCACATCCCCGTCTGCCTGACAGCCGAAGCAATGGAAGCGCCGGTCAACCTTCATGCTGGGGTTTTTATCGTCATGGAAGGGGCAGACGCACATCCCGTTTCTCCCTACCCGGATACCGTAATGCTCGGCGGCCTGCCGGGTGGTAACAGACTGCTTCACGGCTTCAAATACGTTCAATAGGCAAATCCTCCTGAAAATAGAAAAAGCGCCTGTCATTTTCACGGGGAAAATGGCAAGCGCCTGATTGGTTAAAGCTCCATATCCTGTTTTTGCTGGCGGCGGGGCGTCTGGCGTTTCTCTGCCTGTTCCTCCCGGATACGCTGCTCCCGGCCTTTGACCGCCTGCTGGATGGACGGTTTCTTTCCCGGCTCTGCGGTCTGGCGGTACTGCTCGGATGGCAAAACCTGATTGAGCCAGTGGCGCACATCCCGCAAAATCTTTACATCCTCCTGTACGGCAGTCAGCGCTTCCGTCTTGGAAGCGATATTCTCTGAAAGCTGTGCCTGCTCCCCGGCCAGCTTCTTTGTGCTGTACTTCGCCCCATCAAGGTGAACCTTGAAATACCGCAGGGCAGCGTTGTAGGCGTCCAGTTCCTCCTTATGGTCGGCGGCAAATTTCTCCTTGGGTTTCTTCCAGCGGATAGCGGCATATTTCACATGAACCGGCTTGTTTGCTTCAAAGTTCCCGATATGGAAAAGCAACCGGTCAATCTCTTTCACACGTTTCTCCATCGGCCTGATTTCCTCACGGATGGAAACGGCCTGTGCGCTGGCTTCATCCAGATAGGCGTCAAGGCTCTCCACGGTGGAAATCTCTTTCTGCCGCAGGAAGTCAAGGGCTTCCATGACCTTGTTGAAATCTCCAACAGTGCCTTTCAGCTTCCCCTTGGAAGTCCAGCCGGTGCGTTCCTCGCTCCGCATATCCAGATACCGGGAAAGCAGTTCGGGGATGGTCGGTTCCTTTGCCTGTTCCAGTGCTTCCAGCAGCGCCGCTTTTTTCTCTTTCAGGCCGGACAGCCAGCCCTTTAAGCTGCGTACCATCTGCCGGATAGACTGCATGAGGGAATTGGCGGCTTTGATGTCCCGGTTCAGGTTGCCGATGTTGGTCTGTATGCCTTTCTTCTCCAACTGGCTGACCGCTGGCCCCATGTGGACGGTGGGGATTTTATCAATCCCCTGTCGGGCATAGGAGCGAAGGTCAAGGCGCTCCGGGCTGCCGATGGCTTCCAGATAGCGGTTCGCCGTGTCAGCCCAGCCCTGCCGCCATATCTCGGCGTACTTCTGGTCGTTCCAGTCCACGGTGTCCTCCTTGTGGCTTTTCCATCTGCCGGACGCAAGCCGGATACGCTCGCCGTTCTCGTCAAGGTCATAAACCTTCCGGCTCTTGGGGAGCCATTTCCCGGTTTCGTCCATCGCCCGCATGGTAAGCAGGATATGGGCGTGGGGATTTCCGTCCCCCTTGTCATGGATGGCATAGTCGGCAATCATGCCCTTGGAAACGAAAAACTCCCGGCAGTAGTCCCGGATAAGGTCGGCGTACTGTGACCGGGGAAGTTCCCTCGGAATGGCAAGCACGAACCTCCGGGCAAGCTGGGAGTTCCATTGTTTTTCAATCGCTTCGGCGGCGTTCCACAAGGTATTCCGGTCTGCGTACTCTGGTGGGGCATGGGGCGGCAGCATGATTTCGGTGTGGACGATTTCGCTTTTATGGGAATAGTATTTCTGTTTCTGGTCGTATTCGGAAAACAGCCGTTCCCCGCTCTGGTAGGCGGCAGACGCAACGGCTGACTGGCGCTTGCTGCGTTGGATGATTTTCACATCAAAGTGCGGGCATGGCAAGTAATGTCCTCCTTTCTCCCGGCGTCCGGGCAAAAAAAGAGCAGGGAACCTGTTTCAAGATTTCCTGCTCGGTGGTGCCGCCGGTGAGCGGCTGGTATTCAGTTTTGAAAGTCCGGGTCAGGTTGGCCCGATGATGATGAGAGGTGCTATTTTCGATTTGGTTTTCTTTTGATGGCCAGCAATTTCATGTAATCATCAAATTCATCCGCATTGGTCGGTTCAAACATTACCCATTTCCCATCATGATAGGTTTTTGCTTCATCATATTGCCTGCAAACGACATCAGAGAGGGTATCTCTTATATCTTCAAATTTTGCTCTTTCATCCTTCCCAAAAATAATCATGAAACCAATACAATTACTTTTTGCATATAGGCAACAAAGTGTTTTTCCACCTCTGCGATATTTATACTCGTAAGTCCAATTCTTACCGCCAGTATTCCATAGTCGTTCCATATCGTATTTTTCATCAATAGCCGAACATAACGCCTGCCAAACTTCAAATAAAGATTGTCCGAGTAATTCAATCATAGTTGATTGAGATGGTATATTTTCAAGCATTGTATCACCTCCGCTAAATTATGATTTACTACTGGCTCTATTATACTATGACTAGGCACTTATGGGAATAGATGAATTGTAAACTTGCTGAACGGAAACAGCTTGCAGCGCAAGGTGTTTCCGGGCGGCAAGTCCACAAAGGGGTAGCTGGCGGCAGCCAGCGCAGGGGAAGTGTAGCTTCCCCTGTGATGATTGACTGAAGCCGGAACGCTGCGGGCAATCATCCGCTTTCCGCAGGAAGCCCCCGGCAGGGCGCAACACACTACCTTCAGGTGGTGTATAGTTGCGCCCTCTTTCAGAGGGACAGTCCACGGGCTGCGGCTCTGGAAGCAATTATGACCGTTCCCGGTCTGGCTCTTTTCTCTTGGGATGTGGCTTTTCCGTACTCGCCTGTGCCTTGGCTTCGGCAAGCCTACGCCGGATGGAATTGTCCCGCTTCTGGATAAACCGCTGCTTTGTATCAGCGATAAAACGGCGGCACTCCGGCTCCGGGATGGCGTCCAGCTTTCGGATGGTACTCTCCACAATCTCCCTCGTCTGCTGGTCACGGATAAACGGCACGATTTCTTTCAGCCCCGCAAGGGTTTCTTCCTTCGTACCGGCGGCGTATTGATAGACCATAGCCAACTCGTCTTTTGAAAAATTCATCTTCATTCTGCGCCCTCCTTCTCTGTACCGTTTCCGGCAAATACTTTTTCCATAAGCTGCCGGGTGCTGTCTTTGTGGAACAGCAGCTTCAAGAATAAACTGACCTGTTCATCCGTAATGGCTTCCGGGTGGGGAAGGTAGCTTTCCAGTATTGCGGCTCTGGTACAAAGCCGGTGCGTCCGTTCCTTCCGTGTCAGCGTCTTTATCTGGTGTTCCAATATCTTTTCTTCATGCTGCGCCCTTCGCAGCTTCTTTTCCGTTTTCTCTATTTCCTGATTGAGTGCTTCCAGCTTTTCATTCATCGGCGGCTGTCCTCCTTTTTCGGAATGAGTACATATATCTTGTTGGGTTCCCCGAAGCCCTGACGCACTCGCAGTATCAGTCCGGCGTCCTCCAATTCATTCAGGGAACGCTTCACGGTCATGGTGCTGCGGGCAAGTGCCGCCGCCAGTTCCACGATGGGGAAATGGATAAATAAAATCCCGTTGGCGTCCTCTATGCCGGACAGGAAAACAATATCCAACATCCGGGCATACATGACCTTGGCGGTGCTGCTGATCGGGAGCCGCAGCATGGCTCTCGGCAGCGGCATACAGGGCGGCAGGGTGGTGTCTGCGGTCATAAATTCAACTTCCATTCAATCGGTGTCCTCCTTTACTTTTCGTTTTGAGCGTTTGGAAAGATAATGGGGGCAGTCCACAATGACCGCCCGGAAGCTCTGCCTGCAAGTGCGCTGGCATTTCCGGCAAAGGTCGTTGTACGTTACCCGCCCCCGTTCATTGAGGAAAAAGGACAATTCCAGCTTCCTCTTTTTCGGCATTCTCGGCATGGTGCCTCCTTAAACAAAAATCCGCCCATTTCAGCCGTAACAGCCGCAATAGACGGATAGCAGATTTTAGTGTTGTGTTTCGGGGCGATTTTCAAGGGAAATGCGGCCATAGAGCCGCCCGGAAATCCCCCGTAGTATTACGGATAGGGCAGACTATGCCCTATCGGATTGTTGTGTTTCAGTATCAATTCGGTGTTCATTTTTGCCGGTTCTCCCTGATGTCGTTCCTGCCCCTGGCTCTCACAACGGCGTTTCGCTCCCTTTGGTACGCTCGTTGCGGTCATGGTTCCTCCATTTCCTGCCGCAAGTCATTGCGCTACATCGCCGGGGAGCATATCCCATACAGGCCGGTCATTCGATTGGAATAATCCATCGATGAACTAAGCCCATTATGGCACATTTTTGAGCCTTCTCCCGTATATCCACAAAGTAGGAAAACCGTCCCAAAAACGAAAATTTCCACGATTGCGGAACGGGTATGGTATAATGGGATGGACGGCGGCAGCCAGCCGCAGGAAGGAGCGATGTATCTATGAAAACCCGCATTTCCGTACAGGAACGCCTGAAAGATTTACGGGTGGAACGGGGCTTAAATCTGGAAGAACTGGCGCAGGAAACCGGCATTTCAAAATCAGCCCTCGGCAGCTATGAAAACGACAACGATGAATACAAGGAAATCAATCACGGCAGCCTGTTGAAGCTGGCAGACTTTTATCAGGTGTCCGTTGACTATCTGCTCGGCCTTACCAACAATCGGAAATATGAAAACACGCCGATAGAAGAATTACATTTGAGTGATGAAGTCGTGGAACTGCTGAAAAGTGAACGCTTCAACAACCGGCTGCTGTGTGAGATTATCTCCCATGAAAAATTCAAGGAACTGCTGGCAGACGCAGAAATCTATGTGGACGGGATAGCAACCATGCACTTCCATGACACAAACAGCTCACTGGCTGCTTTACGGGCTATGATACTGGAAGAACATCCCGAAGCTACGGCAGACCGGGCAATCAAAGTATTGGAAGCCTGTCAGGTAGAGGAAGAAGATTTCTTCTGCCATGTGACGCACAAAACATGGGACGTCATTCTCCACGACATACGCAAGGCGCACGAAAATGACAGTGAAAGTGCGCCGGATACTACGCCCGCCGATGAGCTGATACGGGAAGTACAAAAGGCCATGCAATCGCCGGGGGATAGGATTCAGCAATTCACGGAGATGTTCTGCAAGGCGTTCCAGCTTAAATATAAGCGGCTCTCACAAGAGGAACGAAGCCTTTTGAAAAAGCTGTTCAAGAAATCCCCGCTGATAAAACAGTCTGGTATGAACTTCCGGCGCAGGCCGTGGAAATGAAAACTGCCGTTGCGGGAATGTGCGTTCCTGCAACGGCAATTAGTTTAGGGGATGATATTCACTTTTCATTCTTTGCTCGGATATTCTTTATCTTTCCAATACCACCATTTCAATTTTTCTACTTCGTGGGTTTCATTCTCGGCAAAATATACGGCAAGACGGAAAACATAAAGCTGGCACTTATCTTCCTGAAAGCCTTTATATAAGCAATCCTGTAAATATAATTCTTCTGGTTTCTTTCCTTTTAGGTCAGAAATCTCCCGTATACCAATGTTTAATAAGTCCTGCTCAATGTTTTTTCCAACTCCGGGAATGTCCCGCAATCTGCCCATTGTCTAATCCAACCTTTCTATCTTTACCGTGGCAATCGCAGATTGATTTGGTTGCCCGGTAACAAGGTCTTGCGGTGCCGGTATTAACATCATAAAACCGTCTGTCCCATATCTCTGCTCATAACCTTGTGCGTATTCTTTCTCAACAGAAATGTGCTGCACTTGACCGATAACCATAGCTGTTATTCCTGCGCCGCTTAAATCCTGCGTTTCCTTCAAGGTACATTCCATATTGATAAATGCTTCTTGGATGATTGGCGCATGAATGGTTTTTGCATTGGAAAGCGTAAAATAACCTACTGCAAATTCGTCTGTTTCCATATCGTTGTGTTTAATTGTGTCTACCAACTTATCATAATAGCTTATCGGGAGAAAGTTGATACAAAAGCATTTTTCCCTTTTGATATTGGCATAGGTGTGGGTATGCTGATATAGATTTCCCATTACTGCGAAGAAAGCAGTTTTATCCCCATGAAAGCAACTCCATGAATGGAAGCAGACATTCGGTTTCCCGTTTTCTTTCCATGTAGTAATTGCAAACAAAACGGTTGGTATTCCTGCGGTCACTTCAAAATGTGAAAACAATTCAAATTCTTCTGGATATGAGGGCTTAAAATACTGCGGAAAATCTTTTCCAATCTCTATCTTCATTGCACTACCTCCTTGAATTTGCGCTATCGTTTCTTTTCTATGATGTAGGACTGTAAACTTCTCTGACAACCATTCTTTTCATAAAACGCTTCAATTCCCGGTTGCGAGCCAAAATACAGCATTGTCGGTGTATTTTTCTTTGCCAGTTGGAGAAGCTGGCTTCCAATTCCTTTATTCTGATAATCTGGAAGCACAAGCAACTCTGTAATTGTTCCAAAAAAATAACCATCTGACAGGATACGCAGGCAGCCGACAAGCCTATCTCCGTCATAAGCAGTTATGTTTTGCGTTTTAGATAAAGCATTTTGCGTCTTTTCAATATCATAGTCTCCCGGCCATACTTGGTTTACGAATGTAAGAAATACCGAAGCGTTAAGCATTTTATCATCAATTCTGTATTCCATTGTCCCTGTACCTCTCAAATTTCATTGGAGTAAATCTTATTCCATCAGATAATTGCTCACTATCCATATCAATAAAGCCCAGTTTGTGATAAACAGGAACCGCATACGGAGAAGAATTAACCGTATAAACCGGGTGATTGCTGTTATTCAAAACGCACTCCCATAGCTTTCGCCCAATACCTTGTCTATGGTACTTGGATTTTACAAAAAAGCAGCAAATGTGCTTTCGATTTTCATTTGTAGCAATTACGCCTCTCAACTCATCATTTTCATAGGCTCCCCAAAATTCCAGAGAAGCTACAATATCTTCATTTTCAATAAATTCCCGGAATGACTTAACACCTTCATCAGAATAGTCAGGGGCTTCAAATTGTAAAAATGTCTCCCATATAAGGCTTAGTGCCGCAGTAATCTCAACTTTGTTTCTAATTTGCCGTATCATTCCTTATCCCCCTCCATTTAGACTAAACCTGTCGATTTAGACCGGTTTTATCATATTATGCTCATATAGTGTTTCAAAAGTGTTGACGGCTCCACCATGCTCAACGATTTTACCGTCAACTATCTTATCAATATCAATCCCTGTGAAAGACAGTCTTTTATGTGTCGGCTTTATTCCAATCCATTCTCCCTCATGAGTTCCTTCCATGACAAATTCAGAAATGATGTAATCTCCATCTTTGTACTGCCGGAGTATCCGCATTGTATAGTCTGGATATGTTTGCTTCACGGCTGTAAGGTGTTCTTTCATACCTTCCAATCCTAAAGGAATTTTTCTTTCTCCATCAATAAGGACACAATTCTCTGAAACATATTGAGGAAGTTCATTGAGCAAGTTGTTTGAAACAATGACTTCATAGAAATGCTTTATGGTTTCCTTTTTATTCATTTCACACCTCACAAATTAGTATCATCCGGTTCCAACTCAATCACATCCAAAATACCACAATTCAGGGCTTCGCAGATACGAACCAGAGTTTCCATGCTGATGTTTTTGCCTTTACCCATGTTGGCAATCATATTTGTGGTAAGACCGGCGGCAATCCGCAAGTCCTCTTTCCTCATATTGCGCTCAACCAGCGTGTGCCAGAGGGGTTTATAGCTTATGTGCATTTATCCTCCTGCCTTTCTCCCTGTTCCGGGGTTCCTGTTCCCATTATATCAAAGTTCTTGCTATTCCACAAACATTTCTTGACACAACCGCCGGTTCCGTCTGGATTGTGCTTTTCCTTTCTTCCCTTGATTACATCTACTTAGCCATAAGCTGCTTCATGCCCTGCGACTTGGCACCGGGGTTATCGTTGCCATATCCTTCCAGCAGGTTGATGACACCCCAAACGCCAAGACCGGCACCCAGAGCGACAACGAGGGTCTGAAGCACTTCGACAGCAGAGTTAAAGAAATCCATAATCGTTTCCTCCTGAGAAAAAGAGCTTGCGGCCGGTCGGCACACACCTGAAATCCTTATTCTTTTGGCTGCAAACCGCAGCAGGGTTGATTTGCTGGTGTGCCTGGGGCCTGGAAAAGAAAAGTCCTCCCGGATTTGGGAGGGTTTAAGGGGATGTATTGCTCTCATAAGGGAAATGATTATGTAGGCTCCCCCCTTGCCGGGGGAGCGTTTTCATTCTTCGTCCGCTTCCACTACATCGTAGGTGTCAGACGGCCTTAGTTTCAGGCGGTGATCGAGGAACTTCTCGATGTCAAACATATTCTTCTTGTCGTAGTCGCCGGTCAGCTTGTAGTTGGGATGCTGGGTCAGGTCGTACTTGTCGGAGAGGAAGGGCCGGACGCCGCGCAGCTGCAGGATGCACTTGCCGCCGTCCATGACCGCTAGTTCATCCCGGCTCATAAGTTCATGCCCGGTTTTTTGATACGACGTGCCGTAGCTGGAGCTGTTGCCGCGGGTGTCCGAAGTGTTGTAAAGGTCGATTGTCTCTTTCCCTAGTGCCGCAGCCAGTTCCTTGAGGGTCGTGTTTTCCGAGCCGCCCAGAAACACCTGGCTGTCCATGTTGCCGATGATGGTGTCGGCGTTGTCCTTATACAGCGCCTTCAGCTGGGACTGCGCCTGCAAAACCAGACAGGCAGAGATCTCCCGGCTGCGGATGGTAGCCACCAGCTTTTCCAGGTTCGGGATCTGCCCGATGTTGGCACACTCGTCAATCAGGCAGCGCACATGGACCGGCAGCCGCCCGCCGTACACATCGTCGGCCTTTTCGCAGAGCAGATTGAACAGCTGAGTGTACACCATCGAGATCAGAAAGTTGAAGGTGCTGTCCGTATCGGACATGATGAGGAACAGTGCCGTTTTCCGGTCGCCCAGGGTATCCAGCTCCAGCTCGTCATACGAAGTGATTTCACGGAGTTCCGCGATATCAAAGGGGGCCAGCCGGGCACCGCAGGAAATGAGGATCGACTTCGCCGTTTTACCGGCGGCCAGCTTGTAAAGACGGTACTGCCGAACCGCAAAGTGATTTGGCTGCCTCTCGCCCAGCTTCTCAAACATCTGGTCTACCGGGTTCTGGAATTCTTCATCATCCTCCCGGACTTCCATCACGTTCAAAAATTCCAGCAGCGTGGCAAAGTTTTGTTCTTCTTCCGGAGCCTCATAGTGGATATAGGCAATCAACGACGTAAGCAGGAGTTTTTCCGCCTTGTCCCAAAACGGATCACCGCCTTTGCCTTCGCCTCGGGTGTTGGTCATAAGGGTTGTTACCAGCTTCAAAATGTCCTTCTCGCTGTGGATATAGTGGAAGGGATTATAATGCATCGACTTTTTAAAGTTGATGGTGTTGAAGATCTTGATGCGGTAGCCTTTTTTCACAAACGCATTGCCTACCTCAAGGACGGTAGTTCCCTTCGGGTCCGTCAAAACATAGGAACTGTGCATCTGGAGTAAGTTGGGCTTGATCCAGAAGCGGGTCTTACCGCTGCCGGAGCCGCCCACAATCAGCACATTTTTGTTTCGTGCATTTTTGGGGTCCGGCGGTCGGCTGGAGAGCATCAGGCGTTCCGTTTTGGTCAGGATGACATTCTCCTCGAACTTGGGGTCCATGAAAGGCTCGATATCTTTGGCGTTGCCCCATCGAGCGGAGCCGTATTCACTGCCGTGGCGGTACTTCTTAGCGTTTTTGCCTTTGAGATACACCGCCAGCCGCAGCCCCGCGCCGCAGCACAAGCCCACCAGCAGGTCCAGAGGGTGGAAGCTGGGAATGATACGGCCCAGGGCATCCGGCAAAACGGCCATTAGGGACTGCATCTTCTCGGTCATGTCGGCTCCCGCCGCCATGCGCCAGGCCCGTCCAAGGTTGGTGGCATACAGTCCCATCAGGATATAGGGCAGGTTCAGGATCACCAATCGTTTTGTATTCTGGTTCATCGGTCCCCGTGCTCCTGTTTTTTCTCCCTCACCTTGCCGGGCAGCTCTGCGACCTGCTGAATCAGGTTATGCAGCTGAGCAAGCACCGAGGGCTTTTTTTTCTTTTTCAGTACCGAAGCGGAATACTCCTGAAATGCAGCGGTCAAGGCGTCGCTGTCCTGGGCCTTGAAAAAGACCATATATTTGGGCGGAACCAACGACTTATCCTTGGTGATGGCAAAGTCGATGCCGTACTTTTTGGCGTATCTTCCAAAGCCCCGGATGGCGGTTTTTTCAATGTCGATGTTGGTCACGCCCTTGTTCTGCCCCACCAGCTTTTTGATGCTTTGCTTCCCGCGGGGATTGCTGCGTCCCCGCAGGTAAGCCATCACGGCTTTAAAAAGCGTTTGAACCGTCAGCTTGCTGGTGCTGATGGCCAGATTGATCGTTTTGTTTTCGATTTCTTCCTGCATAAGCATCACCATCCCTTCCAGCCTGCATCAGAGCTGCTACAAAAAAGCCAAACCAGGTGCCCGCCATGAAGAGAGCAATGTCAAACCATGGATTCATAGCCTCAGTCCAGGCAGATGCCGTTGAAACTCACGCCATCTGCCATCAAAGCGGTATCCCGCTCAGACAAAAACTCAGCGATCCGGCAGATATCTTCAAGCCGAAGGGAGATAATTTCATAGTCCTCATTCAGCCGAAAGAAAACCGCCGCTCCGGTCAGATACTGCTTCCCGGGCAGATGAATCGTTTCTGCCGGACAGTAACTCATCATAATGGGAGAATCCGGCAGATGATAAAGCGCATCGCACTCGTCAAAGCAGGGAAGAATCTCCGTAACATCTTCCAGCAGGATAATAGACAGAGGCTCATCAGGTCCGGCAGAAGCAAGGTAAACTTTCTGCTTCTGACCTTCCAGAGAAGCAATCCTTTTTTCGACTGCACAGACCTTATCATGGATCTGCCGCAGGAGATTATTGGGTTCCATTTTCTTTGTTGCCATAGGCACACCTCCAAATTATCATGTTTTGTTCGGGTTGTTTTGCCAGCCGGTCAGCGTTCCTGACTGCGCTGGCGCTTCTTTTGCCATTGTTCCAGCAGCTTCAAGATGGTTTCCTCCATCTGCCGCGGGGTGTAGGACTTGGGAAAATACTTGCGCAGCACGTCGTTCTTGATGGTCAAGCGGTCCATCTCGGCCTTTTTCTCCTTTCCCATAATGTCGAAGATGGCTTCATAACTGCAATGGCCCTCCTGACTCAGCTTCTTGATCTGCTGGGCTTGGGACAGAGAGGGGGCATTCTGGGTGTCCTGCATGGCCTCAAAAAAATCCCGCTGTTCGGAATCTGCCAGATAGGACAGCTCCACAGCGGGGTTAAAGGATATTTTCTTTTGGTCCACCAGTTCCAGAAGCTCCGGGATTAGATTGGTGAGGCGGATAAATCTTTTGACCTGGGACTTGCTATCATCACTATCCAAAGCCACTTTTTCTGCGGCTGTCAACTTCGGCCCAAGTTGGGCCGAAGTTAAATCCGACCTAGCACCTTGATTTTTTATGGCTTCCAGCTTCATTTTGTAGGCAAAAGCCCGCTCGCTGGGCAGGATGCTCTCCCGCTGCAAGTTGCTGTCCACCATCAAAATCACCGCTTGGTCATCGTCCATCTTCCGTACAATCACCGGCAGGCTTTTCAGCCCGGCCAGCTGGGCCGCATGCTGCCGACGGTGGCCCGAAATGATCTCGTATCCTCCTTCCTCCCGGGGCCGGGCAATCAAAGGGGCCATCACACCAAACTGCGCTACACTTTCTACTGTTCGCTGCATGGCTTCATCGTCCAGCACCTTGAAGGGGTGGTTTTTGAAGGGATGCAGCTCCCCAATGGAGATTTGCTGAATCTGCTCAGTCTGGCGGCTTTCCTCGGTCGAAAAAATGTCATCGTAACTGGTCAAGCTGATGTTTGCGCCGCTTTTCGGCACTGTGCAGCACCTCCTTCGTCAGAGCACGGTAGGCTTCCGCCACTTTGCCTTTGGGGTCATGGGTAAAGATGCTCTTGCCTTCGGCGCTGGTTTCTGCTGCCCGCACCGACCGGGGGATTCCCTGGTCGAACACCTTGATCTTGGTGCCGTATGCCTGCCGGACCAAAGTATCAATCTCCTTTCCAAAATTCGTCCGGCTGTCGGTCATGGTCATGAGGATGCCCTCAATCCGCAGCTTCGGGTTGATTTGCCTTCGCACCTTGCTGATGGTCTGCAAAAGCTGCTCCAAGCCTTTGGCGGGCAGATATTGTGCCTGGACTGGGATCAGGGCACTATCCGCTGCGGCCAAAGCGTTAATTGTGAGCATCCCAAGGCTGGGAGTACAGTCCAACAGGATAAAGTCGTAGGTGTGTTTGGAGTTTTCCAGCACCTGCTTCAAGACCTTTTCCCTGCTCATAGCGTTCACAAGGCCCACTTCCATCCCCGCCAGCTCAATGCTGGCCGGAAGCAGGTCCACCCCCTCCGGGTGATGGAGGATTCCTTCCCCGGGCTGGATGGGTTTGTCCTCCAACACTTTGCCCATAAGGGTAGCAAGAGTCGTATTCAGTTCATCGGGCTTGGGCCAGCCCATGCTGATGGTCAGGCTGGCCTGTGGGTCGTTGTCCACCATCAGAACTTTTTTCCCTTCCATCGCAAGGCCAACGCCCAGATTCTCACAGGTCGTGGTCTTGCCTGTACCTCCCTTCTGGTTGACCACGGCGATTACGGTTGCTTTCTGGCTCACGGGAACCACCTCCCTTCCTGAAATCAAAAAGCCCGAGACTTAAAACCTCGGACTGGTTAATACTTAGCTGGTTTTGGATTCAGATCATGCTGCACCCTGGATGCGTAGTAGTTGTACATGGTCAAGGGGGCGTTATACAGGGCGGCCAGCAGATACTGCCGCATATTCCGCACCTGGGTGGTGTTCTCCTTCATACACATAAGGACAAAGCGAATATGGTCGCTGTCCAGTTTCATCAATTTGCCTTTGACCACCTCAAAGGGCTTATCGTCCCCGGCAATACGGATCATCTTCCGATTGCTGCATACCGTATCCACCAAAAGCTCCAACATCTCCTTCAGCATATCCTCATCTTCAGGATTGCTTATAATCAGAGAATCAAAGTTGAGTTGATTCAAAAAATAATTCTGATATCTCGCTCGAGAGTCATTCCCTTCGGATTCCATTCCGGCGTCCTCGCCGGTTTCCCCTGAAAGGAAAGGATCAGTCTCGATCGAATCAGTATTGATTGGATTAGTATTAGTTCCTCGTGATTTTGACGACTCAAGAGCCGCGGTTTTCACGGCTCCAGAATCGTGATTTTCACGACTCTGGATTCGTGATTCTGAAGGGTCAGAGATAAAGTTTTTCACATAGATCAGACTGGGTTTTCCAAGGCCCCGGCGTTTCCGCTCGATCAGCTCGCAGCCTTCCAGTTCTTTCATGAGCTTGGTCGCCTTGTTGTCCGCACAGCAGAGAGCCTCCATAATTTCATCCGCTGTGAAGATGATGTACACTCGCCCCTGCTTATCCAGCCAACCGCTCTTGATGGACAGGCTCATTCGGTCCAGCAGAAGGCCATACAGGATTTTGGCTTCCGCCGAGATGCCACGGAACTGAGGGTCGGTGAAAAGGACCTTGGGGAGCCGGTAGAACGAAAACAACTCGGCTTGTCCGTCGTAAAAGTAATCCAACATACAGTCTCCTTTCTCCGATTGGGCACAAAAAAAGAACACCTTGGTTTTGGCAGAAATCAAGGTGTTCTCTTTGTCGAAAAAATCCACTTAGGCCGTTCTCTTTTAGTTGGTCAGATTGAAAGCAATTCGCAGAAAACATTTTTATTTGTATCATCGTATTTTTTGCATCTCCCAAGCATGAATTACAGGGGTGTGTACACGCACTGCTTGGGAGAGCGCTTGAATGGCATTCAAGAGGTCAGCGGTTCGATCCCGCTTATCTCCACCAAAAAAACACCTGCTTCGTTTGAAGCAGGTGTTTTTCGTGTGTATCTTTCCTTTCGCCGGGGGATTCTCCTCCCCAATGAAACGTCGGCTCACAAAATCGTTTCCGACAGGGGCTGGTTTTGGCAGTAGCGGGCGTACTTCTTTTTGGCGATCTCGATGAAGGACTGGACCTCCAGCCGGGGGGCATGGCGCATGGCGGCGATCTCCACCCTCACCGGCGGGTAATCCAGCAAGGGGACTTTCACCATGCCGGGGATCACCGCGCCTGCCAGACAGGGCACGATGGAAACCGCCGTGCCCAGCTGGATCATGATGAGCGCCCCCTCAAAGCTGGGGGAAACTTTGCTCAGGTCCACCCCCACGTCCGCCAGTTCTTGCAGCGAGGGGCCCTGACAGGCTGAGAGAAAGCTGTCCACCGAGCCGGAGTTGACCACGCACTGGCCTTTCAGGTCTTTGAGATGAAGGGCTTTCCGCTCCGCCAGGGGGCAGTTGGGATTCATCAACACATGATACCCCAGGGAAAACAGGGGGCTAAAAGAGATGTCCGGGTCCTTGGTGTGCTCCGAAGCATAAAAGAAGCCGATGTCCAGCTGGCCCGAGCGGAGCTGCTCCAGGGGGCGGCGGTTGTCCTGGGGGATGACGTCCACGTAGGCGTTGGGATACTGGTGCTGGAACTCGGCCACGATCCCCGCAAAGGTGGTGTAGTCGAACAGCTGGCGCAGCCCCACCACCAGATGGGAGCGGTCCGCCGCCTGGATGTCCTGGGCCTTTTTCACCGACTGGCGGTGGAAACTGAGCATCTGGACCATATCCAGATAGAAGGCCTGGCCCGCTGCCGTGAGCCGGGTGCGGCGGGTGGTCCGCTCAAAGAGTTTGAGCCCGGTCTCCTTTTCCAGGGCGCTGATCTGGTAGCTGATGGAGGGCTGGGTGGTGAACAGCCGGTCGGCCGCCGCGCTGAAATTCAGCTCTTCCGCCACCGCAATAAAGCACTCCAGTTGGTAAATCGTCATAGAAATCCCCCCTCGTGGGAAAAAACATTGTTCGGAACCATTATACAATCTTTCCCATACGGGGTAAATAGCCAAAGCATTGATCGAGTCTTTTTATAAATCCCGGATTATTTTATATTTCTCTTTTCTACGACAATTTGTTATACTTTCCACAAAGGCAGGGCGCACACCCCCTGCCCCGAGAAAGAAGAAGGAAACACCGAACCAGAAGGAAAAGGAGTCCAACTATGAGCAAAATTTCTCGTCGTTCGTTTATGCGCGGCGCCGCCCTCGGCACTGTGGGCGTGGCTGCTGCCGGCCTGCTGAGCGGCTGCAACAACAGCAGCTCCACCGCCGCTTCCTCCACCGCTGCCTCCTCCGAGGCTGCCGGCAGCCAGGGGGCTTCCTCCGCTCCGGTCATCCCCTCGGCCCCGGTGGACGGCAAGTACGTCACCAAGGCCATGGGCCACGAGAGCTGGGTCTACGTCGCCACCACCTTCGCCGACGGCGCCATCACTGCCTGTGAGGTCCTTTCCCACGAGGAGACCATCGGCATCGGCAACTACGCCTGCTCCCGCATCCCCGCCGCCATCGTGGAGCACCAGAGCATCAACGTGCCCAACCTGCGGGGCTCCTCCATCACCTCCATGGCCATCAAGTCCGCCGTCAAGGAGGCCATCACCCTGGCCGGCTACAATGTGGACGACTTCTCCGCTGAGGTCACTGTGGAGCCCTCCACCGAAGTGATCGAGGAAGAGGCCGACGTCATCATCATGGGCGCCGGCACCGCGGGCCTGGTCTGCGCCGCCCGCCTGCTGGAGGCTGGTTACAGCGTCACCCTGGTGGAGAAGCGGGACATCCCCGGCGGCTCCATGGCCATGACCTACGGCGGCGTGGCCACCGCAGGCTCCAAGCTGCAGTACAACTTCGACGTCACTGGCGAGTACCGGGCTTCCGCCATGGGCACCCTGGACGGCATGATGAACTTCTGGAAGACCATGGACAAGTATCACCGGAAGGACTTCTTCACCGGCGAGATGCCCTACATGACCGCCCAGTACACCGTCTCGGGCGATCTGGTGGACTGGATGGCCAGCATCGGCATCGGCTTCAGCACCCTGGGCACCTACGAGTGCGCCACCACCTACGGCGCCTCCACCCCCTACCTGGCCCCCGGCTGCTACGAGGGCGGCGCAGGCTACGCCATGATGTTCCTGGCCAACCGGGTCAGCTCCTACGAGAAGGGCAAGATCATCTACTCCACCAGCGTCACCGACCTGATCAAGGATGAGAGCGGCCGTGTGGTGGGCTTCCACGCCAAGGGCGACAACGGCGCCAGCTACACCCTGAAAGCCAAGGCCGTCTGCCTGGCCTCCGGCGGTTTCGGCAAGAACACCGAGATGCTGAAGAAATACAGCGCCGACTACGCCGACTTCTTCTTCAACTGCGCCTCCTGCGTCACCGGTGACGGCATCCAGCTGGGTCTGGACGCCGGCGGCGTGGTGGAGTGCGAGAACCGTCCCCTGCCCGCCTTCCTCTCCAGCTACAAGAGCAAGTTCGAGCTGGCCTTCATCCACTCCACCGCTCCCGGCATCATGGTCAACATCAACGGCGACAACATCGGCAACATCATGTCCGACAACCACTATACCATGGCCAACGCCAAGCTGAACAAGGACAACGGCGACACCTTCTACTACATCTTCGACGAGTCCTCCGCCATCAAGCTGAAGGACAGCGAGTCTTACGGCTTCAACGGCTATGTAGCCATGTTCGAGAAGGGCGAGGCCGTCCACTACGAGAGCGTTGAGGCTGCCAGCAAGGAGCTCTCCCTGCCCAACCTGGCCGCCGCCATCGAGAACAACAACAAGGCCGCCCTGTCCGGCCAGCCCGACGAGTTCGGCCGCGCAGGCTGCCCCTACATCGAGACCCGGGACGGCATCTGGGCCATCCGGGTGGACCCCACCTTCTACCTGACCACCGCCGGCCTGGCCATCGACACCGACTGCCATGTCCTGACCGAGGACCGGAAAGCCATCCCCGGCCTGTACGCTGCCGGCGACGTCTGCGGCTCCATCGAGGAGAAGGACGCCAAGCAGTACGGCATGGGCTTTGACGCTGCCCTCTGCTACGGCTACATCATGGGCGAGACCCTGAAAAAAGAGCTGTAATCCCCCGTTTTCCCACTTCCGCTGATCTCTCCCGGCCGGGTCCCCCAATGCCCGGCCGGGGGCAGATAGATTCAAAAGAGGCTGCTGCGAAACTCCGGTTTTGCAGCGGCCTTTTTCCATGGCGGGGCAAACAAAAAAGACCGGCCCCCCTCTGCGGGGAACCAGTCTCTTTGATGTACTCTCATCCCTCCGCCGGCCGAAGCTGGATCTGCACAATTTCCGGCACGTTGAACAGCCGGAACGGGTACCGGGTCATCCCGATGCCGCTGCTGACGTACATTTGCAGCGCAGTCTCCGTCCCAATTTCTCCCTGGGTGTAGAACCCTTTTCGGAATCCCTCGGAGCCGGGGGGCAGAAGCCGGGCGGTAATCAGGGGCAGGCTCACCTGCCCGCCGTGGGTGTGCCCGGCCAGCAGGAGATTGTCGCTGCTGCTCTCGATCT
The DNA here is from genome assembly GCF_022180365.1 of Faecalibacterium gallinarum. Classification (GTDB taxonomy): domain Bacteria; phylum Bacillota; class Clostridia; order Oscillospirales; family Ruminococcaceae; genus Faecalibacterium; species Faecalibacterium gallinarum. The sequence goes on from NZ_BQKV01000115.1 coordinate 77,470, forward strand.
GCCGGGCGATGCAGGGCTCGTGGGAGAGGATCAAATTAAACGCCTCGCTCTGGATGGTGTAGAGCTCGGGGGGCGTCCAGCCCACCAGAACATCGTCGTAGCCGAACACCCGGATGCCGTACTCCTCGAACAGCTGGCTCTCGTCGTCCAGCACCGTAAACCCGCAGGAAGTCATAAACTCCTGATAAATACGCACCGCGCCCCCGCCGTAGTCGTGGTTGCCCCAGACAGCGAACTTGCCCGCCCGGGCCTCGATCCGGGAGAGAGAGTCCCGCAGGGCCTCCAGGTCCAGGGCCTGCCGGTCCCGGGCGTAGTTGTCCAGCAGGTCCCCGCCAAAGAGGACGAAGTCCGGGTCCAGGCCGTTGATGGTATCCACAATCTCTTCGGCGTGGGCGATGTCGTAGTACTCCCCGAAATGGGTGTCGGTGAAAAACACCACCGTACAGGGCGAGATCTCTTTTTCAGTGGTGACCGTGAAAGTTTTGACCGTCAGGCGGTTGGGCTCTATGAAATAGGAATAGCCGATGACCCCCAGCAAAGCCGCCGCCAGCAGGAGGACCAGCAAAATGGTTCTTCGGATGATTTTCAGCACGTCAGTCGTCCTTATTCTTTTATAATAGAACGCCCCGGCGGGGCGCAGCAGATGGCCCTATTATATACGGTTCGGGGCGGTTTGTACACACCAGGAATTCCCCTCTTGACAAAGTCAGGGAACTATGTTAGCATATCCCCTGCGAAAGCTATATTTTTCCTTGTGGGTGAGATAAACAAGGGGAAATATAGCTTTTTTTCTTCGTCATCACAGCAAAAAAGAGGAATCCCATATGCAGCAAACCTTCATGAAAACGAAACCAATTTTACCCCTTGTCCTGTCCATGTCCCTGCCCATGGTGCTCTCCATGATGGTCTCGTCCCTGTACAACATCGTGGACAGCTACTATGTGGCCAAGATCAGCGAGGACGCCATGACCGCCCTCTCCCTGGTCTACCCCGTCCAGAACTTGATCAACGCCGTAACCATCGGCTTTTCCATCGGCGCCAACGCGGTAATCGCCTATCACCTGGGGGCCCAGGACACCCGGGCCGCCGGGGCCGCCGCCGCCCAGAGCCTTGTTTACAACGCCCTCCATGGGGCGGTGCTGACGGTCGGTTGCATCGCGGTGATGCCCTGGTTTTTGGGGCTCTTCACCGACGACCCTCAAATCATCTCCCTGGGGGTGCGCTACTCCCGGATCGCCTTCAGCTTCGCGGTGGTGGTGGCCGTCACCATGTCCATGGAGAAAATCTTCCAGGCTGCGGGCCGGATGATGCTGACCATGGTCTGTATGCTCACCGGCTGTATCTCCAATATCCTGCTGGACCCGGTGCTGATCTTCGGGTGGGGGCCTTTCCCCAAAATGGGGATTGAGGGCGCCGCCCTGGCCACCGGCATCGGCCAAACCCTGAGCCTGCTTGTCTACCTGGTCTGTTTCCGCGTCAGCCGCCTGCCCATGGAGATCCGGCCCCGCCGGGGGATCTTCGATCTTCGCCTGGCCAAAAAGATGTACTCGGTGGGCATTCCGGCGGCCCTCAACCTGGCCCTGCCCTCCCTGCTGATCTCCTGTTTGAATATCATTCTGGCGGTGTTCTCGCCGGTGTACGTGCTGGTGCTGGGGTTTATTACAAGCTGCAAACCTTCCTGTACCTGCCCGCCAACGGGATCGTTCAGGGGATGCGCCCCATCATCGGCTACAACTACGGCGCCCGGGAGGACGTCCGGGTGAAAAAGATCTACCGCACCGCCCTGGCCCTCTCGGTCTGCATCATGGCCCTGGGCACCGTCCTCTGTTGGGCGATCCCTTCGCAGCTGATCGGGCTGTTCTCCACCAGCGCCGAGACCATCGCCGCCGGGCGCACCGCCCTTGAGATCATCAGCCTGGGGTTCATTGTCTCCTCGGTGTCGGTGATCTCCTGCGGCGCGCTAGAGGGTCTGGGCATGGGCGGGCCCTCCCTAGCCATCTCCCTCTTGCGGTATGCCCTGCTGATCCTGCCCGCCGCATTTCTCTTCTCCCGACTGTGGGGGGCGGTGGGGGTGTGGCACGCCTTCTGGGTCACCGAGGTTCTCACCGCAGCCATCTCCTATTTCCTCTATAACCGCACCGTTCACCGCCCGGTTCCGCCCTCCCCGGGGAAGAACAGCTGATTCTCCGCCGGGCGCTGGAAGTTTTGTTCCAGCATTGTTATATGGGAGAGAAACTCCGGGTCGTCGAAGTACTTGGCCTGCCGGGGGCAGCCCCGGACGCAGCTCTGGCACTTGATGCAGACCCCCGTCACCTGATCCGGGCGGGCCCGATCAATGGAGCCCATGGGGCAGTTTTGGGCGCAGAGGCCGCAGCCGCCGCAGCGGGCCGGATCGGTCCGGGGCTTGGCTTTCAGAAACTTTGCGGGCTGGCCGTCCTCCCGCCTGGGGGTGTAATAGGGGGCCGCCGGGTCCCCCGGCACCGCGAGGGGCTGGAGGGGCTCATCCGCCCGGAGTTTTTCCGCCAGCCGACGGGCAAAGTCGTCCATCTGGGCCTCGTCCGCCGGGCCGGGGCGGCCGGGGGCCAAAGCGTCGGTGAAAGCGTGGACCGCCCCAAAGGCCCCGGCCCCCGCCAGCTGGAAGCCATCCGCCTCCAACACCGCGCAAAGCTCGGCCAGAGCGTTGTCAAAGGAGCGGTTGCCGAAGGTCACCACCGCCACGGCGGGGGTACCGCTGCCTCGGAGTTTCGACTGGTAGTCGGGCAGAATCTTGTTGGGCAGCTTTCCGGCGTAGGTGGGCCCGCCCATCACCACCAGATCCGATGGGCCAAAAACCCGGGCCTCGGCCCGCTGGGCGGGCAGGGTCCAGGGGATCTCCCGCCAGGGCAGATCCAGCACCCCGGCCAGCTGCCGGGCGATCCGGCCCACCGCCCGCCGGGTGCTGCCGGTGGGGCTGAAAGACAAAGCGTATACGCAGGCGAGTTCCATCTTTTTTCCTCCACTTCCCGCTCCTTATTATAAAGAGAGTCTGGTTCCATGATAGCACACCAAAGGCCGTTTTTCCACGAAAACGGCCTTTTTCCGGGTGGGTCAACCTGCACAAAAGAAGCCCCGCCGTTTCTCAGGAACTGCCAATTGACACTTCTTTAACGATTGGTTATACTGGGAACAGCGGCCCCGAGCGGGCCAAATCGAGAATCCAATTCCCATGATAACGATTGATTTTCAGGAGGAAAAAACATATGGCACGTTTTACTCTGCCCCGCGATCTCTACCACGGCAAGGGCGCTCTGGAGGCCCTGAAATCCTTTAAGGGCCAGCGAGCCATCATCTGTGTGGGCGGCGGCTCCATGAAGCGGTTCGGCTTCCTGGACAGAGCCATCGGCTACCTGAAAGAGGCCGGCTTTGAGGTGGAGCTGATCGAGAACATCGAGCCCGATCCCTCGGTGGAGACCGTCATGAAGGGCGCCCAGAAGATGCTGGAGTTCCAGCCCGACTGGATCGTCGCCATGGGCGGCGGCAGCCCCATCGACGCGGCCAAGGCCATGTGGATCAAGTACGAGTACCCTGAGATCACCTTTGAGGAGATGTGCAAGGTGTTCGGCATCCCCGAGCTGCGCAAGAAGGCCCACTTCTGCGCCATCCCCTCCACCTCCGGCACCGCCACCGAGGTGACCGCCTTCTCCATCATCACCGACTACGCCAAGGGCATCAAGTACCCCATCGCCGACTTCGAGATCACCCCCGACGTGGCCATCGTGGACCCCGACCTGGCCGAGACCATGCCCAAGAAGCTGGTGGCCCACACCGGTATGGACGCCATGACCCACGCCATCGAGGCTTATGTCTCCACCGCCAACTGTGACTACACCGATCCTCTGGCCCTCCATGCCATCAAGATGATCAAGGCCGACCTGGTGGACTCCTACAACGGCGATATGGCCAAGCGGGACAGCATGCACAACGCCCAGTGCCTGGCGGGCATGGCCTTCTCCAACGCACTGCTGGGCATCGTCCACTCCATGGCCCACAAGACCGGCGCTGCCTTCGCGGACTACGGCGCACACATCATCCATGGCGCTGCCAACGCCATGTACCTGCCCAAGGTCATCGCCTTCAACGCCAAGGACCCCACCGCCAAGAAGCGCTACGGTGAGATCGCCGACTTCATGGCTCTGGGCGGCAAGGACGACGACGAGAAGGTCGCGCTGCTGATCGCCTATCTGCGGGGCATGAACGACCAGCTGAACATCCCCCACTGCATCGGCCACTACGGCGCCGACAGCTACCCCACCGAGCAGGGCTTTGTGCCGGAGGATGTCTTCCTGGCCCGCCTGCCCGAGATCGCCAAGAACGCCATCGGCGACGCCTGCACCGGCTCCAACCCCCGTCAGCCCAGCCAGGAGGAGATGGAGAAGCTGCTCAAGTGCTGCTACTACGACACCGAGGTTGATTTCTAATTCGGTTCGCCTTACCTAAAGAATCCGCCGGCCCCAGGGCCGGCGGATTTTTTGCTGCCCCGTAAAACCACAGCGGCGCACCCCCGGCCGGTTCTGGCCGCTTGGGGTGCGCCGCTGTGGTTTAGGAGGAAACAGTTAGTGTTCGGATTCTCTGCGGAGGTGGTAGCAGACCGCCCCCACCAGACCCGCGTCGTTGGCCAGGGCCGCCGGGCGGAGTTCCAGCCCCTGGGCAAAAGCGGGCATGACCCGGGCTTTCACCTGCTCGGCCAGAGGCTCGATCAGGAGTTCCTGCTGGCTGCTGACCCCGCCGCCGATGAGAATCAGCTGGGGGTTAAACAGATGCACCAGCCCCGCCAGGCCCTCGGCGATCTCTACGATCCAGTCGTTCAGCAGCTGCTGCACCGCCGGGTCGCCCTGCCGGGCGGCGGCGAAGATGGCCCGGCCGCTGTCCAGGGCGGGGTTCATCCGGACGGCTTTCCGGACCAGGGCGGAGGTGGAGGCATGGCGCTCCCAGCAGCCCACCGCGCCGCAGGTGCATTGTTCCCCTTCGGCGGCGTGAATCCGCATATGGCCCAGCTCACCGCCCAGGCCCCGGGCGCCCTCCAGCAGACGGCCCCCGGTGATGACGCCGCCCCCGAGGCCGGTGCCGATGGTCACACCCAGAACATCGGTGTAACCCCGGGCCGCGCCCACCCAGGCCTCGCCCAAAATCATGCAGTTAGCGTCGTTGGCCACCGTCACCGGCAGGCCAAGATCCGCTTCCAGCGCTGCCCGGATGGGGGCCCCGGGCCAGCCCGGCAGGCTGCCGCAGGTGCCCGCCACAATCCCCTGACTGCTGTCGATCTGGCCGGTGGCCGAGACGCCCACGCCCGCCGGCTCATAGCCTGCGGCCCGGCTCTCCGCCAGCAGCTTTGCGGCGGCGGCCCGCACGGTGTCCAGAATGGGGGTGCGATAACCGTCAAAACTGACGCTGGTTTCTGCCCGGAGCAGCACCTGGCCTTCCTCGGTCACCAGGCCCAGCTTGACGGCGGTGCCCCCAATGTCGATTCCAAGATAGGTTTTCATGATTACCTCATATCCTTGATGGCCGCAGTGAAGCGGGCGGTGATCTCGGCCGGGCGGGTGATGGCGCCGCCCACCACCAGGGCAAAGGCCCCGGCTTCCAGAGCCTTCCGGGCCTGCTCGGGGTAGTGGATGTGCCCCTCGGCGATGACCTTGGCGGGGCAGTTTTTGGCCAGCCGGGCGATGAAGTCAAAGTCCGTCTCGTTGATTCCCTCGGTCTCGGGGGTGTAGCCCCGCATGGTAGTGCCCACAAAGTCGGCCCCCGCCTCGGCACAGGCCATGGCCTCCTCGTCGGTGGCGATGTCCGCCATCACCAGCTGATGGGGGTACTTGGCCTTGATCTCCCGGATGAACTCCGCCGAGGTCTTGCCGTCCGGCCGGAGGGCGCTGGTTCCCTGCACCGCCAGGATATCCACCCCGCAGGCCACCAGCTCGTCCACCTCTTTCATGGTGACGGTGATGTACATGGGGGTGCCGGGGTAGTCCTTTTTGATGATGCCGATGACCGGCAGGTCCACTACTTCTTTGATCTGGGTGATGTCCCGCACCGTGTTGGCCCGGATGCCCACCGCCCCGCTCATGGCGGCGGCCTTGGCCATCAGGTGCATGATACCGCCCTCCTTGGTGTAAAGGGGCTCATGCTCCAGCGCCTGGCAGGAGACGATCAGACCGTGTTCGATCTGCTTCAAAATTGCTTCTTTTTCCATCTGGATTTCCTCCTTTTATGGGCGTCAGTCGCCCATCCGAATCTTGACCACAGCTTTCCGCAAAGCGTCGGAGACGGGGCTGATGCAGCTGGGCTTGTGGTACTCCCCGGGCAGGAAGAGGGCGAACCGCCCCTCCCCCAGCAGCCCGCTGGATTCCTCCGGCCCAGCGGCAAACCCGCAGTCCGCCGTTTCGTCAAAGGGGCCGGTGGCTTCGGCCCGGGTGGTCCAGGCCCAGTATTCACTGCCGGTCAGGTCGATCTGCAAGTCGGCATAAAGGCGGTGGTACTCAAACTCCGCGCCCTCGGCGGGGCGGAGGGCGGCATCCATCACATTGATGAACACCCGCTGTCCGTCGATCTCGGTGCGGCCGTTAGGCAGCTGGGCGGGGTCGTTTTCTTCCAGCCAGCGGATGGCGGTGTCCAGCGCCGGGTGAATCCCCCGGTAACGGCCCAGACAGCTCAGATGATCGGTCATCATGGGTAAATCCCTCCCGATTCTTTCCAGTCAAAACGCCCGGCGCCGCCTGCCCTCCCGGGGCCGGCAGCCACCGGGCGTCTGCTGGTTTTATGGCTTATTCCTTTGAAATATTACAGAGCGGCGGCCTTTTCCACAGCCTCGCGGATCATCCGCTCGGCCTCCACCACCACGGCCTCGTCCGAGGGGATCAGGTTGGGCAGCGGAGGACGCACCCCGCCCAGCTCCAGGCCGTACATCCGGCGAAGGATCTCTTTCTGGACGGCGTAGAGGTTGCCGTGGGCCTCGCACATCTTATAGATGATTCGGTCGGCGTCGTACTGCACCTTGCGGGCCGCTTCCAGATCGCCCTTCTTGACCAGCTCGTCCATCTTGAGGAAGAGCTCGGGCATGACGGCATAGGTGCCGCCGATGCCGCCGTCGGCGCCCATGGCCCGGCCGGAGACGAACTGTTCATCGGGGCCGTTGAAGACCACGAACCCGCCCTCGCCCCGGGCGGCGATGCCGGCATCCTTGAACATCTGGATGTCCTGCACCGGCATGGAGGAGTTCTTGACCGCCACCACGTTGGGGTTCTTCAGCATGGTTTTCAACAGGCTCATGGTCAGGGCCGTGCCCGCCAGCTGGGGAATGTTGTAGATCACAAACTCAGTGTTGGGGGCGGCGGCGCTCATGGCGTTCCAGTACTCGGCGATGGCGTACTCGGGCAGGTGGAAGTAGATGGGCGGGATGGCCGCGATGGCATCCACACCGCACTTTTCCGCGTGGGCTGCCAGCTCCACCGAGTCGGCGGTGTTGTTGCAGGCCACGTGAGCGATGACGGTCAGCTTGCCTTTGGCCTCGCTCATGACGGCTTCCAGAACCGCCTTCCGCTCATCGGGGTGCTGGTAGATGCACTCGCCGGAGGAGCCGCCCACATAGACGCCCTTGACGCCCTTGGCGATCAGGTGCCGGGTCAGGGCCTTGACGCCCTCGGTGGAGATACTGCCGTCCGGGTTGTAGCAGGCATAAAAAGCCGGGATAACGCCCTGGTATTTGGTACAATCTTTCATCACGAAAACACTCCAATCTGTATCGAGGGGATCGACCATCAGCCCTTGACGGCGCCCATGGTGATGCCCTGGGTAAAGTACTTCTGGAACATGAGGAAGACCGCGACGATGGGCACGGCGGCCAGTGCGGCGCCGGCCATGATGAGGCCGAAGTCGGAGGAGACCTCGCCCTGCAAGCGGGCGATACCGGTGGAGATGGTCAGGACTTCACGCTTCTGGAGCATAATCAGCTGGAGGAAGTAGTCGTTCCAGGTGTTGACGAAGGTGAAGATGGCCAGGGCGCCCACGCCCGGCTTGACCATGGGGAAGACGATGGAGACAAAGGTCCGCACCTCGCTGGCGCCGTCGATCCGGGCCGCCTCCAGCATTTCGGTGGGGATGGTCTCGGAGAACTGCTTCATCAAAAAGATCCCGAAGGGCCAGCCCACGGTGGGCAGGATGACCGCCAGGAGGTTGTTGTTCAGACCCAGGGCGCTCATCTCTTGCAGCAGGGGGATGACGATGACCTGCTTGGGCAGGGCCATGGCGCAGACCAGCAGGCTGAACAGAACCGTCTGGCCGAAGAACCGCTTTTTGGCCAGGGCATAGCCGGCCAGGGCCGCGGTGATGCAGGTGAGAGCCATGGCGGCTACGGCGATGATGATGGTGTTCAGCAGCCACTGGATGGCGGGCTGCTGGAACAGGCGGACGTAGTTATCCAAAGTGGGGTTCAGGGGGAACCACTGGGGTTTCTGGGCGTTGATGGTGATGGCGTCTTTCAGCGAACCGGTCAGAATCCAGTACAGCGGGAAGATGAAGAACACCGCCAGGAGCGCCAGCACGATGATTACAAAAATCTTGTAGCCCTGGGACTGTCCGTCCAGGCTGGATTTTTTCGCTTTTGTCTTGGGCATCCCGATACCTCCCTTTTAACCGTTGTCGGACTGCGCGACCTTGAACTGGATCGCAGAGAAGATGGCGATGAAGATGGCCAGAACCACGCCCATGGCGTTGGCATAGCCGAACCGCTGATAGTTGTAGGCCATATCAAAGATATAGTACATCAGGGTGCTGGTGCTGCCCAGAGGGCCGCCGCGGGTCAGCAGCTGGATCAGCGCAAAGCACTGGAAGCTGTTGATGGTGGTGATGACCAGGACATACAGGGTGGTGGGCATGATCTGGGGCCACTTGATCTTCCAGAAAATTTGCAGCCGGGTGGCGCCGTCGATGGCGGCGGCCTCCTCCAGGGAGCGGTCCACGTTGCCCAGGGCCGCCACATACAGGACGATGGGCTGGCCGATGGAGGTGGTGAAGAGGATCATGATGATACACCAGATGGCGGTGCGGGTGTCGCCCAGCCAGTCAAAGCCCACGGTGCCGAAGATCTGGTTCAAAAGGCCGTTGTAGGGGTTGAACATCCACTTCCACACCACGGTAACCGCCACCGAGCCGGTAACCACCGGCAGGTAGAACACGCACCGGAAGAAGGAGCGGAGCTTGGAGCGCATGGGGTAGATGGCCGAGCCCACCCACAGAGAGAAGGCGGTGACCAGAGGCACCGAGACCACCACGATGAGGATGGTGTTCCACAGCGAGCGGATAAAGGTTTTGTCCTGGAACATCTCCACGTAGTTGCTCAGGCCGGTGAAAGTGGCGGCCGAGGTGTCGATGCCCATGTCCAAAAAGCTGTATACCAGGCACATGCCCATGGGAACCAGCACAAAGCCCACAAAGAAGATCAGGCTGGGCAGCATAAACAGATAGGCGGAGATGGTCTCACGCCGGGCCAGTACGCGGCTGGCGGGGCGGTTTTGGACCTTGGGAGCGGATTTCTTATCCTTGACGGAAGTTTGCGCCACGTTGATTCCCTCCTTATGGTTGACGGGTCGGTTGCGAGGCCCAAAGCCGGCATAAAGAATGCGCCTGCCTTAATCGGCAGGCGCACCGTTTATTCAGTTTCGGGTCGTTCGGCTGGGGGTTAGACGTTGCTGGCTGCCACAAAAGCGTCGGCGGCTTCCTGTGCGGGGGTGCCGTTGACCATGATCTCCTGGAGCATGTTGAACCAGTTCTGGCGCTGTGCGGTCCAGTTGGGGGCCACGTTGTAGTAGTCGCCCAGGTACGGCATCAGGGAGGCGAACTCGCCCATCTGCTCGGCCTGGTCGGTGCCGGCGTAGACATCGCCCAGAGAATCACGGACGGGGAAGAAGCCGGTCAGCCGGACGCTCTCAGCGGCCTGGGACTCGTCGTCGCAGACAAACTGGATGAAGGTCTTGGCGGCCTCGATCCGGGCGTCGTCGCCGTTGTTGAAGATGCCGAAGCCCCAGATACCGCCGCACAGCTCGGGCACACCGTCATCGGAGGGGAATGCCATGGCGTACGGGGTGAAGGTGACCTGGGAAGCATACTGGGCCTTGTTGGAGGCGTTCCAGCAGAAGGTAACGGCGGCGGTGCCGTTGGCGAACTGCTGCAGCTCGTCGGAAGCCTGGAAGCCGGCGTTGGCGTTCAGGCTGCGGTTGTCCACCATGCTCTTGAGCAGCTCGAGAGCCTTGACGTTCTCGGGGCTGTTGGCGGTGTACTCGGTGTGGTCGGCGTTGGTGTATGTACCGGAGTAGAGGTTGTTGACGAGAGCGCGGGTGCCTTGGTCGCCGCCCTGGCCGCCGCAGTAGAGGATGCCGGGAACCGCTGCCAGGCCGGAGTCACGGACGGTCTCCATGGCCTTGACAAAGTCGTCGGTGGTCCAGGTGCGGGTGGCCTCGTCGATGTACTGCAGGGCGCCGGCCTTCTCAAAGACCTCGTAGTTGATGGCCATGCAGTGGGTGGTCATGCACAGGGGGTACTCGTAGTAAGCGCCGTTCAGCTGGCAGGCGCTGACGACCGACTCGCTGACGGCGGCGATGTCGTCCTGGGTGTCGGTCCACAGGTCGCTCAGGTCCACCATCAGGTTGTTGGCACCCCAGTTGGAAACCAGACGCTCGGGGCCTTCCATGATGATGTCGGGGGTCTCCTTGGCGGTGATGGCCGAGGTAACCAGGTTGTCGCCGTTCTGGTAATCCAGGGTCTCATAGGTGACCTTGATCTCAGGATGGACTTTATTGAAAGCGGCGATGATGTCATCCAGCTTGGAGGTGGTGCCGCCCCAGGAGCCGATGGGGTAGGTCCACAGGGAAATCTCCACGCCGCCCGCGGCGGTGCTGCCAGCTGTCGAACCAGCGGTGGAAGCTGCGGTGCTGGAAGCGGCCTTGTCGCCACAGGCGGCGAGCAGGCTGGCTGCGCCAACGGCACCCGTAACTTTCAGGAAATCCCGACGAGAAATAGCTCTTTTCATAGTGTCCTCCTTTTGTCTTACCGGTCGGCTTGTGTGTGCACCTTCCGGTGCTTTCGTAAATCATTTTACAAAACAACAAAAGGAAAGTCAATATATTTTGTACACTTTTTTGAAAATAATTTTCAATCAAGAATTTTATTGATTTGCTTTTTTCAAGTACAGTGAAAAAGAGCTCCCCTCCCCTCAGATGTGCCGGACCGTCAGAGCCTCGGCGATATCCCGGCGCACCTGCTCGATCTGGCCCTCCTGGCGGCGGCAGACCTCGGTGAACAGGGTGTCGATCAAAAACAGCTGGGCCATCCGGGCCGGCACCGACCCCAGCTGCAAGGGGCCCTCGTTGGCGCCGCACTGGAGCACTACATTGGCGTAGGCGCAGGCCGGGGATTTGGGGAAATGGGTCACCAGGATCACCCGCACCTTTCGCTGGTGGGCCAGCTCCAAAAGCTCGATGGCCTCCCGGGTGGCGCCGGAGTAGGAGAAAAAGAGGATGGCGTCCCGCTCGGTGAGGGAGGCCGCCGAGATGATCTGCATATGGGAGTCGCTCAGGGAGTAAAAGCTCATCCCCGCCGTGGCAAAGAGATGGGCTGCCTCCTCAGCCATAATCATGGAGCCGCCCTGGCCCAGACAGAGCACTTTGTCCGCCTGGGTGAGGATATCCGCCGCCTGTAAAATATTCTCGGGCCGGATGAGGGTCAGGGTCTGGGAGATGGCGTCCACCTCGGCCCCATAGAGTTTATGGCACATTTCCTGGATATCGTCCTCCGGGGTGACCTCGCCGCTGAGGAACGGGATTCCTCGCCGGCTGGCCGCGTGGTTGGCCAGGGCCAGCTTGAAAGCGTTGTAGCCCTTGTAATCCAGTTTGCGGCAAAAACGGGAGATGGTGGCCTCGGCTACGCCGCAGGCCTCTGCCAGCTCTGAGATGGACATGATCTGGGTATCCCGCTGATGGTCGGTGACGTAGTCCGCCACCTTGCGCTCCGAGGCGGTCAGCTGATAGTATTCGGCGCTGATCCGTTCGATCACATTTTGCAGATTGGTAGGCATAAGCATCTCTCCTGGTTGTATTCTTCCGCCCCCGGCCGCCCCAGAATGCGGAGCCGGCGGAGGTGGGGCTATCAAAATAGTATCATCTTTGAAAAAAACTTTCAATCCAAACCCCGGGTTTGGTCATTCTGCGAAAGGGCGGACCATTCCCCCGCCCCCGGATGACAAGCCGCCCGGTTTGTGCTATGATAGCATCAATCAACCGGGGCCGCCCGCCCCGCCCCCACGAAAGGAGCCTCGACCATGTTTGGCAGCATCTTCAACCCCCAAAACAGCTTCTGGCAGGCGCTGGACCATCTGGCGGATCTTTTGATCCTGAGCCTGCTCTGGCTGATCTGTTCCCTGCCCCTGGTGACAGTGGGGGCCTCCACCGCCGCCCTCTACGACGCGATGGCCCGCTGTGTGCGGGGGGGCGAGCCCATGCCCTGGCGGCGGTTCTGGCAGACCTTCCGCCGGGAGCTGCCGGGGGCCTGCCTGGCCACCCTGCTCTGGGGAGCGGTGCTGGTGCTGCTGGCCAACGCCCTGGCCCTGATGGGCGCCGCCGCTGCGGCGGGCAGCTCCACGGCCCCCCTGGTTCTGATCTTCTGCCTGGTGCTGATGATCCTGCCGGTGGGCGCCGCCTGCTGGATGTTCCCCCTGCTCTCCCGGTTCACCTTCCGGCCGGTGGAGCTGATCCTCACCGCCCTGCGTCTGGCGGTGGGGTACCTGCCCCGGACCATTGGGCTGGTGGCGATTCTGGCGGTCTCGGCGCTCCTGGTCTGGATGCTGCTTTTCCCGGTGGTGATCCTGCCCGGGGCGGCGGCCTGGCTCTTCGCTTTGCTGCTGGAGCCGGTGTTCGCCCGGTACCAGAAAGCCGAAACGGAAGAAGAAACCCCGGAAGAAACCGAGGAAGTTTAAAACCTCCGCCTCCGGGCGGAGCCCCCATAAAGGAGTGTATTTCAGATGGAACAAGCGTCTCCCCTTCACCTCGCCCGGCTGGCCCGGGTGCAGCAGCAGATGGCCGCTCTGGGTCTGACCCAGCTGCTGGTCACCGACCCGGACAGCGTCTGGTATCTCACCGGCTACGACAACGAACCCCTGGAACGGATGATGGTTTTCTGCGTCCGGGCGGACGGACAGCATACCTTCTTTTTGAACCGGCTCTTCCCCGCCCCGGCGTCCCCCTGGGAACAGGTCTGGTTCAGCGACACCGACGACGCCGTGTCCGCTCTGGCGGCCCGGCTGGACCCTGCCGCCCCGGTGGGGATCGACAAGACCTGGTCTGCCCGGTTCCTGCTGCCCCTGCTGGAGCGGCTGCCCGGCTGCCGCCCGGTGCTGGCCTCCGACTGCGTGGACCACTGCCGCGCCTGCAAGGACCCGGCGGAACAGGCCCTGATGAAGGAAGCCTCCCGGATCAACGACCAGGTGATGACCGAGGCCGCCGCCTTCTTCCGGGAAGGGGTCACCGAGCGGGAGGCCGCCCGGTTCATTGAGAAGCGCTATACCGAGCTGGGGTGCAGCGGGCCCTCCTTCCCCACCATTGTATCCTTCGGGGCCCACGGGGCGGACCCCCACCACGAGCCCGACAACACCCCCCTGGCCCCGGGGGATTCCATCGTCATCGACATGGGCTGCCGGAAGGACCGCTACTGCTCCGACATGACCCGCACCTACTTCTGGCGGGAGGCCAGCCCCGAGGCCCGGGCCGTCCACGACCTGGTGCGGGAGGCGAACCAAAAGGCCGAGGCGCTGATCCGCCCGGGGGTGCCTCTCTGTGAGATCGACCGGGCCGCCCGAGACCACATCGCCGCGGCGGGGTACGGGGAGTACTTCACCCACCGGCTGGGGCATTTCATCGGCCAGCGGGACCACGAACAGGGCGACGTGAGCAGCGCCAACACCGCCCTGGCCCAGCCGGGGATGATCTTCTCCATCGAGCCGGGGGTCTATCTGCCGGGCAAATTCGGGGTGCGGATCGAGGATCTGGTGCTGGTCACCGAGACCGGCTGCGAGATCCTGAACCAGGTGGATAAACACTGGAAGATCCTGGGCTAACCCCAGACCACACAAACAAAAGAGCGCCTGACCCTTGAACCGCCCCATATTGTGCGGACAGTACAAAAAAGAGGCCTGCAAGGGGTAGAAGTAAACGAATCAAAGACTGGCCTGGCGAAGCGAGAGCGGAGCCAGGCCAGTCTTTGTCTGGAGCCGCTCGTGGTTATAGAAGTGGATGTACTCG
>NZ_BQKV01000116.1 GCF_022180365.1 Faecalibacterium gallinarum
CAGCACGCAATCGCTTGCGTCCTATACGAATTACTTTGTTTTTGGAATTGTTTAACGTGCGTTTCCAAATCCGCACGCAATAAGGTTCCGTTACAAGTTTTTCGATATTGTTCAATTTTCAAGGTCCTGTGTGTCGTTCGCCTCTCGGCTGACGACCTCTTTATTTTACCACCGAGCCGTTCATTTGTCAAGCACTTTTTTCGAAGTGTTTTGAACTTTTCGATCGGTTTCGTGGGCTCCCGCAAGAGTCATTCTTTCGTGTGACCCGGGGTGCCTGAGTATAATACCACCGCACTCCCCTTTTGTCAACACTTTTTTTGCATTTTTTGAGGAAATTTGAAAGAAAAAATCCCGGGCCTCTCTGCACCGCCGCAAAGAGGCCCGGGACCCTCTATTATATTACCTTAATATAGGATCAGAAATAGCACTTGATCTGGAACCGGTCTGCCGGGTCCTGCTTCTTCTCCACCACAATCCGCTCGTGGTTAAAGTCGAAATGCACCGGGGTGCACAGTTCGGTGTTCCGGGTCAGACGGAGCAGCTCGTTTACCCGCTTTTTCTCCTCGGGCAGATAGAACAGATAGCTCACGCCCTCTTTCTTGGCGCGACCGGTGCGGCCGATCCGGTGGGTATAGTGCTCATTGTCCGAGGGCACGTCGTAGTTGATGACCGCGTCCACGTCCGACACATCAATGCCCCGGGCTGCCACGTCGGTGGCCACCAGAATGGCCAGTTTGCCGTCCCGGAAGTTCTGCATAATCTGGTTGCGCTCCTTCTGGGACAGATCACCATGAAGGCAATCCACAGAGAAGCCCAGGCGGGCCAGCTGGTTGGCCAGAGTGGCGGTGGCGAACTTGGTATCGCAGAAGACCATCACCCGCTTGTAGCCCTCCCCAATGACCAGCTGGGCTAGGTCGGACAGCTTGTTCCGGCCGGAGGTCTCCAGCATATACTGGGTGATCTTGGGCTGACTCTCCTCTTTGGGCTGGACGGTGATCTCCTCGGCGTCCTTCTGGTACAGCCAGCCGATGTCCATGACCTCACGGCTGATGGTGGCCGAGAACATGGACAGGGACTTGTGGGCTTTCATCAGGTCGATGATGTGCCGCACGTCCTTGTAAAAGCCCATGTTCAGCATTTCGTCCGCCTCGTCCAGCACGATCTGGGTTACATGGGAGATATCAATACTCCGGCGCTTGTAGTGGTCCATCAGGCGGCCCGGAGTGGCCACCACAATCTGGCAGCCCTCGGCCAGGCGGCGAGCCTGCTTGTCCATATTGGCGCCGCCGTAGACGCAGGCCACCTGGATCTCGGGCAGATAATAGGCCAGCTCTGCCAGCTCCTGGGCGATCTGCTGGGCCAGCTCCCGGGTGGGGGCCAACACCACAGCCTGGGGGTATTTTTTCTCCGGGTCGATCTGTTCCACAATGGGGATGCCAAAGGCACAGGTTTTGCCGGTGCCGGTGGGGGCCTTGGCAATGACGTCCCGCCCCGCCATCATCACAGGGATGGTTTTCTCCTGTACTTCCGTCATCTCGGTAAAACCCATCCGCTCGACGGCTTTGCGGATGGCCTCGCTGCACTGCAGTTCACTGTAAAGCATCGGTTTAACTCCATTCTCTCCTGCACAGTAGTTCTTTTGTATAGTATAACATGCCCCGCGCAAAAAGTCAGCACCACAACAAAAAGGCCGCGCATCCCGGGTGGGTGCGCGGCCTGATTGGCAGTTTATGCAGTTTCTTCCACGGTCTTGTTGGCGCGGCCGGCCTCCAGCTTCTGCTTGAAGCGGCCGCTTGCCTTAAAGCCGGGGATCGAGGTGGACTCCAACCGGCTGGACACCTTGGTCTTGGGGTTGGTGTAGGCCTTGGGCTTGCGGGGACGCATCTCAAACCGGCCAAAACCGGCGATGGTCACCTTTTCGTCCGCACACAGGCACTCTGCGATCTGGTTGAACATTGCATCCATCGTCATCTCCACCTGGCTCTCAGTAAAGCCGGTTTTGCGGGCGACGGTCTCGATCATCTGGGAACGGGTCATGTATCGATATCCTCCTGGAACGGCAAGTTCCACTTTTCGCGGCGCCTCCATAGCCCAGCACAGCCAGATGCATAGCACAATCTTTGCATCTGGCTGTTGGGGCTGGAATTTCCGCCAAAAGTAACGTATTTTGGCAAATTTTGCGTTGTAGAGTATAGCAAAACCACAGGGTGATTGCGATACTTTGCGCACAAAACGGCCTAGTTTACGCACGAAGCTTATTTGTTGCGATACAACGTAGCAATATCGACCAGCGGAATATTTTTCAGGCTGTGCTCACTGCTCAGGCAATTGACCAGAGCGGTGGCGGTATCTACTGCGGTAATGCAGGGGATGCTCAGCTCCACGGCCTTGCGGCGGAGGCGGACCGAGTCACGCCGGGGATCGCGGCCCTTGGCGCTGGTGGAGAAGACATAGTCCACCAGACCGCTCTGGAGCAGATCGATGATGTTGGGCGACTCGCCGGACATATTCCGCACCTCGTTGCAGGGGACCATGTGCTTATTGAGCCAGGCACAGGTGCCGGAGGTTCCATAGAGCTTGTAGCCCATATTTTTCAGACGCCAGGCGATATCCACAAACTCGGGCTTATCGCTGTCCTTGACGGTGAAGATGCAGCAGCTGCCGGGGCCGGGGGTCTTGAAGGTGTAGCCGGCGCCGATCAGGCCCTTGAGCAGGGCGTCGTGGTAGTTGGGGGCAATGCCCAGCACCTCGCCGGTGGACTTCATCTCGGGGCCAAACTGGGTATCCACACCGTGCAGCTTCTCGAAGCTGAAGACAGGCACCTTAACAGCCACATAGGGGGCGTTGGGGTGCAGACCGGTGCCGTAGCCCATATCCACCAGCTTCTCGCCCAGGCAGCAGCGGACCGCCAGGTCCACCATGGGCACGCCGGTAACCTTGGAGATATAGGGGACGGTACGGGAAGAACGGGGGTTGACCTCGATGACGTAAACCCGGTTGTTGGAGACAGCATACTGGACGTTCACCAGACCCACGACCTTCAGCTCACGGGCGAAACGGCCGGTGTAATCCACCATGGTGTCGATGACGCTCTGGGTCAGGTGCTGGGCCGGGTAGACGCAGATGGAGTCGCCGGAGTGGACGCCGGTCCGCTCCACCTGCTCCATGATGCCCGGGATCAGGAAGTTTTCGCCGTCGCAGATGGCGTCCACCTCGCACTCGGTGCCCTGGATATACTTATCCAGCAGGACGGGGTGGTCCATGTCCACGTGCTCGGTGATAACGCCCATATACTCGATGACGTCGGCCTTGGTGTAGGCGACGATCATGTTCTGGCCGCCCAGAACGTAGGAGGGACGCATCAGAACCGGCAGGCCGATCTCGTCGGCGGCGGCCAGAGCCTCCTCCAGGTTAAAGACGGTGCGGCCGGGGGCACGGGGAATACCGCAGCGCTCCAGCAGCTCGTCGAACCGCTCGCGGTCCTCGGCCTCGTCGATGGCGTCCGCCGGGGTGCCCAGGATGGGCAGACCGATCTCGTCCATGTGCTTGGCCAGCTTGATGGCGGTCTGGCCGCCGAACTGGACCACACAGCCGTCCGGCTTCTCGGTGGCGATGATGTTGTCCACGCTCTCGGGGGTCAGGGGGTCGAAGTAGAGGCGATCGCCGGTGTCAAAGTCGGTGGAGACGGTCTCGGGGTTGTTGTTGACCAGAATGGCCTCGCAGCCGTTCTTCTTGAGGGTCCAGACGCAGTGCACCGAGCAGTAGTCGAACTCGATGCCCTGGCCGATCCGGATGGGGCCGGAGCCAAAGACCAGGATCTTCTTTTTCTTCTTGCCCTCGGTCTGGGCGTCCTTGGCTGCGATGAACTCGGCGGCCTCGTTGTCGCCGTCGTAGGTGGAGTAGAAATAGGGGGTGTTGGCCGAGAACTCAGCGGCGCAGGTATCGACCATCTTGAAGCCGGCGCGGTAGTTCTCGATGGGCAGAGTCTCCACCTGGGCCAGGCGCTTGATGGTCTTGTCCTGGAAGCCGTACTTCTTGGCTTCCTTGTACTGCTCCAGGCTCAGATTGCCGTTGCAGCGGGCCAAGCCCTTTTCCAGGTTGGCCAGGTGCTGCATCTTGTCCAGGAACCACCAGTCGATCTTGGTGATCTTATAGATGGTCTCGTGGTCAATGCCCCGCTTGAGGGCCTCGTAGACGCAGAACACCCGCTCGGCGTCCTGGATGTGCATATGAGCGATGATCTCCTGATCGCTCAGCTCCTCAAAGGGCTTGTGGGTCAGTGTGTCCATGCCCAGCTCGATGGAGGAAACAGCCTTCATCATGGCGGCCTCGAAGCTGTTGCCGATGGACATCACCTCGCCGGTGGCCATCATCTGGGTACCCAGAGACTTGTCGGCGTAGACGAACTTATCGAAGGGCCACTTCGGGTACTTGACGACAATATAGTCCAGCGCAGGCTCGAAGCAGGCGCAGGTCTTGCCGGTGACGTCGTTGGTGATCTCGTCCAGGGTATAGCCGATGGCGATCTTGGTGGCCACCTTGGCGATGGGGTAGCCGGTGGCCTTGGAGGCCAGAGCCGACGAACGGGACACACGGGGGTTGACCTCGATGACCGCGTAGTCGAAGCTGTCCGGTTTGAGGGCAAACTGGCAGTTGCAGCCGCCCTCGATGCCCAGCTCGGTGATGATATCCAGGGCCGCGGTGCGGAGCATCTGGTACTCGTGGTCGGTCAGAGTCTGGGAGGGAGCCACGACCACAGAGTCGCCGGTGTGGATGCCCACGGGGTCCAGGTTCTCCATGTTACAGACGGTGATCACATTGCCCTTGTGGTCCCGCATGACCTCGTACTCGATCTCTTTCCAGCCGGCGATGCACTTTTCCACCAGGATCTGATGGATGGGGGAAAGACGCAGGCCGTTGGTGCCGATCTCGATCAGCTTGGCCTTGTCCTCGCAGATGCCGCCGCCGGTGCCGCCCATGGTGAAGGCGGGACGGACAATGACCGGGTAACCGATCCGGTCGGCGCAGGCCAGGGCGTCCTCCAGGGTCTCCACGACCTCAGAGGGGATGATGGGCTGGTGGAGCTTCTCCATGGTCTCCTTGAAGAGCTCCCGGTCCTCGGCCCGGTCAATGGTCTCGGGCTTGCAGGCCAGCAGACGGATGCCGGTCTTGTCCAGGTAGCCGCTGCGGGCCAGCTCCATGGAGAGGTTCAGGCCCATCTGGCCGCCCAGGTTGGGCAGGACGGAGTCGGGCTTCTCGATCTCGAGAATCCGCTCCACCACTTCCAGGGTCATGGGCTCGATATAGACGTGGTCGGCCACGTCGGGGTCGGTCATAATGGTAGCGGGGTTGGAGTTCAGCAGCACCGTCTCGATGCCCTCGGCCTTGAGGGCGCGGCAGGCCTGGGTGCCGGAGTAGTCGAACTCGGCCGCCTGGCCGATGATGATGGGGCCGGAACCAATGACCAGCACCTTTTTAATACTAGGGTCCTTAGGCATGTTTCAGCGCGCCTCCTTTGCAGCTTTGACGTTATTCAGGAAGCGGTCGAACAGAAACTCGGTGTCCTTGGGGCCGCCGTTCGCTTCCGGGTGGAACTGGACGGTAAAGCAGTTCCATTTTTTGTACTGGATGCCCTCGCAGGTGCCGTCGTTGGCGTTCACCTGGGCCACAGTGCCCATCTCTTCGGGCAGTTCCTCGCCCACCACCGCGTAGCCGTGGTTCTGGCTGGTGATGAAGGTGCGGCCGCTGGCAAAGTCGGTGACGGGCTGGTTTGCGCCGCGGTGGCCGTACTTGAGCTTGACGGTTTTGGCGCCGGCAGCCAGGGCCGACAGCTGATGACCCAGGCAGATGCCGAAGGTGGGGATCCCCAGCGCAAAGATATGGCGCAGGTTCTCGATGACCTCCACCGGCTCAGCGGGGTCGCCGGGGCCGTTGGAGAGCATGATGCCGTCGGGGTTCAGCTCCTTGATCTGCTCGGCGGTGGAATAGCCGGGCATCACGGTGACTTTGCAGCCGCGCTTGGTCAGGCAGCGGACAATGTTCCGCTTGCAGCCGTAGTCCATCAGGGCAATGTGCAGCTCGCCCTGGGGATTATAGACCTCGGGGGCGGCGCAGGTGACCGTCTTGACGGCGTCGGTCACCGCATAGGCGCGGATCTCGGCCAGCAGGGCCTCGGTCCGGGCGGCGTTGGCCGGGTCGGCGGGGTCGAACTCGGTGAGGATGGCGCCGTTCATAACGCCGCTCTCCCGGATGATCCGGGTCAGGTGGCGGGTGTCGATCCCCTCGATGCCGATGATGTTGTTTTTCTTCAAAAAGCTGTCCAGGGTCTCCTCACAACGCCAGTTGGAGGGGGTGGTGCAGGCTTCCCGCACGATATAACCCCGGGCCCAGATCTTGCCGGACTCCATGTCCTGGCTGTTCATGCCGTAGTTGCCAATCAGCGGGTAGGTCTGGGTGATGATCTGGCCGTAGTAGCTGGGGTCGGTCAGGGTCTCCTGGAAACCCACCATGCCGGTGGCAAAGACCACCTCGCCCACGGTGACGCCCTCAGCGCCCACCGACTGGCCCTCAAAGACCATCCCGTTTGCCAAAAGAAGATATGCGTTCATTCCGATAACCTCGTTTAAGCTTGTTTCAACTGCGGGGGCTTACAGGGTCTGCTTGGCTTCCTGCTTCATCTTGCGGCTGCCCAGGTGCACCAGGGGCAGTTTGCCCTCCTTGCAGATGGGGCATTCCTCGGGGGCGTAGTTGGGCAGATCCAGCTTGAGAGCGCTGGCCACGATGGGAATGGGGGACGGTGCCTCGGGCTTGGTGCGGTCCACCACGCAGGTGATGCCGAGACAGATGCCGCCGGCCTCTTCGATGACCCGCTTGGTCTCCAGGGAGGAAATGCCGGTGGTCACCACGTCCTCGGCGATGATGCACTTCTCACCCGGCTGGATGGCGAACCGCTTCAGGGTCATCACATTGTCCACCCGCTCGGTGAAGATGGCGCGCTTGCCGGTCTGGCGGGCCAGCTCGTAGGCGTAGACGATGCCGCCCATGGCGGGGCCGACGATGACGTCCACATCCATCTCCTTGAGTTTGTCGGCCACCGGCTTCATCACCTCGGCGCAGCGGTCGGGGTACTGCTGCAGATAGGCCATCTGGCAGTAGGCGCTGGAATGGCGGCCGGAGGACAGCAGGAAGTGGCCCTCCAGGAATGCGTCACAGCTCTTCAAAATTTCAATTGCTTCGCTCATTGTACGTCTCCCTCTCTTGGTATTCTGTGGTTTATGTTCCCAGTATTGTATCACGCTCTGGGGCGAATTGCAAATTTATGCAAGAAAATATCGTTTTTCTGTATATTAGTCAATGATATGCGAATATCAGCGGGCGCAGCCCCGGATCTCGTCCAGGCTGGCGACGCCGTGGCGGTCCATCCACTCGTTCATCTCGTCGGCGATGGTCTCCATGGCGCGGGGGTTTGCAAAGTTGGCCGCGCCCACCTGGACCGCGGCTGCGCCGGCCATGATGAACTCCAGCGCATCCTTGCCGGTGGCGATGCCGCCCAGGCCCACCACCGGGATCTGAACCGCACCCACTGCCTGCCAGACCATCCGCAGGGCGATGGGCCGCACCGCCGGGCCGGAAAGCCCCGCGAAGATGTTGTCGAACACCGGACGACGCTTTTCCAGGTCGATGGCGCAGGCCTGGAAGGTGTTGGTCAGGCTGATGGCGTCGGCGCCCGCAGCCTCCACGGCCTTGCACATGTCGGGGATGTTCTCGGCCTGGGGGCTGAGCTTGACCATCAGGGGCTTTTTGCAGACCTCCCGGACCATCTTGACCACAGCCCCGGCGGCCTCGGCCTTGACGCCGTAGGCCATGCCGCCCACCTTGACGTTGGGGCAGCTGATGTTCAGCTCGATGATATCCACCGGGCTCTCGCTGAGCATGGCCGCGCCCTCGACATATTCTTCCTCGCTGTGGCCGCCCAGATTCGCCAGAATCACGGTGCCGTACTGGCGTTTCAGCTCCAGCATCTCAGGCAGCTCCACGTCGATAAAGTGCTGGACGCCGGGGTTCTGGAGGCCGATGCTGTTGATCAGGCCGGAGGGGGTCTCCCAGAGGCGCTCGCCCTTGTTGCCGTACTGGCCGTGGAGGGTCAGGCCCTTGCCGGAGATGCCGCCGATCTTATTGAAGTCCGCCAGCTCCTCGTACTCGACGCCATAGCCCACGGTGCCCGAGGCGCCGATGATGGGGCTGTTCATGGTAAAGCCCAGAAGGCTCGTCTTTAAATCTGCCATCAGAATACCTCCGCCGCATCAAATACCGGGCCGTTTTTGCAGACGCTCTTGCCCTCGCCGGACTTGGTCTCGCAGGTGCAGCCCAGGCAGGCCCCGATGCCGCAGGCCATCTTCTTCTCCAGGCTCACCAGGCACTTGGTGCCCTTTTCGGCGCAGAGACGGGCCGCGTTTTTCATCATCACCGTAGGGCCGCAGACCAGCACCACGTCGTAATCCGCCGGATCATACAGCTGGGTGACAAACCCGTGGAAGCCCACCGCGCCGGTGTCGGTGGACACCTTGACGAGGTTTGCAATAGAGCGGTATTCCTCCATGCAGTAGGGCTTGTCCCGGAAGCCGAAGAAGACGTCCGGTTTCACCCCGGCGGCGGCCAGTTCCCGGGCCACCTGATACATGGGGGCGGTGCCGATGCCGCCGCCCACCACGGCGATCTTTTTATACTGAGCGGCCAGGGTCGGAATATCAAAGCCGTTGCCCATGGGGCCGGTCAGCTGGAAGGTATCCCCCGGTTTCAGGGTCGCCAGCTTCTGGGTGCCCTCGCCGATGACCTGGTAGAGGAACTCCACCGTCAGGGTTTCGGGCTCCCACTTGTGGACGCTGATGGGCCGGGAGAGGAAGGGCCCCTCCTCGGCCGGCCAGGACCGCAGGGTGAAGAACTGGCCCGCGTGGGGGGCGTGCTCGGCGTCCGGCCAGTGGACCCGCAGCAGGCGGATGTCCTCCTGAACCACTTCATGGCTCAGGACGGTGGCTTCACAGCAGGCTGCACGCATGGGCGATGGCCTCCTTCATGTTGACGCACTCGTTGTAGGCGGCCTCGTCGAAAGCAACGCCGGGCTGCTTCTTGTAGGCCAGCAGGATGCCGCGGCTGGAGTTGACGGTGCCGCCGTTGCCCTTGGTCAGGTACTGGGCGATATCCTCGGCCTTGCCGCCCTGGGCGCCGTAGCCCGGGATCAGGAAGAAGCTGTCCTTGTACTTGGCGCGGATCTCGGTGGCCTCCTCGATGTGGGTGCCGCCGATGACCAGGCCGATGGAGGAGTAGCCGTGCTCACCCATGTAGCCCTTGCCCAGCTCATTGAGCTTGTCGCCCACCAGGTCGTAGACGTGGCGGCCGTCGGCCAGCTTCTCGTACTCAAAGTCCTTGGCGCCGCCGTTGGAGGTGCGGCAGAGGACGAACAGGCCCTTGCCCTGCTTCTCGGCGTAGGGCAGATAGGGGCTGATGGAATCCAGACCCATATAGGGGGCCAGGGTCACGAAATCGGCCTCGAAGTCGCCGGTGAAGTGGCCCATGGCGTACATTTCGGCGGTCTTGGCGATGTCGCCCCGCTTGATGTCGGCGATCACCGGCACACCGGCGGCACGCACAGCCTTGAGGGTCTCGGCATAAGCCCGCAGGCCGTCCAGGCCCAGGGCCTCGTAGTAGGCGATCTGAACCTTAAAGCAGCCCGCCACTGCCTTGGTGGCCTCGATCAAGGCCTTGTTGAAGCGAACGATGTTCTCGCCCTTGGTCAGAGCCGTATCGGCGTAGCCCTCGGGCAGGTAGGAAAAGTCGGTGTCCAGGCCAACGCAGACCGGGCCGCGGGCTTCGACTGCTTCGTACAGTTTATCCATATTGGTCATGGGAGTGTTCCTCTCTTTCATAAAATTCCTTGGATGAATTTCGGTCTGGTTGTTATTCGGCCTGGTAGGTCAGCTGGCCGCCCTTGACGGTGGCGCAGACCCGGCCGTAGAGCTCGGCCCCGTCGTAGGGGCAGTTATGGGACTTGGAGTGAAGGGCGTCCTTATTTACTATATAAGGAGTATCCAGATCCACCAGCACGAAGTCGGCGTCGTAGCCCGGCTCCAACCGGCCCTTGGCCAGGCCCATGATCTGGGCGGGGCCCTCGCTCATCAGGCGGCTGACCACTTCCAGAGGCATCCCCTCCTGGCGGCAGAGCTTGGTGTAGCAGACCCCGAAGGCTGTCTCGCTGCCCACCATGCCGGCCATCCCCTTGAGCTTATCCTCTTCCGAGTGGGGGGCGTGGTCGGTGGCGATGGCGTCCACCGTACCGTCCCGAATCCCGTCCAGCAGGGCCTCGATGTCGTCGGCGGTGCGGATGGGAGGGTTGACCCGGTAATCGCAGGTATCCTTGGTGAACCAGAGGTGGTGGGGGGTCACCTCGCAGGTGACCGGCGCGCCCCGGAGCTTGGCGATCCGGATGGCCTCCACCGCGCCCCGGGTGGAAACGTGACACATGTGCAGCCGGGTCTGGTAGTACTCGCTCAGCCAGCAGTTCCGGACCGTCTCGATGTCCTCGGCCAGGCGGTAGTCCCAGGGGCTGATCTCCATATCCTCGGCGTGGCTCATGACGGTGATGTCCCGCTGGGTGCAGATGGCAAACGCCCGGGCCATGGTGGCGGTATCCTGAACACCGTGGCCGTCCTCGGTGATGAACTTGACGCTGGCGGGCAGGGTTTTCAGGTGGTCCAGGGTCTTGCCGTCGAAATTCTCGGTGATGGAGACGGTCTGGTTTGCGTCACACAGACCGATCTCGGCGGCTTTCTGCTCAATCTCAGCCGCCTGGGCCGCCGAGGAGCAGACCGGCTTTGTGTTGGGCATCAGGTTCACAAAGGTGTACCCGCCCGCGGCCGCGGCCCGGCTGCCGGTCTCAATGTCCTCTTTATATTCAAATCCGGGGGTGCGCCAGTGGCAGTGCAGATCCACAAAGGCGGGCAGAACGGTCAGACCTCCGGCATCCAGCACCGTTTCCTCCGGGCCGGCCAGGGCCGCAAGCCCCTGACCCACGGCCTGGATCTTACCCTCCCGGGTATAGATCTCGATGGGTTCTCCCCGTGCGTTGACAGCGTTTTGAAGCAGCATGACAGATCTCCTCCCATGATGTTTTTCAAAGTGGGCGAACGCCTGCAGGCAGGCAAAAAAAAACTTTTCCCCGCAAAAGGGAAAAGCTTATCCAGCAAAATGAGAAAACAACGCACCCACGCCAAAGCCAGCCGAGAAACGCATTTTGGACTTATAGTGCGCGCGGCCATTCAGCATAGGTCTGCTCCTCCTGTTACTGTATTGTATCTCAAGATATTTTATCATAGAAACGCGAAAAGTGTCAATCCCATCCCGGCCTTTTTCGGTGTGAAAAGTACCCTCTGCCGGGCGGCGAATTTTGGCGAGAATTACGAAAATCCGCCCCTGCGCCGCCCCCCGGCCCCGAAAACCCGCCCGCCGCCTGTACTTTCCCCCGCCGGTGTGTTAAAATGAAAAAACAACGGTCCGCCCCCGTCTCCCGCGGGCCGCAGCGTTTTGGGCAAGGAGGTATTCCCTATGGGTTTATTGGAGGATGCGCGGAACATCCAGCGCAAGGACCCCGCCGCACGGAGCGTGCTGGAGGTGATCCTGCTCTACCCCGGGTTCCACATTTTGGTTTATCACCGCATTGCGCACTGGCTCTACCAGCACAAGCGGTTTTTCCTGGCGCGATGGGTCAGTCAGTCCGGCCGGCACCACACCGGCATTGAGATCCACCCCGGCGCCAAAATCGGCAAATGTCTCTTCATCGACCACGGCATGGGGATCGTCTTTGGCGAGACCACCGAGATCGGCGACAACTGCACCATCTACCATGGGGTGACCCTGGGCGGCACCGGCAAGGACACCGGCAAACGCCACCCCACCCTGGGCAACAACGTGCTGATCGGCGCGGGGGCCAAGGTGCTGGGCCCGGTGTTCATCGGGGACAACGCCCGGGTGGGCGCGGGCAGCATCGTGCTGCACAACCTGCCCGCCAACTGCACCGCCGTGGGCAACCCCGCCGAGGTGGTGCGGATCAACAGCAAGACGGTGATCCCGGCGGACGATCTGGACCAGCAGGATCTGCCCGATCTGGTGGCCCAGCGGCTCACCGCCCTGGACCAGCGGATCAGCCACCTGGAAAAGGCCGCCCAGGGGGATACGCCCCCCTCCGCCGAGCAGCTGGCCGCCCGGTCCGGCGCCGCCCGCAAATAAACCGCAAAGAAACGGCGAAGCCCCCAAAAGGAGCTTCGCCGTTTTTTGTTTCCTTTAAACCGGCCGGGGCCGTTGTCCGGTGTTATTCCTCCGGGCCCGCCGCGAGGGCCTCGTAGTCCTCGATCATGGATTGGAGGGTGATCTCGCTCATGGTCTTTTTCACCGCATCCTCTATTTGATGGTACGGTTTGCAAAGTACCTTGCGGATGTTCTGCGCCACCGGGCAGGGCCGCTGCTGGCAGGAATGGATGCCGATCAAGGACATCACGCCCTCCCCTTCCAGCGCGGCATAGATTTGATAGAGGGTGATCTGGACCGGATCTCTTGCCAGCTCGGCGCCGCCGGTCCCCCGGGGGACGGTGATCAGCCCCGCTTTTTTCAGGGCGCTCAGAATATTGCGGATCACCACCGGGTTGCAGCCGGTGCTCTCCGCCAAAAGGCCGCTGGTCACCTTGGCCCTCCCCTTGGCCTGGTGGATGAATATAAGGCAATGCACCGCCACCGAACACTTTACACTGATCTGCATACGCTCTTTTTTCAACCCTTTCTCCGATGTAACGATTGACATTACATCACAACCATGTTACACTGTCCCTGATGTAACGCATTGGATTACACCTTTATTGTATCGGTCCGCCCGGAAAATTGCAAGCAGAACCCTGAGCCCCGCCCCGGGCAGAACCCCAAAACGTCCTGGAACTCCAAGGAGGATCTGCCCATGAATGTCTACGAGCTCTATTTCAGCCCCACAGGCGGCACCAAAAAGGCTGCCGACCTTCTGACCGACGCCCTGGCGCCCAAGGCCGCCCAGGTGAACCTGACCGACAGCAAGACCGCTTTTTCCGATCTCGCTCTGACGGCGGAGGATCTGGCGGTTATCACAGTTCCCTCCTATGCAGGCCGGGTGCCGGCCGTTGCCGTTCAGCGGCTGGCCGCCGTAAAGGGCAACGGTGCCCGGGCGGTTTTGGTCTGCGTCTACGGAAACCGCGCCTACGAGGACACCCTGGTGGAGCTGGCCGACACCGCCAAAGAAGCCGGCTTCCGGGTGATGGCCGCCGTCAGCGCTATTGCGGAGCACTCCATCGCCCGCCAGTTTGCCGCCGGCCGCCCCGACGCGGAGGACGCCCAGCGGCTGGCCGGGTTTGCAAAGCAGATTCAGGAAAAACTGGCCCGCGGGGAGGACACCAAGCCCTCCCTCCCCGGCAACCGCCCCTATAAAAAAACCAGCGGCAGCAAGCTCGTCCCCAAGCCCACCTCGGACTGCACCCGGTGCGGCCTTTGCGCAGCGGAATGTCCGGTCCAGGCCATCCGCCCCGAAGACCCCAAAAAGGTGGACGAATCGGCCTGCATCGGCTGCATGCGGTGCGTCGCAGTCTGCCCCCAGTCGGCCCGCCGGGTCAATCCGGTAATGCTCTCCGCCGTGGGGCTGGCTCTGAAAAAAGTGTGTTCCGATCGCAAAGAGTGCGAGCTCTTTTTGGAATGATTGAATCATATAGAAAAAGCAGATCCCCCGCTGTGAACCGCCCCATATTGTGCGGACAGTACAAAAAAGAGGCCTGCAAGGGGTAGAAGTAAACGAATCAAAGACTGGCCTGGCGAAGCGAGAGCGGAGCCAGGCCAGTCTTTGTCTGGAGCCGCTCGTGGTTATAGAAGTGGATGTACTCG